>NZ_JBITLH010000010.1:97459-256905 GCF_044465125.1 Micromonospora sp. NPDC049836
TACACACGACCAAACACTCTTCCCCCCCACCCCGCTCTGCCGATCTCGCGCCGCCCGGCGGCGGCGGACCACCGGGCCGGGCGCGCGGCGGGGCGGCGGCGCCGCCTCGGGGGCGCCGCCCGACCGGGTCCGCGAGCTGGCGACGTACTGGTTGGAGACCTTTGACTGGCGGGCGGTCGAGGCGCGGCTGAACGCCCACCCGCAGTTCATCACCGAGATCGACGGCGAGGAGATCCACTTCCTGCACGTCCGGTCGTCCCGGCCGGACGCCACCCCGCTGGTGCTCACCCACGGCTGGCCCGGCTCGGTGGTCGAATACCTGGACGTGATCACCCCGCTCACCGCGCCGGCCGACCCGGCCGCGCCCGCCTTCCACCTGGTGATCCCGTCGCTGCCCGGCTTCGGCTTCTCCGGCCCGACCCGCAGCGCCGGCTGGAACCGCTACCGCACCGCCCGCGCCTGGGCGACGCTGATGGCCCGCCTCGGGTACGACCGCTACGGCGCCGTCGGCAACGACGCCGGCTCGATGATCTCCCCCGAACTGGGCCGCGTCGACGCCGAGCACGTGCTCGGCGTGCACGTCACCCAACTCTTCTCGTTCCCGTCCGGCGATCCGGCCGAGTTCCAGGGGCTTTCCGAGGCGGACCAGGCCGCGTTGCAGCACCTCCAGTGGTTCTACGAGAACAAGTTCTCCTTCAACCAGGTGCAGAGCCAGCAGCCGCAGACCCTCGCGTTCGCGCTGGCCGACTCGCCCGTCGGCCTGCTCGCCTGGAACGGCCAGCTCTTCGACGAAAGCCTCGACCCGGACTTCGTCCTGGCCAACATCGCCATCTACTGGTTCACCGGCACGGCCGGCTCGTCGATGCGGTTCTACTGGGAGGACGCGCACGCCACCGAGCAGCCGACCGGCCCGACCACGGCACCCACCGGGCTGGCCATGTTCCCCGGCGACTTCCAGTCGATCCGCCGCTTCGCCGACCGGGACCACGCCAACATCGTCAGCTGGCACAGCTTCGACGCCGGCCCCGAGCGGCGCGGGGACGTCGCCGGGCACTACGCCGCGCACGAGGCGACCGACGTGCTGGTCGGCGATCTCCGGCAGTTCTTCGCCGGGCTCCGCTGAGCCCGCGCCGGGGCCGGCGCAGTCCGGCCCCGGCGGAGACGCCGCCACCGACCACGCCGGTCCCCGTGGGGGACGGCCGCCGCCGACCACGCCGCTCCTCCGCCGGGACGGCCGCCACCGGTCGGGCCGGCGGGCACGCCACGTCGCGCCGGCCGGGGAGGAATCGTCAGTCGGTGGCCAGCAGCAGCCTGATCCAGCGCCGGTTGCCGACCGGACCGACGTTCAGCACGATCTCGTCCCGCCCACGCGCCAGCAACGTCCCGTCCCGCAACAGGCTCAGGCTCTGCTCGGGCCGGACCGGCCAGTCGACCCGCTTGTACCGGCCGTCGACCACGAGGCCCACGCCGTCCGGGCCGGTCACCCCCACCCGCCCGGCGCCGACCGGCGCCACCGAGAGGACCAGGCGTGGGTGCCCCTCGGCCGGTACCGGCTGCCACACTCCCCGCCACTGCCAGAGCGCCGGGAAGCTGATCCGGTCCGGCCGCTCGCCGACCAGCCAGGGCTCGCCGTCCGGCGCGCGCACCGGGCGGAGCACACCGACCGGGTCCTCCGACGCGGGCACCGCCGTCCGCTGCCAGCTCCGGCCCTGGTCGGTCGAGACCGCCGCGTACGGCCGGCCGCCCTCGTCGGCACCGGCCGCCACCAGCAGGTCACCGGCCTCGGTCACGTCCTGCACCCGGGGCAGGCCGGGCTGGGTGGCCAGCGGGCGCAGGCGCCGACCGTTCCACCGGGCCACCCGCCCGCCACCCTCGTCGGTCACCTGGAAGCGGCCCTCCGGCCCGGTCAGGCCGGGCGGCGGCGACACCCCCGGGTAATGGGTGAAGGTGGCGCCACCGTCGGTCGAGGCGTACCAGCCGAACGGCTCGGCGCCCAGGACCAGGAGCCCGTTCGGGGCGTAGAGCTGCTGGTTCTCGGCCATCGGGCGGGGGTGCGGCAGCGCCCGCCAGGACCGGCCGCCGTCCCCGGTGGCGAAGAGCAGCGCCGGGCAGTCCCGCCCGGGTGGCCGGCCGTCGCAGGTGGCGAAGAGGGCGTACGCCCGCTCGGCGTCGACGAACTCGACGCGCGGCCGGTCGTACCGCGCGGCGACGGCGACCCCGACGTGGCGTACCTCGTCGACGTCCGCCACCGGCGGCGCGCTGGCGACCGGCCGGGACGACGTGGACGCCCGGTCCGGCGGCGGCCGGCGCACGTCCCCGATCGAGCACGCCGCCAGGGCGGGCAGGAACAACAGGATGATCAGCATGTGACCCGGTCGTCGGTCCATCACGCCTCCAGCACAGGTAGCCTCACCCGGGTGCGAGTACGTGTCGAACAGACTGCCCTACCGGGGATCGGCGTACGTCACGATCTGGTGACGGAGTCCGGCCGCCGTCTTGGCGTGGTTTCCCACCGCAACGGCCGGCGGGACCTGGTCCTCTACGACCCCGACGATCCGGACGCCTGCCAGGCGGACATACCGCTCACCGATGACGAGGCCGAGGCGCTGGCCGACATCCTCGGCGCGTCGCTGATGCTCGGCCAGCTCGCCGGGCTGCGCGAGCAGGCCGCCGGGCTGCTCACCGAGCAGGTCGTCATCCCGGCCGGCAGCCGCTACGTGGGCCGTCCGCTCGGCGACACCCGGGCCCGGACCCGCACCAGCGCGTCCATCGTGGCCGTGCTGCGGCAGGGCGAGGTGATCGTCTCCCCGGACCCCACCTTCCGCTTCGCGGCCGGGGACGTGGTGGTCGTGGTCGGCACCCGCCAAGGGCTCGACGGCGTGACGGCGATCCTCGCCGAAGCGGATCCGGACGGCTGAGGCGCGGATGCACGAAACCACAACTCTGCTCGTCGAGGTCGGCGCACTGCTGCTCCTGCTCGGCCTGCTCGGCCGGCTGAGCCGCCGGTTCGGTGTCTCGCCCATTCCCCTGTACCTGCTCGCCGGCCTGGCCTTCGGCCACGGCGGCCTGCTGCCGCTCAACGCCAGCGAAGAGTTCTTCGCCGTCGGCGCGGAGATCGGCGTCATCCTGCTGCTCGTCATGCTCGGCCTGGAATACAGCGCGAACGAGCTGGTGGGCAACCTCCGCTCGGCCGCCCCGGCCGGCGTGATCGACGCGGTGCTCAACGCACTGCCCGGCTTCGCGTTCGCGCTGCTGCTCGGCTGGGGCTGGGTGGCCGCGGTGGTGCTCGCCGGCGTCACCTGGGTCTCCTCGTCCGGGGTGATCGCCAAGGTGCTCGGTGACCTCGGCCGGGTCGGTAACCGGGAGACCCCGGTGATCCTCTCCGTCCTCGTGATCGAGGACCTGGCGATGGCCCTCTACCTGCCGCTGGTCACCGCCCTGCTCGCCGGCATCGGCCTGATCAAGGGCGGCTTCGCCCTCGCCGTCGCGGTGCTCACCGTGGTGGCCGTGCTGGCCGTCGCCATCCGGTACGGCCACCTGATCTCCGCGGCCCTCTCCGCGAAGGACCCCGAGGCGCTGCTGCTCGGGGTGCTCGGCCTGACCCTGCTGATCGCCGGCGTCGCGGCCAAGCTCCAGGTCTCCGCGGCGGTCGGCGCGTTCCTGGTCGGCATCGCCCTCTCCGGGCCGGTGGCGCACCACGCCACCGAACTGCTCTCCCCGCTGCGGGACCTCTTCGCGGCGGTCTTCTTCGTGTTCTTCGGGCTGGTCACCGACCCGCGGGACATGCCGCCGGTGCTGCTCCCGGCACTGCTGCTGGCCGTGGTGACCATGGCGACCAAGCTGGCCACCGGCTGGCTGGCCGCCCGACGGGCCGGGATCGCCGAGCCCGGTCGCTGGCGGGCCGGCTTCGCGCTGACCCCGCGCGGCGAGTTCTCGATCGTCATCGCCGGGCTCGCGGTCTCCGCCGCGTACCCGGTCGAGCCGAAGCTGGCCGCCCTCGCCACCGCGTACGTGCTGATCACCGTGGTGACCGGCCCGGTGCTGGCCCGACTGCCCGACATGCCGTGGTTCAAGCGCTGGCTGCGTCGGCGCAGCGCCCCGCGGACCCGCCTGCCGGTGGAAGCGGTCAAATGACCCCGACCGGGCCGGGTCGACCATACGGTGGACCCGGTCCGGCCAACGGTTGCCGAATTGGTTCCGGGAAGGTCTACCGCTGTCCGGGGCAACCGGGTTAACGTGTCGCCCCAGCAGCCAGTCCGCGGGTGGCCGGTGCCCCCGCCAGCGCAAGCGGAAGGTCGGCCGGTGAACGTGCAGGAAGAGACGTTCCGCGGCTTCGCCAACCCCGTCGACCCGTCGCCGGCCGAGTTGCGGTCGTGGGCGTACCAGCCCGACTCGGTGCCGCTGACCTCCATGCCGCAGGACTGGGACCTGCTGGTCGCCGGTGACCACCTGGTCGGGACGCTCTTCGAACTGGCCATGGACCCGGCCTGCCCGGCCCGCCGGTTCGCCCTGCACTGCCTCTACATCTATGCGGCCGACGGCATCCGGACCAATTTCCGGGCCCACCCGAAGCGCCGCTTCCGCAAGCTGGTCGAGCAGGCCGAGCGGGTCGGTGACGAGCTGATGCGCAACTGGGCGCACAACAGCCGGGTGCTGCTCGCCCGACCGGATCTCTTCGTCTACCGGGACTGGTGCGAGGGCGGTCTGGTCCGGGAGAACCGCCGGCTCTGAGGCTGTCCGTTCCTCGGTGGGGGTGTGGCCCCGCCGTGCCCGCACCGGCTCCGTTGTGGTGATCTCACGCGTGCTGCGCTGGGACGACGAACGGGCCGGGACCCCCCGTGGGTCCCGGCCCGCACGTCGACGGATCGTCAGCTTGCCGATCCGCCCTGCTTCTTGCGCCGCTCGTCCGCTCTGGCCCGGTCGACGCCGTGGTCCACCTGGTCCGCGAAGCGGCCCTCTCTGATCTTCTCGGTGAAGCCGCCCGCCGAGATCCGGTCGAATCGCTCCCGGACCTTCTCGGCCACCTGCTCCAGCCGCTCCTCCGCCTGCTCCGCCACCTTCTTCGCCGATTCCGCCATGGCTCCCCCTGCCAGTTCGGAGTCCGAATTGAGTTGGTTGGCCGCATTCACAGGCTACCGAACCCCACCACCTCGGGACCCCGCTTTTCCCCCGAACCCTCCCGCCGCGGCGCGGGTGGAACGCCATGGAGGTCAAACCGCGCCGGACACCTCCATCGCGTTCCACCCATGCCCGGGATTGCGCGGGAAGCGGGCGTGGACGGGTGGAAGCACCACGCGGGAAGCCCGGGGAGCGAGCACCGCGCCGGGGAACGGGGACGGGGGTGGGCACGGGAAGGCCGGCGCGGCCCCGGTGGGCGCGCCGGCCTTGGCGTACGAGTGGGTCAGCGGTCGGGGTTGCGGCGGGGGCGCCAGACCACGAGCGCGGTGGAGGTGCGGTTGGTGGGGACCAGGTCGCCGCGCGCGAAGCCGCCCAGCGACTCCAGCTCGGCGATCCGGCGGTACGCGGCATCCAGCTCCGCCTCCAGCCGGGCCACCCGCTGCTGGGCCTGCTCGAGCAGCCGCTCCAGCCCGATGATCCGCTTGACCCCGGCCAGGTTGATCCCGTCGTCCTGGCTGAGCCGCTGCACCTCCCGCAGCAGCACCACGTCCCGGACGCTGTACCGGCGGCCACCGCCGGCCGCCCGGCCGGCCTGAACCAGGCCCAGCCGGTCGTACTGGCGCAGGGTCTGCGGGTGCATGCCCGCCATCCGCGCCGCGACCGAGATCATCAGAACCTTGGCCTCGTAGGCAGGGTCACCCGAGCCGACGAACTCCTCCGACATCCCCGCTCACCTCCGCTGCCTGAATCACCGCGTCAACTGACTCGACGCACCCGCGCGTCGAGATGTTCCCGGGCGGCGGGCGGGGTCTGTTCGGCGAACGCCTCCAGCGCCGCTCGCGCCTCGTCCGACACCTTCGCCGGCACCACCACGTCGAGCGTGACCAGCAGGTCACCGGCGCGGCCGTCCCTGCGTACGACTCCCTTGCCCCGGGCGCGCAGCACCCGGCCGCTGGGCGTACCCGGCGGCACCCGCAGGGTCACCGTGCCGTCCAGGGTCGGCACCCGCAGGTCGGTGCCGAGCACCGCCTCCGCGAACGTGATCGGCACGGTCAGGGTCAGGTCGTCCCCGGTACGCCCGAACAGCTCGTCCGGGCGGACCTTCACCTGGACGAACAGGTCACCGGCCGGTCCGCCGCGCTCGCCGGGCTCGCCCCGGCCGGCCAGCCGGATGCGCTGGCCGTCGGAGACCCCGGCCGGAAAGCGGACGTTCAGGGTGCGGGTCTTGGTCACCCCGCCCGTGCCGTGGCACTCCGGGCACTTCTCCTCGACGATGGTGCCCACGCCCTGGCAGTTGCGGCACGGCTCGGAGAAGCTGAACGACCCCTGGTTGCGGGTGGTCACCCCGGCCCCGTGGCAGACCGGGCAGGCGACCGGCTGGGTGCCGGGCTTCGCCCCGTTGCCGTGGCAGGTCTCGCAGACGCCGGGCGCGCGCAGGGTGAGCGGAAGGGTGACGCCGCGAACGGCGTCGGAGAAGTCCAGCGCCACCTCGGTCTCCACGTCCCGACCCCGGGCCGGGCCGCGCGGGCGGGCCGCACCACCGGCGCCGCCGCCGGTGAAGATCGAGCTGAACAGGTCGCCCAGGCCGCCGCCGCCGAACCGCGCCTCGCCGCCGCCCGCGCCCCCGCCGAACAGGTCGGAGACGTCGAACGGCATGCCGCCGGGCTGGCCGCCGCCGCGGGCGTTGCGACGGAACGCGCCCGAGCCGAAGAGCGAGCGCATCTCGTCGTACTCGCGGCGCTTCTTCTCGTCGCCGAGCACCGCGTACGCCTCGGAGACGGCCTTGAACCGCTCCTCGGCCTTCGGGTCACCGGGGTTGTGGTCCGGGTGCGACTCCCGGGCCAGCTTCCGGTACGACTTCTTGATCTCGTCCGGGGAGGCGGATTTCTCCACGCCCAGCGCGGCGTAGTAGTCCTTCTCGATCCAGTCCTTGGAACTCACCGGTCCACCCCCTTCCACGGGACGTATCCCGGTCGTCCCGCCCGCCCGGAGTGGGCGGGCGGGACGTCACGGGTCGGCACTACTCCGGGTCGGCGACCGCGACCATGGCGGGCCGCAGCAGCCGTTCGCCGAGCTGGTAACCCCGGCGCATGACCTGCACGCAGGTCGGTTCGGTCACGTCGGCGGAGGTCTGGTGGGCCACCGCCTCGTGCCGGGTCGGGTCGAACGGGTCACCCTGCTCGCCGAACGCGGTCAGGCCGAACTTGCCCAGCGCGGCGGTGAGCTGCTCCGCCACCGAGCCGAACGGTCCGACCAGGTCACCGTGTTCCCGGGCCCGGTCCAGGTCGTCGAGGATCGGCAGCAGCGCGGTGAGCACGCTGCCGGTCGCCTGCTCCTGCACCAGGTTGCGGTCCCGGTCGACCCGCTTGCGGTAGTTGGCGTACTCCGCCGACACCCGCTGCAGGTCCCGGGTCCGCTCCGTCAGCTCGGCGCGGACCGACTCCAGCTCGGCGTCGGCGGTGCCGGCCGCCGCGGCGGCCTCCTCCTCGTTCGGCTGGGCCGGGGCGTCGACCACCGGCGGCCCGGAGACCGGGGCCTCGGCCTCGATCTCGTCGACCACGACCTCGGCCTCCTCGACCAGCCCTTCGGCCGGCGCGTCCGCCGCGGCGTCCGCCGCCGCGGCGTCCGAGGCCGGCTGCTCGGTGGTCTTGCCGATCTTGCGCTTGTCACGGATGACCACCCGCGGCTGCTCGCCGGCATCCTGCCCGGCGCTCGCGGAGCCACCCGGCGTCGACCCGGTCGAGCCCGGGTCGGCGGCTCGTGGCTTCTCCGTCATGCGGTTACCTCATCCTCTGCCGGGAGAACATGTCCGGGACCGAAGGTCACTTCTTGTCCTCGTCCACGATCTCCGCGTCGACCACGTCGTCGCCGCCGCCGGCCTGCGGGCCACCGGGCGCACCCGCGCCCGGACCGGCCGCCCCCGGACCGGCCTGCTCACCCTGCTCGCCCTGCTGGGCGGAGTAGAGCAGCGAGCCGGCCTGCTGGGAGACCTGGGCCAGCTTCTCGTGCGCGGCCTTGATCTTGTCGATGTCCTGGCCGCCGAGCGCGCTGCGCAGCTCGCCGAGGGCCTCGTTGAGCTGGTCCCGGTTTTCGCTGGGCAGCTTGTCGCCGCTCTCGGCGAGGAACTTCTCGGTCTGCCACTGGAGCGCCTCGGCCACGTTGCGGGTCTCGGCCTCGTCGCGGCGCCGCTTGTCCTCGTCGGCGTGCTCCTCGGCGTCCCGGCGCATCCGCTCGATGTCGTCCTTCGGCAGCGAGGAGCCGCCGGTGATCGTCATCTTCTGCTCCTTGCCGGTGCCCAGGTCCTTGGCGTGCACGTTGACGATGCCGTTGGCGTCGATGTCGAAGGTGACCTCGATCTGCGGCACGCCGCGCGGCGCCGGCGGGAGGCCGGTCAGCTCGAAGGTGCCGAGCTTCTTGTTGTAGGCCGCGATCTCCCGCTCGCCCTGGAACACCTGGATCAGCACCGACGGCTGGTTGTCGTCCGCCGTGGTGAAGACCTCGGAGCGCTTGGTCGGGATGGTGGTGTTGCGCTCGATGAGCTTGGTGAAGATGCCGCCCTTGGTCTCGATGCCCAGGCTCAGCGGGGTCACGTCGAGCAGCAGGACGTCCTTGACCTCACCCTTGAGCACACCGGCCTGCAGGGCGGCGCCGACGGCGACGACCTCGTCCGGGTTGACGCCCTTGTTCGGGTCGCGGCCCGTGAGCTGCTTGACCAGGTCGGTCACGGCCGGCATCCGGGTGGAGCCGCCGACCAGGATGACGTGGTCCACGTCGGAGATCTTGATCCCGGCGTCCTTCACGGCCTGCTCGAACGGGCCCTTGCAGCGGTCCAGCAGGTCCTGCGTCATGCGCTGGAACTCGGCGCGGCTCAGCGTCACGTCGAGGTGCAGCGGGCCGGCCGAGCCGGCGGTGATGTACGGCAGGTTGATGTTGCTGGTGGTGGCGGCGGACAGCTCGATCTTGGCCTTCTCGGCCGCCTCCTTGAGCCGCTGCATGGCCATCTTGTCCTGGGACAGGTCGATGCCGTGCTCGCCGCGGAAGGTCTTCACCAGGTGGTCGATGATCCGCTGGTCCCAGTCGTCACCGCCGAGGTGGTTGTCACCGCTGGTGGACTTGACCTCGATGACGCCCTCGGCCAGCTCGAGCAGCGACACGTCGAAGGTGCCGCCACCGAGGTCGAAGACCAGGACGGTCTGCTCCTTGGAGCCCTTGTCGAGCCCGTACGCCAGGGCGGCCGCGGTCGGCTCGTTGACGATCCGCAGCACGTTGAAGCCGGCGATCTCACCGGCCTCCTTGGTGGCCTGGCGCTGCCCGTCGTTGAAGTACGCCGGCACGGTGATCACCGCGTCGGTGATCTGCTCACCCAGGTACGCCTCGGCGTCCCGCTTGAGCTTCATCAGCGTGCGGGCCGAGATCTCCTGCGGGGTGTACTTCTTGCCGTCGATGTCGACGGTCCAGTTGGTGCCGATCTCCCGCTTGACCGAGCGGATGGTCCGGTCCGGGTTGGTCACCGCCTGGCGCTTGGCGACCTCACCGACGAGCACCTCGCCGTTGCGGGCGAACGCGACGATCGAGGGGGTCGTACGCGAGCCCTCAGCGTTGGCGATGACGGTGGGCTCACCGCCCTCGAGAACGCTGACGCAGGAGTTCGTCGTGCCGAGGTCGATGCCGACCGCACGTGCCATGTTCGCTTCCTCGCTTCGAGAAGGTGGGCAGGTCAACGGGCCTGCCCGGCGGGTCGCCCGCAGCGACCGCACCACAAGTTGAGTGAACTTGACTCAATAGTGCCACGCCCTCGGCAAACCGCAAGTCGGGGTTGAGTCGACCCGACGCAACCTGACCGTTATTACCGTCCGGTTGTCTTACCTTGCGTCGGTCGGGCACGCTTTAGCGGTGACGACGCATGGCGATTCCGCCACCCGTTCCGGCGCGCCCGCCGTCGCAGCCCGGACCGGCCCCGAGGCCGGGGAGGATCCGCCCGCCAGCAGCGCGGACGGTCTCCCTGCCACGCTCACCGGCCTACGGGCCGCGATCGTGGCCGCCCGGTTCCCGCTGGCCCTGCCCTCGGCCGAGCCGGCTCGCCGGACCACCGCGGCCCTCACCGACCAGCTCGACGACTACCTGCTGCCCCGGCTCGCCCGGCTCGACGCCCCGCTGCTCGTGGTGGTCGGCGGCTCCACCGGCGCCGGCAAGTCGACGCTGGTCAACAGCCTCGTCCAGGCGCGGGTCAGCGCCGCCGGGGTGCTCCGCCCCACCACCCGCTCCCCGGTGCTGGTCTGCAACCCGGCCGACTCGGCCTGGTTCCGGCAGGGCGAGCTGCTGCCCGGCCTGACCCGCACCAACGACCCGAGCGACCAGCCCGGCACCCTGCACCTGGTCACCGCCCCCGCGCTCCCCGCCGGCCTGGCCTTCCTCGACGCGCCCGACATCGACTCGGTGGTCGACGCCAACCGGGCGCTCGCCGGCCAACTGCTCGCCGCCGCCGACCTCTGGCTCTTCGTCACCACCGCCGCCCGGTACGCCGACGCCGTCCCCTGGGAGCTGCTGCGCAGCGCCCGGGCGCGGGGCACGGCGATCGCCATGGTCCTCGACCGGGTGCCCCCGGAGGCCGTCGACGAGATCGCCGCCCACCTCTCGGAGATGCTCGCCGAGCAGGAGCTGGGCGCCGCGCCGCTCTTCGTCCTGCCGGAGACCTGGGTGGACGGGCAGGGGCTGCTGCCGGACCGGGTCACCGCCCCGCTGAGCGCCTGGTTCGCCCGGCTCGCCGCCGACGCCGACGCCCGCGCGGCCGTGGTCCGGCAGACCCTGGACGGCGCGCTGGCCGCGCTGCACCCCACCGTGGAGGCGCTGGCCGACGCCGCCGACGAGCAGGTGGCCGCCGCGGACGCGCTGGACGAGCGGGTGCGGGCGGCGTACCGGGCGGCCCACCGGACGGTCGACCAGGGCCTGCGGGACGGGCGGCTGCTCCGCGGCGAGGTGCTGGCCCGCTGGCAGGAGTTCGTCGGCACCGGCGAGTTCTTCCGCACCCTGGAGGCCCGGATCGGCCGGCTGCGGGACCGGGTGGTGGCCGCCGTCACCGGGCGCCCCGCCCCCGCCGCCGAGCTGCGGACCGCCATCGAGTCGCAGCTCGTCACGCTGCTGCGCGGGGTGGCCGCCGAGGCGGCGGAGAACGCGTACACCGGGTGGAAGGCGCACCCGGCCGGGGCGGCGCTGCTCGACCCCGGCCTCGCGCACGCGTCGGACGACTTCGCCGAACGCGCCGAGCGGCTGGTCCGCGACTGGCAGCGCGGGGTGCTGGAGCTGGTCCGGGAGGAGGGCGGTGACCGCCGGTTCGTGGCCCGCACCGCCGCGTACGCGGTCAACGCCACCGGCCTGGCGGTCATGATCGGGGTCTTCGCCTCCACCGCGTTCATCCCGACCGGGCTGGAGCTGGCCACCGGCGCCGGCACGGCGGTCGCCGGGCAGGCGGTCCTCCAGGCGATCTTCGGCGACCAGGCGGTCCGCAACCTGGCCAACACGGCCCGGAGCGACCTGCTCGACCGGGTCGCCACGCTGCTCGGCGAGGAGGCCGACCGGTTCCTCGACCGCACCGGTGCCGCCCGCCCGGCCGCCGACTCCGGCGCCGCGCTGCGCCGGGCCGCGGTCGAGGTGGAGCGGGCCCGCCACCGCAGCGGCCTGGCCCGCACCGACGGTCCGGCCCTGCCCACGCCCGAGCCGGGCGGCGACCGGTGAGCGCGGGCCACCGGCGCGCGGAGGGTGGGCGACGGTGAGCAACATCGTGGGCCGGATGCGGGAGGCGTTCCGGGGCGAGCAGCGGATCGACCCGGACGTCCTGATCGCGCGCCTCCAGGCGGTCCAGCGCTTCCTCACCGCGGCGGACGGGCTGGTGCCCGACAGCCAGCTGGTCGCCGCGCACACCGTGGTCGAGCGGGCCGGTACCCGGCTCGCCCTCTCCGGGCACCACACCGTGGTCGCCCTGGCCGGGGCGACCGGCAGCGGCAAGTCGAGCTTGTTCAACGCGCTCGCCCGGCTGGACCTGTCCCCGGTCGGGGTGCGCCGGCCCACCACCGGGGTGGCGCACGCCTGCGTCTGGGGGCCGCTGGAGGGCGCGTCCCGGCTGCTCGACTGGATCGGCGTGCTGCCGCGGCACCGGTTCGTCCGGGAGAGCCCGCTGGACGGCGACGACGAGTCCGGCCTGCACGGCCTGGTCCTGCTGGACCTGCCCGACTTCGACTCGGTGCAGCAGGCCCACCGGCTGGAGGTGGACCGGCTGCTCGGCCTGGTCGACCTGGTGGTCTGGGTGGTCGACCCGCAGAAGTACGCCGACCGGGTGATCCACACCAGCTACCTGCGCGAGTTCCACCGGCACCGGGACGTGACCGTGGTGGTGCTCAACCAGGTCGACCGGCTGCCGCCGGCGGAGCTGCCCCGGGTCCTCGGCGACCTGCGCCGGCTGCTCGACGCCGACGGGCTGGAGGGCGTGCCGCTGCTGCCCACCGTGGCGGTGGACCCGGCCGGCCTGGACGGGCTCCGGGCCGAGCTGGAGCGTACGGTCGCGGAGCGGCAGGCCGCCCTGCGCCGGCTGGCCGGCGACGTGGACACCGTGGTGGAAGGGCTGACACCGCTGGTCGGGCCGGAGCCGCCGAGCACCCGGCCGGGCGACGCCTCGGCGCAGGAACTCACCACGGCGTTGGCCGGCGCGGCCGGGGTGCCGACGGTGGCCGGGGCGGTCGAGGCGGCGTACCGGCACCGCGCGGCGGGCAGCACCGGCTGGCCGCTGGTGCGCGGCTGGCGCCGGCTCCGGCCGGACCCGCTGCGCCGGCTGCACCTGCCCGGCGGGGCACCCGACGCGCCGGCGGAGAGCCTGGTCGCCGCGACCTCCGTACCCGATCCGACCGCCGCCCAGCGCTCGGCGCTCAACCTGGCCATCCGGGCGGTGGCCGACCGCTCCGCCGCCGACCTGCCGGCGCCCTGGCCGGCCACGGTGACCGGGGCGGCCCGGTCCCGGCTGGCCGACCTGCCGGACGCGCTGGACCACGCGGTGGCCGCCACCGACCTGGGCCTGACCGGGCGGCCGCTCTGGTGGCGGCTGGTCGGCGGCCTGCAGTGGCTGGTCACCCTGGCCGCGGTGGCCGGGCTGGGCTGGCTGGTCCTCGGCTACGCGCTGCGGGCGCTCGGCCTGCCCGCGCTGGACTACCCCCGGCTCGGCACGGTGCCCTGGCCGACGGTGCTGCTCCTCGGTGGCCTGCTCGCCGGGCTGCTGGTGGCGGCGTTCAGCCGGCCGGTGATCCGGCTGGCCGCCCGGCGGGCCCGGCAGCGGGCCGAGCGGCGGCTGCTGACCTCGGTGGGCAGCGTCGGCGAGAGGTACGTGCTCAACCCGGTCTGGGCGGTGCTGGCCCGCTACGGGCAGGCCCGGGAGGCGCTGCACGACGCGGCGCGCCGCTGAACCCGGCGTGCTGCGCGGCGCCCGGGCCGGCCGGGCGGCGTAGGGTCGGTGCATGGCCACGCCACAGACCCCCTACGAGGCGGTGCTGCACGCCGCACGCGACGTGACGAGGCTCGACTCCGCCCTCGACGCCGAGATGCTCGGCGCCGCGCTGCTGGGCAGCGTCTACGCCGTCGCGGAGACCGACCGGGAGGCCGCCGTCCGGGAGTTCGTGACCGGGTTCCTCGCGGTCACCGCCCGCCGGCGCAGCGCCGCCGCGACCACCATCCGCAGCGTCTTCGCCGCCCTGGTGCCGGAGGCCGAGGGCACCGCCCGGGTCCGCCCCGGCGCGTACGCCCCGGCCTGGGCCGCGCAGCTCGGGCGGGTGCACCTCACCGGCGCCTGGGCGTACGGGGACGTGTACGGCGACCAGACCTCCTACCTGGCCACCTTCGCCTACGACGATGCCGAGGGCGGGCCGGAGCACGCCCTGGTGGCCCTGGTCGACCACAACATCGGCATCACCAAGGACGTCTTCGTCGGCGGTCCGGCCGGGCGGATCGTCGAGCAGGCCCGGGAGATCTGCACCGAGGACGAGCTCACCTGGTTCCGCACCGAGGACCCGGCCCGGATGCGCGCCGAGGTAGGCCGCTACCTGACGGTCACCGACAGCCTCGGCGAGCTGCCGGCGCAGGGCTCGCTCGCCACCGACCGGGCGCTGGTCGGCGCGCGGCTGGCCGTGCTGCCGGGCCGGGCCGTCGCGGCGGACGCGGGTACCCAGCCGCCCCCGACCGACGAGGAGCGCAGCCGGCTGATCCGGGGCTTCCTCGGCTCGCCGGAGGCCGCCCGGTTCGGCCTGGACTCGGTCGCCGACGCGGAGCTGCCGTCCCTGCACTTCTGCCTGGGGCTGCTGCTGGACCACGCGGCGAGCTTCCCGGACGCCGACCCCACCCGGTGGAGCCCGATGGTCGCCGAGCTGTTCCTGCTCGACTGGGTGCACCGGCGGGCCGTGCTGGACATGGACGACGCGGCCATGCTGCCCCGGGTGCTGCGCGGCTGGGCGGCGTACGCCTCCCGCCTGCGCGGGCTGCCGGCGGCGGCGGCCCACCGGACGGACGAGGCGATCGAGGAGATGATCCCCGAGTTCGCCCGGCTCTACAGCACCGGTGAGCGGCGCAGCCCGGCCACCGCGGCGGTCGCCCAGCTGATGGCGGACGGCGTGGACCCGGACGACCCGGCCGCGCTGAACGCCTGGATCGAGGCCAACCGGCACCGGCTCACCGACGACCCGGCCTGACCAGACGCCGTCTCTCACGGACCCCCGGCCCGCACCTCAGCCGAGGGTGGCGATCGGGGCGGCCGGGCCGTCGGGTACCGCCGCGGGTAGCGGCGCCGGGGCCGGCCGGGCCGCCGGCGGGACCGCCGGGCGCAGCCGCGGCGCCGGCGTGGGCGTGGGGCGGGCGGTCGTCAGGGGACCGGATCTGCGCGGGCCCGGCCGGGGCGCGGCGGGCCGGGGGCGACGATCGGGCCCGGCGCCGGCGGGCGGGCGGGGCGACGCCGTGGGGCTCGGTGCCGGGTCGCCGGTGGGACTCGCGGTCGGCCCGGGAGAGGGCGGCGGCGGGCTGCTGGGCGCCGGGGAGTCGTCCGGCGCGGGGGAGCCGCCCGGCGAGGCGGTGTCGGCGGGGTCCGGGGACGGGCTGCTGGTCGACGGGTCCGGCACCGGCTCGGAGAAGGTGGCGGTGGGCTCGGCGGTCGGGCTCGGGGTGGGTTCCGGCGTCGCCGGGTCGGTGGCCGACGGGGTCGGCGTGGGGGCCGGGGTCGGGCGCGGCGAACTGCTCGGCGTCGGCCGGTCGGACCGGCGGGCGGGCGCGCCGGGCAGCGACCGGCGCTGCGAGCCGAGGTCGTTGTCGACGGGCAGGGCGGGGGCGGCCGGGAGCAGCGGTGGCCGACCCGGCAGGCTGGTCGCCCCGCCGGTGCCGGGCGTCGACGGGAGGGGCGGCTGGGTGCCGTCGGGCAGCGGGATCACCACCGGGCCGATCGAGGGGGTCGGAATGAACCGGCTGCCGCTGTCGGGGAGGGCGCTGTTGCCCACGGTGGCCGAGCCGGTGCTGAAGGCGGCCAGGATCGGCATCGACGCGGTGCCGGCGAGCAGCGCGACCGTGAAGAGGTAACCGCGGGTCGGGCCGCCGGTGGCGGGCGCGCGGTGGCTGCCGACGACCCGCCGGTAGCCGGCCCGGGAGCCGGCGCGGTGGCGGCCGAGAAGTGGGATACCCGGACCCTCTGCTGGTTCGGACACCGGCTCACTCCTCGTACGTCGTCGGCGGGATCCCGGCCGTACGCACGGCACAGCGAAGCGGACAAACGCCGCTTAACGCCCAGCGGGACACCAGTCAGCTTGGACCAGTGACGCTCAGTTCACCAGCCGCCACCGCGTGTCGACACACAAATTGTCCGTCGGTACTGGACGGTCCAAACCGACAAAGTACCTATCCGTCGTGAACCAGACCGAACGTCACGGGCGGGGGAGGCCATACTGTGGGCCCGCTCACCTCCTCTGCAATCATTCAGACACGACGGCAACGCAGCCGCCACCTCCGCGCACCCCGCGGCTGGTGCGGTACGGCGCCGGCGCTCCCGGGCCGGGTTCTGAAACGGACCCCGGCTCACGCCGCGCGGCAACCCTCACCGGGGCTAGGCGCGGCCGCCAGGGACCGACCCGGCACCCGCCGGATCGGGCGCACGATGTGCGCGGCACGGGTCACCCCCCGGCGCCGGCGCAGACCAGACAGGGAGAGACGGATGGCAAAGGGCGACCCCGGGGCCGCCACCCGCAGCAAGCGGGCCGCACCCCGTTCCAAGCGCGCCACCGTGGCGGGCGAGCCGGAACTCGTACAGCTGCTGACGCCGGAGGGCGAGCGGATCGAGAGCGCACTCGGCCCGGACGGGACCGAGTACCGGGTGGACTTCACCGACGAGGAGTACCGCGGGCTCTACCGCGACCTCGTGCTGGTCCGCAAGCTCGACGCCGAGGCCACCGCGCTGCAGCGCCAGGGCGAGCTGGGCCTCTGGGCCAGCCTGCTGGGTCAGGAGGCGGCCCAGGTCGGCTCCGGCCGGGCGCTGCGCCCGCAGGACATGGCCTTCCCGACCTACCGCGAGCACGGCGTCCTCTACTGCCGGGGCATCGACCCGATCATGCCGCTCGGCCTGTTCCGCGGCGTCGACCAGGGCGGTTGGGACCCCAACGAGTTCAAGTTCAACATGTACACGATCGTGATCGGGGCGCAGACCCTGCACGCGACCGGGTACGCCATGGGCGTCGCCATGGACGGCAAGACCGGTGGCGACGACGGCGAGGCCGTGATCGCCTACTTCGGCGACGGCGCCACCAGCCAGGGCGACGTCAACGAGGCGTTCGTCTGGGCCAGCGTCTTCAACGCCCCCCTCGTCTTCTTCTGCCAGAACAACCAGTACGCCATCTCCGAGCCGCTGGAGCGGCAGACCCGCGTCCCGCTCTACCGGCGGGCCGGCGGCTTCGGCTTCCCCGGCGTACGGGTGGACGGCAACGACGTGCTCGCGTCGTACGCGGTGACCCGGCACGCGCTGGACAACGCGCGGCACGGCCAGGGCCCCAGCCTGATCGAGGCCTACACCTACCGGATGGGCGCGCACACCACCTCCGACGACCCGACCCGGTACCGGATCGCCAGCGAGGTCGAGGCCTGGCAGGCCAAGGACCCGATCGCCCGGATGAAGGCGTTCCTGACCAAGCAGCAGATCGCCGACGAGTCGTTCTTCACCGAGGTCGACGAGCAGGCCCGGACCGAGTCGGTGCACCTGCGCGAGCGGGTGCTCGCCATGCCCAACCCGGAGCCGGTGACCATGTTCGACCACGTCTACCCCAACGGGTCCCCGGAGCTCGACGAGCAGCGGGCCCAGTTCACCAAGTACCTTGAGTCGTTCGAGGGGAGCGCGCACTGATGGCCACGGAGACGCTCACCCTCGGCAAGGCCCTCAACGCCGGCCTGCGCAAGGCCCTGGAGAACGACCCGAAGGTCGTCATCATGGGCGAGGACGTCGGCAAGCTCGGCGGCGTCTTCCGGATCACCGACGGCCTGCAGAAGGACTTCGGTGACCAGCGGGTGATCGACACCCCGCTCGCCGAGTCCGGCATCATCGGCACCGCGGTCGGCCTGGCCATCCGCGGCTTCCGGCCGGTCTGCGAGATCCAGTTCGACGGCTTCGTCTACCCGGCGTACGACCAGATCGTGTCGCAGGTGGCGAAGATGCACTACCGCTCGCAGGGCAAGGTCCGGATCCCCATGGTCATCCGGATCCCGTACGGCGGCGGCATCGGCGCGGTCGAGCACCACTCCGAGTCGCCCGAGGCGTACTTCGCGCACACCGCCGGACTCAAGGTGGTGAGCTGCGCCAACCCGCAGGACGCGTACCTGATGATCCAGCAGGCCATCGCCTCCGACGACCCGATCGTCTTCCTGGAGCCGAAGCGGCGCTACTGGGAGAAGGGTCCGGTCGAGCTGGAGGCCCCGCTGGCCGAGGCGTACCCGCTGCACGCCGCCCGGGTCGTCCGGCCGGGCGCCGACGCGACCGTGCTGGCGTACGGCCCGATGGTCCGTACCGCCCTGGACGCGGCCACCGCCGCCGCCGAGGACGGCCGGGAGCTGGAGGTCATCGACCTGCGCACGCTCTCCCCGCTGGACCTGACCGCCGCGTACGAGTCGGTGCGGCGCACCGGCCGCTGCGTGGTCGTCCACGAGGCCCCGGGCAACCTGGGCCTGGGCTCGGAGATCGCGGCCCGGATCACCGAGGAGTGCTTCTACTCCCTGGAGTCCCCGGTGCTGCGGGTGACCGGCTTCGACACCCCCTACCCGGCCGCCCGGGTGGAGGAGGAGTACCTGCCCGACCTCGACCGGGTGCTCGACGCCGTCGACCGCACCTTCGGCTGGTGAGCGGCATGTCCCGGATCAAGGAATTCAACCTTCCCGACCTCGGTGAGGGGTTGACCGAGGGCGAGATCCTCGCCTGGCTGGTCAAGGTCGGCGACGACATCGAGCTGAACCAGCCGATCGTCGAGGTGGAGACGGCGAAGGCGGCGGTCGAGATCCCGGCGAAGTGGGCCGGCCGAGTGCAGTCGATCTTCCACCCGGAGGGGTCCACCGTCGAGGTGGGCACCCCGATCATCGCGATCGACACCGACCCGGGCGCCGGGCCGGTGGAGGAGTCGACGACCGCCGCCCCGGCGTCGGACCTGCCCACCCCGTCGGCCGCGTCGCTGGCCGCGGTCCAGGTCGCGCCCGCCGAGGGCATGGTCGAGCCGGGCCTGATCGGCGGCGTGGCGCCGGGCGGGCGTACCGCCGTGCTGGTCGGCTACGGCCCGCGCAACGCGCCGGCCAAGCGCCGGCCGCGCAAGGGTGAGCTGCCGAGCCAGCCCGCAGCACCGGCCCAGCCGGCCCCGCCGGTGCCGGCCGCTCCGGCGGCCCCCGCGCCGGCGGTGAACGGCACCGCCCGGGCCGCCGGTCCGGTGCTGGCCAAGCCGCCGGTCCGCAAGCTGGCCAAGGATCTCGGCATCGACCTGGCCACGCTGACCGGCTCGGGTCCGCTCGGCTCGATCACCCGGGAGGACGTACAGCGGGCGGCGAGCGGGACCCCGGCGGCGGCCGAGCCGCTGGTCGCCACCGCCCCGGCGACGGCGGCCGCGAGCTTCGGCGCGGACCGCGAGCAGCGGATCCCGGTCAAGGGGGTACGCAAGCTCACCGCGGAGAACATGGCCCGCTCGGCGTTCACCGCCCCGCACGTCACGGAGTTCCTGACCGTCGACGTGACCCGGGCCATGAAGGCCCTGGACCGGCTCCGCGGCCGGCGCGAGTGGCGCGACGCGCGGGTCTCGCCGCTGCTGCTGGTCGCCAAGGCGGTGCTGCTCGCGGTCAAGCGCCACCCGATGGTCAACTCGACCTGGGCCGGCGACGAGATCGTGGTCAAGGAGTACGTCAACCTGGGCATCGCGGCGGCCACCGAGCGCGGCCTGATCGTGCCGAACATCAAGGACGCCGGCCGGCTCTCGCTGCGCGAGCTGGCGGACGCGATGACCGATCTGGTGCAGACCGCGAAGTCCGGGAAGACCTCCCCGGCGGACATGTCGGGCGGCACGCTGACCATCACCAACGTCGGCGTCTTCGGCGTGGACACCGGTACGCCGATCCTGCCGCCGGGCGAGTCCGCGATCCTGGCCTTCGGCGCGGTGCGGGAGCAGCCCTGGGTGCACAAGGGCAAGGTGAAGCCGCGCCTGGTCACCACGCTGGGCCTCTCCTTCGATCACCGGATCATCGACGGTGAGCTCGGCTCGAAGTTCCTCCGCGACATCGGGGACTTCCTGGCCGATCCGGAGGCGGCGCTGCTCGCCTGGACCTGACGGCGCTTCGCATCAGGCCACGGCCGGTGTGCACGGGTGAACGCCCGGCACACCGGCCGTTGCCGTTGGGGGAAGAAACGTCGGCTACTCGCCCCTTATGACCTACGATCCTTAGGCACGTGGCTCAGCTCACCTAATAATCGATGGAAGTTCGCGCCGTTCTGCGGTTCAATAGAGACATCAAGGGGCCGACAACCGAATAGCCAGGAGGAGAGACCCAAGATGAGCATGATCGAGCGAATCCGCACCCGCCGCGACGCCAACCGCCGGGCCCGTGCCATCGAGCACGCCCTGCGTTCCGCCAACTCGCCCGCGGTCCGCGAAGAGCTTCTCGCCATCGCCCAGCGTCACATGAGCTGACGCCACCTACTTTCCTCACCTCCTCCAGTTCGAAGACCCGCCCGGGCGACCGGGCGGGTCTTCGGCGTTCCGCCCCCCGATCGGCACCGGGATTCCACCTCGCCGCACCGCCCGGTACGGTGGGGCTCGGTCGCCACCCGCCCGCCACCGGACCACATGCGACACCCGAAGACCGATCGGCAGCGTCCGGCCACGGTGAGTGACGGCTGGTGCTCCCCCGGACGCCTCCGGGCGGCCACCGGATACGGTGCGGGGAGCCCGACCGCCGGTACCCGCCGGCGACGCCGGCGACCCTGCCGACGGTCCCGATCGGCATCGCCGGTGACATGTGACGGAGGAGGCGCACCCATGACGTCCGAGGCCCCGCACCGCCCTGGCCAGGAGCCGGGCGAGGTGTCGCCGGGAGCCGGCGGACCGGCGCCGTACGGCGACCGCCCGGCCCAGCAGGACAACGGGTACCCCGGCGCTCCCGACCTCGGCTGGGCCCCGCCCCCGCCGGCCGGCGGCGGGTCCGCACCCGCGTGGGCCGCCCAGGACGAGCCGGCCACCGGCTGGACGCCGCCCAACCGTGGGGCGGCCCAGGTGCCGCCGCCCGCCGAGCCCGGCGAGTGGGACCGAGCCGGGCAGCCGGGCTGGGGCGCGCCCGAGCAGAACCCGCCGGCCTGGACCGCCGGACCGTCGAACCCGGCCGAGCCGGGCCCGCCCTCCTGGGGCACCCCGGCCGAACCGGCCGCCCCCGCCTGGGGCGCCGCGTCGGCGCCCGGCCAGGGTGAGCAGCCGGCCTGGGCGCAGTCCGCCGACCCGAACCGGGCCGCCGCGCACGTGCCCGCCCCGGCCACCGCGCCCGAGGAGACCTGGAACGTCCCCGCCGGCCAGCAGCAGGACGACGGGTCCCGCTCCGGCGGCTGGCCCGCCCCCCAGCAGGACGACGAGTCCGCCCGCGCCGGCGGTTGGCCGGGTGCGTCCGAGCCGCAGCCGGACCGCTCCGGTGGCTGGCCGGTGGGGACCGCCGCCCAGCAGCAGCACGAGCAGCCCGCCTGGGGACAGCAGGACCAGGCCGCGCCCGCGTGGGCGCCGACCGAGCCGCCCGCCCGGGCATCCGCCAAGGTGCCCGTCCCCGGTGCCCCGACCGAGAACGCCCGGCCCACGCCGCCGGGCGACCCGAGCCAGTCCGGTGGCTGGCAGGCCGGCCCGCCCGGCGGTCACCAGGACGATCCGGACGGCTCCGGCGGCTGGGCCGCCGGCCGCGCCGCCGGGCAGCCCGACCCGCCGCAGCCCGGCTGGGACGCCTCGGACGAGCAGCGCCCGTCCTGGACCGGCGCCGCGGCCGCCCCCCAGCAGCGGGACCAGGACGCGCCGGCGCAGCCCGGCTGGGCGCCCGCCGAACGCCCGGAGGCCGCGCCCTGGAGCCCGCCGGAGGCACCGGCCCGCGCCAGCGCGTCGGTACCGTCCCCCGACTCGCCGCCCTCCTGGGCCGGCAACCAGGACGAGCCGGCACAGTGGAACCCGCCCCAGCCGCCGGCCATCCCGGCCGCCGAGCCGTGGGCGGCCAGCGAGGCGTGGGGCCGCGCGGCCGAGGCCGAGCCGGCCGAGTCGCCGTCCAACGACTGGCAGCCCAACCGGGGCGCCGAGGCGCCGGCCTACCAGCCCGCCCCCGGCCCCGGCATCTCGCCGGCGAACGCCGTGCCGCTGCCGCCGCAGGAGCAGCGGGTGCCGGGCGCCGCCCTGGCCGCCTCGCCGCCCGCCGACTACCTGCCGCCGGCGCAGTACTCCCCGGCCGCCGAGGCCGCCGAGCGGGAGCCGCAGGGCTACGAGCCGGAGCGCGCCGGCAGTTGGGGCGAGGCGTCCCACGAGAAGCCGCAGTCGCCGGCCGGGCCGGTGGTGCCCGCGCCGCGGACCTCCCCGGAGTCCGGCGCACCGGGCCACGTCTCCGCCAGCGCGTCGGTCCCGCTGGCCAGCCGGGTGATGCCCCCCACCGACCAGAGCCTGCGCCCGGCCGCCACGCCGGCCCCGCAGCCCCGGGTCTACGGCCGCCCGGTCCCGCCGGAGCCGGAGGAGGTGCCCGGCCAGGACGCCCCGAGCGGCTACCCGGGCGAGGCCGCCCGCTTCGACGAGCCGGGGCCGCGCGCCGAGGAGCCGGAGCACCCGGCGATGCCGAACGGCTACGCCGAGGTGCCCCCGGCTCCGTCGTCGCCCGCCGGTCCGCCGCCGTTCCCGCCGGGCGTGCCGTCCTTCATGGACCCGGCCGCCAACAACCGCCCGGTCAACGGGGTGCACCCGCAGGAGGGTGACCGCGCCAACGACCCGTTCGGCGGGCCGGCCGGCCAGCGGGAGCCGTACGGCAGCCCGGCCGGGCAGGACCCGTTCGCCCACCAGGGCCAGTACGGCGGGCCCGGCGGCCAGCCGGAGCAGTACGGCAGCCCGGCCGGCGGGCGCGCCTCCGTGGCCGTACCCGGTCAGGGGCCCGGCGCGCCGGGTCAGGGTGGTTTCCCGCCCGCGTTCCCGCCGCCGCCCCAGCAGGCCCCGCCGGCCTGGCAGCCGGGCCCGACCAGCGACCCCGAGCAGGGCCGGTTCGACTCGTTCAAGCCGGAGGCGGAGCCGAAGACCGAGGCGCCCGTGCCGAAGGTGCGCAACGGCCGGGTGCTCGCCCTCGTGCTGATCGCGGCGGTGCTCATCCTGGCCATCCCGCTCGGCCTGCTCACCCTGCTCGGCAAGATCGGCGGGGACGACAAGCCGGCCCCGTTCGACCCGGCCGTCGGCTCCTGCGTCAAGCAGTCGGGCAACGGCGCGACGGCCGCGCAGTGCGCCGAGCCGGGCGCGTTCTCGGTGGTCGCCAAGGTGGACAGCAAGGAGAAGTGCGCCGACCCGGCGCAGCCGCACGTGGTGCTCCCCGGCGACGGGACGAACCGGGTGCTCTGCCTGAAGCCGGCCGCCAAGTAGCAGTTCCGGCGGGCGGGGCCACGGCCGACCGTGACCCCGCCCGCCCGCTTCTCCCGGCCGGCCC
This sequence comes from Micromonospora sp. NPDC049836, assembly GCF_044465125.1. Classification (NCBI taxonomy): domain Bacteria; kingdom Bacillati; phylum Actinomycetota; class Actinomycetes; order Micromonosporales; family Micromonosporaceae; genus Micromonospora; species Micromonospora sp. NPDC049836. The sequence goes on from NZ_JBITLH010000010.1 coordinate 120,794, forward strand.
GCCGCCGTTCTCCCGGTCGGCCCACCGCCATCTCCCGGCCCAGGCCGCCGCCGTTCTTCCGGCCCGGCCCGCCGCCGTTCTTCCGGCCAGGCCGCCGACTTCTTCCGGCCGCCGCCGCGCGGGTCGGTGGTGTCGGCTGCGCCTCGATCACCCCCCTTCCGGCCGGCCCGCCGCCGGTCGTGCGGCACGATGGGGCCATGAGCGCACGCGTACGCGCCCCTGAGTTGCGGGGCCGGACCTGGCTGAACACCGGCGGGAAGACGATCACCCTGGCCGACCTGCGGGGCAGGATCGTTCTCCTCGACTTCTGGACCTTCTGCTGCATCAACTGCCTGCACGTCCTCGACGAGCTGCGCCCGCTGGAGGAGCGCTACGGCGACGTGCTGGTCGTGATCGGCGTGCACTCGCCCAAGTTCGAGCACGAGAAGGACGCCGCGGCCCTCGCCGCCGCCGTCGAGCGGTACGGCGTGCACCACCCGGTGCTCGACGACCCCGAGATGGACATGTGGCAGCAGTACGCGGCGAAGGCCTGGCCGACCCTCTCGGTGATCGACCCCGAGGGCTACGTGGTCGCCACCATGGCCGGCGAGGGTCACGCCGAAGGGCTGGCCAAGCTGATCGACGAGTTGATCGCCACCCACGAGGCCAAGGGCACCCTGCACCGGGGCGAGGGCCCGTACGTGCCGCCCGCCGAGCCGGAGACCACGCTGCGCTTCCCCGGCAAGGCCGTGGTGCTCGACGGCGGCAACCTGCTGGTCTCCGACTCGGCCCGGCACTCCCTGGTCGAGCTGGCCCCGGACGGCGAGCGGCCGCTGCGCCGGATCGGCACCGGCACCCGCGGCCACGCCGACGGCCCGGCCGACGCGGCCAGCTTCTCCGAGCCGCAGGGCCTCTGCCTGCTTCCCCCGCACGCCGCCGAGGTGGCCGGGTACGACGTGGTCGTCGCGGACACGGCGAACCACCTGCTGCGCGGCGTCCGGCTGGAGACCGGCGAGGTGGTCACCGTCGCCGGCACCGGGCGGCAGTGGCGCTCGACGGTCGACGACCATGCGCACGACGCGCTCGCGGTCGACCTCTCCTCCCCCTGGGACGTCGCCTGGTACGACGACAAGGTGGTCATCGCGATGGCCGGCATCCACCAGCTCTGGTGGTTCGACCCGGTGAAGCGGACCGCCGGCATGTACGCGGGCACCACCGTCGAGGCGCTGCGGGACGGGCCGCTGCCGGACGTCTGGATGGCGCAGCCCTCCGGGCTGTCGGTCTCGGCCGACGGCCGCCGGCTCTGGATCGCCGACAGCGAGACCAGTGCCCTGCGCTACGTCGAGGACGGGGCGATGCACACCGCGGTCGGCCAGGGGCTGTTCGACTTCGGCCACGTCGACGGGGCGGCCGACCGGGCGCTGCTCCAGCACCCGCTCGGGGTGTGCGCGCTGCCCGACGGCTCGGTGCTGGTCGCCGACACGTACAACGGCGCGGTGCGCCGCTTCGACCCGGAGACCGACCAGGTCGGCACGGTGGCGGACGGGCTGGCCGAGCCGAGCGACGTGGTGCTCACCGCCGAGGGCGGCGTGCTGGTGGTCGAGTCCGCCGCGCACCGGCTGACCGCGCTGGCCCCGGGGGCGCTCAGCGCGGCCGGCGCGAACACCGTGGACGGCCCGCGGCACAAGCTGGAACGCAAGCCCACGGACGTGGCGGCCGGCGAGCTGACCCTCGACGTGATCTTCACGCCCGCACCGGGGCAGAAGCTGGACGAGACGTACGGGCCGTCGACCCGGCTGGTGGTCTCCGCCTCCCCGCCGGAGCTGCTGGTGGAGGGGGCCGGGACCACCACGGAGCTGTCCCGCCGGCTGGTGCTGGACGGGTCGGTGGCGCAGGGCGTGCTCCAGGTCACCGCGCAGGCCGCCACCTGCGACGCCGACGTCGAGCACGCGGCCTGCCACCTGACCCGGCAGGACTGGGGCGTACCGGTGCGGGTGATGGCCGGCGGCGCGACCCGGCTGCCGCTCGTCCTGCGCGGCCTGGACGAGGGCTGAGCCCGGCCGCAGGCGTCCGGCTCCTCCCGCTCGTCCTGCGCGGCCTGGACGAGGGCTGAGCCCGGCCGCGGGCGTCCGGCTCCCCCGTGTACGTCGAGCCGGGCCGGTCAGGCGAACGGGCTGAGCGTGACGCCGGCGTCGATGAGGGCGGCCCGGACCAGCTCGGCGCAGCGCACCGCGCCGGGGGTGTCGCCGTGCAGGCAGATCGACTCGACGGGGCAGGGCACCACGCTGCCGTCGACCGCCACCACGGTGCGCTCGGTGGCCATCCGGACCGCCCGGTTGGCCACCTGGTCCGGGTCGGTGATCAACGCGTCCGGGGCGCCGCGCGGCACCAGCTGGCCGTTGGGCAGGTAGTTGCGGTCGGCGAAGCCCTCGGCCACGACCCGCAGCCCGGCGCCGACCGCCAGCTGGGCGAGCACCGAGCCGGGCGGGCAGAGCACCGGCAGCTCGTGGTCGTACCCGTTGACGGCGGCGACCAGCGCGGCGGCCTGGGCCTCGTCGCAGGCCGCCGCGTGGTAGAGCGCGCCGTGCGGCTTGAGGTAGCGGACCCGGGTGCGGAACAGCCGGCAGAACGCGTCGAGCGCCCCGAGCTGGTAGATCGTCTCGTCCCGCAGCTCGGAGAAGCCGTAGGCGATGTGCCGCCGACCGAAGCCGGCGAGGTCGCGGTAGCCGACCTGGGCGCCGACGCTGACCCCGCGCTCGGCGGCCGCGGCGCAGACCCGGTGCATGGTGGACGCGTCGCCGCCGTGGAAGCCGCAGGCGATGTTGGCCGAGGTGATGAGGTCGAGCAGCGCCTCGTCGTCGCCGAGCCGCCAGATCCCGAATCCCTCGCCGAGGTCAGCGTTGAGGTCCATGGAACCTCACCGTAGTGCCTGGCCGGGCCTGCGCGAGGGGGGTCACGTCGGCCACCACCCCGAGGACCGGGTATCCGCCGGTGGTCGGATGGTCGGCGAGGAAGATCAGCGGTTGGCCGTCCGGTGGCACCTGGACCGCGCCGAGGACCAGCCCTTCGCTGGGCAGCTCGCCGGCCACCGCGCGGGGCAGGGCCGCGCCGGCCAGTCGCGCGCCGACCCGGTTGCTCAGCGGGCTGACCGCGTACGCGGTGCTCAGCAGCAGGTCGAGCGCGGCCGGGGTGAACCAGTCGTGCCGGGGACCGAGCCGCAGCTCCAGCCGCAGCCGCGCGGGGACGGGCGGGGTGGCCGTGACGTCCACCGGGGCGGGCCGGCCGGCGGCGGGACCGAGGGGGAGGTGGTCGCCGTCGCGCAGCGGGGGCGGGCCGAGGCCGGAGAGGGTGTCGGTGGCCCGGCTGCCCAGCACCGGCTCGACCGCGATCCCGCCGGTCACGGCCAGCCAGGTACGCAGCCCGACCCGGGCGGGTCCGACCCGCAGGACCGCCCCGGCGGGCAGCGACAACGGCCGCCCGGTGTCCCCGGGCCGACGCTCGATCAGCACGTCCACCGGCGCGCCGGTGAGGGCCACGGTGACGGCCCGGGTGAACCGCAGCACGCAGCCGGTCAGGGTGATCTCCAGGCCCGCGGCGGCCTCCGGGTTGCCGACGAGCCGGTTGGCCAGCCGCAGCGCGGCCGGATCGAGCGCTCCCGAGCGGGGCACGCCGAGGTGGGCGTAGCCGGGCCGGCCGAGGTCCTGCACGGTGGTGAGGGCACCGGCCCGCAGCACCTCGAGCACGCCGCTCACCGGGCCGCCACCAGCCGGACCCGGGTGCCCGGGGTGAGCCGCGCCGGAGGGTCGGCGTGCGGGTCGAAGAGGACCAGGTCGGTCCGCCCGACCAGCAGCCAGCCGCCGGGCGAGGCGGCCGGGTAGATGCCGGCGTACGGGCCGGCGAGCGCGACCGAGCCGGCCGGCACCCGGGTACGCGGGGTGGCCAGCCGGGGCACGGCCAGCTCCGCCGGCAGCCCGGTCAGGTAGGCGAACCCGGGTGCGAAGCCGCAGAAGGCCACCCGGAACTCGGTCCGCCGCAGCCGGTCGACCACGGCCGGCACCTCGACACCCCAGTGCGTGGCGACGACCGGCAGGTCGGTCCCGTCGTACACGGTGGGCACCTCGGCCTCGGCCTCGGCCTCGGCCTCGGCGGAGCCGGCGGCGGCCCCCGGGGTCCAGCCGGCGATCCGCGCGGCGGTCGCCCGGGGATCGGGTACGCCGTCGAGCAGCACGGTCGCCGCCGCCGGGACGATCTCGACGGCGGCCAGGTCACCGGCGGCGCGGCGGCGCCACAGCTCGGCGCGCCACGCCTCGACCTGGGCCGGGTCGGCGCAGTCCAGCAGCAGGGCGTGCGCGCCGACGGGACGGATCCGCATCCCGCCATCCTCCGGGAGACGGGTGGCGCACGCCACTACCTACAAGTAACCTACGCTGCCGTAACCTTAGGACGTGACCACCTCCGCACCGCTTCGACTCAAGCCGGTCGACATCGGTAAGCCCCGCATGCGGGGCTGGCTCCACACGTACGCGTTCTTCGCCGCCCTCGTCTGCGGCATCGTGCTCTGCGCGGTCGCGGCCACCCGCCCCGGCTGGGCACCCCTGGTCAGCTGCCTCATCTACAGCCTCACCGTGTGCGGCCTCTTCGGCACCAGCGCGCTCTACCACCGCCGGGTCTGGTCCGAACGCGGCTACCAGGTGATGCGCCGGCTGGACCATTCGATGATCTTCGTGTTCATCGCCGGCACGTACACCCCGTTCTGCGCCCTGCTGCTGGCGCCCCGGCCTGCCGCGATCATGCTCGGCCTGGTGTGGGGCGGCGCGGTGGCCGGGGTGGGGCTCAAGCAGGTCTGGCCGCACGCCCCCCGCTGGGTGTCGGCGCCGCTCTACCTGGCCCTCGGCTGGGTCGCGGTGGCCATGCTGCCGCAGATCCTGCACGCCGGCGGGGTCACCGCGCTGGTGCTGCTGAGCGTCGGCGGCGCGATCTACAGCGTGGGCGCGATCTTCTACGCGCTGCGCCGGCCGAACCCGTGGCCGACCGTGTTCGGCCACCACGAGTTCTTCCACGCCTGCACCCTGCTCGCGGCGATCTGCCACCACGTGGCGATCTACTTCGCGCTCTTCGCCTGACCCCGCCGGCGTCGTCCGGCGGGTAGCGGTCGCGCCGGGCCGCGATGCCGGACGGGTACCGACGCGGAGCGAGGGCCCCGCGCCGGTGCGGGGCCCTCGACGTCTGCGGGGAACTGGTCAGGCCGGGTAACCCGGACGGCGCACCTCGCGGTACTCCTCGCGCACCACCCGGTCGTCCTGGACCGGCACGGTCGGTTCGGCCACGACGCGCTCGCGGACCGGCGCGACCACTGTGCGGCGGCGGCTGCTCCAGAAGTACATGGTGAGGATCAGGCCCACCAGACCGACGAGCATGAGCACCCAACCCACGACGTTCAGGTCGAGCCACCCGAGGTTGGCGTTGATGGCGAACGCGAAGATCGCGCCGACCGCGATCAGGAAGATGCTGGCACCGATGCCCATGACGTCGCCTCCTTGGCGTCCTGCTGGCGTTTCCTACCGCCGCGGCCATGGATGAGGTAGCGGCATCCATCGACTTACCCAGGCGGTCAGATCACCAATCAGGCAAGCTGGGCACATGACGGACGGCAGGATCGAGGCGCGCACACTGCTGCTCCTCCGGCACGCCAAGACGGAGCAGAATCAGGACATGCCGGACATGGAGCGCCCGCTGACCGTGCGCGGCCACGCCGACGCGGCCGCGGCCGGCGCCTGGCTGGCCCGGCACGCGCTCCTTCCCGACCTGGTGCTCTGCTCCCCGGCGCTGCGCACCCGACAGACCTGGCACGGGGTGGAGCTGGGCATGACGGGATCCCCGGACGAGGGGGGACCGGCCGGCCCGCTGCCCGCGGTGCGCTACGAGCCGGCCGCGTACGACGCGCGGCCGGAGGCGCTGCTCGAGCTGGTGCGGTCGGTGCCGGCGGACCTCGGCACGGTGCTGCTGATCGCCCACAATCCGGGGATCTCGCTGCTCTCGGCCCTGCTCGACCCGGCCCGGGCGGATCCCGACGGGCTACGGACCACCGATCTGGCGGTGCACCGCCCGACCACCCCGTGGGCGGGGCTGACCGGCGGCGTCGCCCCGATCACCGCCCGCCACACCGCCCGCGGCTGAGCCGCCGGACGCCCGCCCGGGCGAGTGACCGCCTCCCGACTGAGCCGCCGCACGGCCGTCCGGGCGCGTGATCGCCTCCCGGCCGGGCCGCCGGACGGCCGTCCAGGGGCGTCATCGCCCCGGTTGCGGCAGGTCGGGGCTACGGGCTGCCGGGAAGCCACCGCCTGCCGCAAACCGGCTGGGTCCCACCGGGTCGCCGGGTTCACCCGGGAGGCGATCGAGAGCCGGGGCGGTCAGGACGGCGGCGCGGTCAGGACGGTGGCGCGGTGGGCGGCGGCGGGTCGGGCGGCGGCGGCATCATCGCGGTCGGGTGGGAAAGTCGGTTCTCCTCCACGATGAGCGTGCGCGCCCGCTTGCGCCGGTCCTGCCAGAACCAGAGCGTGGTGAGCAGGACGCCCAGCCCGGCCAGGATGAACACCCAGCCGACCGCGCGCAGGTCGATCCACCAGACGTTGGCCCGGATGGCGAAGGTCATGATCGCGCCGAGCGCGATGAGAAAGATGGCGCTGCCAATGCCCATGTGCGCTGCACTCCCCCGTGCGGTGGCTCTTGGGCGGGTCCTGTCGTGGTCCGCGCACGGTTACCCGTCCGGCGGCCGGCCTACCCGGCCCACCGCACCGAATCGGCAGGCCCGAGTGGCGGCAGGTGCTGATGTCGCGCCGGGTACGGCGGTGCCGGCTGGCAGCCGGTCGAGGCCGCCCGGAGCGCCGGCCTGAGTCGGTTCGCCGGTGGACAGACGACGGCGGCCGGCGAGCACCACGCTCGCCGGCCGCCGTCTGAGGTCGAACCGGTCGGATCACCCCGGAGGGGATCAGAACCGGCCGTAGTCCTGAGGTCGAACCGGTCAGACCACCCCGGAGGGGATCAGAACGCCTCCTCCGGGAGGTCCATGATCTCCAGGTCGGTGCCCTCGATGATCCGCCGGTCAGCGCCGATGCGGGGCAGCACCTCGCGGGCGAAGAACCGGGCGGCGGCCACCTTGCCGGTGTAGAACGCCTTGTCGGTCGCGGAGACCTCGCCACCGAGCGCCTTCAACGCCACGTCCGCCTGCTTCTGCAGCAGCCAGCCGACCACCAGGTCACCGATCGCCAGCAGGAACCGGCGGCTGCTCAGGCCGACCTTGTAGAGCGCGCGGGTGTCCCCGGCCTGCGCCTCGCCCAGCCAACCGGTCATCACGCCGAGGATGTTCTGGATCTCGGTGAGCGCCTTGCCGAGCGCCTGCCGCTCCTCCTTGAGCTGACCGTTGCCGGCCTCGGAGGTGATGTGCTCCTGGATCTCGGCGGCGACCGCCATCAGGGCCTTGCCGTTGTCCCGGACGATCTTCCGGAAGATCAGGTCGAGGCTCTGGATGGCCGTGGTGCCCTCGTAGAGGGTGTCGATCTTGGCGTCCCGGACGTACTGCTCCAGCGGGTAGTCCTGGAGGAAGCCGGAGCCGCCGAAGGTCTGCAGCGCCTCGTGACCGAGCAGCTCGTACGCCCGCTCCGAGCCGACGCCCTTGACCAGCGGCAGGAGCAGGTCGTTGACCCGCTTGGCCAGCTTGGTGCCCTTCTCGTCGCCGGCCGCCTCGGCGATGGCGACCTTGTCCTGCCAGCTGGCGGTGTAGCAGACCAGCGCGCGCAGGCCCTCGGCGTACGACTTCTGCATGAGCAGCGAGCGGCGCACGTCCGGGTGGTGGGTGATGGTCACCCGGGGCGCGGTCTTGTCGGCCTGCTGGATCAGGTCGGCGCCCTGCACCCGGTTCTTGGCGTACTCCAGGGCGTTCAGGTAGCCGGTGGAGAGGGTGGCGATGGCCTTGGTGCCGACCAGCATCCGGGCGTACTCGATGATCATGAACATCTGGCGGATGCCGTCGTGCTTGTCGCCCAGCAGCCAGCCCTTGGCCGGTACGCCGTGCTCGCCGAAGGTCAGCTCGCAGGTGTTGGAGACCTTCAGGCCCATCTTGTGCTCGACGTTGGTGGCGAAGACGCCGTTGCGCTCGCCCAGCTCGCCGGTCTCGGCGTCGAAGTGGTACTTCGGCACGACGAACAGCGACAGGCCCTTGGTGCCCGGGCCACCGACGCCCTCCACGCCGACCGGGCGGGCCAGCACGTAGTGGACGATGTTGTCGCTCAGGTCGTGCTCACCGGAGGTGATGAAGCGCTTCACGCCCTCGATGTGCCACGAGCCGTCGGGCTGCTGGATCGCCCGGGTGCGGCCGGCGCCCACGTCCGAGCCGGCGTCCGGCTCGGTCAGCACCATGGTCGAGCCCCACTGCTTCTCGATGAACAGCCGGGCCCACTTCTTCTGCTCCTCGGTGCCCTCGACGTGCAGCACGTGCGCGAAGGACGGGCCGGAGGCGTACATCCAGATCGGGGCGTTGGCGCCGAGCACCAGCTCGGCCAGGGACCACCAGAGGGCGCGCGGGGCGTTGGTGCCGCCCAGCACCTCGGGGAGGTCCAGCCGCCAGAACTCGGAGTCCATGAACGCCTGGAACGACTTCTTGAACGACTCCGGCAGCGGCGCGGTGTGCGTCGCCGGGTCGAAGACCGGCGGGTTGCGGTCGCTGTCCGCGTAGCTGGCGGCCAGATCCTCGCGGGCCAGGCGCTCCACCTCGGAGAGGAAACTACGGGCGGTGTCGACGTCCAGGTCCGTGTACGGCTCCTGGCCGAACGTCCGGTCCGCCCCGAAGACCTCGAACAGGTTGAACTCGAGGTCCCGAAGGTTGCTCTTGTAGTGGGTCATGCTCGCTGGCCCCGCTTCCGGACAGGTGTTACCGATCAGTAACCGCGACTCTATTACTCGCCGGTAGCCAACGACAAGCCGATCTCGGAAGTGACAGCGATTACACAGTTCCGGTTCACCCGACGGTACGGCCCGGATCAGCTCTCCGCCGCGCCCACTTCCCAGCTCGGCACGGCCGCCGTCACGCCGCTGCGCGGACCGGCGTACTCCATCAGCACCAGCGCGATGTCGTCGTCCAGCCGGCCGTGCACCCACTCGACCAGCGCGGTCTCCAGCGAGGCCAGCCCGTCGGCGACCGTGCCGTGGCCGAGCAGCCGCCAGGCCCGGTCGGCGGTGGGGAAGAACTCCCCGTCCCGCCGGGCCTCGCCGAGACCGTCGGTGAAGAGCAGCAGCCGGTCACCGGGCTCCAGCCGCTCCACCCGGGGCCGGACCACCGGCATGAAGCCCAGCGGCGGCGCCGGGGCCGGCGGTTCGAGCGGGATCACCTCGCCCTGGCGCAGCAGCAGCGGCGCCGGGTGCCCGCAGTTGACGATGGTGAGGGTGCCGCCCCGCTCCTCGACCAGCGCGGCGGTGACGAAGTCCTCGTCGCCCACGTTGCGGGCCACCGCCCGGTCCAGGTCGGTCACCACCGCGCGCAGGTCCGCCCGCTCGTACGCCACGTGCCGGTAGGAGCCGAGGACGATGCTGGCGAGCCGGACCGCGTCCAGTCCCTTGCCGCGGACATCCCCGATGATCATGCGGACGCCGTACGGGGTGTCCATCGCCTCGTACAGGTCGCCGCCGATCTCGGCGGTCGCGGTGGAGGAGATGTACCGGGCGGCCACCGCCACGGTGCCCACCTGCGGGCCGAGCGGCCGGAGCACCGCCTGCTGGGCGACCGAGGCGAGCCGGGACAGCTCGCCGATCTGCTCGGCCTGCCGCTGGCGTACCGCCGCCACGGCGGCCGCGATCGCGGCGGCGACGGCGACGGCTGCGACGTTGACGGCGGTGACCAGGGAGGCGGTCCGCTCGACGAGCGCGAAGGCCGCGGCGATGCCGGTGGCCAGGACACCGAGCGCGAGCACCACCCGCCAGGACGCCAGCGCGGCGGCGAGCAGCGGCGCGGCCACCATCAGCGCCAGGTAGTGCGCCGCCCGGCCGTCCGCCAGCTCGACGGCGGAGACGACCGCGAGCAGCGCGAGGGCCGCGCCGAGGCCGGCGCGGGATCCGGGGCTCAGTGGGCCGCGGCCCGACTGGAAGGGATGCGTGCGTACATCGGACAGCATGCCTGATGGACGTGAACGCGTGAATGAAGCTGGCCCGTCGTCCGAGAAGGTTCTGCCCGGCCGGTCCACCACGCCGGCCCGATCGCCGCCGGCCACCCGGTCAGCCGAGGACCTCGTAGCGGACCGTCACCTCGCCCAGACTGGTGGCGGCGATGGCCGCGAAGGCGGCGCGGGACAGGTCGAGGCAGCGACCGTCGATGTACGGGCCCCGGTCGTTGATCCGCACCACGACCGACTTGCCGTTGGCCGGGTTGGTCACCCGCACCCGGGTGTCGAACGGCAGCGTCTTGTGCGCGGCGGTCAGCGCGTCCGGGTTGAACGTCTCGCCGTTCGCGGTCATCTGCCCCTCGTCGTAGAAGGACGCGCCGCAGCTGCCGCTGTCGACGACCTTCGGGGCGGGGGTGGTCTTCTTCGCCGTGGGCTTCGGGCTGGCGGTCCGCGCCTTGCTCCGGGACGCCGCCTGGGTCCGGGTCGCCTTCGGGCTCGGGGTGGCCGTCGGCGAGGGGCTGAGGCTCGGCGTAGCCGACGGGCTCGGCGAGAGCGAGGTCGGGCTGGGCGCAAGGGTGCTGGGCAGGGCCTCGACCACGGCCGGCTCGGCGGCGGGCTCGGCCGCGGTGAGCCGCACCGCGCCGACGGTGCCGCCGACGGCGAGCACCACGCCGACGGCCGCGGTCGCGGCGATGCCGGCGGGCGAGGAGAACTTGCGGGTACGAAGGTGCCTAGCAGCCACCGCCCGGTCCTTTCGTCAGCGGAACAAACCGGGTGGGACCGTAACGAGAGAAGCACTTCCGACGTCAACGTGATCATGGTGGTATGTCCATATTTCCCCGGATACGTGTAGCCGATCGAGCCGGTACCACTCAGCCGTTCGGCCCAAGGAGCGCTGGTCCGGGCCGCGCCACCTGGCGTGGCGACGGTGCCCGAGGATGGATGACGTGCTACGCCGACGCCTGATCGAGCTGTTCCGCTGGGTGGACCCCGGCCCGGACAGCAGCCACCTGGTCAGCGACATCTCCGCCTGGTGGCGGGATCCGACCGTGCTGGCCGCCGTCGGGCCCGCCCTGGCCGGTCTCTTCCCGGCCGCCCGCCCGACCGTGGTGATCGCCCCCGAGGTGACCGGGCTGCTGCTCGGACCGCTGGTCGCGGTGGCCACCGGGGCCGGCTTCCTGCCCGCGTACAAGGACGGGGGCGAGCGGCGGCGGCTGGGGGCGACGCGCTGGGCCGAGACGCCACCCGATCACCGTGGCCGGCGGCTGCGCCTCGGCGTCGACGGCGACCGGCTGGGCCCCGGCGACCGGGTGCTGCTGGTCGACGACTGGGTGGACAGCGGCGCCCAGATCGAGGCGCTGGGCCGGCTGGTCGCGGCCGCCGGGGCGCGGGTGGTCGGTGCCGCCGCCCTCGTGGCGACCTGCCCGCCGGAGGTCGCCGCCCGGCTCGGGCTGCGCGCGCTGCTCACCGGCGAGTCACTGCCCCACTGACCGCTCACCTGCATTGTTCGACGACCGCGGGAGCTGGCCGGAAATCGCGCGACGGGCGGGTGGGCGGCCACTAGCCTCGGCAGGATGTGGCCCCGGATCGGTGGACTGCGCACCCTCGCCCTCGGCAACCCCGGCGAGATGCGCGCCAACCTGAACACCCTCGTGCTGGCCGGCGTGAAGACCGCCACCGCCGGCCTGCTGACGGACGAGTACGCGACGGAGAACGAGGAACTGGAGCACGTCGGCGAGCGGCTGGCCCTGGTCGACGACCACGACGCGCTGATCGGCGTCGTCGAGGTCACCGGGGTCGAGGTGGTCCGCTTCGCCGACGTGCCCTGGGAGTTCGCCCGCGCCGAGGGCGAGGGCGACCGGTCGATCGAGGAGTGGCGGGAGGGCCACCGCCGCTACTGGACCGGGGTGGGCTTCCCGGTCGACGACGACACCCAGGTGGTGTGCATCCGGTTCCGGCTGGTCTCCGCCGGTGACGGCGGCATCGCCACCGGCGACCTGGGCACCTGACCCCGGCGGTCAATGTCGGCGCAGCCCTGGCTGACCCGCAGCGCCGGCGGCGCTCCGGCTGACCCCGACCGACCGTCAGAGCCGGCGCAGCTCGGGCAGCAGGTCCGCCGCCGCCACCAGCACCGCCTCGTCGCCCGCGTACCAGCTGCTGGCCCGGGGCCAGTGCGTCACCACGTCGGTGAAGCCCAGCCGGGCCGCGCGGGCCACCTGCTCGGCGAAGAAGTCCGCGTTGCTGAGCGAGAAGACCGGCGCCGAGTCGAGCGAGAGGTAACGGTCCAGGGTGGCCGGGTCCCGCCCCGCCTTCGCCAGCGTCTCGTCCATCCGGCCGGCCAGGTCGGCCACCGTGGACCACCAGCCCTCCAGGTCGTCGCCGTCGAGGCCGGTGGTCACCCAGCCCTGGCCGTACCGGGCGACCAGGCGCATCGAGCGGGGCCCGTTCGCGGCGACCACGAACGGCACCCGGGGCCGCTGGACGCAGCCGGGGTTGCTCCGGGCGTCGACCGCGGCGAACCACTCGCCCCGCCAGGTGGTGCCGTCCTCCCGGAGGACCAGGTCCAGCAGCTCGGTGAACTCGGCGAACCGGTCGACCCGCTGCCGGGGCGGCAGGGTCTCCCCGCCGAGCACGGTGGCGTCGAAGCCGATGCCGCCCGCGCCGAGCCCCAGCAGCAGCCGGCCGCCCGAGACGTCGTCCAGCGCGGTCACCTGGCGGGCGAAGGCCGCCGGGTGCCGGAAGTTGGGCGACGCGACCAGGGTGCCGAGCCGGACCCGGGAGGTGACCGTGGCGGCGGCGGTCAACGTGGTCATCGAGTCGAACCAGGGACCGTCGACCAGGTCCCGCCAGCCCAGGTGGTCGTAGGTCCAGACGTGGTCGAAGCCCCACTCGTCGGCCTGCCGCCAGCGCCGCTGCGAGTCCGCCCAGCGCTGGTCCGGCAGGATCACGATGCCAATCCGCATGATCGCCAGGGTACGTCCCGGGTCGGACACTATCCGGCAACCACGTCGGCCACCACGCAGGCGATGTTGTCCGGGGCGCCTCCGGCGTACGCCAGCTCGACCAGGCGCCCGGCGGCGGTCTCCGGATCCTCGGCGTCGGCCAGCGTGGCGCGCAGCGCCTCCGGGGCCACCACCGCGGAGAGCCCGTCGGAGCAGAGCAGATAGCGGTCCCCGGCCAGCGCGGTCCGCAGCGCCAGGTCGGCCTCGACCGGTGCGCCCGCCCCGAGCGCCCGGGACAGCAGCGCCCGCTGCGGGTGGGCCGCGGCCTCGGCCGGGGTCAGGTGTCCCTGGTCGACCTGCGACTGCACGTAGGTGTGGTCCTGGGTCAGCCGGGACAGCTCGCCCCCGCGCAGCAGGTACGCCCGGGTGTCCCCGACGTGCACCAGCGCCAGCTGGGTGCCGCGCCGCAGGACCGCGGTGAGGGTGGTGACCGGGCGGTGCTCGCCGGCGGCGTGTGCGCGTACCGTCCGCTCGGCGGCGGCCACCGCGTCGGCCAGCGTGCCGAGCAGCTCGGCGGCCGGCGCGTCGGCCAGTTCCAGCGGCCGGAGCGCGTCCACGGCGGCGGTGCTGGCCGCGGCGCCGCCCGGACCGCGCATCCCGTCCGCCACGGCGAGCAGGGTGTCGCTGGCGTACGCGGTGTCCTCGTTGGAGTCGCGGACCGCGCCGGTCTCGCAGCGGACGGCGTACCGGAAGGTGGTCTCGGACATGGTGGTGCTCCTCTCGGTGAGCTGGTCGACGAGGAGCGCGACGGCGCGGCCGCGGGCCGCCGTGTCGGCGCTGACCCGGCGCCACCAGCCGTCGACCGCCTCGGCCGCGGCCTCGGGGTCCAGGCCGCAGACGGTCCGGATCTCGGCCAGTGGCATGCCGGCCCGCCGCAGGGCGGCGATCAGCCGGGCCCGGTCGAGTTGCGCCGGCGCGTAGTAGCGGTAGCCCGAGTGCGGATCGACCGCGGCCGGGGGCAGCAGCCCCAACTCGTCGTAGAGCCGCAGCGCCTTGGCCGTCAGCCGGGCCGCCCGCGCGAACGCACCGATGGTCAGCAACCGCACCGCCCCATCCTCCTCGTGCCGGTCCGGTGACCGGCACGACCCACGCTGGGGCTTGCCGCAGGGGCAGGGTCAAGGGATTGACGATGTATCGATCACTTATATATGTTGCCTGAGTGACTCAGATGCGTGAGCCGACGTTCCTGATCCTCACCGCGCTCGCCGCCGGTCCCCGGCACGGCTACGGGATCATCCAGGAGGTGACCGCGCTCTCCGCGCAGCGCGTCACCCTGCTGCCCGGCACGCTCTACACCGCGCTCGACCGGCTCACCGCCCAGGGCCTCGTGGAGCCCGACCGGGAAGAGGTGGTGGACGGCCGGCTCCGCCGCTACTACCGGCTCACCCCACCGGGCCTCGACGCCCTCCGGGCCGAGACCGCCCGGCTGCGCCAGCTCGCCACCGCCGCCGAGACCCGGCTGCGCGCCCTGCGCCCCCGCACCACCTGATCCGGTCACCGCCCGCCCCCGCCCGTGACGAAGGGGAGACCCGTGTCGCTCGCCCACCACTACCGCCGGCTCCTGCTCGCCTACCCCCGGCCCTACCGGCGGGAACGCGGCGAGGAACTGCTCGGCCTGCTGCTGGACACCAGCCCACCGGGACGGACCCGACCCACCGTCGCCGCCGCGCTCAACCTGCTCCGCAACGGGCTCCGCTGCCGCCTCGGCCGGCCCGCCAGCCGTACCGTGGTCGCCTGGGCCGCCCTCACCGCGCTGATCTGCGGGCTGTTCACCGCCGCGCTGGCCGCCCGCGCCGCCTGGGAGACCTCCCGGCCCCAGCCCGACCGGGCGGAGGCCGCCGCGGCGCTCGCCACCACGCTGCCCGGCCACCGGGCCACCCGGATCGACAGCGCTACCGCCCTCTTCGAGGTCGGCGGTGAACCCGTCGGCGTGCGGGGCCTGCCCTGGCTGCTGGTGCGCGGACGCGCCTACCAGGAGGGCAGCACGGTGGTGTCCGCCGCCAACCGGCCGCTGACCACCCCGGCGCAGGTTCTCGACACGGCCCGGCAGCAGCTGGTCGACGCCGGCTGGCAGGTCTCACCGACGGCCCACCGTACGGGCGGCATCGGCGCCCGCGGCGGACCCGACGTCGAGCTGACCGCCACCCGGGGCGACACCGCCCTCCGGCTGGTGCTGCCGACCGGCGCCGCCGGCTCGTTCCTCACCCTCGAGCTGCGCCGGACGACCCCGCCGGCGGTCCTGCCGGCCGCCGTGGTCGCCGGCCTCGCGGGCGCACTGACCGGCTGGTTCGTCTTCGGCTGGGCGAGCCGGCGCGGCCAGTCCCGCCGGGAGGTGACCCTCCTCTACTGGATCACCATGTGGCTCTGGGCGGGGCCGGCGCTGGCCGCCGCGCCGGTCCTCCTCCTGCACCAGGTGCGCCTGCCGCACCCGCAGTGGCACCCGCTCTGGGAGTGGCTCGGCCTACCCACCGCCTCGCCCCTCTTCCTGCTCGGCCTGATCGCCGCGTCGGCGGCACTGATCCGGGCCGCCCGGCCCGGCCCGCAGCCCGAGCCGCTGCCCCGACCCGCCGCCGCCTGAAGGACGCGCATGCCGCCGACCGGCGCTCCCCTCACCCGCCGATACCGACGGCCCCCGCTCGTCCACCCCCGGCCCGGCCCAGTCTGGTCAGCATCCGGTCGAGGTGCGGCTCCACCGTTCCCGGCTCGGCCGCGGCCACCTCGGCGGGGCTCCACCAGCGCACGCCGCGGAACTCGTCGGGATCCGGGGCGAGCCGCTGGTCGCGGCGGCCGCTGAGCACGTACCAGAGACTCACGTCGGTGTGCCGGTCCGCCGGGGTGCCGACCGTCTCCGTGACGGTGAGGAAGACCGGACGCTCGCCGAACGGCGGGGAGAAGACGGCCCGTACGCCCAACTCCTCCAGCACCTCCCGGCGTACGGTCTCCGCCGGGTGCTCGCCCGGCTCGACGTGACCGCCGGTCGGCAGCCACATCCCCGCCTTGCGGTGGTCCACCAGCAGCACCGCGCCGTCCGTCTCGTCCCGCAGCAGGAAGTACGCGACCAGGTGCGGCGAGGGGGTTCGCGGCTTCTCCCGGCGGAAGATGTCGTCGGTGCCGCGCAACCAGTCGAGGCACGCCGCACGATGGCGTGCCTCGACGTCGTCGAGCGGGCTCATGGACTGGACCAGGCGGCGGATCTCGGACTGCACTCGCACCCGCCCAGTCTCGTCCATGAGCGTCACTCGCTGGGTGACGGCTCCTTGATCGCCGGCGCCGGGGCGGTCCGCTCCATCGGCGTCCAGACCGACCTGACCGGGCGGGTCGACTTCAGCATCCGGCGGAACGCGTTCTGGAACAGCGTCGACATCGCCGGATCACGGTCGAGCCCGCCGGCGAAGGAGATCGAGGAGGCGCTGAACACCATGGCGCCGTTGGGCTTCTCGATGAAGACCATCGCGGCACCGCCCTTCTCGTTCTCGCCCCGGGCGATGACCTGGTGCTCGGCGGCCTCACCGGCCAGTCCGCGCATGCCGTCCACCTCCCAGCCGCTGGCCGCACCGTTGTAGCCGGTGGCGCCGAACCGGCTGCCCACGATGAGGCCGGTGCCGGCGAGCAACGGATGGTCGTTGACGACCCGGTACGGCGCGTAGTTCCCGGAGTTGTAGTAGTTGGTGCCCAGCACCTGCGAGGCGGGCAGCCCCAACTCGGTGTAGACGTCGCGCCGCCCGTCGGACCGGCGGTAGGTGACCTGGGTCCGGGCGCTGTCCACCCGGACCCGCTCGTAGAGCCCGTTGCCGCCGGCGTAGACGATGTGACCGCCGCCCGCCTGGTAGTTGATCAGGTGCTGGCGCATCGCCTCGGACCAGTACTCGGGGTGGCTGCCGAGCACCAGCACCCGGTACGAGCTGAGCCAACTGCCGGAGGCGTGCAGGTCGGCGTCGTCGTAGCAGTCGAAGAGGAACCCCTGCCGGGACATCCAGCGCATCAGCAGCAGGTCGGAGTGGAGCGTGTGGTCGGGGAACCCCGGGTCGTCCACGTTGAGTTCGGTGGACGGCCGGCGCAGGGTGAGCGGGCGGAGCCCGGTCGAGTCGGTGCAGTACTGGTTGTGCCCGCCCCACCCGTTGTAGGCGTTGTAGGTGAAGGTGGGCAACAGCACCGCGACCCGGTTGCTGGAAGAGGTCGGCTTCACCACGAACGGGACGTACCGGTTGAGCTGGTGCGGACCCTCCAGCCGGGCCGCGTAGAGCCCGGGCCGGCAGTCGGCCGGGATCGGGAACTGCACCCGGTCGGCCCACCGGCAGCCGGAGACCAGGAAGCCGGTCGGCAGCGCCTGCACCCCGCCGGTCACCTTGACCGGCGCGGACACCACCTCCGGCGCGCCCGGATTGGGCGCCAGCCGGACCAGCGACGCGGTGATCGACGGGAAGCCGGTCGAGACCGCCACCCGGGCGGTGCCGCCCTGGGTCACGCTCGGCGTGTTGGCGTACCCCTGCATGGCCGCCTGGGTCTGGATCGTCCACCCGCTGCCGACCTTGCGCGCGGCGCCGCTGTTGATCCAGGTCGCCTTGGCGTCGGTGCCCGTCGTCTTGTAGTTGGACAGCCGGTAGTGCATCAGGATGCCGGTCTGCTTGTTCGCGGCCGGGTCGGGCGAGATGGTGTAGAGCGACCCCTGGCCGGTGAGCCACACGCCCTCGTTCAGGCCGCAGTCGCGGAACCCGGTCTTGAGCTGGAACCGCGCCCCGGACGCCCAGCCGCCGTCGGCGGTGTAGCGGTACCAGAGGATGGTGCCGTAGCGGTACGCGTAGATCACCCCGTCGGTGTCCGCCTGCACCAGGCAGTCGGCGAAGGTGTTGCCGATCCGGCGCGCCTCGACCGGCCAGCCCTTGAGCTGCGGGTCGTACTGGTGCAGGAACAACTCGCCGTCGCGGTTCTGGCCGTAGAACGCGCCGTCGAAGCCGGCCAGCCGGGGGTACCGGTCGAAGCCCTCGCCGATCTGGCCGCCGCTGGTCCAGGTGCCGGCGCCGGTGGTCGCGTCGGCCAGGTGGTAGCGGTAGTACTGGACCGTGCCGTCGCCGCGGACGCCGTACAGCGAGCCGTCGACGCTGCCGAGCACGGTCCGGAACTGGTTCCACCCGGTGCCGATCCGCCGGCCGGATCCGCTCGCCCAGGTGGCCGCGCCGGTCTGCCAGCCGGTGTGCCGGTACCAGAGCAGCACGCCGTCCGGCTGGATGGCGTAGATGACGCCGTTGCCGCCACCGATCAGGCGGGTGAACCGCTGCTGCGGGTCGAAGGCGGGCACCGCGGCCGACGCGCCCTCCGGCAGGGCCAGCGTGACGGCGGGTACGGCGGCGGCGATGACCGCCCCGTCGCGCAGCACCCGTCGGCGTGGCACGCCACCCGCGTTCGCCCTGTCCCCCATGACTGTCCCCCGTTTCGACACCTGGTTGCCGCGCAACCTACGCCGATATACGGGAGTTCGTCGCCCCGCGCCAGGGCCTGACTGAGCAATCAGTCCGTTCCGGGGGGCACGACCGACGGATCCACCGGCCAGCTGTGCCGGGTGGGGGGATTGACGGTACGGGCGACCCCGCTCGCGGACCGTCCGCCGCCGGTCGGGCCGCCGGCGAACCGGCCCGGAAAACGGGCGAGGGGCCCGGTCAGCTCGACCGGGCCCCTCGTCGCATCGTGGCGTTACTTGCGGAGACGCTCCCGGAGCTTCTGGAGCTCCTGGGCCGCCGCCAGTTCCTCGGGCGAACGCACGCCGCTCACGTCGCTTGCCGCGGCGTCAGCCTGGCGCAGGTTGGCACCCGACTTCAGCGGAGCGAGCGAGATCCCGACGTCGGTGGCGTTGGTGAGCAGGTTCGAGCCCAGCGGGCCGCCGATCCAGGTGCCGAGCTGGCTGTGCTGGCCGCTGTTGACAACCGCAGCCGACCCGAAGACCAGCCCGGTGTGCACCGAACCGCTCGTCTCGTCCAGCCCCCAGGTTGCCGCAGCGCTCAGCTCGCTCTGGGTGCCCCAGGTGAGCAGCAGCGGGCCGTTGAGGCGACCCATCAGCGCGCCACCGGAGAGCGCGTCCGGCCAGTCCATGCCGGTGGCGAGACCGACGTGGTTGGGCCCACCGAAGAACCACCAGGCAACCATGTACGCGGTCTCGAAGCGGTTCTCGCCGAGCACGTCGATCGTGCTCGAGTCGTACGCGGCACCCGCCTGGTAGGCGGACTTGCCGATGCCGAACAGGTAACGCGAGTCGGCCGGCAGCGTGTCGAGGAACGCCTTGGTGTCCGCCGGCATCTTGGCGTCCTGGGTCAGCACCACCACGGCGTCACCGCGGTAGGAGCCGGCCGCGGCGCCCGCCGCGAGCGCGTCGGGGAAGTTCATCCCCGTGGCGAGCAGCACCAGCTCCGGGTTCGGGTTGATCTCCTTGGCGATCGCCACCGAGGTGCTGAACCGGTTGCTGCCGGCGAGCCGGACCGGGTGGAAGCCGAGGCTCGTCACCGCGTTGAAGACCGTCGCGGAGAGCGCACCCTCGCTGCCGAGCACGTAGACCGTGGCGCCCGGGGCCAGCGTCCGCTTCAGCTCGTTCGCGGTGTCCACGTTGAGCGAGGCGGTCGGGGTCATCAGCAGCGGGCCGCCCTTGGCGGCGGCGAGCGCCGAGCCGGCCAGCGCGTCGGCGAAGGTGTCCGACCGGGACAGCACCGCGACCTGCGCCTGCTCGCGCTGGTCGGCCGAGGCGCCGTAGGTGGCCCAGTGCGACTGCGACGAGGCGGTCGCGGTGGTGAACCGGTTCGAGCCGGCGAGCCGGATCGCCCGGTCCTTGTTACGCGGCTGGTAGGCGGGCACGCCGCTGGCGCCGCTCACCGTGACCGGCGCGCCGGACTGCGAACCGTCCGCCAGGGCGGTGGACACCCCGCCGCCCCGGGTGAAGGCCAGCGTCTTGCCGTCCGGCGACCAGGTGGGGTTGTCGTTCGTGCCGGTCGCCACCACGATCTCGTCCTCGCCGGCCAGGTCGGAGGTGATGATCTGGCCGGCGCGGACGAACGCCACCCGCTTGCCGTCCGGCGAGATGGCCGGGTTGGACCCGTTGTCGTCGACGACCTCGACACCGGAGTTCGGGTTGTAGAGCATGACCGCCGCCTGGCCGGTCGGCGTGCCGGAGCCGTTGTCGGCCTGGCGCTGGAACACCACCAGACCCTCGACGCCGCCGTCCGGGTTCAGGTAGTCCTGGCCGTCGTCCGGGGTGAGCTGTCCACCCGAGAAGAGGGAGGAACTGGGGGCCACCCGGATGGCCCAGCGGTTGGTGCCGTTGCCGGACCCGTCCCGCTCGGCCCAGACGACGCTGCTGCCGTTGCCGCGCCAGGACACGCTGCTCCGGAGGACGCTGTCCTCCGGAGGAAGGATGTAGAGGATGTCGCCCGCGCCGTTGAAACGGATCGAGGAGATCCCGCCGTCCTGGTCGATGTAGGCGGCTCGGCTGCCGTCCGGTGACCAGGAAGCGCCGATCATCTGCGAGTCGACCGGGTTGGTCAACAAAGATGGGGAGGCGCCGTAGAACTTCAGGGCATTGCTGCCGTTGGACGTGGTCAGGACGCTGCCAGTGCCGGGCAGGCTGGCCTGGGCCGGGCCGGTGGCCGCGAATGCGGTCGAACCCACCGCGAGGGCGGACGCAAGCGCGGTGGCCCTACGAAGAGAACGTGAACGCAAGGGAACTCCCTGCTAGAAGCGCGCCGTAGCAATTCACCCGTCCGCCGGCCGATCCGGCGCGGGGCGGCGCGTTGTTTCAGTCACCATAGGAGGTGGCGGAGGATTTCGCTGCCCCGCTCGCCGTCATATTGATCACTGGACCGTTCGGGGGAGGCGAGACCGGTGCGAGCGGGTTGGCGTCGACCGCCGCCCGGACGAACTCGCGTACCCGGGCGGTGGTGTTGCTGGCCAGCCAGACGGGGCCGCGCAGGATCGGCGGCGCGTCCCGGATCGGCACGTACACGACGTCGGGTCGGGCGTAGTACTGCCGCGCCTGCTCGCCGACCGGCAGCACGCCCCGGCCCATCGCGACCAGGGCCAGCAGCTCCGAGAAGGTGTTGCCGACCGGCCCCTTCGGCACCGGCCGGCCCGCGGGCGTCCGGTCCGGGGTGCGGTCGCGCTTGAACTCGACCGAGGTCACCGCCGGGTACTGCACGACCGGATAGTCACCGAGCACCTCCAGCGACACCGACTCGGCGCCGGCCAGCGGGTGGTCCGCGGCCACCGCGAGGACCCGCTCCTCGCGGAGCAGCGCGGGGCCGTTGGCCATCCCGCCGAAGGGGTACGAGGCGATGAGCACGTCGAGCGTGCCGTCCCGCAGGCTCGACCGGGTGGTGGCCAGCGACGCCTCCCGGACGTGCACCACGCAGTCCGGGTGCCGCCCGGCGAAGAGGCTGACCGCCCGGAGCAGCACCGGCGCGGTCGACTCACCGACGTACGCCACCCGCAGCTCGCCGGTGATCCCCCGGCCGGCCGCCACGGCCCGCTCCACGGCGGCGGCCATCCCGGCCACCAGCGGGCGCAGGTCCGCGGCGAGCCGGGTGCCGATCGGGGTGAGCCGGACGACCCGGCTGGTGCGCTCGAAGAGCGGCGCCCCGATCCGGCGTTCCAGCTTGCGCACCACCTGACTGATCCGCCCGGTGGTCACCCGCAGCCGCTCGGCGGTCCGGCCGAAGTGCAGCTCCTCGGCCAGGGTCAGGAACGTCTCGATCTCGTACCGCTCCAGCATTCCGCCCTCACCGTTGAATCCTGGTCAACGATCGTAGCCCGATCGTGTCTTGGTCGGCCCCGACGGCCGGACCAGGGTGGAGGCTGACCGCTTCGAGGAGAGGAACCCCATGGACCCCGTCACCGCCTACCTGGCCGGTCTGGAAACACCGCTGCGGGAGATCGGCGAGAAGCTGCGGACCATCATCGACGTCGCGTTGCCGGAGGCCACCGCCGCGATGTGGCACGGCCACCCGGTGTGGGGGCTCGGCGACCGGCCGGGTCAGACGCCGATCTGCCTGGTGAAGGCGTACCCGAGCCAGCTCACCTTCGGGCTGTGGCAGGGGCAGGACGTGGTGGACGACACCGGCCGGCTGGCACCCGGCGCGCGGCGGATGGCGTCGGTCAAGCTCCGCGCCGTCGACGACATCGACCCGGAGCTGTTCACCGGCTGGCTGCGCCAGGCGTACGGGCTGGCCGACCGATGAGGGGCGTGGGGGTCACCGGCTTCGACCATCTGGTCCTCACCGTCGCCGCCATCGAGCCGGCCCTGGCCTTCTACTGCGGCACCCTCGGCCTGGAACCGGTCCGGGTCGACCGCTGGCGGGCCGGGGAGGTGCCCTTCCCCTCGGTACGGGTGAACGCCGACACCATCATCGACCTGGTGGAGGGCGAGCCGAGCGGGTCGAACGTCGACCACTTCTGCCTGGTCGTCGAGCCGCTGGACTGGCAGTCGGTGATCGACTCGGGAATGTTCACGGTGCTGGCCGGGCCGGTGTCCCGGTTCGGCGCCCGGGGCACCGCCACCTCGATCTACGTACGCGATCCGGACGGCAACACCGTCGAGCTGCGCTGGTATCCGGAATGACGAGGGGCCCGGCCGCACCCGGCCGGGCCCCTCGTGCCGCGATACGGCTCAGCCGGCCAGCCGCGCCCGGCGCGCCGCCTCGGCCTTCTCGTCCGCCACGCTGCCGGTCCGGTCCGCGCGAGCGGTCAGGGCCGGCGCGGTGCGGAATCCGGTCAGATCCGTCGGGTTGACCACCGCGCGGGCCCCCGCCGGGCCGCCGAGCCAGGTCCCGACCTGCCCGAGCTGACGGTCGGTAACCGCGCCCGCCGAGCCGAAGACCACGCCGGTACGCACCGCGCCGCTGGTCTCGTCCAGGGTGGCCTGGCACGCCGCGCCGAGGTCGGTGGCCGTGCCCGGGGTGAGCAGCAGCGGGCCGTCGAGCGTGCCCATCAGCGCGCCACCAGCGAGCGCGTCCGGCCAGTCCATACCGGTGGCGACGCCGGCGTACCGCTGGCCCTCGAAGAAGATCTTCGCGACCTGCGAGGCGGTGTCGAACCGGTTGTCACCGATCACCTCGAAGGCGTCGGTGTCGTACGACTTCGCCGCCTGCGCCCCGGACCGGCCGATGCCGAAGATGGTCAGGTCGGGGCCGAGCGAGTCGAGGTAGTCGCGGCTGGCCTGCGGCATCACGCCGTCGTTGGTCAGCACCACCACGGCGCGCGGGATGTCGGCGAAGTCGTAGTTCCGGGCCGCCGCGCCGGCGGCCAGGGCGTCCGGGAAGTCCATCCCGGTGGCCACGAAGATCATCGCGAGGTTGTCGGGCTCGGGCCGCATCTCCCGGGCGATGGCCACGGCGGTGGCGAACCGGTCCGGCCCGGCCAGCCGGCGCACCTGGTAGCCCAGCACGGTGACCTGGTCCGCCACCTGGGTGGAGAGCGCACCCGGGCTGCCCAGCAGGTAGACGGTGCCGCCCGGAGCCAGCACCCGGGTCAGCTCGGCGGCGGTGTCCGCCTGGAGCGCGGTCGGCGGCGTCAGCAGCAGCGGCCCGTGCTTGGCCGCGGCCAGCGCGGAGCCGCCGAGCGCGTCGGCGAAGGTGTCCGAGCGGGACAGCACCACGGTCCGGGCCCGCTCGCGCGGGTCGGCCTGGTCGGCGGCGCTCGCCCAGTGCGACCGCGAGATCGCCGTGCCGGTGGTGAACCGGTTGCTGCCGGAGAGCCGGGCCACCCGGTCCACGTTGCGCGGCTGGTACGCGGGCACCCCGGCGGTGTCCGAGACGATCTTCGGCTGGTCGCCGGCCACGATGCCGACCGTGCCGACCTTGCCCTCCTGGCTGTACGCGATCGTCCAGCCGTCCGGGGACCAGGTCGGGTTGTCGCGGACCGGCGGGCTACCGGCCACCACCCACTCGCTGCCTCCGGTCAGGTCGGACACCACGATCTGGCCGTCCCGGACGAAGGCGACCCGGGTGCCGTCGGGCGACAGCGCCGGGTTCGCACCGTTGGAGCTGACCAGCGTCACCCGGTTGCCGTCGGGCTTGCGCGGGTCGTAGAGCATGACCGCCGGGCGGCCCGTCGGGTTCCCGGCACCGTCGTCGTCCTCGCGCTGGAACACCACCAGCCCGTTCGGGCCGCCGTCCGGGTTCCGGTAGTGCTTGCCGGTGCCGTACGGCGAGATCTGTTCCGAGGCGACGCTCCAGGTGCTCGGGCCGATCCGGATGGTCCACCGCTGGTCGAAGTCCCACTTCTCGGCCCAGACGATGCTGCTGCCGTCGCCCACCCAGGAGGTGCCCGCCCGCTGGTTGCCCGAGATCGGCGCGATGGCGACGTCCGCCACGCTCGCCGCTCCCGTCCAGCGCACCGACCGGATGCGCTGGTCCGGGCTCAGGTAGATCATCCGGCTGCCGTCCGGCGACCACGACACGTCCCGCATCGCCTCGCCGACCGGGCTGGTCAGGGTGGACCGGGACGGGTCACCGACGATCCGCACCGTGCTGCTGCTGTTGCCGATGGTCAGCACGTTGCCGCTGCCGGGCAGGCTGGCGGAGGCGGGTGGCGCCGCGGCGACCAGGGCGCCCGACGCGATCGTGAGGGCCGCGGCGAACCCGCCGGCCCGGCGTAGCTGGTGTGCAGTCAAAGAAACACTCCCCGTTGGAGGAACGGTCGCGGACCGCGTGTCGCCGGCTGTCGCGGCGGCGAGGGCGACGCGTAAGGGTCACCACTGTAGAGAAACCCTTTCGCCCGTGCTGCCCCCGTTTCGGCCCGAGCGGGGGGCAGCGGGACACCTCCACGTCCCCCTAGAGTCCGATGGCGCGCGCCGTTCGGGCGCCCACTTTCTGACTCCTCCCGTGCGAGAGGACTCCGTCTTGCCTCCACACCTGACCCGCCGGCCGGTGGCCCTGGCCGCCGTCTCGCTCCTCGTCGCCGGCACCGCGGCGGTCACCGCGGGCGCGGCCCCGGCCACCGCCGGGCACAGCGGCACCGGGGCGGTGCTCTCCGCGAGCGACGGCGGCTCCGCCATCACCTTCGCCGACGGCACCGCCGTGCGCAGCACGTCGTTCGTGAAGATCGGGTACGCCTCGTGGTCCCCCGACGGCAGCCTGGCCGCCTTCGTCACCCAGTTCGGCGACATCCGTACCCTCCGTCACGACGACGCCGACGTCGGTTTCTCCATCGCCTCGCCCGGCTACCAGACCGAACGCCGCGACCCGCACTGGATCGGCGACAGCACCAGCATCGTCTGGTCGGCGAAGCCGTTCGGTGATCGCTGGCGGCTGGAGCTGAACACCCCCGAGTGCTGCGACAACGACCCCATCCAGGTCTCACCCCACGACGGCCGGCACTACCTGAACCCGGACACCGCCGACAGCCAGCAGGTGGTGGCGCAACGGCAGGCCGACGACGGCGCCGGCAACCCGACCGGCACCCCCGAGATCGGCTTCGTCAGCGGGAACAGCTTCACCCTCATCGCCGGCGACGCCGCCAACCCGGCGCTCTCCCCGGACGGCAACCGGGTGGCGTTCGTCCGCGGCGGCCAGATCTGGGTCGCCGACACCTCCGGCGGCGGGCTGGTCCAGGTGACGTCGAACGCGGTCGCCCACGACAACCCGGACTGGTCGCCGGACGGCACCACCATCGCGTTCAACCAGGGCACCGGGACCTCGACCGTCGCGACCGTGCCGGCCGACGGCAGCCAGGCCGCCGCGCCGCACGTCGTGGCGGGGCTCAGCGGCGTCCCCGCGTACCAGCCCCGGCGGCGGGACCACGTGGTGCGGCTCGCCGGTACGGACCGCTTCGGCACGGCGGTGGCGGTTTCCCGGTCGTACTGGGGCACCGCCGGTGACGCGGCGGACAAGCGGCCGCGCGCCGGCTCCGCCGTCCTGACCCGGTCGGACACCTTCGCCGACGCGCTGGGCGGATCGGCGCTGGCCGCGGCGAAGCGCGGCCCGCTGCTGATGACACCGCCGGACCGGCTCAACGCGGCGGCGGCCGCGGAGATCAAGCGGGTGCTGCCGCCCGGCGGCACGGTCTTTCTCCTGGGCAGCACCGGCGCGCTCGCGCAGAGCGTGCAGGACCAGATCGGCGCCCTCGGCTACCGACCCATCCGGCTCGCCGGAGCGGACCGGTTCGCCACCGCGACCGCCATCGCCAACCTGATCGATCCGACCCCCGACCTGATCCTCGCCGCGACCGGGATGGACTTCCCGGACGCGCTCACCGCCGGGGCGGCCGCCGGTTCCCGCTACGGCGGCGGCACGTCGGCCGTGGTCGTCCTCACCAACGACGACAAGCTGCCGCCGGCCACCAAGGCGTACCTGGACGCACACGCCGGTTCCGGCACGCTGTACAGCATCGGCCGGCAGGCGGTGGCCGCCACCGCGCCGTACGAGGCGACCGACCTGTGGGGCGACGACCGGTTCGGCACGGCGGCCAAGGTGAACTGGACCTTCTTCGGCCGGGGCCACCACGTCGGCCTGGTCACCGCGATGAACTGGCCGGACGCGCTGGCCGGCGGTGCGCTCATGGCGCAGCTCAAGGGTCCGCTGCTGCTCACCGCCGGCGCCAACGGCAGCCTCCACCCGGACGCCTGGCTGTACGGCAGCTACTACGGCGGATCGGTGCACACCGCCCTGGTCTTCGGCTCCTCGGCCGTCGTCGGTGACGCGGAGGCGGCCCAGCTCGGCGGTGCGCTGAGCGGACCGCTCCGCTATGACGTGACCACCAACGGCACCGTCACCGACGGCGTCGCACCGGCCGCCGCAACCGGGACGCCGGCCGCCGCGGACCCCGGCAGCCTGCGGATCACCGACTAGCCACGGCTCGCACGGCAGCGGGACGGCCGGTGCGGCCGGGCCCCGCTGCGTCCCGGCCCCGGGACGGCTGTTGCTAGCGTTTCCCGATGCCCGAACTCCAGCGGCTCGCCCCCCGGCACGCCCCCGCGCTGCTCCGCTTCGAGCGGGAGAACCGGGCCTGGTTCGCCCGGTCCGTGCCCGACCGGGGGGACGACTACTTCGCCGACTTCGACGCCCGGCACGCGGCCCTGCTGGCCGAGCAGGCCACCGGTGCGGGCCACTTCCACCTGCTGGTCGACGAGGACGGCACGGTGCTGGGCCGGTTCAACCTGGTCGACGTGGCCGACGGCAGCGCCGAGCTGGGCTACCGGGTGGCCGAGCGGGCCGCCGGGCGCGGCCTGGCCAAGCAGGGCGTACGCCGCCTCGGCGAGCTGGCCCGCGACCGGTACGGGCTGCGTCGGCTGGTCGCGTCCGCGGCGCTGGCCAACCCGGCGTCGCTGGCGGTGCTGCGGCGAACCGGGTTCGTCCCCGTCGAGGAGATCCTGCTATGCGGCCAGCCCGCCCTGCGGCACGTCCTGGACCTCACGGGCTGAGCCGGCCCGCGCTCCCCGGTCAGCGGCGGTTCCGCGACCGGACCGCCCAGGCGCCCCCGACGATCGCCGCGGCGATCGACACAAAGCAGCAGATCGCCAGGATCGCCAGATGCCACGGCTTGACAGCTCCCATGGGCGCGAGACTAGGGGCCGCCGTCCACCGTCGCTGACCCGGTGACCCGCCGCGCTCGCGCGGCGGCGCACCGTGTCAGTGGTCGTGTCAGGGCGGTGTCAGGGCCGTGACAGGCCGGCCGCCGACAGTGGGCGCATGACAAGTTCAGCGATCGCGGTCTCAGGGCTGCGCAAGGCGTACGGGGACAGGGTCGTGCTCGACGGCATCGATCTGGAGGTCCACCGGGGGACGGTCTTCTCCCTGCTCGGCCCGAACGGGGCCGGCAAGACGACCACGGTGAACGTGCTGACCACGTTGCTCAAGCCGGACGGCGGGACGGTGCGGGTGGCCGGACACGACGTGGCGACGGAGACCCGGGCGGTACGGGCGGCGATCGGGGTGACCGGCCAGTTCGCCGCCGTGGACGAACTGCTGACCGGGCAGGAGAACCTGCGGCTGATGGCGGATCTGAAGCGACTGGACGCCGGTGCCGGCCGGCGCGTGATCGGCGAGTTGCTGGAGCGGTTCGACCTGGTCGGGTCGGCGCAGAAGCCGGTGTCGAGCTATTCCGGCGGGATGCGCCGCAAGCTGGACCTGGCGATGACGCTGGTCGGCAAGCCCCGGATCATCTTCCTGGACGAGCCGACGACGGGACTGGACCCGCGCAGCCGCCGCACGATGTGGCAGCTCGTGCGGGAGTTGGTGGCCGACGGGGTGACCATCTTCCTCACCACCCAGTACCTCGAGGAAGCCGATCAGCTCGCCGACCGGGTGGCGGTGCTCGACCAGGGCCGCCTGGTCGCCCAGGGCACCCCCGACGACCTCAAACGACAGGTCCCCGGCAGCCACGTCCGGCTCCGGTTCGCCGACGCCGCCCAACTCGACGCGGCGGCCCGGGTCCTCACCGAGGCCACCCGCGACGACGACGCGCTGGCCCTGCGGGTTCCCGGCGACGGCGGCACGAAGTCGCTACGGGCCCTCCTCGACCGGCTCGACGAGCACGCGATCAGCGCCGACGAGTTCTCCGTCCACACCCCCGACCTCGATGACGTTTTCCTCGCCCTGACGGGCCGCACCACGGAGGTGGCGAAGTGAGCGCCCAGCCCTATTCGATCGTCATGCTGCGTCGCAACGTCACGCACACCGTGCGGAACCCGACCTCGGTGTTCAACGCGGTCCTCATGCCGATCGTGATCATGCTGATGTTCGTCTACATGTTCGGCGACGCGTTCGACGTCGGTGTCGACTACATCGACTACGCCACGCCGGGGCTGATGCTGCTGGCCGTCTGCTACGGGCTGGGGGCCACCGCCACCTCGGTGAACTCCGACATGACGAAGGGCGTCATCAACCGGTTCAAAGTGATGGACGTTCCCCGTGGCGCGGTGCTGAGCGGTCACGTCATCGCCGGTCTGCTGACCAACCTGATCGCCATCGGGGCGCTCGTCGGGGTGGCCTTCCTGCTCGGCTTCGACCCGGCGGCGAGTGCCCTCGACTGGCTGGGCGTGGCCGGCGTCGTGGTGCTGCTCGCGCTGGCGGCCGGCTGGCTCACCGTCGCCCTGGGGCTGGCGGCGAAGTCCCCGGAGACGGCGGGCCTGGCCGCCGTGCCGCTGATCATGCTGCCCTTCTTCAGCAGCGCGATCGTCCCCGCCGAGAAGATGGGGCCGGGCCTGCGGCAGTTCGCCGAGTACCAGCCCTTCACCCCGATCATCGAAACGCTGCGCGGGCTGCTCAACGGCGCACCGTCCGCCGGCGACGCGATCACCGCCGTCGCCTGGTGCGTCGGCATCGCGCTCGTCGGCTACCTGTGGGCCCGGTCGACCTTCGAGAAGCGGGCCTGACCGGCCTCGGCGGACCCGTCCGGCGCGCGCCCCGGTGCGCGCCGGCGGTCCGCTCAGCCGACGAGCGTGACCGCGATCAGGTCGGACCACTTCGTG
Organism: Micromonospora sp. NPDC049836; assembly: GCF_044465125.1. Taxonomy (NCBI): domain Bacteria; kingdom Bacillati; phylum Actinomycetota; class Actinomycetes; order Micromonosporales; family Micromonosporaceae; genus Micromonospora; species Micromonospora sp. NPDC049836. The sequence continues at coordinate 150,367 of NZ_JBITLH010000010.1, forward strand.
CGGGTGCCGTCCCGGACCGCCTCGGCGAACCCCGCCGCGCCGAGGCGGCTCCGGGCGGCCTGCTCGATCCGGGCCACATCCGGTTGGCTCCGGTCCGGCAGGCCGCGCACCTCGGCGCTCGCCGCGAGCAGGCGCGCGGCCTGCGCGTACTCCTCGCGGCGCAGGGCCAGGTCCGCGACCCCGACGATCACCTGCGCGATCAGCGGGGCGTGTCCCGCCTCGATGGCCGCCTGGAGGGCCGCCACCAGGTGGTCGCGGGCCGCGCCGAGGTCGTCGGCGAGGTGCCCGCGCAGGTGGTGGGTGAACGCGCGGACGTTCGGCTGCTCGGCGTCGTCACCGAGCAGCCGGGTGGCGACGTCGAGTTGCCGGTACGCCTCCTCGGCGTCGCCGCCCCAGCGGGCCAGTTCCGCCTTCGACAGGGCCAGCTCAGCCAGCGCGTCGGGCCAGGTGACCCGCTCCGCGCACCGTTGCGCCTCGGCCAGCGCGGCCGCGCTGGCGTCCGGATCGCCGCGCAGCCAGTGCAGCTGAGCCTGCCGCGACCGCATCCGGATGACATCCTCGATGGCGCCGACCTCGGTGACCACCGCGATCGCCTGCTCGTAGTGCTCGCCGGCGGCGGCGAACTCGCCGCGTACGGCGACCCGCTCGGCCAACTCGGAGAGGGCGATCGAGATCCCGTACCGTTCGCCGAGCGCGCGGAACTCGGCGAGTGCCGTCTCGAGATACCCGTCGACCTCCCGGCCGCCCTGGCCCAGCATGATCCGCATCTTGCCGAGGTGGAACCGGGCCAGCGCGCGTACCCAGGGGTCCTCGTCGTCGAGCAGGGGTTCCCACGCGGGCAGGAACGCGTCCGGCTCCTGCAACATGCGTTCCAGCGGGACGACCAGCCCCAGCAGCGGGTTGCCGGACCCGCTGCGCCGGCTGTACCGGTACGCCTGGTGGATCCACTCCGCCGCGTGGTGTTCGTCCCCCCGCCCGGCGCTCGCGAAGAGCACCATGAGCGCGTACACAATGGCCCGGACCTCGTCGGTCACCGCACCGGGCGTCTCGGTGGCCGCGATGATCAGCTCGATGCCTTCGGCCTTGTGCCCGCTGAGCCACCAGTACCAGCCGGCGCCGGCCGCGAGCCGCATCGCCGCCTGCGCCTCGCCGGCGGCGAGCGCACCGCGCATCGCGGCACTGATGTTGTCGTGCTCGGCGCCGAGCGTGGCGAGCCAGGCGAGCTGCTCGGCGCGGCGCAGATGCGGCTCGGCGGTCTCGGCGAGTTCGGTGAAGTAGGCGAGGTGCGCCCGGCGGGCCAGGTCCGATTCGCCCGCCGCCGCGAGCCGCTGCCCGGCGTACTCCTTGATCGTGCCGAGCATCCGGAAGCGTGGTGCGCTGGCGCGCTCGGCGACCAGCAGCGACTTCTCGGCGAGCGCGGTGAGCAGTTCGAGCACCTGCTCCGGCTCGACCCCGTCGCCGGCGCAGACCCGCTCGGCCGCGTCCAGGCTGGCCCCGCCGGAGAACACCGAGAGCCGGCGCAGGACCACCCGTTCGGCGTCGGTCAGCAGCTCCCAGCTCCAGTCGACCACGGCGCGCAGCGTCCGGTGCCGGGGCAACGCGGTACGGCTGCCGCCGGTCAGCAGCCGGAACCGGTCGTCGAGCCGGTGGGCGAGCTGATCGAGGGACATGGTGCGCAGCCGGGCGGCGGCCAGTTCGATCGCCAGCGGCATCCCGTCCAGCACCCGGCAGACGCGGGCCATCGTCGGCAGGGTCCGCGGGTCGACCGCGAGGTCCTTGCGCACCGCGCCGGCCCGGTCCCGCAGCAGCCGGACCGCGGGAGAGATCTCGACCTCGCCGGGGCCGGCGTCCCCCGCCGGCAGGGCCAGCGGCTCGACCAGCCACAGCGCCTCACCGGTGATGCCGAGCGGTTCCCGGCTCGTCGCCAGGATCCGCAGCCGCCGGCACTCCCCGAGCACCCGGTGGGCGAACGCCGCCGCCGACTCGATCACGTGCTCGCAGTTGTCGAGGATGAGCACCATCGCCCGCTCGTTGACCGCGGCGATCAACCGGTCGGTCGGCTCCGCCCCCGGCGCGTCGCCCAGCAGCGCGTCCCGCAGGCCGAGCGCGGCGAGCGTCGCCTGCGCCACGTCACCGTCCGCGCCGATCGCCGCCAGTTCCACCAGCCAGGCCCCGTCCGGCAGGTCGTCGAGCAGGGTACGCGCGCTCTCCGTGGCGAGCCGGGTCTTCCCCGACCCGCCCGGGCCGATCAGGGTGGTGAGCCGGTGTTCGGCGACGAGTTCCCGGACCGCGGCGACATCGGCGTCCCGGCCGACGAAGCTGGTCAGCTCGGCCCGCAGGTTCGTCTTCCGGTCCTCCGCCCGGCCGCGCGCCGACCCGCCCCGCAGCAGCGCCACGTGCAGGGCCGACAGCTCCGCGGAGGGGTCGACGCCCAGCGCGTCGGCCAGCGCCTCCCGGGCGCGCTGGTACACCAGCAGCGCCTCGGTGTCGCGGCCGGCCGCCGCGAGGGCCCGCATCAGCGCCCCGACCAGCCGTTCCCGCACCGGGTGCGCGGCCACCAGATCGGTCAGCTCGGCGACCAGTCCGGCACCGTGACCGAGGCCGACCTCCGCGTCGTACCGGTCCTCCAGGGCCGACAGGCGCAGCCCTTCGAGTCGGGCGACGGCCGCGTCGAACGCCGCGCTGTCCGGCAGGCCGACGTCCTGCAGCGCCGCCCCGCGCCACAACGCGACGGCCTCGCGCAGCAGCCGCACCCGTTGCGGCTCCTCGTCGGCGCGGGCGCGGCCGATCAGGCGTTCGAACCGCACGGCGTCGACGGCATCGGGCTGCACCGCCAACCGGTAGCCGTCCGCCTGCCCCTCCACCGACCCCGCCGGCAGCACCTTGCGCAGCCGGGAAACCAGCCGTTGCAGGGCGTTGGTCGCGTCGGCCGGCGGGTGCTCGCCCCAGATCCAGTCGACGAGCGTCGCCTTCGGGACCACCCGGCCGGGATCGAGCGCGAGGGCGATCAACAGACCGCGCAGCCGGGCCCCCGGTACGTCGACCAGGACGTCGCCGTCCGAGCGGACCTCGAAAGGTCCGAGCATCCTGATCCGCACCCGGCAGATCCTGCCACGCGGGGGCGCGGCCGCGACCCGCCGGCCAGGCCGGAGTACGCGCCGGGTGCCGGCCGATCCGCCGCCGCGTTCGCCGCCGCTAGGTGGCGGCGCCCAACGGGCGCTCAGCGCTTCTGCACGAACTTGACCTGGTGGCCGTCCGGGTCGCGGACCCATGCGTAGTGCAGCCGGCCGTCCGGCGAGTCCATCGGGGGTACGACGCTCGTGGCACCCGCCGCCATGGCCCGGTCGTAGTACGCGTCGGTGTCCTCGCACCAGAGCACGAGTTCGGTCGACGGGCTGCCGCCCGGCTCCACCCCGAGACCCACGAGAGCGTTCGCGACCCGCGCCGAGGTCAGCCCGATCCGCACCCCGGCAGCCTCGACCTCGACGTGTTCGACGGGGCCGGTACGCGGTGCCCGGAACGCTTCGACCAGCCCGAGGCGGGTGTAGAAGGTGAGACAGGCGTCCACGTCGCGGCAGAACATGTTGATCTGGACCTGGGTGGGGACGGTCGTCATGGCAGGACCCTATCCGCGCCCCCGTCGAGCCGGCGTACGACGACGCCGGTCGACACCGTCGGCGGGCGCCCCCTGCTGATCGGCAAGTCGCTCGGCACGAACGCGGCGGCGACGGCCGCCGACAGATCCCGGCCCGCCGTGTGGCTCACGCCCCTGCTGACCCTGCCCTGGGTGGCCGACGCGCTGGGTCGGGCGACCGCGCCGTTCCTGCTCGTGGGCGGCACCGCCGACGAGGTCTGGGACGGTGACCTCGCCCGGCGGCTGTCGCCGCACGTGCTGGAGGTGGCGGGCGCCGACCACGGCATGTACGTGCCCGGCCCGCTGACCGAGTCGATCGCCCTGCTCGGTCGGGTCGTGGTCGCCGTGGAGGAGTTCCTCGACGGGATCGGCTGGCCGAGCTGGTCACCCGCCACCGGTAGCCTCGGCCCGATGAGCTGGCTGCCTGATGACTTCGTCCACCCCGTCCACGTGCCCGTGCCCGACACCGCGCTGCACCTGCGCCCGATCCGGGAGGCGGACACGGCGATCGACTACCCCGCCGTGATGGGCTCCCGAGAGCGGTTGTGGGAGATCTTCGGCCCAGCCTGGGGTTGGCCCGAGGAGACGATGACCTATGAGCAGGACCGCGTCGACCTGCTGCGGCACGAGCAGGAGATAGCCGCACACCAGTCGTTCAACTACGCGCTGCTGGACGAGGCGGAGACAGCCGTCCTCGGCTGCGTCTACGTCGACCCGCCCGAGCGCACCGGCGCGGACGGAGAGATCGCCTGGTGGGTGGTGGACGACCTGGCGGGTAGCGAGGTGGAGCGCGCCCTCGACGCGTTCGTGCCGCGGTGGATCGCCGCCGACTGGCCCTTCCAGCAGCCCCGTTACCTGGGCCGCGACATCAGCTGGCAGGAGTGGCTCACGCTGCCGCGCGCCTCGTGACCGGAGGATGCGCTTGGCGAACTGTCCCTGGCTCAGCACAGCTACCTCGCCATGTTCCGCCAGGTCCTCGCCGAGCAGCGCGCCTGACCACGTGAGCCCGGCCCACGGCGGGCCACCCGAAGGGCCGGATCAGTGTCAGGATCCTCGCCATGCGTCTTTCGTCCGGTCTGCTCGTCGCGTCCGGCGTGGCCGGTCTGCTCTCGGTTGCGGCGGCGCTGCTCGCCATGACCGCCGCGTCGCTGCAGTTCGGCCTGGTCATGCTGGTCGCACTGCTCGGCTACGTGCTGGTGAGCCCGGCCGCGCGCCGGGTGAGGTGGGCCGTCGCCGCCGGTGTCGGACTGTTTGCCGTGGTGGCGGCGCTGCGGCTGTTCTGGTACCAGGAACAGGTCGATGCCGCCGGCTGGCTGACCTACGGCCAAGGGCTGGCGAAGACGTCCATGATGGCGCGCTGGCGGGAGGAGATCGACCGGGACAGGTTGGCCGCGCTGGGTCTGGCGCTCGGCGTTCTCTGTCTCGCGGCCGGTGTGCTGGCGCTGCCGCCGCGGGGCGGCCGGCGGAGGGTGGCAACGACAGTCCTCGCCCTGCTGCTCCTCGCCTGGTTCGGGCTGAGCGCCGCGCGAGGGCTGGGCCGTCATCCACTGCCGGAGCTGCTCGGAACGGTGTGGCCGGCGCTGCTCGCTGCCCTTCTGAGCATGGCGGCACTCGCGCTGTCCGGGTGGCGGACCGGTTGGCGCTGGCTGCTCCCGGTGGGATTGTTCCTGTTGGCACTTGACGCAACCGGCACGTACTCGGATCTCGCCCTGGCGTGGTCGGGCTGGTGGTCCATGGCCCATCCCCCCGATGGGGTCTTCCTCGAGGTGGGGGTGGCGGTCAGCACCTCACCGGAAGGCTCCCTTCAGGTGTCGTGGGCCGTGGAGCGGGCAATCGCGCTCGCCGGCGCGGGACTGGTGGCCGTCGGCGCATTGCGCGGCTCCCGCGACGCGGACGCTTCCTAGCCCGGCACCACCTCGGTGCCCCTGGATGGTCCGCCGGGCCGTGCCGCTCGATCGTTTCAGGAGCGGTAGCGGGTCGCCAGTTGCGGGGACTGGCCGCCGAACGCGGCGAGGTCGGCGTCGAACACCCGCTGCAGGAGGTCGTTCTGCTCGACGCCCGGCGCGGTGACGGTCTCGCCGAGCTCGAAACCGCGAAGACTCGCGGTGACGACGTCGGCCGCGCTCATCCGCGGGGCCGCGCTGAGGTCCATGCCCTGCCGTTCGTGGAACTCGGTCGCGACGACGCCCGGGCAGAGCGCCTGGACGTGGATCCCGTGCGGCGACAGCTCGGCATGCAGCGTCTGCGACAGGGCGACGCTGTGCGCGAGGCTGGCCGCGTACACCGCGCGGCGTAGCGGGACCTGCGCCAGGCTCGCCGGGCCGCTGAACGCGATCATCCCGGACACGTTGACGATCCGCCCGCCGCCCCGGGCGACCATGCCGGGGGCGATCGCCCGGGTCAGCAGGGTCGGCGCGAGCACCTTCACCCCGACCAGCTCCGCGGCCTGCTCCGGCGGAAGCTCGACGAACGCCTTGTAGTGCGCCACCCCGGCGTTGTTGACCAGCATCGTCACCGGCTGGTCGGCGACCGCGGCGATCGCCTGCTCGATGCCGTCCCGCGTCGCCAGGTCCGCGACCACCGGCTGCACGGTGACGTCGGGGAACTCGGCCGCCAGTTCGTCGAGCCGCTCCCGCCGGCGTCCGACCGCGATCAACGACCCGCCCTGCGCCGCCAGCCGGCGCGCGTACTCGCGGCCGATCCCTGAGGACGCACCGGTCACTACTGCCAGCCCAGTCACAGTTGTTCCCTTCCTTCACCGCCGCACCGCGACGTGGAGAGCGCCCGCATCCCCGGCGGGAAGCCGGTAGCGCCTGCCCTGTCACCAATGGTGGTCCCACCGCTGTCGCCGTGGGTATGCCCCCGACATAGTGGTCCCCGCAGGGCTACGACCAGCGCCGCTCCGGCGATCTACGCTCAGGACATGGCCTCCGGCAGGAACCTGCTCGGCGACTACCTGCGCGCCCACCGCGCCCGGGTACGTCCCGATCAGGTCGGCCTGCCCGTCACGGGTAACCGGCGGGTGCCGGGCCTGCGCCGGGCGGAAGTGGCCCTCCTCGCCGGGATCAGCCCCGACTACTACCTCCGGCTCGAGCAGGGCCGCGACCGGCACCCCTCGCCGCAGGTGCTGGAAGCCCTCGCTCGCGTCTTCGGGCTCGACCCGACCGGAACCGCGTACCTGCTCTCCCTCACCGAACAGTCCCCGGCGCGGGCCCGCCGGCGGCCGCGCGAGACCGTCCCGGAAGGCATCCGGAAACTCCTGGTGTCCCTGCACCTGCCGGCTTTCGTCGAGGGCCGCTATCTCGACGTGCTGGACGCCAACCCGCTCGCCACCGCGCTCTCGCCCCGGCTCGCCCCAGGGGAGAACCGTCTTCGCGCGGTCTTCCTCGACCCGGCCGAACAAGCCCTCTACCTGGACTGGGACGACACGACCGCCCGGCTCGTCGCCGGCTTCCGCCGCTCCGTCGGGACCGACACCAACGACCCCAGGTTCGTCGAACTCGTCGGGGAACTCTCCCGCGCCAGCGAACGGTTCCGGACCCTGTGGGCGCGGCACGACGTCCAGGCCCAGCAGAACTGGCCGGTTGCCATCGATCATCCCCTCGTCGGGCCGCTCACCCTCAACCGCGCGAAGCTCATCGTCGGCGACACCGCGCAGACTCTCGCCCTTGCCGTCTTCCACCCGGACCCGGGCACCGACAGCGCCGACAAGCTCGCCCTGCTCGCCTCCTACGCGGCCTCCGCACCGGCCGGCGAAGCGCCCCACCGCCGCCCGCACCGGCCGTGGGCCTCTCGCGGACTGGACGCGGACCGCTCCCCGTAACGGCAGCGCGGAAAACAAGTGCGGTTGGCGGGCAGCGGGAACCGCGACGTGACGATCCCCGTCAGAGAGCCGACGGTTTCACGGTCGGGAGGGTGCTGGATGCGTCGCAAGGTGGTCGTCGTGGTTGTCGCCGGAATGCTCACCGGTATCGCGGGCAGCGCTGCGGGCTGCGCCCGCAGCGCTGCCGGTACGGCGGTGACCAGCTCTCCCGTCAGCGTGGCTCCGGTTGGCGACCGGCCGGCCGGTGCCACGGAGGCCGAGGTCTACGCAGCGGTGTTGCGCAGGTATCTCGGCACGCCTGCGGAGAACTCCTTCCCCGCGCGGACCTTCAAGACCGTCTACGTGCTCGATCAGGCCCATCCGGACGCGGGAGATCCTCGCGGGAAGCACGAGCGGGGCACTCTCCTCGCCCCGAGCATCCAGCAGCAGGTAACGGCCTCCCTGGCGGCGGTGGCACAGGTGACGTTCATCGACGACCGGAACGCAGTGACCGAGACGAAGGACGGCTGCGCACAGGTCAAGGACGGCGGCATCCTGATCACGCTGGGCACGGTGACCGGCGACGGCCAGCAGGCGCAGGTCCCGATCAGCGGCTTTGTCGCCTGCCTCGGCGCCACCTGGCTGACCTACGTGGTGCAGAACCGACCCGGTACCGGGTGGCGGGTGACGGGCACGACCGGCCCGAGTGCAATCTCGTAAACCCGACCTCGATATGGCCCGAATGGGGTACGACTCGCCGCAAGCCGCGTCGATCTACCAGCACGCCACGGCGGATGCCGACCGGGGCATCGCCCAGGCGCTGCACGAGGCGGTGCGCGTCGACCGGAAGAAGACCAAGAAGAGAGCGAAGACCAAGGGGAAGACAATGGACAGTTGGATCATCCGCTTCTGGACCAGGAACCCGGACGGCATGGGTGGCAGACAGGATGACCAACAGTCCACGACGGGCACCGACCACGACAGCCAGGAGGAGCCGCCGGAACAACCGGCCGGGCCATAACGGCAGGCCACGGGATCGTTGACCTCGGAAACCCGAAGGCCCTGGCCGGGACTCGCGTCCTGATCAGGGCCTTCGTGCTGGAGCGGGTGACGGGAATCGAACCCGCACTGTCAGCTTGGGAAGCTGATGTTCTGCCATTGAACTACACCCGCAGGCGGCACCACTGTACCTGAGGTCACCTCCCCCGTGCACCCAGGTACCCCCGTGGCGGCGGCACGCCGGTCCGGCAACCGTCCCGACATCGTCCCGCAACGCCCGGCCAGGTCCGGGCCGCAAGAAGTTGCCCCACGGCAACATATGGTCATTCTCAAATCCGTCGATCGGTTGTAACGTCTCCTCCACGTTCTCCGACACGGCGTGACATACCCCCTGTCATGCCGCCAGAAAGAGGTGGGCTCATGGGCCTTCGCCCCAACCTGCTGACCCGGCGTACCGCCGGCGTCGCGTCGACGACCCTCGCGCTGCTGCTCAGCACCGCCGCGGTCGGCGTCGTCCCCGCAGCCTCGGCCTTCTCGGCCGCCCCGTCCGGCTCCTGCGCCGAGCCGGCCGACTCGCACTCGAACGCCCGCGTCGCCAAGGGTGGGCACGCCAAACTGGACCCGAACGAGCTGACCGCCAAGCAGGTCCGTGACCGCGAGGCCGACCTCGCCGCCGCGCTGCGCGAGCGGGCCAACTTCCGGGCCGGCGCCGCGGCCACCCCGCTGGCCACCGTGACCATCCCGGTCGTCGTGCACGTCATCCAGCGGGACAGCACCCGGGCCGGTGGCAACATCCCGGACTCGATGGTGACCCAGCAGATCTCGGTACTGAACACGGCGTACAGCGGCGGCACCGGCGGCGCCGCGACCGCCTTCAGCTTCCAGCTCACCAAGGTGCACCACGTCACCAACGCCGCCTGGTACCCGATCGTCGAGGGCTCCTCGGCGGAGCGGCAGATGAAGACCTCGCTGCGCGAGGGCGGCAAGAACACGCTCAACCTCTACCTGGGCGAGCTGAGCGACGACCTGCTCGGCTGGGCCACCTTCCCGCAGCGGAAGCTGAACAGCATGGACGGCGTGGTCGCGCTGAGCGAGTCGCTGCCGGGCGGCACCGCCACCAACTACAACCAGGGCGACACCGGCACCCACGAGGTGGGCCACTGGCTGAACCTCTACCACACCTTCCAGGGCGGCTGCTCGGGCTCGGGTGACAGCGTCTCCGACACCCCGGCCGAGGCCTCGCCGGCCTTCGAGTGCCCGACCGGCCGGGACACCTGCACCGCCACCGGCCAGGACCCGATCACCAACTTCATGGACTACACCTACGACTCGTGCATGTACCAGTTCACCGCTGGTCAGGCGAGCCGGATGCTGACCGCGTGGAACGCGTACCGCGCGGCCTGACCACTCCCACACCACACGCCGGTGCCGGCTCCGTCCTCGGACGGGGCCGGCACCGGCGTGTCGGGGGTCAGGCGGCCGAGCGGCGGGTGTCGAAGCCGTGCCGGCCGCGCCGACCGTCGGCCGCCAGCACGGTACGGCGGGCGGGGCGCGCGGCCGTCGGGTCGAGCCAGACCCGCACCTGCGGCCGGCCGGCGCTCGGCGGGCTCGCCTGGTCGCGCCGGGTCAGCATCGCCACGTCGACGCTGAACTCGAAGAGCCGCCAGTCGACCTGCGGGGCGGCCCGGCCGAGGGCGGCCAGCCGGGCCACGGTCGCCGGGTCGTCCACCACGCGGGCCCGGCCGGCCACGTACGCCTCGTCGTCGCTCTCCTCCGGCGGGAAGGAGTGCAGCGCGTAGCGGCCGTCGCGTTCGAGGTCGCGGCGCTTGGGCGAGTCGATGACGAAGCAGTAGAGCCCGTCGTCGGTGATCACCGGCGAGACCGGGTGGACCCGGGGCCCACCGTCGGCGCGGACGGTGGCGAGGTAGCCGAAACCCGGCCCGTACTGCTGCAGGAGAAGGCGGATCTCGTCGGCGAGGCGGGGCTCGTCGGCGGCGAATTCGGACCAGGAAGCCATGCGGACATTCTATCGAACAGGTGTACGAAGATGTAGTCCGACACGCAGGTCACCCGTACGGGTCGCTAAGGTGTTCCGATGCTGCTCTCCGACCGGGATCTGGTCTCCGAGATCAAGGCAGGCACGCTGGCGTTGGAGCCGTTCGAGCCCACGCTGGTGCAACCATCCAGCATCGACGTACGCCTGGACCGGCTCTTCCGGGTGTTCAACAACCACCTCTACACGCACATCGACCCGTCGATCCAGCAGGACGACCTGACGTCGATGGTGGAGGTGCCCGAGGGCGAGCCGTTCGTGCTGCATCCGGGCGAGTTCGTGCTCGCCTCGACGCTCGAGGTCATCTCGCTCGGCGACCAGCTCGCCGGCCGGCTGGAGGGCAAGTCGAGCCTGGGCCGGCTCGGGCTGCTCACCCACTCGACGGCGGGCTTCATCGACCCGGGCTTCTCCGGGCACGTCACGCTGGAACTCTCCAACGTGGCGAACCTGCCGATCACCCTCTGGCCCGGCATGAAGATCGGCCAGCTCTGCATCTTCCGGCTCTCCTCGCCGGCCGAGCACCCGTACGGCTCGGCGGTGTACGGGTCGCGCTACCAGGGGCAGCGCGGGCCGACCCCGAGCCGGTCCTGGCAGAACTGGCGGGTCTGGCCGACCCGCTGACCGCACCCCGCGCCGGTGCGGCGGGACCCCCGCAGGAGGGGCCCCGCCGTACCCGTCAGCCGGGGCGGCCGTAGCTGTTGATCTGGCCGTCGTCGACCCGTTTCATCGTGATGGGCTTGCCGGACTGGGAGGCGTGCACCACCCAGCCGTTGCCCACGTACATCCCGACGTGGTGCAGGTCGCTGTAGTAGAAGACCAGGTCGCCGGGGCGCAGCTGGCTGCGGCTCACCCGGGCGGTGACGTCGTGCTGCTGGCGGGCGTTGTGCGGCAGCGAGACGCCGGCCTTGGCCCAGGCCGCCATGGTGAGGCCGGAGCAGTCGTAGTGGTCCGGGCCGGCGGTACCCCAGACATAGATCTTGCCGATCTGGGCGCAGGCGAACTTGACCGCCACCCCGGCGGGGCCGCCCGGGTAGCCGGCGGGGCAGGGCGCCGGGCGCAGCGGGCCGCCGCCGCCGTTGCCGTAGACCTTCAGCCGCAGCTTCTGCAGCCGGACGATCTCGGCGTCGATCTGCTTCTTCTTCGCGGCGAGCTGGGCCTCGGTGCGGGCCAGCTTGGTGATCATCTCGTCCAGCGGCCGCTTCTTGGCGGCCAACTGGTCGCGCAGGTCGGCGACGGCCTGCACCTGCTGCTGCTGACGGTGCGCGAAGCGGTCGAGCATTTCCAGGCTGTCGACCACCTCACCCGGCGAGCGGCTGCCCAGCAGCGCGTTCACGGTGGAGATGGAGTTGCCCTTGTACGCGTTGGCGGCCAGCCCACCGACCTGCCCGAGGGCGCGGTCGACCTGGGCCTGCAACGGGGCGATCTGCTTGGCCAGCGCGGCGGCCTGCGCGCGCTTGGCGGTGAGGTCCTCGCGGGTGGCGTTGACCTGTTCGATGATCGGTTCGAGCTTGTTCCAGTCCCGGTCGATCTGGGCTTCGATCTCGGCGACCGAGGGGTCGGCATGGGCCGCCGTGGCGCCGCCGGTCAGGATGACGGCGGTGCCGGCCAGGGCGGCGAGGGCGGTGGTGCAGCGGGACCAGCGTGAACGCGGCGCAGCCGTCGACCGGTCGTCCGACCGGATCGACGGTGGCCGCGGGGCATGGTGTGCCACCGGGCTCCGTACTCCTTCTGTCCGACCGCCTACCGGGTTAGCTGACGGGTTCGGGCGGGAAGGGAGCCGCCCTACCGCAGCGTGGCTGCGGATTCACCCCGGTTACCTGGTTCCCCGGCTCGCCCGGAGGCGACTCGGCGGTGTCCGACCGTCACCGTCCGGGTTGGGCGATGAGACTCGCGGCCGACGATTGACCAGAGTAGAGATCGCCGTTATCGATCCGCAACCCGAGACGCCGTGACACTCCGTACGTGATTGGCCGGTCACCCGAAGAATTTTTTCAGTGTGGATTACCTGAGGGAAAGGTATTGACCACGGACCGGGTCCGGAGTGAGGGTGAGGACGCAGTGACCCCCATCCCTGTCTGGAGGTTCGATGCACCTCTCACCCCCACCGTCGGGCAGACGGATACTGCTGGCCGCGGCCGTCGCGGCAGCCACCGCCCTCGCCACCACCGGCCCGGTCTCCGCCGCGCCGGCCGACACCGACACCAGCGACCGGCAGCAGCAGTACGCCGCCGCGGCCGACGCGTACGGCGTGCCGCAGAGCGTCCTGCTCGGCGTCTCATATCTGGAGTCCCGCTGGGACACCCACCCGGGCCAGCCCAGCACCAGCGGCGGCTACGGGCCGATGCACCTGACCGACGCCGAGCAGGTCGCCTCCACCCCGTCCAGCGCGCACGTGGACTCCGACGAGGACCCGCGCGGCGACGACTCCCGCCCGCTCACCCTCGACCCGGCCACCGCCGCCGCGCCCACCGGCGACGTGCTGCCCCGGGCGTCCCTGCAGACGCTCGACACCGCCGCGGCGCTCACCGGCCTCGCCGAGGAGACGCTGCGCACCGACGCCGCCGCCAACATCCGGGGCGGGGCGGCGCTGCTGGCCTCGTACCAGAAGGCACTGGGTGGGCCGGTCGGCGCCGGCAGCGACCCGGCGGCCTGGTACGGCGCGGTGGCCCGCTACTCCGGCGCGGACACCGAGGACGCCGCGGCGGCCTTCGCCGACGAGGTCTACGACCAACTCGGCCAGGGCGCCAGCCGGACCACCGACGACGGCCAGCGGGTGACCCTCGCCGCCACCGCGCTGACACCTGACGAGTCCGGCCTGCACAAGCTGGGGCTGCGCCGCGCCGAGCGGCCGGACGGGCTGGAGTGCCCGGTCCGGCTCGCCTGCGAGTGGATCCCGGCCCCCTACGAGCAGTACGGCCCGGGCGCCGGCGACTACGGCAACTACGACCTCGCCAACCGGCCGGCCCAGCAGAAGATCGAGTACATCGTCATCCACGACACCGAGGGCTACTTCGGCCCGAGCGTGAAGCTGGTGCAGGACCCGACCTACCTCGGCTGGCACTACACGCTGCGCTCGGTGGACGGCTACGTGGCCCAGCACATCAAGGCCAAGAACGTCGGCTGGCACGCCGGCAACTGGTACGTCAACGCCAAGTCCATCGGCATCGAGCACGAGGGCTTCGCCGGTCACGGCACCTGGTACACCGAGGCGATGTACCGGGCCTCGGCCAAGCTGGTCCGCCACCTGGCCCTGCGCTTCCAGATCCCGCTGGACCGGCAGCACATCATCGGCCACGACAACGTGCCCGGCATCCTGCCCGGCAACGTCGCCGGGATGCACTGGGACCCGGGTCCGTACTGGGACTGGTCGCACTACTTCGACCTGATGAAGGCGCCGTTCCGGGGCACCGGCACGCCGCACACCGGCCTGGTCACCATCGACCCGGACTACGCCACCAACCAGCCGGCGTTCACCGGTTGCAACCAGCAGCCGCCCGGGGTGCCGAAGCCGACCCCGCCGGCCGTGCCCTGCCCGCTGCGCGGCTCGTCCTCGGTCATCCTGCGCACCGCGCCCAGCCCGGACGCGCCGCTGGTGAACGACCTCGGGCTGCGCCCGAACGGCACCCCGGACACCATGTACATCTCTGACCACGGCGCCCGCGCGTCCGCCGGTCAGACGTACGCCCTCGCCGGCATCCAGGGCGACTGGACGGCGGTCTGGTACCTCGGCCAGAAGGCCTGGTTCTGGAACCCGGCCTCCGCACCGACCGCCAAGTGGGCGAACGGCTTCGTGGTGACCCCGAAGCCGGGCAAGGCCACCATCCCGGTCTACGGGCGGGCCTACCCGGAGAAGGCGGCGTACCCGGCCGGCGTGCCGTACCAGACCATCGCGCCGCTGCAGTACACCTTCGCGGCGGGCCAGCGGTACGCGGTCGGCGGCGTGCTGCCGGGCGAGTACTACCGGGCCGTCACCTTCGACGGCTCCGCGCCGGGTGACTGGACGGTCGTCCGGGGCGAGAACAGGTACGTGCAGGTCCAGTTCGGCCACCGGATCATGTTCGTCAACCTCGACGACGTGCTGATCCTGCCGGGCGCGGTCGGCGCGCCGAAGTAACCCCCGCCGATACGAACGAAGGCCCCCGGTCCGCCTGGACCGGGGGCCTTCGCGTAGCCGGAGAAACTCGGGTCAGGACACCCGGACGAAGCCGGCGATCGGCATCGTGCTGATGCTCGACACCTGGACCGGTTTGCCGGTCCGTGGGGCGTGCACCATCACCCCGTTGCCGAGATAGAGCCCGACGTGGTGCAGGTCGCTGCCGAAGAAGACCAGGTCACCGGGCCTGGCGTCGGAGCGGGACACGTGGCGGCCCTCGTTCCACTGCGCGCCGGTGAAGTGGGTGAGCGAGATGCCCGCCGCCTTGTACGCGTACTGGGTGAGACCGGAGCAGTCGAACGAGTTCGGGCCGGTGGCACCCCAGACGTACGGGTCACCGACCTGGGCGCAGGCGGTCTTGATCGCGGTACGCGCGGCGCTGCTGACCACCCCGTCGATCTTCGGGCAGCCCGCCGGCCGGATCGAGGTCACCGGCAGCATCTTCGTCAGCCGCTTGATCTCGGCGTCGATCTGCTTCCGCTTCGCGGACAGGTCGGCCTGCTGCTTCTTCTCGGTGGCGATCAGCTGATCCAGCTTCTGCTTCTGCGCGTTGTACTTGTCGCGCACGGCGAGCACGCCGGCGATCTGGCGGTGCTGCTCCTGGGCGAGCCGGTCGAGGATGACCAGTTGCTCGGCGAGGGTGCCGGGCTTGGTGCTCACCAGCAGCGCGCCCATCTCCTGCGACGGGCCCCGCATGTAGTAGCGCGAGGCGATGTCGCCGACCTTGTTCATCGCCAGCGCCGACTCCAGCTCCAGCGGCACCATCTTCTTCTGGAGATCGGCCGACTTCTTCTGGTTGGCCTTGAGCTGGGACCGGACCTTGTTGAACTGCTCGATGGTGGGTTCGAGCTTCTCCCACTGCTTGTCGATCTGCGCGTCGATCTCGTCCACCGAGGGCGCCGCGTGCGCCGGAGCCGCCAGCAGCCCGGCGCCGACCGCGACCGCGGCGACCAGGGTGAGGAGACGGCGTACGACCCGGCGGGTGCCGACCGGTCGGCCGGTTGGCTGGCTCGGGGCGTGACGATAAGGGGGCATGGTTGCCACCGGCACGGACTCCTTTGCAACCGACCGCCGGGCGCCCCGTGAGAGGGAAGGTCGGGGGCAGACGACCCACAGCGGTCGGTGCCCCACGATAGGGAAGGTGCCGGGGTGGAATCAAGGCGGAGCTTTGTTCAATCACGTCTGCGCAACCGCTTGCACACCAAGGGTATTCGTTCACTTGCCAACGATCGCTGTCAATACATCGTCGAGCGTCACGACCCCCAGGGGCCGGCGGCCGTCGCTCACCAGCACCATGTGCCGGCGCTCCCGGCGCATGGAGAGCAGCAGATCCGCGAGCGTACGGTCCGGCGGCACCACCGCCAGCGGCCGGTAGACCTCGGCCGGCACGGGCGCCCGGCGGCTCGCCCCCGCGTACCCGAGCACGTCCTTGACGTGCACGAAGCCGAGCACCCGGCGGGTCGCCCGCTGCACCACCGGGAACCGGGAGCGGCCGGTACGCGTCGCCAGCACCTCCAGCGAGGCCGGTGAGACGTCCTCGGCCACCGTGGTCACCGTCGACCAGGGTTGCAGCGCGTCGGCCGCGGTCCGGCTGTGCAGGGCCAGGGCTCCGGTGATCCGGGCGTGCTCCTCGGCGTCCAGCAGCCCTTCGGTCCGCGCCTGGGACACCAGGCCGGCCAGCTCCTCCGCGGTGAACACGGTCTTCACCGCGTCGGTCGCCTCGACCCGCCACAGCCACAGCACCTGCCGGGCCGACCACTTCATCGCCAGCAGCAGCGGCTTGGTGGCCAGGCAGAAGGCGAGCATGGCCGGCCCGAGCCAGAGCGCCGACGGCTCCGGGCCGGCCAGGGTGATGTTCTTCGGCACCATCTCGCCGACCACGGTGTGCAGGAAGACCACCAGGCCGAGGGCGAGCACGAACGCCACCGGGTGCACCGCCGAGGCGGGCAGGCCGAGCGCCTCGAACGGCGTCTCCACCAGATGGGCCAGGGCCGGCTCGGCGATCGCGCCGAGACCGAGCGAGCAGACCGTGATGCCGAGCTGCGCGCCGGCGATCATCAGCGGGATCTGGTTCATCGCGGCGAGCGCCCAGCGCGCCCGCTTCGACCCCGCCGCGAGCGGTTCGATCACCGTACGGCGGGACGCGATCAGGGCGAACTCGCTGCCGACGAAGAACGCGTTGCCGAGCAGCAGCAGGACGGCGATCAGCAGTTCACGCACCGTCGTCGGGCTCCTCGGGGCGGACCACCCGGACCTGCTCGATCCGGTGCCGGTCGACCTCGACCACGGTGAACTCGTAGCCGCTCTCCTCGACCGTCTCGCCCGGCACCGGAATGTGACCCAGCCGGGCCAGCAGGAACCCGGCGAGCGTCTCGTACGGCCCCTCGGGCAGCCGGAAGGCGGTCTGCTCGACCAGCTCGTCCGAGCGGAGCACCCCGTCCACCAGCACGGTCCGCTCGCCGCCGGGCACGGTCAGCTCGCCCGGCCCCAGGTCGTCCACCGCGTCCGGGTCGAACTCGTCGGCGATCTCGCCGACCAGCTCCTCGACCAGGTCCTCCACCGTCACCACGCCGTCCGTGCCGCCGTACTCGTCCACCACGATGGCCAGGTCCGCGCCGGCGTCCTTGAGCGCGGCCAGCACCCCGTCCAGGTCCAGGCTCTCCGGCACGTACACCGGCTCCCGGGCCACCGCGGCGACCGAGGTGGCGGCCCGCCGGTCCAGCGGCACGCCGAGCGCGTCCGGCACCCCGACGACCCCGGTGACCAGGTCCAGCGTCTCCTCGTAGACCGGGAACCGGGTCCGGCCGGTCTGCCGGGACGCCTCCAGCAGCTCGGCCACGGTGGCGGTGGCCCGCAGCGCGACCACGTCCACCCGGGGGGTCATCGCCTCGGCGGCCCGCTTGTCGCCGAAGCGGATGGTGCGCCGCAGCAGCATGGCGGTGTCCGGCGGCAGCGCACCGGCCCGCGCCGAGATCGCGGCCAGCAGCCCCAGTTCCTCCGGGGATCTGGCGCTGGCCAGTTCCTCCTGCGGCTCCACGCCGAGCCGGCGGACCAGCCGGTTCGCCGAGTTGTTCAGCAGCCGGATCAGCCAGCCGCAGGCGCGGGAGAAGGTGCGCATCGGCCCGGCCGTGGAGAGCGCCGCGGGCATCGGCCGGGCCAGCGCCAGGTTCTTCGGCACCAGCTCGCCGAAGAGCATCGAGATCAGGGTGGCCAGCGCCAGGGCCAGCAGCCCGCCGAACCGCTCCGCCCCGCCGGAGGTGCCCAGCAGCGGGGCGAAGAGCCGGGCCAGCGCCGGCTCGGCCAGGTACCCGGTGAGCAGCGCCGTGATGGTGATGCCGAGCTGCGCGCCGGAGAGCTGGAAGGAGAGCTCGCGCAGCGCCTGACGGACCGTGGCGGCCCGGGCGTCGCCCTCGCCGACCCGCCGGTCGATCTCCGCCCGGTCGACGGTGACCAGGGCGAATTCGGCTGCCACGAAGAACGCGTTGCCGGCGGTCAGCAGGACGAAGCCGACCAGCGGCAGCAGCGTGGTTACCAGCGGGCCGTTGATGGGCGTGATTGTGGCACGGGAGCGCCGATGGTGCGCCCCCCGTAGCGTGGTGTTCATGGACGGTCTGCTGCTCACCGATGAACTGGTCCTGCTCGCGTACGACGACAACGGCGTGAACCGGCTCGGCCGTCCGCACCTCGACTACGGCCTCGCCGGTGCGGTGCTGCTGGAGCTGGCGCTCGCCGGCCGCGTGGAGGTGGCGGACAAGCGGGTCGTGGTGACCGATCCCGCCCCGACCGGCGTGCCGCTGCTGGACGAGGCGCTGGCGGCGGTCGGGTCCGGGCGGGCCCGTAAGCCGCAGGACTGGATCGGCAGGCTCGCCAAGGGCCTGCTGGACCGGGTGCTCGACGGGCTGGTGGACGCCGGGGTGCTGCGCCGGGAGTCCGACCGGGTGCTGCTGGTCTTCCCGCGTACCCGCTATCCCTCGCCGACCGGCGCGGAGCCGGCGGTGGAGACGGCGGCCCGGGAGCGGATGGCGGCGGCGCTGACCACCGACGGCCCGGTCGAGGCCCGGACCGCCGCGCTGCTCACCCTGACCCGGGCGGTCGGCCTGGACCGCAAGATCTTCCGGGAGCTGCCCAAGGAGCGGGTGAAGGCCCGGATGGCGGAGATCGCGGCCGGTGACTGGGCCTCGGCCGCCACCCGGAAGGCCATCGAGGAGATGCAGGCCGCGCTGCTGGTCGCCATGACGGCCGGCACGAGCGCCGCCATCATCACCACCACGGTCAGCTGAGACCCGACGGCGGCGGCACCGCACGGGTGCCGCCGCCGTCGTGCTCCGGCTCCTGCCGGGGGTACGCCTCAGCTCGCGGCCGGCGCGACCTCCGGCTCACCGGCCGGGGCCTCCGGCTTGACCGAGCGCAGCAGCACGCTCGCCACGTCGATCACCTCGACCTGCTCGCCCGCGCCCTTGCCGTTCACGCCGTCGTTCAGCATCGTCGAGCAGAACGGGCAGCCGACCGCGATGGTCTTCGCCCCGGTGGACATGGCCTCCTCGACCCGGTCCACGTTGATCCGCTTGCCGATCTTCTCCTCCATCCACATCCGGGCACCGCCGGCGCCGCAGCAGAAGGAGCGCTCGCTGTTGCGCGGCATCTCGGTCAGCTCACCCTGGATGGAATCGCCGAGCACCTCACGCGGGGCGGCGAAGATCCGGTTGTGCCGGCCCAGGTAGCACGGGTCGTGGTAGGTCACGCCGCCGTCCACCGGCTGCACCGGGGTGAGCTTGCCGGCGCTGACCAGGTGGGCCAGCAGCTGGGTGTGGTGCACCACCTCGAACTCGCCGCCGAGCTGGCCGTACTCGTTGCCCAGGGTGTTGAAGCAGTGCGGGCAGGTGGCGACGATCTTGCGCTTGCTCTTCTCCCGGCCGTCGAACGCCTCGTTCAGCGTCTCGACGTTCTGCTGGGCCAGCATCTGGAAGACGAACTCGTTGCCGATCCGGCGCGCCGGGTCACCGGAGCAGGTCTCGCCCTCGCCGAGGATGGCGAAGGAGACGCCGGCCTCGTTGAGCAGCGTGGCCACCGCGCGGGTGGTCTTCTTGGCCCGGTCCTCGAACGCGCCGGCGCAGCCGACCCAGAACAGGTACTCGAAGTCGTCGACCTCGCCGACCCGCGGCACCTCGAAGCCGAGACCCTTGGTCCAGTCCTCGCGGGTGTTCTGCGGGGCGCCCCACGGGTTGCCCTTGTTCTCCAGGTTGCGGAGCATGACGCCGGCCTCGGACGGGAAACTCGACTCGATCAGCACCTGGTAGCGGCGCATGTCGACGATGTGGTCGACGTGCTCGATGTCCACCGGGCACTGCTCAACGCAGGCGCCGCAGGTGGTGCAGGACCAGAGCACGTCCGGGTCGATGACGCCGCCCTCCTCGGCGGTGCCGATCAGCGGCCGGTCGGCCTCGGCCATGGCCAGCACGTCGACCCCGGCGAGTTGCTCCTGCGTCGCCTTCTCCTCGCCGGTCAGGTCCTTGCCCCCGCCGGCCAGCAGGTAGGGCGCCTTGGCGTACGCGTGGTCGCGCAGGCTCAGCACGAGCAGCTTCGGCGACAGCGGCTTGCCGGTGTTCCAGGCCGGGCACTGCGACTGGCAGCGGCCGCACTCGGTGCAGGTGCTGAAGTCCAGCAGGCCCTTCCAGCTGAACTGCTCGACCTGGGCGACGCCGAACTGGTCCTTCTCCGGGTCGGCCTCCTCGAAGTCGAGCGGCTTGCCCTCGCTCGTCATCGGGCGCAGCGGGCCCAGGCCGGAGCCGGCCGGCTTCTCCGGGTCGCGCTTGAAGAAGATGTTGGGGAACGCCAGGAAGCGGTGCCAGGCGACACCCATGGTGACGTTCAGCGAGATCACGATGAGCCAGGTCATCGAGATGGCGATCTTGATGACGGCGGCCACGCTGACCCCGGCCGTCCAGGCCGGGAGGGCCGCGCCGACCGCGTGGCTGAGCGGGGTGGCCCAGACCGGGTACTCGAAGTGGTCGGTGGCGACCTTGAAGCCGCGGATGATGAAGCCGAAGATCAGCACCAGCAGGACGACCCACTCGACGAAGTAGCCCTGCCACATGGTCGAGCCGGTGAACCGGGAGCGGCCGCCGGGGCGGGTCGGGCGGTTGCGCAGCCGGATCGCCATCAGCACCAGGATGCCGGCCAGGCCCAGGATGCCGATCCACTCGGTGGCCAGCCCGAAGATCGTCCAGTGGCCGATGATCGGCAGGCCGCCGCCCGGGCTGACCACCTCGAAGTACGCCTCGAGCACCAGCAGCGACAGCACGATGAAGCCGACCATCACGAACCAGTGGGCGGCCCCGACCACGCTCCACTTCAGCATGCGGGTGTGGCCGGCGGTCTCCACCAGCATCTTCTTCGTACGCGCGCCCTTGTCGCCGAAGCGTTCCGGCGCGGGCTGCCCGAGCCGGATGACGGCGGTCATCTTCATGACCGCGCGCACCGCGAGCCACACCGCCACGGCGGTGATGGCGGCCGCGAGGATCGTGGTGACGATCTGGACGCTGCCCATCGAGTTGGCCTCCCGGTCTGCTGCCTGGTCGAGCGGCTCGGCGACCGGGACGGTTCACGGCGCGTCCGGCGTCCCGCCGCTACCGCCCTGGCCCGACCGGCCGATGACCTCGCTCCGCTCGGTCATGCAGTGCAGCCTACGCGCAAGGTTACCCAGCAGTAACGTGAGTCATCTCGCACCGGCCACGCCGCCCTGTCGACACCTTAGGGGCAGCGGGCGGGCCGCGCCGGTCAGGGGCGGCCCGGCGTGACGTACGCCAGGCCCCCGGGACGCCGCCGAAACGGTCCACGGGGAGCGGCCGGCGCGGCACAGGCCAGCGGCCGACCCCCGGTGCGGCCGCCGGCCGACGCGCGCCGTCAGCGCACGCCGGGCGGTGACCACCGAGCCGGGGAGCCGGGCCGGGTCGGCCGGGTCAGCGCCAGCGGGAGAGCAGCACCAGCGAGGCGACCATGGCGCCGAAGCCCACCGCGAGGTTCCAGTAACCCCAGGTCGCGACCGGGTACGCCTGCTCGGAGAGGTAGTACACGACCAGCCAGCCGATGCCCGCGACGATCAGCGCGACGGCGGTGATCGGCAGCCAGATCGGGCTAGGCTTGCGCGTCGCCGCCGTCGCCGTCGGACGCACGTCCGTCGGCGGGGTGTACACCTTCTTCTTGCGGACCTGAGACTTGGGCACGACGCTCTCCAGAGGGGGGGTACGACCTCGTCCGGCCTGACAACCGGGCGCGGGGGCGACGGTCCATGGCCAATAATGTTCGACAGCTAGCGTAGTCCGGACGGGCTCTCCAGGCCACGAATGGGGTCAGGCCGGTGCACGGAGTGACCGAAAAGAGGGGGACTTTTCGGGTCGAACATGCCGGTCCGCGTCGTCGCGGGTCGGAAGAAACGACGGGAAAGGGAACGCCCGGTGGAGTACACGTCCGGCGCAGCCTCCTGGCAGAAGGTCCTCCGGCGGGCGGTCGCCGGCCTGCTGCCCCGGCGGCCGCGGCAGCGCCGCCCGGGGTGGTCGATCGGCGTCCCCGTGATCGCCGCCGCGGCGGGCCTGCTCTTCACCACCACCGCGACCACCGCGGGCGGCACCTCGCTGCGGGAGGATCGCCGGCCGCAGCTCACCCAGTTGATCGAGGACCGGCGCGAGCAGGTGGCCGAGAGCGAGGAGAAGGCCGCCCGGCTGCGCGCCGAGGTCGAGGACCAGACCGCCACGCTGGCCGACACCGACGGCCCGATCAAGGCCCAGCGGGACCGGGCCGCCGCCAGCCGGCAGGCCGCCGGGTTCACCGCGCTGACCGGACCGGGCCTGACCATCGAGCTGAACGACGCACCGCATCCCCAGGTGCTGCCCAAGGGGGCCAGCAACGACGACCTGGTGATCCACCAGGGCGACGTGCAGGCGATCGTCAACGCGCTCTGGTCCGGCGGCGCCGAGGCAATGTCAATCATGAACGTCCGCGTGCTCAGCACCAGCGCGGTACGCTGCGTCGGTAACACCCTGCTGCTGCATGGTCGGGTGTACTCCCCTCCGTTCAAGATCGTGGCAATCGGCGATCCCGCTGCCCTCCGGCGGGCGCTCGCCGCCTCTGAGGGAGTGCAGTGGTTCATGGACGTGGTCGACCACTACCAGCTGGGTTACTCCGAGTCCGCCTCCACGGTCACCGTGCCGGCGTTTGAGGACTCCACCGCCCTCCGTTCGGCGACGGTCCCCCGGTGACCTCGGAGGACGCCCGGGAACGCGACGGCCGCCACCGCGACCGCAGCGACGACCCGACCGCGTTCATCCCCCGGGTCGACCGCCCGCAGCCGGCGACTCCGCCCGGAAGCGAGCGCCCGGACCCGGCGGCCCCGCCCCGGAGCGAGCGCCCGGACCCGGCGACCCTGCCCCGGAGCGAGCGCCCCGAGCCGGCAGGCCCGCCCCGGAGCGAGCGCCCGCAGCCGGCGACCCCGCCCCGGCCCGCGCTCAACCTGCCCTGGCCGGAGCCGGCCGGGCCGCGCGACGGCCGGTACCCGGCCGCCCCCGCCGCCCCCGGCCCGCGCCCGCCGGCACCCGGGGCACCGCACCGACCCACCGGCGCCGAGCAGCACCCCCCGGCACCCGCCGGAGCGCACCCACCCGCCAGTGACCAGCAGGTACGCCAGCCGGCCGGTCCGCCCGCACGCTCGCCGGCGGTGGCGCCGGTCGCCGCCGAGCCGCCACACCGGATCCCGCCGCCGGCCGAACCCGACCGGCACCGGCCCGCGGGGGACGGCCGGTCACCGGGCCAGGAACGGCCGGGCGGCCGTCCCGGCGAACAACCACGCCGCCTCCCGGCGGAGGCACCGCCACGCTGGCCGGGCACCGGTACCGCCGCACCCGCCGGCCCCGGAGCCGCCGTCCCGGGGTCCGGTATCGCCGCCGGTCCCGGCCCTGGCCCCGCGGGACCCGGTCCCGGCCCCGCCGGACCTGGCCCCGCCGGACCCGGCCCCGCCGTAACCGGACCCGGTGTCTCGGCGCCGGGGGCTGGCGCCGCCGTAACCGCACCCCGCACCGCCGTGCCGAGGGCTGGCGCCGTCGCCGGGCCGGGACCCGCCGCCGCCCCCCGCCGGCCCGCAGCACCGAGCAGCGGCCCCACTGATGCCGGAACCCGCGTCAGCGGCCCCGCAGCGGCCGGACCCGGCGTCGGCGCCCGTCCGGTACCGGATCCGGTCCCCGACGGCCCGGGCCTGGCCGGCACCGCCCCGAGCGGCCCGGCGGCCGGCTGGGTCGGCACCAGCGGCCAGCCCGGGGCCAGCACCAGCGGCCCGGGCGCGACCAGCGCCGGCACCAACGGCCCGGTACCCGTGGGGCCGAGCATTCCCGGGCCGGAGGACCTGGCGTCCAGGACGGCCGGGCTCGGCGCGGCACTGGCCAGCAGCGGCCCCGGCGCGACCGCGCCGGCCGGCACCGGACCGGTGGCCCGAGCCGGCGGCACCACGCCCACGACCGCGCCGGCCGGCACCGGACCGGTCGCCGGAGCCGGCGGCACCACACCCACCACCGGACCGGCCGGCACCCGACCGGCCGCCGGAGCCAGCGGCACCACGCCCACAGCAGGACCGGCTGGACCCGGGCCACTGGCCGGATCCGGCCGGACCATGTCCACGGCCGGACCGGCCGGCCCTGGACCGGTGGTCGGACCCGGCGGAAGCGTGCCCGGTCGGCAGTTGCCCGGCACCCCCGGCCAGCCGGACCCGGTACGCGCCGAACCGACGGCCCCGGCCGTCCCCGCGCCCCCGGTACGGCCCGCCGCCCCCGGGGACGCGCCCACGGCGTTCCTGCCCCGGCTCACCGGCCGCTCGGACGAGCCGGTCGGTGCCGGCGAGGCGGCGGCCCGCGTGGCCGATCAGCCCGCCGGGCAGCGGTCCGCCGGAGTGCCCCTCGCCGGGGAGCCGGCCGCCCGCGTACCCCGGGCGGGAGGGTCCGGGACGACGGAGGCGAGCGGATCGGCGCGGCCGGGGTTCGGTGGCGCCGGGCGGCCCGGCGCGGCTGCTCCGGTCGCGGACCCGGCGGCGACCGCCCTGCTGCCGGCGGTCGGCGGGCGCCCGCCGCGGCCCCCCGCCCTCGACTCGACCGCCCTGATGGGCGCCGTCCCGCCGCTGCCCGAGGGCGGCACCGGCGACGACCCGGTCGACAGCCCGGCCGAGCCACCCGCCCCCCGGCGGGGCGAGCGGGTGGTGCGGCTGCGTCCCGAGCAGACCGGTGAGGGCTACAAGAGCGTCTACTCCGAGCTGACCCGGCCCACCCTCGGCTCCCGGATCCGCACCGGGGTCCGGGTCACCGGCGAGGCGCTGATCACCCTGGGCCTGGTGGTGCTGCTCTTCGCCGGGTACGAGATCTGGGGCAAGACGGTGATCGTCGACGCCCACCAGAACGACCTGAACACCCAGCTCGCCCAGGAGTGGGGCGGCAGTGGCGATCCGACGGTCGCGCCGACCGGCCCGACGCCGAAGGCCAAGCCCCCGGCCGAGGGCAAGCCGGTCGCCGGGCTCTACATCCCCAAGCTCGACAAGCACTGGGTGGTGGTCCAGGGGGTCAGCCCGAACGACATCCGGTACGCCCCGGGCCACTACCCGAAGAGCGCGATGCCGGGCGAGGTGGGCAACTTCGCCGTGGCGGGACACCGGATCCGGGCCACCTTCTGGCGGCTGGACGAGCTGGACCCCGGCGACGACATCGTGGTCGAGTCGCAGGGCGAGTGGTTCATCTACAAGGTCTACCAGCAGCGGATCGTGAAGCCGGACCAGGTCGAGGTGGTGGCGCCGGTGCCCGGCGAGCCGACCGCCAAACCGACCGAGAAGCTGCTCACCCTGACCACCTGCAACCCCAAGTTCGACAACTACCAGCGGTTGATCATCCACGCCCGGCTGGACCATGTGCAGGCCAAGTCGGTGGGCCGGCCGCCGGAGCTGGAAGGCTGACGATGTACGGGTGGATCTGGCGCAAGCTGCCGTTCGGACTGGCCGGGAAGCTGGTCGGCTCGGTGCTGATCGCCGCGGCGACGGTCGCCCTGCTCTGGTTCGTGGTCTTCCCGTGGGCCGAGCCGCTGCTTCCCTTCGACGACGTCCAGGTGACCCAGGACTCGGGCGTGCCGGACGACGACTCCGGCGGCGGACTCACCGAGCCCAGCGGGAGCCCGACCGCGGAGGAGCTGCCGTACAGCACCGAAACGAACAACGCCCCACCCACTCCGGACAGGTGACCCGATGCGCGTCCTGGTGATCGACAACTACGACTCGTTCGTCTTCAACCTCGTGCAGTACCTCGGCCAGCTCGGGGTGGAGTGCGAGGTCCGGCGCAACGACGAGATCGACGTGGCCGAGGTCGGCCGGGTCGGCGCGGCCGGCGTACTGCTCTCGCCCGGGCCGGGCAGCCCGGACCGCGCCGGGATCTGCCTCGACGTCATCCGGGAGTACGCGGGCAAGCTGCCGCTCTTCGGCGTCTGCCTCGGCCACCAGGCCATCGGCGAGGCGTTCGGGGCGACCGTCACCCGGGCGCCGGAGCTGCTGCACGGCAAGACCTCCGAGGTGAGCCATCACGGCACCGGGGTGCTCGCCGGGCTGCCCGACCCGTTCACCGCCACCCGGTACCACTCGCTGGCGGTCCTGCCCGAGACGCTGCCCGACGAGCTGGAGGTGACCGGCTGGACCGGCTCCGGCGTGGTGATGGCGATGCGGCACCGCACCCTGCCGGTCGAGGGCGTGCAGTTCCATCCCGAGTCGGTGCTGACCGAGGGCGGGCACCTGATGCTGGCGAACTGGCTGGCGGTCTGCGGCTACCCGGCGGCGCGGGAACGCGCCCCCGAGCTGGCCGCCGAGGTGGACGCCCGGCGCCGGGCCGCCTTCGCCGCCGCCTGACCGGCCGCTCTCGCCACCGCGTGACGGGCCGCCCTCACCGCAGCCCGAGCGCCCCCGCCGCCGCCTGACCGGCCGCTCTCGCCATCGCCGGACGGGCCTCGGCCGTCGGCCGGAACGGCCGAGGCCCCGACCGGTGGTCGGGGCCTCGCTGTGTCACTCGCCGTCGAGCCGGGTCGGTGGCTGGGTGGGGAAGGGGAACCCGCCGCCACTGCCCGGGTTGGTGGGCGTGGTGCTCGGGTCCGGGGTGGATCCGCTCGGCGTGGTGCTCGGCTCCGGCGGGGCGAAGTCGACGTAGATGGTGACCGTCTTGCCCTTCTCCAGTTGCTTGCCGGGCTTGGGGTCCTGCGAACTGACCTTGCCGACCCCGTCCGGCGTGGCCGCCTCGTCGCCCTCCCGCTTCTTCACCCGGTAGCCGGCCTTGTCCAGAACCTGGCGGGCCTGCTCCTCCGACAGGCCGACCACCTCCGGGACCTCCTTGATGTTGCCGCGGGAGACCGACACCTTCACGGTGGCGCCGTCCTCGACGCTGGCGCCCGCCTTCGGATTGGTGCCCACGACCGTGCCCTCGGCCGCCGCGTTGTCGACATCCACCTTGTCGACCTCGAAGCCGTCGCTCTCCAGCTGGGCCTTGGCGTTCTCGAACGGGTTGCCCACCACGTTCGGCACCTGGACCATCTTCGGGCCGTTGCAGATGTTGAGGGTGACGTTGCGGCCCTTTTCCAAGGTGGTGTTGGCCGGCGGGTCCTGCCCCGCCACGGTGTCCTTCTGGCAGGTCTTGTTCAGCACCGGGTCACCGATCACCGGAATCAGCCCGGCGGCCCGCACCTCCTGTTCGGCGACGGCGCGGGACTTGCCCTCGATCTTGGGCACCCGGACGTCGCTCGCGCCCTTCTGGTTCAGCCAGAGCGCGGTAGCCAGGGCGATCACCGCGAGCACACCGAGGGCGGCGAACGTGGCGATCACCCAGGAGGAGCTCTTCCGCTTGCGCGGGTCACCGACCCGGGCCGGCATCTGCTGGCGGGTCTGCGGGCCGAGCACCTGGGTCTGCTGGTAACCGCCGGCCCCGGCCGGCGCCATCGGCATGGTCTCCTCGGCCGGCATCACCGGAGTGGCCAGCACCGGCCGGCCCGCGGCGGCGCGCAGCAGGTCCGCGCGCATCTCCCCGGCGCTCTGGTAGCGGTTGAGCGGGTTCTTGGAGAGCGCCTTGAGGACGATGGCGTCCACCGCCGGGTTGACGTCCGGGTTGATGGTGCTCGGCGTCGGCGGCTGCTCCCGCACGTGCTGGTAGGCGACGCTGACCGGGCTGTCGCCGACGAACGGCGGATGCCCGCAGAGCAACTCGAAGAGCACGCAGCCGGCCGCGTACACGTCGGACCGGGCGTCGACCGCCTCGCCGCGCGCCTGCTCCGGGGAGAGGTACTGGGCGGTGCCGATGACGGCGCTGGTCTGCGTCATGGTGGTGGCGCCGCTGGCCAGCGCCCGGGCGATGCCGAAGTCCATCACCTTGACCTGGCCGGTCTGGGTGAGCATCACGTTGCCCGGCTTGATGTCCCGGTGGATGATGCCGTGCCGGTGGCTGAACTCCAGTGCCGCGCACATGTCGGCGCAGATCTCCAGCGCCCGGCGCGGCTGGAGCCGGCCCTCGACGCCCAGCACCTCCTTGAGGGTCCGTCCGTTGACGAACTCCATCACGATGAACGGCAGTGTCTCGCCGGTCGGGGCGGTCTCCTCGCCGGTGTCGTACACCGCGACGATGGCCGGGTGGTTCAGCGAAGCGGCGTTCTGCGCCTCGCGGCGGAACCGCATCTGGAAGGTGGCGTCCCGGGCCAGATCCGCCCGGAGCATCTTGATCGCGACATCCCGACCGAGCCGGAGATCGCGACCACGGTGCACCTCCGCCATGCCGCCGTAGCCGAGCAGCTCGCCGACCTGGTACCTGCCACCGAGCAGGCGGGCCTGCGCTGTCATCGCGTCTCTCGTCCTTCGCTCGTCGTCGTCTCGCCGCCAGCCGGCTGGAGCCGTACCTCACGACGGTACGACGTCCCGACCAGATCGTCGGCTCCGTGGGACCGTACCGCGCCGGAGGTCACGCTCACCGCAGCCAGCGCGGTCGGATCGCCGGCGAGCGCGTGCTTCCGGTAGTTGTACGAAATCACGCCGGAGCAGAGCAGGACCAGTGCGGCCACCACGATGGCGACCACCCACCGCCTCGCGTACGACCGGCGGGCCGCCGGGGGCGGGGCCGGCGGTCGCGCGTATGCCAGCGGGTTGGGCTGCGGCCGCGGCTGCGGCACGGCCGCCGCGCCGCGCGGCGCCACCGGCGGCCGGGGCGGCCCGGCCGGCGACACCACGGTCGGTCGCGCCGCGACCGGCGGCCGGGCGGCCACCGGCGGGCGGGGCTGCTGCTGCGGCCGGGGCGCGGCCGGCACCTGGGCGCGGGCCGTGGGCGCGGCCGGCGACGCGGGTACGCCGGAGATCGGCCGTCCGCCCCGCGTCTGCTGGGACAGCGCCATCTTGGTCTGCCGGGCGACGCTGGCCAGCGCGGCGGCGCTCGGCCAGCGGGCCGCCGGATCCTTCGCCAAGGCCCGCTCGACGATCACCCGGACCTGGGGCGGGATGTCGGCGGGCAACGGCCGGGGCGCCTCCCGTACGTGCTTCATGGCGATCTCGAGCGGGTTGTCCCCCTCGAACGGGCGCCGGCCGGCGAGGCACTGGTAGGCGACCACGCCGAGCGCGTACACGTCGGAGGCCGGCGTGGCCACCGCGCCGGTGGCCTGCTCGGGCGAGATGTACGAGGCGGTTCCGAGCACCGAGCCGGCGGCGGTGAGCTGGCCCACCAGGTCGGAGCGGGCGATGCCGAAGTCGGTGAGCACCAGCGTGCCGTTCGGCCGGACCAGCAGGTTGCCCGGCTTCACGTCGCGGTGCACGATCCCCTTCTCGTGGGCGGCGTGCAACGCGTCGGCGGCCTGCGCCAGCAGGGCCATCGTGCGGGCCGGGGTGAGCCGGCCGACCCGGCTGAGCGTCGCGGAGAGCGCGTCCCCCTCCACGTACTCCATGACCAGGAAGGCGATCTGCTGGTCGCTGCCGAAGTCGTAGACGTCGACCACGCCCGGGTGGTTGATGGTGGCCATGGTGCGGGCCTCGCCGCGGAACCGCTCGGCGAAGCCCGGCTCGTCGAGCAGCGCGGGGAGCAGGCTCTTCACCGCGACCGTCCGGCCCAGCACCTGGTCGGTGCCGCGCCACACGTCGCCCATGCCGCCGCTGGCGATCCGCTCGTCGAGACGGTAGCGGTTGCCGAGCTGCACCCCCGGGCTGAGCATGTCAGCGGCCCCCGGCGTCGGCGATGGCCGCCGCCATGATCCGGCCGCCGATCCGGGCCGCCTCGGCGCTGCCGCCGGAGCCGGCCCGCTCCAGCTCGACGCAGACCGCCGAGACCGGTGTGCCGTTGCGGTCCAGCGCGAAGCCGATGAACCAGCCGTGGTCGGGGGTGTCCGGGCCGGACTGGGCGGTGCCGGTCTTGCCGCCGACGGTGTAGCCGTCGATGGCGGCCTTCCGGCCGGTGCCCTCCTTGACCACGTTCAGCATCATGTCCCGCAGGTCGCCGGCGACCTGGCCGCTGACCGGGCGGCGCAGCTCGCGCGGCTTGGCGGTGTAGTAGCTGGTGGTGCGGTCCGGCGCGAGCAGCTGGCGGACCAGGTAGGGCCGCATCTGGCTGCCCCCGTTGGCGACCGAGGCCGCGATCAGCGCGCCCTGCAACGGGGTCATCCGGACGTTGTTCTGGCCGATCGACGACTGGGCGAGCGCCGCCTGGTCGGTGCTGCCGTTCGGGTTCTGCATGTCGCCGGTGCGGCTGGCCGCCACCGGCAGGCCGCCCTCGCCGAGCTGGCCGACGGTGAGGTCCTCCTGCTCGAAGCCGAACTGCCGGGCCTTCTCCTTGATCGTGTCCGCGCCGAGCCGCACGCCGAGCCGCGCGAAGCCGGTGTTGCAGGACTCGGTCACGGCCTCCCGCAGGGTCACCTGCGACTCCGGGCAGATCGACGCCGCGGCGTTCTTGATCGGCTTGCCGGCGCCGGGCGCGGTGTAGCTCGACCCGGCCGGGATGGAGGTCTGCTGGCCGACGCCGTTCTCCAGGGCGGCCGCGGCGACCACGATCTTGAAGGTCGATCCCGGCGGCAGCGTCTCGGCCAGCGCCCGGTTGGCCAGCGGCCGGTTGGGGTCCTTGTCCAGCTTGTTGTACGCCGCCGCGGCCGCCGTGGTGTCGTGGCTGGCCAGCGGGTTCGGGTCGAAGCTCGGCATGGAGACCAGCGCCTGCACGGCGCCGGTACGCGGGTCGATCGCGATCGCCGCGCCCCTGGTCGCGCCCACCTGGTTGTTGGTGAGCTGGCTGTACGCCGTCTCCTGGGCCCGCTTGCCGAGGGTCAGCAGCACGTTGCCGCCGCCGGTCTCCTCACCGGTGAACATGTCCTTCACCCGGTTGGCGATGAGCTGGTCGCTGGTGCCGGCCAGGAAGTCGTTCTCGGTCCGCTCGATGCCGGTGTCCCCGAGGTTGACCGGCTTGTAGCCGAGCACGTGCGCGTACACCTCGCCCTTGGGGTAGGTGCGCAGGAACCGCAGCTTGCCGCCGGTCTCCTTGCTGATCGCGTACGCGGTGCCACCGACCTCGATGTTGCCGCGCTTGCGCTCGTACTCGGCGACCTGGACCCGGCCGTTGTAGTCGCTGTTGCGGTATTCGTCGGCCTTGTAGGCCTGGATCCAGTTCAGGTTGGCGAAGAGCAACCCGAACAGGATCATCACGACCACGCCGACGCGGCGCAGCGGGGCGTTCACGGCCGGATCACCTCCGTCGGGGCGCCGTGCAGCTGTTCCGGCGGGGTCCCCGCGGGCCGGGCGGCCGGGCCGCCCCCGGTCACCGGGCGGCGGGCGCCGTCGGAGACCCGGAGCAGCACCGCGATGAGCAGCCAGTTGGCCATCAACGACGAGCCGCCGGCGGAGAGGAACGGGGTGGTCTGACCGGTCAGCGGAATGAGCTTGCTGATCCCGCCGACGATGACGAAGACCTGCAGACCCAGGGTGAAGGCGAGGCCACCGGCGAGCAGCTTGCCGAACGAGTCCCGCACCGCCAGCGCGGCGCGCAGCCCGCGCTCCACGATCAGCAGGTAGACCACGAGCAGCGCGGAGAGACCGAACAGGCCGATCTCCTCGCCGATGCCGGCGAAGATGAAGTCGGTCTGCACCTCCGGCAGCAGGGTCGGCTGGCCACCACCGGGGCCGGCCCCGAAGAGCCCGCCGGTGCCGAGCGTGAGCAGGCCCTGGACCAGTTGGTAGCCCCGGTCGTAGGGCTCGGCGAAGGGGTCCAGCCAGATCTGCGCCCGGTCGTAGAAGTTCGCGAACGGCCCGCCGATGGTGCTGCCCAGCACGTAGGCCAGGTAGGCGCCGCCGAAGAAGAGGGTGAGGCCGATGAGCAGCCAGCTGACCCGTTCGGTGGCGATGTACAGGGTCACCACGAACATGCCGAAGTAGAGCAGCGAGGTGCCCAGGTCCTTCTCGAAGACCAGGACCAGGAGGCTGATCAGCCAGACCACGAGGACCGGGCCGAGGTCGCGGCCGCGCGGGAAGTCGATGCCGAGCACCCGGCGGCTGGCCAGCGACAGCACCTCGCGCTTGCGGACCAGGTAGTAGGCGAAGAAGGCGAGCAGGGCGAGCTTGGCGAACTCACCCGGCTGGAGCTGCCCCAGCCCGGGCACGATGATCCACAGCTTCGCGCCGTTGACCTCGGAGAACCGCCCGGGCAGCACCGCCGGGATCATCACCAGCACGATGCCGGCCAGCCCCAGCGTGTACGCGTAGCGCGACAGCGACCGGTGGTCCTTCATGATCGCGAGCAGCACGGCGGCCAGGATCACCGCGCCGAGGGTCCAGGCGAGCTGGCTGCCGCCCTTGCCGGCGAAGACGGCCAGCGTCTCCCGCTGGTCGGGCTCGGCCTTGGCCAGGTCGTAGCGGCGCAGGAAGCCGACCCCGATGCCGTTGAGCAGGGCCACCGCCGGCAGCAGCGCCGGGTCGGCGAACGGCGCCAGCCAGCGGATCACCAGGTGCAGGCCGAGGAAGACCAGCCCCAGCGCGGCCGCCGGGATCCAGAAGTCCGGGGTGACGGTGTCCAGCACGTTCGCCTCGACCGTCGCCCCGTACGCCGCCACCAGCACCATGGCGAGCAGCAGCAGGGACAGCTCGGCGTTGCGCCGGGACCGGGCCAGGCGCGCGCCGGCAGCCTCACCCGTCGTGGCGGGCGAGGCTGCCGGTACGGCGGCTGCGGTCACGGAGACGTCCTCGGGGTCGAGCCGGCGCTCACTCCGGCGACCGGCAACCAGCCGGGTCCACCGGCGGCAACGTGTCGGAGGGGACGGCGTCGGGCGTGGCGGTCGGCGACGGAGTGGGCGGCGGCAGGGCGCTGCCGCTGGCGCCGACGGTCGGGGCGGTCGGCGAGGCGGTGACGACCGGGTTGGGGCTGGTCGTCGGGGCCGTCGGGCTCGGCGGGCAGAGCGGCTTCAGGTTGGGGTTGGCCGGGTCCTCGCTGGTCAGCTCGGCCAGCCGGCGCTCGGCGTCCGGCTCGCTCTTGGCCTGGATGCCCTGCTTGACCTGCTCCTGAGCGGCCAGGGTGAGGTCGTCCAGCCGGGCCTCGCTGGTCGCGTGCACGTTGGAGAGGTCCAGGCCGGCGATCTGGCCCGGCACGCCGCGGAAGACGGCGAGCTGGCCCTCCTCGGTGGCGCCGACGTAGTACTGCCGCTGGGTGTAGCTCCACCCGGCGAAGAGGCCGCCGCCGAGGATGACCACCAGGGCCAGCAGCATGGCCGCGGTCCGCAGCGGGTGGTGCCGGCGCCGCTCCGCTTCCTCGTCGCGGGGATCCGCCGGCTCCTCGGGCGCGGGGGGCCGTGGCGCGGAGAGCGCCGAGGCCCGGGCGGCCGGGGTGGAGACGTCGGCCGAGGTGGCCATGCCGCGGTCCCGGGCGGCGGCGCCGCCGACGATCGGGGACGCCTCGACGATGTCCTGGTCGGTGGCGTCCGCGACGATCACCGTGATGTTGTCCGGCCCGCCGCCGCGCAGGGCGAGCTGCACCAGCCGCTCGACGCACTGCTGCGGGTCGGGGTAGTCGCGCATGGTCTCCGCGATGGTGTCCGCGCTGACCACGCCGGAGAGGCCGTCCGAGCAGATCAGGTAGCGGTCACCGGGCAGCACCTGGCGGACGCTGTATTCGGGGTCGATGTCGCGGCCGTCCAGCGCGCGGGTGAGCAGCGAGCGCTGGGGGTGGCTGCTCGCCTCCTCGGCGCTGATCCGGCCCTCGTCGACGAGCATCTGGACGTACGTGTCGTCCTTGGTGATCTGCGCGAACTCACCGTTGCGCAGGAGGTAGGCCCGCGAGTCACCGATGTGGACCATCCCGAGCTTGCTGCCGGAGAAGAGGGTCGCGGTGAGCGTGGTGCCCATCCCCTCCAGCTGCGGGTTGGCGTCCACGGTGTCGCGGAGCTGCTGGTTGGCGGTGCCGACGGCAGAACGCAGCGCGTCCACGAGGGCGTCCCCGGGGACGTCCTCGTCGAGGGGCGCCATGGCACCGATGACGATGTTGCTCGCGACGTCACCGGCGGCCATACCGCCCATGCCGTCGGCGACGGCGAGCAGCCGCGGCCCGGCGTAGACGGAATCCTGGTTACCGTCTCGGATCAGACCGCGGTCGCTGTGGGCCGCGTAGCGCAGGGTCAGAGTCATGGCCGTAATTCGAGGGAAGTGCGGCCGATCCGGATCGGCACGCCGAGGGGGACGGGGGTTGGTCCGGTGACCTTAGCGCGATCCAGGTAGGTGCCGTTAGTCGAACCGAGGTCCTCCACGAACCACTGCCCGTCGCGCGGCACGAGCCGGGCGTGTCGCGCCGAGGCGTAGTCGTCGGTGATCACCAACGTGGAGTCCTCGGCGCGACCGATGGTGATCTGCGCCTCGCCCAGGGTGATCCGGGTACCGGCCAGTTGGCCGGCGGTCACCACCAACTGGTGGGCGGCCCTGCCCCGCTTCACCTTCGCCGCCTTCGCCGGCGGCCCCGTGCTGGCCCCGACCGCACGCGGCGCGGCCACCAGCCGGCCCGACCGGGCCCCCGCGAAGAGGTCCCGGCGGATCACCCCGACCACCGTGAACACGAAGATCCACAGCAGGATGAGGAACCCGAACCGGGCGACCGTGATGACGAGTTCCGGCAACGCGGGTCAGCCGTCCACGCGGAAGGTCAGGGTGGTGGTGCCGAGCTGGATCATGTCGCCGGGGTTGAGCGCGACGGCGGAGACGCGCTGGCCGTTGACCATCGTGCCGTTGGTCGAGCCGAGGTCGGTCAGCACCACCTGGCCGCCGTCGAAGTCCAGCCGGGCGTGGCGCCGGGAGATCCCGACGTCGGGCAGGCGCAGGTTGGCCTGGTCGCCCCGACCGATCACGGTCGAGCCCATCTGGAGCGGGTAGGTGCGCCCGTCGCCGGAGACCAGCCGCACGTTGCGGCCACCGCCGTGCCCGGGCGGCGGGCCGTAGCCACCACCCTGGTCGTACGCGGGGTAGGCCGGGGCGGCGTCGTAGCCGCCCGGCGCGGAGACCGGGGCGACGTCGCCACCGGTGTAGACCTCGGCGGTGACCCGGAACATGCCGGTGTCCAGCCCCTCGCCGCGCTCGATCTCGACGATCACGTCGCCGTAGACCGTCCAGGCCTGCTCGCCGATGAACTCCGCCTGCGACTGGGCCAGCTCCTGGGCCAGCGCAGCGGCGTACGGCGCCAGCCGACTGTGGTCGTACGGCGAGAGATCGATCACGTAGCGGTTGGGCACCAACGTGCGCCCGCCGGCCAGGATCGCCTTGTGCGCCTCGGCCTCCCGCTGCATGGCGTTGAGGATCTCCACGGGGTGGACCACCCCTTTGAAGACCTTGGCGAAGGCCCCCTCGACCAGGCCTTCCAGACGCTTCTCGAAGCGTTGCAGCACGCTCACCGGCTCCTCCTCGGGTCCCGAGGCCATGATGGTATCCGGACACCGCCTCCGCAGCTCACATGCCGCTCGGCGGGCTGCCGGCGGCCCGTTCGTGACCAGGCCCGGGGTCGTGCTAAAGTTTCGTCCGCCACGAACGGTGATCGCTCGTGGCGATGACCGGGAACAGCGTAATATGTCCGGGCACCCGCCGCAGAAGGCGGGCGCGGGATGGGATATGGTGTTCCGGGTCTGGCCACGGGGAAGTGGCGGAATGGCAGACGCGCACGGTTCAGGTCCGTGTGCCCGAAAGGGCGTGGGGGTTCAACTCCCCCCTTCCCCACCACGACGAGGGCTCCGCGGACAGCGGGGCCCTCGCGCCGTTTCGGGGCGTGCCGGATGTCACGCTATGCTCCGGTTCGTTTTCCAGCCCCCTACGAGCAGGAGTGGCGTGTGAGTGTCGCGTTGGTGACCGGCTCGGGCGGTCTCATCGGATCCGAGGCGGCCCGGCACTTCGCCGGCCTCGGACTCCACGTGGTCGGCATCGACAACGACATGCGCCGGTACTTCTTCGGCGAGGACGGCTCGACGGCCTGGAGCCTGGACCGGCTCGCCGCCGACCTGGGGACCTCCTACACCCACGAGGCCGTCGACATCCGGGACCGGGACGGCCTGGAGCGGGTCTTCAAGAAGTACGCCTCGGACATCTCGGTGGTGATCCACAGCGCCGCGCAACCGAGCCACGACTGGGCCGCCAAGGAGCCGTACACCGACTTCGACGTGAACGCGGGCGGCACCCTCAACGTGCTGGAGAACACCCGCCGGCACGCGATCGAGGCGCCCTTCATCCACTGCTCGACCAACAAGGTGTACGGCGACCGCCCGAACAGCCTGCCGCTGGTCGAGCTGGAGACCCGGTACGAGCTGCCCGAGGACCATCCGTACTTCGCGGGCATCCCCGAGGACATGTCGATCGACGAGTCGCTGCACTCGGTCTTCGGCGCGTCGAAGGTGGCCGCCGACGTGATGGTCCAGGAGTAC
The DNA here is from genome assembly GCF_044465125.1 of Micromonospora sp. NPDC049836. NCBI lineage: Bacteria > Bacillati > Actinomycetota > Actinomycetes > Micromonosporales > Micromonosporaceae > Micromonospora > Micromonospora sp. NPDC049836. Next base: position 186,947 of record NZ_JBITLH010000010.1, read on the forward strand.
GGCCGCTACTTCGACATGCGGACGGCCTGCTTCCGGGGCGGCACGCTGACCGGCCCGGCGCACTCCGCCGCCGAGCTGCACGGCTTCCTGGCGTACCTGATGCGCTGCGTCATGGAGGGCCGGACGTACAACCTCTTCGGCTACAAGGGGAAGATGGTCCGGGACGCGATCCACTCCCGGGACGTGCTCACCGCCTTCGAGGCGTTCTTCCGCGAGCCGCGCTCGGCGCAGGTCTACAACCTGGGCGGCGGCCGGCACTCCAACACCTCGCACATCGAGGCGTTCCGGATCGCCGAGGGGATCGCCGGCCGCGAGGCGAAGATCAATTATGTCGAGCAGGCGCGCACCGGCGACCACCAGTGGTACGTCAGCAGCATGGCCCGGTTCGAGGAGCACTACCCGAGCTGGAAGATCACCTACGACGTGCCGATGATCCTCCGCGAGATCTACGAGGCCAACGTCGACAAGTGGGTGCCGAAGGCATGACCACCGGGACCAAGCGGAACGTGCTCGGCGTGCTCGTCGACGCCACCGACTACGCCCGGGCTACCGAGGCGGTCGTCGCGGCGGCGCACGACCGCCGCCCGCTGGCCCTCACCGCGCTGGCCGTGCACGGCGTGATGACCGGGGTGCTCGACCCGGCGCACAACGCCCGGCTCAACTCCTTCGACGTGGTCACCCCGGACGGTCAGCCGGTCCGCTGGGCGCTGAACCTGCTGCACGGCGCCGGCCTCACCGACCGGGTCTACGGCCCCGAGCTCACCCTGCGGGTGCTGTCCCGCTTCGCCGCGGAAGGGCTGCCGGTCTACCTCTACGGCTCCACCGAGGAGACGCTGTCCCGCCTGGTCCCGGCCCTGGAGCGGAAGTTCCCCGCGCTGAAGATCGCCGGCGTCGAGGCGTCCAAGTTCCGCTCGGTGCAGCCGGGCGAGGACGTCGAGATCGCCGACCGGATCAAGGCCAGCGGGGCGCGGCTCGTCCTGGTCGGGCTGGGCTGCCCCCGCCAGGAGGTCTTCACGTACGCCATGCGGCCGCTGCTGGACATGCCGCTGATGGCGGTCGGCGCGGCCTTCGACTACCACGCCGGGCTGCTGCGCAACCCGCCGCCGTGGATGCAGCGCGCCGGGCTGGAGTGGTTCTGGCGGCTCGGCCTGGAGCCGAAGCGGCTCTGGCGCCGCTACGTCATCCTCAACCCGGCCTACCTGGCCCGCCTGGCGGCGCAGAAGACCGGCCTGTGGAAGGCCACCCCGCCGCCCCCGGCCAGCGACCGACCGGCCACCTTCGACGTCTGAGCCCGCCGCGCCCGACGACGACGCGCGGCGGCCACCCGGGTGGGTGACCGCCGGACGCCGGTGGGAAGGTTGGTCTCGGTTCCGCTCGGTGCGGTGTCAGCCCGAGCCTAGGGTGCCGTCCCACTGCCGGGTACATGCCGAAGCGCCAATAACACCGATGGGATGACCCCCTACGGGACGAGGTACGGGACGAACCGGGGTGCGCTCCCGGATCCCCCGGCCGCCGGCCTGGACCAGGCTGGACCCATGGACGACCAGCTCACCGTGCTGCTGCCCGCCGCCGCCGTCTGGGTGGCCGCCGCCCTCGTCGCGGACGGCCTGCCGAACCTGGACCGGGCCCGCGCGCTGCGCCGGCGTACCCGATGGTTGTCCGCCCTCACCCTGACCGGCCTGACGCTGACCGCGGCCGTCCTGGTCGCGGGTCTGCTGAGCGCGGGCGCCACGCCGATCGACCGGGCCGGCCGCGGGCTCCTGCTCGCCGCCGTGCCCGTGCTGGTCGTGGCGGCCTGCTCGATCCGGCGGATCCGCCGGCTGCGGGCCGGCGCGGGCGCCTTCGCCGCCGCGCCGGACACCCCGGCCCCGCACGGCCTGCGCGCGGCCGCGGCCCACCCGCTGGTCGGGCTCCCGATCCAGGTCACCGCGATCGCGGTGCTGCCCGCGGTGGTCTCGGCCGCCGGCCTGGACCTGCTCGCCGCGCCCGCCGTGACCGGCCCGGCGATCACCGTGGGTTGGCTGGCCGTCACGACGATCGGGGTACGCCACGCGCTGCGGCACAACCGGTTCGCCGAGCGGGCGGCACCACCGCCGGCGACCGCCGGGTCACCGCGAGCGGCCGGTGCCCTGCACGTATAGCAGCTCCAGGATCGCCCGGGTCGCCTCGAACCAGCGGTCCAGCCAGCCGGGCGGCGGGACGCTGCCCTTGGGGGGCAGCTCCATCAGCAGGCCGCGCAGCAACGGGTGGTCGACCAGCGACTCGGGCTGCTCGACCGGCCAGCCGCTCGGCGGGAAGGACGGCTCGGTGAGCGGGTTCGGGTCCAGCGAGGGCAGGGTGAGCGGCGGGGTGGCCTGCTCGGGCGCGGCGGTGTCCCGGCCGCCGATCTCGCTGTCGGTGGAGGAGACCTCGGTGAGCACCGTGTCCCGGCGCGCCCCGCGGTACTTGCCGCCGAACCGCTCCGGCTTTCCCGGACCGTTGGTGAGGTTCTCTGAGCCGATCGTCGTCATCCGTCTCGCCTGCCTCGTTCGGTTGCCGATCCGTGCGGTTCAACGAGGCGGGACGGAACTGGCGACGGGTGGCCGGGAGCCACCGGTCGAGGCGGACGAAATGGTCCCGCCCGGCCACGCTGCCGGGCGGGACCACGCTTCTGGTCCGGGGGCCGTCATCCGGTCCGGCGCGCCGCCGGGCGGCGCGGCGGCCGGATCACGGCCGGGCTCGATCAGCCCCGGACCAACCCGCCGCTCCGTGCGCCGGCGACGAAGGCGTGCCAGTCACCCGGGGCGAAGACCAGGGCCGGGCCGGTCTTGTCCTTCGAGTCCCGGACGCCGACCGCCCCGGGCACGTATGCGACCTCCACGCAGTTGTCACAGTTCGGCCCGCTCTTCGAACTCTTGAACCACGTCGCCTGCGTCAGGTCCACGGGGAACTCCTTGGTCGCCATTTCCACAGCGGCTCCTCTGCCAGTTTTGCAATGTGTGCGATGGATTCCTCCGGGCGTATGGCCGCTGCTCGAATGTGATCGAAGATGAAGCTGTACTTCTGCAGTTCGTCGCTCTTCTCGAGGAAGAGCCCACCCGTGGCGTTCTCCGCGTACACGACATCGGGATCACTCGGTTCGGGGAAGCTGAGGATCGTGAAGGTGCCGTCCATGCCGGCGTGCGCTCCCACCTCGAAGGGCAGGACCTGCAACGTCACGTTCGGCAGTTGGGCTACCTCCACCAACCGGCTGAGCTGGCCACGCATCACCTCGTCGCCGCCAACCGGCCGGCTCAGCACCGCCTCATCGAGCACCACCCACAGATCGACCGGATCGTCCTGCGTCAACAACGACTGGCGGCCCAGACGGACACGCACCCGCTGTTGAACCTGCTCGACGGTGAAGTCGGGCCGGGCGGCCCGGATCATCGCGCCCGCGTACTCCTCGGTCTCCAGCAGGCCCGGCACGACCTGCTGCTCGTACGCCCGGATCGAGCTGGCCGCCGCCTCCAGTCCCACGTACGCCCCGACCAGGACCGTGCTGTACGGGTGCCACCAGCCCTTCTGCCGGGCCTCACGGGCGATCTGCACCAGCTCGTCGCTCTCCGCGCCGACCACCCCGTAGATCCGGAGCATGTCCCGCACGTCGCGCGGGGTGGCCGAGGTGTGGCCGGTCTCGATCCGGGAGATCTTGGAAGCGGAGCACTCCAGCTGCTCGGCGACCACCTCGATGGTGATGCCGGCGGCCTCGCGTTGCCGGCGGAGTTCCGCCCCCAGGCGGCGACGCCGGATGGTGGGGCTGCGCCGCTCGGTCACGACGCGGCCCTCCGGCCCGCTGGACGGGAACGTTGACTCCTCGCGCTCACCCGGACACCTCCGGTCGTCGCGCCCGGTGCGACACCCGCCGGGGGCGCGGCCGACGTGACGGCGGGATCGTTCGCGGCAGGGGTGGTGCCGGTCGTCGACCGGCCGCGTCGGGCGAAACCGGCGTCCAGTGTGCCGTCCCGGCACCTGAGGCATCAAGCGTCCCGTTCACGTGTCGTGCTCGCGTATCGGCAAAAGCCGACGTGCAACTTGCATGAAGCACGTCCCTGGTGCACTCTGTCGGTATGGCACGGGTTACTCACCGTCTCCGCATGATCTCCCGGCGTGGTGATCCCATGGGCCGTGGGACGGCAGGAGGGGAGCCGTCCCGCGCCGTGCGACCTGCCCCGGGGTGATGCCCCGCCGCTGCACGCCAGCGTGGCTGCGGCGGCGGGAGCGGTAACCGGGAGCAGCCGGGTGATGGTCGGGGGGTGGCCCGCCACCGCGGGCACCCCGACCAGCACCGACGTACCTGAACAGCCGGTCCCCCAGGGCACGACCCCGGCGCCGGGCGCAGATGTCCCCCCGATCAGCCCTCCGCCGGCCCGCCGGCCGGCCGAACTCCCCAGGAGCCCATGTGCTTCCCCGCTCCGGTGACGTACTGCACGTGACTCGCGCGGCGAGTGTCCAGTTCTTTCGACCGATCACCTTCCGGGTGATCCGGGTGCTCGACTGGCCGACCTACGACGGTTGGCTCTGGCTCGACGGCTACGAGTTGAACGCGGCGGGGGACGCGATCAACCGGCGGTCGATCTTCGTACAGCAGTCGGGGCTGGAGCAGCTGCACGCCGCGCCGGTGCCGCGCCAGCACACCGTACGGACCCGACGCCCGGTGATCCGGACCCCGGTCCGGGTCTGACCCGGCGATTGCCCGGTCGGGGGGCGTACCGCCGCCATAGAATCGGTACGCCACCCCGGCGAACGTATCCACCCCGCGCGTCCCGGACCCTGAACCTGGGATGGTCATGGTCAATCTGCCCGCCGCGCGGCGGCACCACCGGTCCCGTATCAGCTACGCCTTCGGGCTCCTGGCGGTCCTCGGAGCCGCGACCGTACTCGCACTCGTGGTCCGCCACCCCGCCTTCTCCGCCACCGAGCAGTTGAACGAACCCGTACCGGCTCCGGAGATCACCGTGGCCGGCGAGGGCAGCGCGCCGGCCACCGACCCGGAGGACGAGGCCGGCTGGGCCGACGCCGAGGCGTTCGGGGTGGCGCCCAGCCCGGACGTGTCCGGCGGCGGGGCCGGCGCGGGCGCGCTGGCCGAACCGGCGGGCGTGCCGAGCACCGCGGACGTCAGCCGCTCGCTCTTCTACTCCGGGCTGCTCGGCCTCGCCATCTCGCTGGCCGGGCTGGGTCTGGTGGGCACCAGACGCCGGCAGTGGTGACGCTCAGGGAGTGGCGGTCGCCGTCGGACCGGAGGTCGGCGTGCCGGCAGCCGTCGTCGGCGCGGCGGCCGGCTCGGCCACCACGATGGTGACCCGGTCGCCCGGGGAGAGCGGCTCGCCCGCCACCGGATCGGTCTCGATCACCGTGCCGGCCGGCTGGTCCGACTCCCGCGTCCGCACCCGGTAGTCCACGTCCAGCCGGTCCAGGGCCGCCCGGGCGGCCGCCTCCGGCAACCCGACCAGCGGCGGCATCGGCACCTCCGCGCTCGTGGGGCTGGCCGTGGTGGGCGGGGCGGTGCTCGGCGCCGTCGTGGTCGGCGCGGCGCTCGTCCGGGGGGCGGTGGTCGGCGCGGCCGTGGGCAGCGGCCCGGGAGTCGGGTCCCGCTCGGCCGCCCGCAGGGCCCACCAGACCCCCAGCCCGATCAGTGCGATCAGCACCAGAGCGAGGATGCCCAGCAGGATCGGCATCCACCAGCGACGGCCGGCCTGCTCCTCGGCGTACCAGTCGGCACCGGCCTCCTGATAGCCGGCCGGACGCGTCGGCACCCCGGCGCGCCCGGACCAGGCCGGCGGGACCGGTGCGGCCCCACCCACCGGTGGCTGCTGCGCGGTGGTGCCCGCGCGGGGCAGCGGCCGGGTCGCGTCCGGCCGTGGCCCGCCGGCCGCTCCGGCCCTCGGCAGGGCCCGGGTCGCCTCGGCATCGCTGCCACCACCGGGCACGGGCCGCGTCGCGTCCGGGTCACCGGCCGGCGGCATCGCGCGCGTCGCGTCCGGGTCACCGGCCGGCGCGGGCCGGGTCGGCTCAGCGTCGCCGGCGGCCATCATCTGCGTCGCATCGGCGTCGCCGCTGGTCGCAGGTCGCGTCGCGTCCGGGTCACCGGCCGGCGGCATCGCGCGCGTCGCGTCGGCGTCGCCAGCGACCATCGCCTGGGTCGCGTCGGCGGGGGTGGCGGGGTGGGTCGGGTCCGGATCGGCGGCCGGCGGCATCGCCCGGGTGGCGTCGGCGTCCCCGGCGGAGGGCTCCTGTCGGTCGTCGCTCATGGCACGTCCTTTCCCCGCCGGGCCCGCTGGCCCTACCCGTGCACGGTATCGGGCCGGGCAACCACCGGCCGGGATCAGCGCGGCGAGCCGGCCGTCACGGTGTCGGAGACAGGGTGATCGCCGGGCTGCCGGCCGGCTCGCCACCACAGCTCAGGCCCACCGGGTCGTTCCAGTGCGCCGCCGCGCCGCCGGCCGGTTCCTGGGCGGTGACCGGGCCGCGGCGGCCGGTCCGGTAGCGCGGGTAGAGGCCCGCCTCGACCAGGTCGTCCGCGGCGTCGTCGCAGTCCTCAGCGACCACGTCGGGCACCGCGACCGCCGGGGCCGGCCCGCTGACCCAGAGGGTGACGGTGACGCCACGGCGCACCGGCGTACCCGGCGCGGGCGAGGTGCGCTGCACGGACCGGCCGGCGCCGGTGCCGAAGACGATCTGCCAGCCGAGCTTCCGGTCCCGCAACTGCCGTCGCGCCGCCTCGAAGTCGGTGCCCACCACCTCGGGCACGGTGAGCCCGACCGGAGCGGTGGTCCGCGGGGTGGTGGGGGGCTCCACCGGGGACGTCTGCGGCGCTCCGGTCGGGGCGACGCTGCTCGGCCCGCTCGACGGTCCGCCGGTGGTGACCGGTGCGGCGACGCGGTCCGGCTTGCCGGCGAGCAGCCAGCCGCCGCTCGCGCCGACCATCGCGAGCAGGACCACCGCGAGGCCGCCGCCGAGGACGAGCCTCATCCGGTCCGACCCCGGGTCGTGCGTCCCGTCCGGGTACCCGTCGTCCGTCATCGCGTCCACCGCCTCAGTCACCGGCGACCGTACCGGCCGCCACCAAGCCGTCACGGCGCGGAGGAGACTAGCGCCTCCACTCGCCGCGCCGACGCTGGGACGCTACGCTCCCCCGCATGGCCAGACGGGGCTGGGGAGCATCGATCGCCACCGCGCTCGGCGTCGCCGCCGGCACCGGTGCGGCACAGCTGGGCTTCGGCTACGGCCTCGGCATCCTCAACTGGGCGCCGGGAGACGCGCCGGTCGAGGCGGCCTGGGTGGCGAGCCTGGCCTGGGCCACCTGGATCTCCGCCACCTCGGTGGTGGCCGGCGCGGTCTGCGCCGACCGGTTGCCGGGAGATGACCCGGAATCCGGCCGTACGCTGCGGCACCTCACCCTGGCCGTCGCCGCCGGGATCGGCGCCCTGGTCACCGTGCTGCTGGTCGCCGTACCGGCCCGCGCCGCCCGGGTGCCGGACACCTTCGCCCCGCAGACCGTCGCCGCCGGGTACGCCGCGCTCGGGCTGCTCATCGGGCTGCTGCTCGCGGTCTGGGCGCTGCACTCCCGGGCCGCCGCGACCAACCTGATCGCCACCACCGGCTGGCTCTGGTTGCTCGCCGTGGTCTCCGTCGTCGACGGGGTGCTCTCCGGACGCGGGCTGGGCACCGCCCAGCTCGGCATCTGGCAGATCAGCGCGGACAGCGGCCGGTACTGGATCCGGGACTACTTCTACTGGCCGGGGGCCCTGCTCGCGATGGGCTCGGCGGTGGTGATCGGCGCGCTCGCCGCCCGGCGTACGGCCCGGCTGGCCGAGCGGCGGGTCGGCGCGGCGGCCTCCGGTGCGGCCGGACCGATCCTCGTCGCACTGGCCTACCTGCTGGCCGTGCCGAGGCTCGCGGGGATCTCCCCCGAGCAGGTGTCGGCCCACCTGATCGCCCCGTACGCGGTGATCGCCGGGATCGCCGGATCGGTGCTGGTCGCCGCCCTGGCCCAGCGGGCCGAACTGCGGGCCGCGACGCGGGCCGGCGTGACGCTGCCCCGGCAGCGCACCGACGAGCCGGACGAATACACCGGGCACGGGTCCGACGGGACGGCCGCCGAGGTCCGTGACGACGTGGCACCGGTGGAGCCGTCGCCGCCGCGCCGCCGCCTCTTCGGACGCCGGTCCGCCGGAACCGGCACGCCGGCCGACGCCCCCGCCCTCGCCGCCGACGCCGAGCCGCCCGCCGGGGCACCCGGCGAAACGGCCACGCCGGAGGCCGGCTCCGGTGCGTCCGGCCCGAGTGCGACGGGGCCGAGTGCGTCCGGCCCGAGCCGGTCCGGGTCGGGCCCGCGATCGGGCAGCTCCAAGGGGTCGGCCCGGGCGGGTGAGGGTTCGTCCGGCGCCCGATCGGCCACCGCCGGCCCGGACGCCACAACGACAGCGCGCACCACGACGACAGCGGGCGCGACGACGGCGGGGAGCGCCGCACCGGCGCGGCCCGTCAGTGAGCGGGGCCGGGCCGTCCCGCCCCAGCGGCGGCCGATGGACGCAGCGCTCGACGGCGCGGACGGCGGCACACCGGACCCGGACGGACCGGCGGACGGGACCGGCACCGCCGGTGGGTCGGAGCAGGACGGCACCGCCCCGGCGACCGGCGGTAAGGCCCGCCGCCGCAGCCGCTGACCCGGGCGCTCACGCACAGGGCTGCGCCGACGCCCCGGATCGCGCGGCTGGCTCCTCCGGGCCGGGCAGCACATCCCCGACCGAACGTCCGGTGCTCGCCCCGACCGGCGGAGTGGCGACCGCGCCGCCGTTGACCAGTTCCGCTCGATGAAGCTCGCCGACCGGTGCGGGCCGGCCGGGCGGTCAGTCGACCGGCCAGGTGTGCACGGGCTCGTTGCTGCGCTGGAGTTCGGCGTACCGGGTCAGCATGTGGTGCAGCGCGGCGTCCCGGTCCATGCCCCGGTGCCGCTCGGCCGCCCAGACCGCCTCGGTCTGCCAGACCGCCCCGTTGCGGCCGGTACGGCAGCGCTGCTCGATGACGTCGAGCAGGCGGTCCCGCTCGGCCGGGGCGACGCCGAACCGGTCCAGGCCCAGCGCGGCCGTGGGCAGCAGCACGTCGAGCACCAGCTTGGTCACCGGCACCTCGCCGAGGCGGGGCCAGTGCAGCACGGCGTCCATGCCGCGCCGCGCGGCGGCGTGGAAGTTCTCCTCGGCCGAGGAGAAGGTGAGCTGGCTCCAGATGGGCCGGTCCGCCTCGGCCAGGCCACGGGCCAGCCCGAAGTAGAAGGCCGCGTTGGCCAGCATGTCCACCACGGTCGGCCCGGCGGGCAGCACCCGGTTCTCCACCCGCAGGTGCGGCCGGCCGTTCATGATGTCGTAGACCGGGCGGTTCCAGCGGTAGACGGTACCGTTGTGCAGCCGCAACTCGGCCAGCTCCGGCACGCCTCCGGCGTGCAGCACCTCCACCGGGTCCTCGTCCTCGACGATCGGCAGCAGCGGCGGGAAGTAGCGGACGTTCTCCTCGAAGAGGTCGAAGATCGAGGTGATCCACCGCTCCCCGAACCACACCCGGGGCCGTACGCCCTGGGCCTTGAGCTCGTCCGGGCGGGTGTCGGTGGCCTGCTCGAAGAGGGCGATCCTGGTCTCCGCCCAGAGCTGGCGGCCGTAGAGGAAGGGCGAGTTCGCGCCGACCGCCACCTGCACCCCGGCGATGGCCTGGGAGGCGTTCCAGTAGTCGGCGAAGCTGTCCGGCGCGACCTGGAGGTGGAACTGGAGGCTGGTGCAGGCGGCCTCGGGGGCGATCGAGTCGGTGTGCGTCCGGAGCCGTTCCACGCCCCGGATGTCCAGCTCGATGTCCTCGCCCCGGGCGCCGACGATCTGGTCGTTGAGCACCCGGTAGCGCTCGTTCGTGGAGAGGTTGTCGGCGACCAGGTGGCGCTCGGTGAGGGTGGGCAGGATGCCGACCATCACGATCTTGGCATCGGACTTGGCGGCCCGTTCGTCGGCGCGGCTGAGGCTGCTGCGCAGGTCCTGCTCGTAGTCGGCGAAGCCGTTGCCCTCGATCAGTCGGGGTGAGGCGTTCAGCTCGAGGTTGAACTGGCCCAGCTCGGTCTGGAAGAGCGGGTCGGCGATGTCGGCGAGGATCTGGTCGTTACGCATGGCCGGTTCGGCCGCGGAGTCGACCAGGTTCAGCTCGATCTCCAGCCCGGTCATCGGGCGGTCGGCGTCGAAGCCGAAGTCGTCCAGCATCAGCGCGAAGACGTCCAGGCACCGCCGGACCTTCTGCCGGTAGCGGACCCGGTCCTCCCGGGAGAAGGCGCCCTGCTCGACGTCTCTGCCCATATGTCCTCCCGGCGCCGGTGCGACGGAACCGTACCGTTCCGCAACGCATTGTGAACCATTCACGTTGAGTCCGTAAGTGCGCCCGGACCGTCGAACACCGGTGGGCGCAGGTCTGCACTCCTACCCAGCCGCCACCCGCCGCACCACCTGGCAACCGGCGAACAACACGTGACAATTCGCACCTGAAGACGAACGGGCCCGCGCCGTCGGGTGACGGCGCGGGCCCGTTCGGGCGTACGGAGGGTCAGGCCTGGCGGACGGCCTCGCCCTCGATCTCGATCTTGATCTTCTTGCCGACCAGGACGCCGCCGGTCTCCAGCGCGACGTTCCAGGTGAGGCCGAACTCCTCGCGGTCGATCTCGGTGGACGCGGAGAAGCCGAAGATGTCCTGCCCGAAGGGGCTGCGGCCGACGCCCTCGAACTCGACCTCGAGGTCGACCGGGCGGGTGACGCCACGGATGGTCAGCTCGCCGGAGAGGACGAACTCGTTGCCGTCCCGGGACTTCACGCCGGTGCTGCGGAACTCCAGGGTCGGGAACTGCTCGACGTCGAGGAACTCGGGGCTGCGCAGGTGCGCGTCCCGGTCCGCCTGGGCGGTGTTGATGCTGGCGGCCTGGATGGTGGCGGTCACCGAGGACTGCATGGGGTCCTCGGCGACGGTGATGGTGGCGGTGGCGTCGGCGAACTCACCGCGTACCTTGCTGACCATCATGTGCCGCGCGACGAACCCGACGCGCTTGTGGGCGACGTCCAGCAGGTAAGTGCCGGCGGCGGGGATGGTGAGGCCCTCCCAGTCGCGGGTAACGGCTTCGGTGCTGCTGGTCATGGTGCGGTCCTCCAGGGGAGATGGTTTAGTAGGCCAACGACTGACTAAGCAACTATAGGCATAGCAATATTCCATGTGTCAAGTACTGCTAGGATGGCTTCGTGGACCAGAACGTTCTCGACGACCCGCGGATCACCGCCATCGGCCTGCTCTTCGAGGCGACCGCCGGGCTGTCGGCCCGGTTCAGCGCCCAGTTCGAGGAGCACGGCCTCTCGGCGGTCGAGTTCGAGGTGCTGATGCGGCTCACCCGCTCACCGGGTCACCAGCTCCGGATGACCGACCTGGCGGCACAGACCTCCCTCTCCACCAGCGGGGTGACCCGGGTGGTCGACCGGATGGAGCGCGACGGGCTGCTCCGCCGCCGGGCCTGCCCGTCCGACCGGCGCAGCTCGTATGCGGTGGTCACCGCCGCGGGCCTGGCCCGGCTGGACCAGACCCTGCCGGGGCACGTGCAGATCATCGAGCAGTGGTTCACCGGCCAGCTCGACCCGGCCGCCCTGGACGCCCTGCTCGACGGGCTGCGGCGGGTCCGTGACGCGGTGCACCCCGGCGCCACCGCGGGCAGCACCGACCCACTCCCCGACGGCGCCGGACACTGCTGACGCCGCACCTCCACCGCGAGGCGCCACCCCTGCCGCGCCGCCGGCCTCACCCGTACCGGCGCGCCGCCGGCATCGCCGGTACGGGTCGCGCCGCCGGCCTCACCCGTACCGGCGCGCCGCCGGCATCGCCGGTACGGGTCGCGCCGCCGGCATCACCTGTACCGGCGCCGCCGGCGGCCGACCGGCGGCCCGGCCAGTTCGGGCCCGGGCGGCGCCCCGAGGGCGAGCGGCGTACCCGCCGGTCACCGGCAGAACCACCGGCAGAACCGGCACAGCTTCGCCGCAAAGGCCGCCAAAATTGCCCAAAAGTCGTCGACGTCCTGGCTACGCTTCCCACGAGCGGGGGCGCACCGGGGGGTGCTGGCGCGAGCGATGAGCGAGGGGCAACATCAGGGGGCTACTTCGCTCGCGCCACCCCCGCTCCCTCGTGTGCTGGCCCTCCCGCCCGGGCAGCTCCGCCCACCGTCCCGCAACCCGTCCCGGGCCATCCGCTGGCCCAGCCGGCGTCAGGCGCGTGGCCGCTGGGCCAGCCGACGTCAGGCGCGTGGCCGCTGGGCCAGCCGACGTCAGGCGCGTGGCCGCTGGGCCAGCCGACGTCAGGCGCGTGGCCGGGCGGCCACCAGGGCGTAGAGCAGCTCCTCCTCGCGGGTGACCAGACTGACCCCGGTCGACCGGCGGGCCCGGTCCAGCCGCTCGAGCACCGCCACGTCCGCCGTGGTCGCCGCAAGACCCACCAGTGCCTCGATCGCGTCGCGCCGGTCCCGCGCCCCGGCAGCCGCGTGCGCGGCCGCGGCGAACCACTCGGCGGCCGCCTCCCGATCACCCCGGCGCAGCGCCAGGTGCCCCTCGATCAACGCGCAGACCGCGTCCTCCGGGCGCCGGGAACGGCCCGACCCGGCCGGGTCGCCGACCGGCCCGCGCTGCCCCGGTGCCCCCCGGAACGGGCGTAGTTCGGCCACCACCGCCAGCGCCTCGTCGGCACGTCCCGCCTCGGCCAGGGCCAGCCCCACCGTGCCGAGCACCCGCCGCCGATGCCCCGGATCGCCCAGCTCCGCCAGCGCCGCCGCCGCCCGGCGCCCCTGCGCCACGGCGTCGACGTACCGGCCCTCCAGCCGGGTCACCTCGGCGAGGTCGGCCCGGACCAGCACCCGGAGCCGCTGCTCGCCGCACTCGGCGGCCAACCGGTCCACCGCGGCCAGCCGACGCCGCGCCCCGGACAGGTCCCCCACCCGGAGGTCGTGCCAGGTCAGGTGGTGGTGGGCGACCGCCATCTCACGTACCCGGCCGTGCCGGGAGGCCAGGTCGAGCACGGCTTCACCCTGGGCCCGGGCCTCGTCGTGCGCCCCGGCGGCGGGCAGCAGCGTGCAGAGCACCGAACGGGCGGACAGCTCGCCGGTCACCTCGCCCTCCGCCTGGAAGATGGCCAGCGCCGCGCGCGCCGCGGGCAACTCCTCCAGCTCGGCGGCGTGCTCGGCGGCCAGCCGCGCCGCGCCGGTCATCGCCCAGGCGCGCAGCAGCGGGCGGGCGTCGGCGGTCCGCGGGTCGGCCAGCAGCCGGCGCAGCCAGCGGCGGCCGGAGACGTCCCGCCCGCGCAGTCGCCACCAGCGGGGCAGCGCCGCCGCCAGCCGCAGCGCGGTCAGCGGATCGTGCTCGGCGGCGTGCCCGAGCGCGGCGATGATGTCGCTGGTCACCTCGTCGAGCCGGCGTACCGTGCCGGTGAGGTCCGCGCCGACCAGCTCCGGCGCGGTCCGCAGCACCAGCCCGGTGATCACCAGCGCGTGCCGGTGCCGGATCGCGGCCAGCTCGCCCTCGCCGGCCGCCTGCTCGGTGGCGAAGTCACGGACCGCGTCGAGCAGGCGGAACCGGAACGGCCCGGTGCCCCGGATGCTGAGCAGGCCGAGTTCGCGCAGCCGGTCGAGGAGCGGCAGGGCGTCGTGCCGCGGGCCGCCGTCGGCCAGCAGTTCCTCGCCCAACTCCACCGACCACCGGTTGCGGAACGCGGCGAGCCGGCGCAGCGCCGCGCGCTCCTCCGGCGCGAGCAGCCGGTAGCTGGTCGCCACCGCCTCGCGCAGGGTCACCGGTTCGGCCGCCCGGGCGGCGGGCTCCCAGCCGGGGCGGCCGCCGGTGGCCAGGTCGAGGACGCGGTCGCCGTACCGGTCGAGCAGCTCGGTGACGTCGAGGATCCGGCCCCGGGCGGCCATCAGCTCGATGGCCAGCGGCAGACCACCGAGCCGGCGGACCAGCGCGGCGAGCGCCGGTAGCTCGGCCGGGGTCGGCGGCTCGGGCCGGGCCTGGGCCAGCCGGGCGGCGAAGAGCGCCGTGGCCGGCCACCGGGCCAGCTCGGCCGGGTCGGCGGGGGTCACCCCGGCCGGCGGTACGTCCAGCGGCGCGACGGGGCGGACCAGCTCGCCGGGGAGGCCTGCCGGACGCCGGCCGGTGATCAGCACCCGCAGCGTCGGCGCGGCGGCGAGCAGCACGCGCAGCGCCTCGGCGACCGCCTCGGGTGCCCGTTCCACCGCGTCCACCAGCAGCAGCGCCGGTCGATCGGCGAGCCGGCAGGCGAGGTCGGCCGGCCGGTTGACGCCGAGCACCGCGAGCGCGGCGGCGAGCACGTCGCCCGCCTCGGATCCCTCGCCGACCAGCACCCCGGCGACGCCGCCCGGATGGTCGGCGGCCGCCGCGTACGCGACGCTGAGCGCGAGCGCGCTCTTGCCGACCCCGGCCAGCCCCACCAGGCTCACCACGGCACGGTCCGCGGCGAGCAGGGCGGCCACCTCGGCGACGTCCCGGTCCCGGCCGATCAGGGTGACCGGCTGGGGCAGCGCGATCGGCGTACCGGTGCCGGTGGTCGTGGCGCCGGTGACGGCGAGCTGCCGGGCGGCCGGGAGTGACGCGACGGGGGCATCGGGGTCGCCGGCCGGGTCGGGCCCGCCGGGCGGCGCCGGCCGGGCCGCGGCCAGGACGGCCCGCCGGGCGTCGCCGGTCAGGCCGAGCGCGTCGGCGAGCAGATCGATGGTGGTGCGCTGGGGCCGGGCCGAGCGACCCCGCTCGAGATCGCGGACGGTACGCACCCCGATGCCCGCCCGGGCGGCCAGCTCCGCCTGGGTGAGGCCGGCGGCCAGCCGGTGCCCACGCAGCAGTTCGGACAGCCGGAGGCGACCATCCGGGCGCGAACGATCATGACCGGGCGTCATGGTCACGAAGAGTACGGATCGGGTGCGACCGCCCACAGCCCATCGTCGGCCAGCCGACGTTCGGCCGCCGATATCCGACAGGCGGACGACCGGGCCGGCCCTGTCCCGGGCCTGGCCGGCCTCCTCAGATGCCCAGGTCGCGGGCGATGATCATGCGCTGCACCTCGCTGGTGCCCTCGCCGATCTCCAGGATCTTCGAGTCCCGCCAGAAGCGGGCCACCGGGTACTCGTTCATGAAGCCGTAGCCGCCGTGGATCTGGGTGGCCTCGCGGGCGTTGTCCACCGCGATGGTGCTGGCGTGCAGCTTGGCGATCGCCGCCTGCCGCTTGAACGGCTCGCCGGCCAGCATCCGGGCGGCCGCGTCGTAGTACGCCAGCCGGGCGGTGTGCGCCTTCAGCTCCATGTCGGCGATCTTGAACTGGATCGCCTGGTAGTTGCCGATCGGCTGGCCGAACGCCTCGCGCTCCTTGGCGTACTTGATCGACTCGTCGACGCAGCCCTGGGCGAGGCCCACGGCGAGCGCGGCGATGGCGATCCGCCCCTCGTCGAGGATGCGCAGGAACTGGGCGAAGCCCCGGCCGCGCTGGCCGAGCAGGTTCCGCGCCGGCACCCGGCAGTCGTCGAAGGTCAGCTCGTGGGTGTCCGAGGCGGTCCAGCCGACCTTGGAGTAGCCGGGCGCCACCGTGAAGCCCGGCGTGCCGGACGGGACGATGATGGTGGACAGCTCCTTGCTGCCGTCCGGCTTCGTCCCGGTGACGGCGGTGACGGTGACCAGCGCCGTGATGTCGGTACCGGAGTTGGTGATGAACGCCTTCGAACCGTTGATCACCCACTCGTCCGTCGCCTCGTCCAGCACCGCCCGGGTCTGGGTGCCACCGGCGTCCGAGCCGGTGCCCGGCTCGGTCAGCCCGAAGCCCGCGACCGCCTCGCCGCTGAGCAGCTTCGGCAGCCACTGCGCCCGCTGCTCGTCCGTGCCGAACCGGTAGATCGGCATCGCGCCGAGGGAGACCGCCGCCTCCAGGGTGATCGCCACGCTGGAGTCGACCCGGGCCAGCTCCTCCAGGGCCAGGCAGAGCGCGAAGTAGTCGCCGCCCATGCCGCCGTGCTGCTCCGGGAAGGGGAGCCCGAACAGGCCCATCTTGCCCATCTGGCGGATGATCTCGTACGGGAAGGTGTGCTGCTCGTAGTGCTCGGCGATGGCCGGTGCGACCACCTCGCGGGCGAATTCCCGCACAGTCTCCCGCAGCGCCTCTTGTTCCTCGCTGAGCCGGAAGTCCATCTGATCCTCCTGGGTGACTGGTCCGCCCGGCGCTCGTGGCGCCCGGCCGGATCGTGTTGCGGGGTCGGTCAGACCGGGGTGACGCCGTGCCGGCGCCGGGAGAAGTGCCGCTCCTTGCCGCGTGCCGCGGCGAACCGGCGGACCAGTTCGGCGCGCAGCTCGTGCGGCTCGACGATCGCGTCGACCACCAGTTCGCTGGCGAGCCGGACGATGTCGATGTCCCGCTCGTACTCCTCGCGCTTCGCGGCCACGAACGCGGCCCGCTCGGCCTCGTCCTCGATCGCCGCGATCTTGTTGGCGTAGACGGCGTTGACGGCCGCCTCCGCGCCCATCACCGCGATCTTCGCGGTGGGCAGCGCGATCGTGGCGTCCGGCTCGAAGCCGGGGCCGGCCATCGCGTAGAGGCCGGCGCCGTACGCCTTGCGGACCACCACACAGATCTTGGGTACGGTCGCCTCGGAGATCGCCGTGATCATCTTGGCGCCGTGCCGGATGATGCCCTGCTTCTCCACCGCGCTGCCGACCATGAAGCCGGGCACGTCGGACAGGAAGAGCAGCGGCACGTTGAACGCGTCGCAGAGCTGGACGAACCGGGTCGCCTTGTCGGCCGAGTCGACGAAGAGCACCCCGCCCTTGAACATCGAGTTGTTGCCGACCACGCCGACGACCTCGCCGCCCAGGCGGCCGAAGCCGATGGTCAGCTCCTTGGCCCAGAGCGCCTGGATCTCGAAGAAGCTGCCCTCGTCGAGCAGGCCCTTGACGTACCGGCGCATGTCGAAGGCCTGCCGCTCGCTGGCCGGGACCAGCGCGGCCAGGTCGGCCTTCTCCGGCGCGGCCACGGCCTCGGCGGCCGGCGGCTCCTGCTGCCAGTTCGACGGCAGGTAGGACAGGTAGGTCCGCACCACGTCGAGCGCGTCGTTCTCGGTCTTGCAGAGGAAGTGCCCGACGCCGGACTCGGCGCAGTGCACCTTCGCGCCGCCCATCGCCTCCAGCGTGGTCTTCTCGCCGGTGACCATCTCGACCATCCGGTCCGAGCCGAGGTACATGCTGGCGTTGCCGTCCACCATGGCCACCACGTCACAGAACGCCGGGATGTACGCCCCGCCCGCCGCGCTCGGCCCGAACAGCGCGCAGACCTGCGGGATCGAGCCGGAGGCGCGGACCTGGTTCCAGAAGATCTTCCCGGCGCCGCGCCGCCCGGGGAACAGGTCGACCTGGTCGGTGATCCGGGCGCCGGCCGAGTCGACCAGGTAGACCATCGGTACGCCGGTGGAGTAGGCCCGCTCGATGATCCGGATGATCTTCTCGACGGTCCGCGCGCCCCAACTGCCGGCCTTGACCGTGGAGTCGTTGGCCATCAGGCAGACCGGCCGGCCGTCGATGGTCGCCGTGCCGGTGACCACGCCGTCGGCGGGCAGCCCGTCGGCCAGCGCGTTGGCGTAGAGGCCGTCCTCGACGAACGAGCCCTCGTCGACCAGGTACGCGACCCGCTCGCGGGCGAAGAGCTTGCCCTTGGTGGCGTTGGCCGCGTGGTACTTGTCCGCGCCGCCGGCCTTGGCGCGCTTGCGCAGCTGCTCCAGTGCCTCACCGTCAAGCGTCACGCCGACTCCCGTTGCCACCGCGCCCGCACAGGGCGCCCACCGACCTGAACGATCGTTAGGCTACCCCACCCGCCCCCACCCCGGCACCCCACCACCCCCGCCCCTGCTCACCCCTGTGCGAGGAGTTTGCGTCCCTGGGCGGGCGGATCAGGAGCCAACTCCTTGATCAACCGGGTGGAGGCGGGCGGTCAGGTGGGCAGGGGGGTCAGGCGGGTGCGGGGGCCGGCGCGGAGGACGCCGGAGGGGAGCTTCTTGCCGACCAGGTGCTCGGCCAGCTCGGCGGCCTCGATCAGGGCGTCCAGGTCGATGCCGGTGTCGATGCCCATGTCGTGCAGCATGTGCACCGCCTCCTCGGTGGCCAGGTTGCCGCTGGCGCCCGGGGCGTACGGGCAGCCGCCGAGGCCACCGACGCTGGCGTCGAACTCGGTGATGCCCAGCTCCATCGCGGTGAGCATGTTCGCCAGGGCGGTGCCCCGGGTGTTGTGGAAGTGCAGCAGCACCGGCAACTGGGCGTTCCGGTCCCGGACCGCGGTGACCAGTTCGCGGACGCGCCGGGGCGTACCCATGCCCGTGGTGTCGCCGAAGGCGACGCGGTCCGCGCCGTCGCGGGCGACCCGGTCGACGATGCCCGCCACCCGCCGCGGGTCGATGTCCCCCTCGTACGGGCAGCCGAAGCTGGTCGCCACGATCACCTCGGCCCGCGCCCCGGCACCGTGCAGCAGGTCGATCAGCTCGGCGATGTCGTCCAGCGACTCCTCCGTCGAGCGGTTGACGTTGCGCCGGTTGTGCGTGTCGCTGGCCGAGACCACCACCTCGATCTCGGTGAACCCGGCCGCCAGGGCCCGCTGCGCGCCCCGGGTGTTCGGGACCAGCGCCGAGTAGCGCACCCCGTCGACCTTCGTGGCCCGCTGCCACACCTCGTCGGCGTCGGCCATCTGCGGGATCGCCTTCGGGTGCACGAACGAGACCGCCTCGATCCGCCCGACCCCGGTGCGGGACAGCGCGTCGAGCAGCCGCACCTTCGCGTCGGTCGGGACCGGGTCCTCGTTCTGCAACCCGTCACGCGGTCCGACCTCGCGGATCGACACGAACTCCGGTAGCTGGCTCATCGGGTCACCTCACTGTGACGTCGGTCCGGCATGCTCCGCCCTGTGCCCTACAGGTAAGCAGAGCAGCGGCGGTGGATGCCAATCTCCCCGTCGGCGGTACCGGGCGACATCCGGCAGAACAATCCCGCCCACCCGTGCAACCGATCGGGCTTCGCGTGTGCACCTATCCGTGAAGGGAGCGGGATGCGAAGCGACGACGACGAGGGCCGGCGCCAGTTCAGCGACTACTTCGCTGCCCGGCGTGAGGTGGTCCGGCGTACCGCCTACCTGATGTGCGGGGACTGGCACTGGGCGGACGACCTCGCCCAGGCCGCCTTCATCCGGGTCGCCGCGAGCTGGCACCGGATCCGCGACCCGGAGGCCCTCGACGCGTTCGTCCGGACCTGCCTGGTGCGGACCTACCTGTCCGAGACCCGGCGGGTGTGGCGACGCCGCGAGCGCAGCGTCGCGGAGACGCCGGACCTGGCCGGTCCCGACGACGACGCGGAGGCGGCGACCCGCCGGATGGTCTTCGCCCAGGCGCTGCGCCACGTGCCACCCCGCCAACGGGTGACCCTGATCTGTCGGTTCTACCAGGGCCTGGACGTGGCCGAGACGGCCGCGGCGCTGGGCTGCTCGGAGGGCACGGTCAAGAGCCAGACGGCGCGCGGTCTCGCCGCGCTGCGCCAGATCCTGGGCGACGCCGTGCCCGCCCTCGCCGGCGCTACGGAGGGAACGCCATGACCGGACTGCGTGAGTTGTTCGAGGAGGCGGCCGGCTCGGCACCGCCGAGCCGGCTGCTGGCGGACGAGGTGTACACCGCGGGTCGCCGCCGGTGGCGCCGCCGGCGACTGGCGGTGGCCGCTCTCCCGGCGGTCGCGGCGACCGCCGTACTGGCCGCGTCGCTGCTGGCCACGCCCCGGCCCGCCGGCGACGAACCGCCGGTGGCGGGCGGTGCCGGCGCGCCGGCGAGCGCCGGCGAGCGCCCCGGGCAGCGGTTGCAGTGGGTCGACACCGCCGACGCGCGGCACCTCTACCTGCTGTCGACCTGCACCACGCCGGGCACCTGCGACAAGTCCCTCGCCCACCTGAGCGGGTCCGATGACGGCGGCCGCAGCTGGACCGACCGGGGCACGCCGACAGGGCTCGGCCCGATGGCGGTGCTCGGCCCCGATGTCCTGATCACGGCCGCACCGCCCGATCAGCCGGGAGCGACCGGCACCAGCCTGATGATCAGCACGGACGGCGGTCGGCACTGGCGCCGGGCGCAGGAGTCGCCCCCGGTGGGCGCGGTGCCGGACGGTGGTACGGCGATCTGCTGGCCGGAGACGGCCGGAGCGTCCTGCACCGTGCAGGTGGTGGAACCGGAGTCGTACCGGGTCGCACCCCTGTCCCAGCAACCAGCCCTGCTGGTGCAGCCGGACGGCCTGCGGATCGACGGGCGGTCCGGCCGGCTCTGGATACCGGGACGCGAGCCGGCGACCGGCCGGCCCGCGGTCGCGGTGAGCGCGGATGCCGGCCGCACCTGGGCCAGCCACGTCTTCCGGGACGCGCCGTCCTGCCCGGACGCCGGCTGTCAGCCGCTGTCGCTCGCGGTGGACGGCGGCGGAAAGCGGGTGTACGCCGTCGCCGCCGGCGAGCGCGCCGTGGCGGTCTATCGCCTCACCGGCGGTACCACCGGCGACGGCTGGCAGCGGCTCACCGACACCGATGAGATCCCGCCCGGGACGAACGGGTACGGGTCGTTCGTCGCCGCCGACGGCAGCCACGTGCTCTTCCAGCCCGACGACCGGCACACCTTCGGCTACCGCTACTGGGCGGCTCGCGGCGGCGGCGCGTACCGGTCGGTCGAGCTGGCCGGCCTGCCGGCCACGGCCGGCCCGGTCCGGCGTACCCGGGACGGCCGGTTCTACGCGATCGACGGCCCCGCCAACGTGCTGTACGGGTCCACCGACGGCTGGCACTGGTCGCCGATCACCGACCGCTGAGGACCTTCCACCCCGAACGTCGACGTGCCGCCATGACGCGCGTCCTCCTCGCACCCGATATGAGAGGGAAACAAATGATCTATCACGATCGGCTCCGCCGGCGCCGGCCGTTCGCCGGCGGTCTCGGCACCGCCGCGCTGCTCCTGGCACTCGCCGGGTGCGGCGGAGACGGCGCGGCGCCGCAGGTGGCCACCGCCGGCACCCCCGGCGCCCAGCCCGCGCAGTCGGCCAGCCCGGGCGGCGGGGCCGTCGCCCGGTACGTCGAGGCGCAACGCCAGTGGGTCGGGTGTCTGCGGGAACAGGGCTTCGACCTGCCGGATCCGGACGCCAAGGGCTTCGTCGACCTGCGTGCGCCCGGTGCGCCGAAGAAGGCCGACCCGAAATGGACCGCCGCCCAGCTGGCGTGCGCGAAGTACGCCATGGAGGTTCCGGCGGACCTGGAGGAGAAGGTGGTCTGGACGGCCGAGGAGATCCGGCACCGCCGCGCCTACGCTGGGTGCATGCGGGACAACGGCGTGCCGGACTTCCCCGACCCAGGCCCCGACGGCAACTGGCCGCGGGAGACCGGCGGCGGCCCGATGAGTGACCAGCAGGCGGCGGCCAACTTCCGGGCCGGCCAGATCTGCAATCCGGTCCTCGACGGCAAACCCTCGACCACCCCCGATCCGAACGCCACCGCCAAGGGATGAGCGGACCGATGGACTCGACCGAACCGTCCCCCGGCGGCCCGGCACGGCGGCGGCTGCGGGTCGTGGCGGGGGCCGGGCTGGTGCTCGCGACCCTGGCGGTGACCGGTGCCGCGACCCTCGGCCTCGGCGGGCGCGGCGCGGACCAGCCGGTCGCGCGCCGCACCGGACCGGCCGCGACCGCCACGGTGACCCGGCAGACGCTGGTCAAGACCGTGACGCTGGCCGGCGAGCTGGGGTACGGACCGGCCGCACCGCTCACCTCGGCCGCCGCCGGCACGGTGACCTGGCTGCCCGAGGTCGGCACCACCGTCCGGCGTGGCGAGGCCCTGCTGCGCGCCGACGAGCTGCCGGTGGTGCTGCTCTACGGCTTCCTGCCCATGTACCGGCCGCTGAGCACGGGCGTGCGGGGCTCGGACGTGCGGCAGTTCGAACGGAACCTGGCCGCCCTCGGCTATCGCGGCTTCACGGTGGACGAGGAGTTCTCCGCCAGCACCGCCGGCGCCGTGAAGCGCTGGCAGAAGGACCTTGAGCTTCCGGAGACCGGCGCGGTCGACCGGAGCCGGGTGCTCTACACCCCGGGTCCCGTCCGCATCGCGCAGCGGCTCACCCGGGTGGGCGCGAACGCGACCGGCGACGTGCTGTCGTACACCGGCAACACCCGGATGGTCACGGTGTCCGCGCAGGCCGCGGAGGCCGGGTGGGCGACGAAGGGCACCCGGGTCACGGTGACCCTGCCCACCGGCACCTCGGTGGCCGGGCAGGTCAGCGCGGTCGGGCCGCCCGCACCGGCCGCGCCCGGCGGCCGGGCGGCACCCGACCCGGAGCGTCCCGGCACCGGCGGGGCGGCCGTCCAGGTCACCATCGCCGTCACCGACCAGAAGGCGCTGGGCGGGCTGGCCGGTGCCGGGGTCGACGTCCGGTACGTGGCGCAGGAGCGCAAGAAGGTGCTCACCGTTCCCGTCACCTCGCTGCTGGCCCTCGCCGAGGGCGGCTACGGCGTGGAGGTGACCGATCCGGGCGGCACCCGGATCGTGGCGGTGCAGGTGGGGCTCTTCGCCGACGGGCGGGTCGAGGTGCAGGGCACCGGCCTGACCGAGGGACTGTCGGTGGGAGTGCCCGGATGAGCCGACCGGTCGTCGAACTGTCCGGTGTGTCGCGCAGCTACCCGGGCGGGGTGACCGCCCTGCGTACCGTCGACCTGCGCATCGACCACGGCGAACTCGTCGCCGTCGTCGGCCCCTCCGGGTCCGGCAAGTCCACGATGCTGCACCTGATCGGCACGCTCGACCGCCCGTCGTCGGGCACGGTCCGGATCGACGGACACGACGTCTCGTCGCTCACCGACCGGGAGCTGTCCGCGCTGCGCAGCCGCCGGATCGGCTTCGTGTTCCAGCAGTTCCACCTGGCCGCCGGCGTACCGGTGCTGGACAACGTGGCCGACGGGCTGCTCTACGCCGGCGTACCCCGCCGGCAGCGGCGGCGGCGCGCCGAGTCCGCGCTGGTCCGGGTCGGTCTCGGCCACCGGCTCGGGCACCGGCCGCACGAGCTGTCCGGAGGTGAGCGGCAGCGGGTCGCGATCGCCCGGGCGGTCGTCGGCGAACCCGCGCTCCTGCTCGCCGACGAGCCCACCGGCAACCTCGACTCCGCCTCCGGGGCGTCGGTGCTGGCGCTGCTGCGCGACCTGCACACCCTCGGCACCACTGTCCTGGTCATCACCCACGACCGGCAGCTCGCGGCCGACCTGCCCCGTCAGGTCATGCTGCGCGACGGCCGGGTGGTGCACGACTCCGGCCCGCTGCCGGCGGTGCGGTCGTGACGGGGAGGCTCAGACCCGGCCGGTTGAGCCCCACCGACGTGGCCCGGCTCGGCGCGACCGGCCTGCGGACCCATCCGCTGCGGGTGTTCCTCTCCGCGTTGGGCATCGCCATCGGCATCGCGGCGATGCTGTCGGTGGTGGGCATCTCCACCTCCAGTCGCGCCG
This sequence comes from Micromonospora sp. NPDC049836, assembly GCF_044465125.1. Lineage (NCBI taxonomy): Bacteria > Bacillati > Actinomycetota > Actinomycetes > Micromonosporales > Micromonosporaceae > Micromonospora > Micromonospora sp. NPDC049836. The sequence continues at coordinate 210,544 of NZ_JBITLH010000010.1, forward strand.
AACTGGACCGGACGCTGGACCGGCTCGGCACCAACCTGCTCACCGCGGCTCCCGGCGAGACCCGGACCGGGCAGCAGGCCGTCCTGCCCGCGGAGTCGGTGGCGATGGTCGCCCGGATCCGGCCGGTGGAGTCGGTCAGCGCGATCGCCGCGATCGACCGGTCCGTCTACCGCAACGATCACGTGCCGGCCGGCCAGACGGGCAGCATCGCGGTGTTCGCCGCCCGGTCGGACCTGCTCGGCACCGTCGGCGGCACGGTACACGCCGGTTCCTGGTTCACGGCCGCGACCGCGGCCTTCCCCACGGTGGTGCTGGGCACCACCGCGGCCCGGCGGCTGGACGTGCCGGGGGTGGGATACCGGGTGTGGCTCGGCGGGGAGTGGTTCGTCGTGGTGGGCATCCTGGCGCCCGTACCGCTGGCCGAGGAGTTGGACTCGGCGGCGCTGGTGGGCTGGCCGGCGGCCCAGCGGTACCTGGACTTCGACGGCCGTCCGACCCGGATCTACGTCCGCGCGGTGCAGAGCCAGGTCGCGGCGGTGCGCTCGGTGCTGGGTCGCACCGCCAACCCGCCCGCACCGAACGAGGTGGCGGTGTCCCGCCCCTCCGACGCGCTGGCCGCCCGGCAGGCCACCAGCACCGCGCTCAACGGGTTGCTGCTGGGGCTGGGCGCCGTCGCGCTCCTGGTCGGTGGGGTCGGCGTCGCCAACACCATGGTGATCTCGGTGTTGCAGCGTCGCGCCGAGGTGGGGCTGCGTCGGGCGCTCGGCGCCACCCGGCGGCAGATCCGGATCCAGTTCCTCGCCGAGTCGTTGCTGCTCTCCGCGCTCGGGGGGACCGGTGGCACGCTGCTCGGCATCGGCATCACCGCGCTGTACGCGTACAGCCAGGGCTGGCCCACGGTGGTGCCCGCCTGGGGGATGGCCGGCGGCGTGGCGGCGACCCTGCTGATCGGCGCGGTCGCCGGGCTCTACCCGGCGATCCGGGCGAGCCGGCTGGCACCGACCACGGCGCTCGCCGGGCTGTGACCGACGGGTCAGGTCCCAGCCCGGGGAGCAACCGGGCTGGGACCACGCGGCGGCCCCGGGGCGGCGCCCCGGTCAGCGCATCCGACCGACGATGCCGGTGTCGTAGTCGCCGGAGAGGAACTCGGGGTTCTCCAGCAGTTCGGCGAAGAAGGGCAGGTTGTTCTTCGGGCCGGCGATCTCGAACTGCGCCACCGCGCCCCTGGCCCGCTCCACCGCCTCGTCACGGGTGGCCCCGCTCACGATCAGCTTGGCCATCAGGCTGTCGTAGAACGGGGTGACGGTGTTGCCTGCGACGTAGCCGGAGTCGACCCGGACGCCCGTACCGGACGGCTCGTTCCAGGTGGTGATCGCGCCCGGACCGGGCAGGAACCGCTTCGGGTCCTCCGCGTTGATCCGCAGCTCGATGGCGTGCCCGCGCGGGGCGAGCGCGTCCGGGTCGAAGGTGGGTGCCAGGCCGGCGGCCACCCGCAACTGCTCCTCGACCAGGTCGACGCCGTAGACGTACTCGGTGACCGGGTGCTCGACCTGGAGCCGGGTGTTCATCTCCAGGAAGAAGAACTCCTCGGTGCCGGGACCATCGCCGGTGGTGGGGTCGAGCAGGCACTCCACCGTGCCGGCGTTGCGGTAGCCGACCGCCTCCCCGGCCCGGACCGCCGCGGCGAGGAAACGCTCGCGCAGCTCCGGGGAGACCGCCGGGGACGGGGATTCCTCGACCAGCTTCTGGTTGCGGCGCTGCACCGAGCACTCGCGCTCGCCGAGGGCCACCACCCGGCCGTCGGCCAGGCCGAGGATCTGCACCTCGACGTGGCGTACCCGGGGGAAGTAGCGCTCGATCAGCACCGAGCCGTCGCCGAACATCCGCTCGGCGAACGAGCGGACCTTGTCGTACTCGGTGCGCAGCCCGGCCTCGTCGGTCGCCACGCCCATGCCCATGCCGCCACCGCCGGCGGCGGCCTTGACCATCACCGGGTAGCCGACCTCCGCGGCGGCGGCGACCGCCGCGGCCAGGTCCGCCGCCGGCTCGGTGCTGCCGGGCGCGACCGGCACCCCGGCCGCGGCCATCAGGTTCCGCGCGTTGATCTTGTCGCCCATCGCGCTGATCGCGTCCGCGCCGGGCCCGACCCAGCTCAACCCACTGGCCTCGACGGTACGGGCGAACTCCGCGTTCTCGGACAGGAAGCCGTAGCCGGGGTGGATCGCCTGGGCACCCGTCGACGTCGCGGCGGCGAGGATCGCCTCGACGTTGCGGTAGCTGAGCGCCGGGTTGGCCGGGCCGACGCAGACCGCCTGGTGGGCCTCGGTCACGAAGGGCAGGCCGGCGTCGGCCTCCGAATGCACGGCGATCGTCCGGATCCCGAGCCTTTTCGCGGTACGGATGATCCGGCGCGCGATCTCGCCCCGGTTGGCCACCAACAGCGACTCGAACAAGGAAGGGTCCCCTCTCACGCTTCTTGCATAGCAGGGGCCTCTTCTTAGCACGCGGACGGCGCGCCCGCTTAACGGGCGTTAAGGCGGCCTCGGTCAGGCGGGGTCGGTCGGGGCGAGCAGCGCGGCCAGGGCCGCCCCCCGCAGCAACTCGGCCCGGCGCCGGCGGTCCACCTCGCCACCGAGGAACGGGGTGGAGTTCATCAGGCCGAACGCCGCGTGCGCGAGCACCCGCGCCTCGCCGTCCGGCAGCCCCGGGTGCAGCGCGGTCAGCACGGTCACCCACTCCTCGACGTACATCCGCTGGAGCCGGCGGATCCGGCGGCGCGGCTCGTCCGGGAGGCGGTCCAGCTCGTGCAGGTGCAGGGCGATCACGGCCGGATTGGCCAGCGCGAAGTCGACGTGGAAGTCGATCAGCGACTCCAGCGTGCCGCGCGGGTCGTCCGGGTGGCCCGCGGCCCGCTCCTTGCCACCGGCGAGCAGCCCTTCGCTGACCGGGATCAGCGCGGCGACCAGCATCGCCTCCTTGCCGGCAAAGTGGTGGTAGAGCGCCGGCCCGGTCACCCCGGCGGCCGCACCGATGTCGTCCATCGACACGCCGTGGTAGCCGCGGGCCGCGAAGAGCCCGACCGCGATCTCCAGGATCTCGTCGCGCCGGGACCGACGCCGGCTCGCACCCGTCGCGCCGTTCGCCGCGCCTCGCGCCTGCTGTTCCACCGCCACCGGGCCAGCCTAGACCTCACCCACGGCATGGTGGGGCCTTGGTTACCCGTCGGTCGCCTCACATCACCACCCGCCACCCCGACCCGGACCGCATCTTCCGCCGCCCACGTGTGGTGGTCGGTGGCAGGGACGGAGGCTGCGACGGGCAGCGGGCGGAGTGGGGTGGAGGCGGAATGGGGTGGGGTGGACCGAGGGCTGGGCGGGTTGAGGGCTGGGTGGGGCGGGGCGGGGGTGGTTGAGGCGCTGGTTAGTTTTCCTCGATGCCGTGGTCGGCGCGGATCTTCGCCGCGTCGGCGGGGCGGCCGAGGTCGTCCAGGGCCCGGGCCAGCAGCCACGCGGCCTGGGTGGCCGGGCGGGAGCCGGCGGGCAGCCCGCCCAGCACCTGGCGCAGCAGCCGCTCCGCGTCGGCGGGCCGCTCGTCCCGGAGCAGCAACTCCCCGGTGAAGACCTCCACCTGCGCCGCCTCGCCGAACGCCTCGATCGACCGGAGCCGGTCCGGCAAGCCGGCGACCCGATCGAGCGCGGCGGTCAACCGGTCCTCGGCGGCCAGCACCCGGGCCACCGCGTCGGCGGCCATCGCCCGCTCGTACGTCACCACGGGCGGCTCGCCGGACCCGGCGGTGCCGTGGTCGTCGCGGTCGGCCTGGCCACCACCGTCGGGCCGGGCGTCGAGCGCCGCCGCGGCCGCGTCGACGACCTCGATCGCGGCGGCTGCCGCCGGCAGGTCACCGGACCAGTGCAGGGCCAGGAGTTCCCGCCGCCGGGCCCGCAGTTCGTCCACGGGGTGCCCGGCCAGCCGGTACGCGGACGCCGCCGCCGCGAACCGCTGCGCGGCCACGGCGTCCCGGTCGGCGTCGTAGAGGATCCCGCCGGCCTCCTCCAGCACCTGGGCACGGTGCGGGAGATTGTCCGGCCCGTCCAGGTTCTCGGCGAGCTGGGCGAGCAGGGCGAGCGCGGCGTCGATCTCGCCGAGCGCCTGGTAGATGCCGGCCAGCAGGTGCCGGCACCGGTCGGCCTCGGCCTGCGCGCCATCCCGGTCCAGCCCGAGCACCGCCTCCTCGGCCACCTCGGCGGCCTCGCTCAGCCGCCCGGCCGCGCGGTAGGCGTCCGCCAGCTCCCAGCGCAGCAGCGCGTCCCCCGGCAGGCCCTGCTCGACGCAGAGGGTGACCGCCTCGGCGAGGTCGTCGACCGCCTCGCCGGCGCGGTCGGCGGCGAGCAGTGCCCGGCCCCGGGTCACCCGGACCGGCAGCCGTACGCCGGGCGGGGCGGACGCCAGCGCCTCGTCGCAGGCCGTGACGGCCTCGGCCGGGTCGTCGACCGATCGGGCGTACGCCAGGCAGGCGGCGGCCAGCAGTTCGCCGTCGCCCAGCTCGCGGACGAGTTCCCGGGCCTGCGCCGCGGCGGCCCGGAACTCGTCGGCCCGGGACAGCTGCTCCAGCACGTGGGTGCGGTGCAGCGCGACGCGGCCGGCCAGCCACGGGTCGACGTCGGCCTCGGTGGCGGCCCGGTCGAGCGCGTCGAGCGCCTCCGCCCACTGACCCCGGTGCACGTACGCCAGCGCCAACCGGTCCTGGGCGGCGGCGCGTTCCCGCTGGTCACCGTGCGCGGCGAGCTGCTCGGCCGACTCCCGCGTCAGGGCCAGCCCTTCGGCCGCGCCCTCGTCGGTGGTGCAGAGCAGGGCGCCCAGCCGGCCCGCCACCACCTGCGCCCGAACCGGGTCCGGCACCGCCCGCCAGGCGGCCAGGGCGGCCCGGTTCGCCTCGATGGCCGCGGCGATCTCGTCATCGCCGCCCTCGTTCAGCTCGCCGGCGCGCAGCTCCAGCCGCCAGGCCCGGGTGGCCGCGGGCAGGTCGGCGTCGGCGTACCGCTCGTCGTAGGCGCGCAGCGCGGCGACCAGCCCGTCGCGCCGGTGCCGCCGCCAGTAGTCGTCGGCAAGGGCCAGCAGTTCGTCCGGGCCGGCCTGCGCCGGCACGCTGACCGGGGTTGGCGCGGCCGGGGCCGACCCGCCGGTACGCGGCGCGGGCACCGGCTGGCGGCGCAGGCTGGCCGAGAGCGGCACGTGTGGGCCGGCCGGCGCGGCGGCGAGCCGCCGGGCGATCAGCTCCGACTGGTGCCGGGTGCCGTTGCGGGCGTCGAAGCGCTCGGCCAGCGTGGTGGCGACGCCGGCCAGTTCCCCGGCGAGCGTGGCCACCGGTACGTCCGCGGCGGGCCGCTCCCCGGCGGCCCGGCGGTGCACGGTCAGCTCGCCGGGCACCTGGCGCAGCGCCGCCGCGGCGGCGGCCGCGAAGTGCATGGCGGCGGCCGGGGTGGGTGCCCGGTCCAGCCAGTCGAGGTGCCGTTCGACCAACTCCAGGGCGCGCGTCTCGTTGCCGGTGACGGTGCAGAACTCGACGTGGTCGGCGATGTCCCACAGGTCGGAGAGGCGCCCGCGCAGCCGCCGGTACGCCTCCCGGTGGGCGTCCCGCGCGGCGTCGAGCCGGCCGGTCTCCCGGTAGGGCGTGAGCAGCGCGGTGAGGATCGCCTGCGGCTGTTCGGTGCAGCTCAACCGGCCGGCGAGCACCGGCTCGGCCAGCGCCACCGCCTCCTCGTGCCGGCCCACCCGGGCCAGGTGCGCCACCTGGGTGGTGGGGTCGCAGCCGGCGCAGTCGGAGAGCGCGTCCCGGGGCGTGGTCAGCCAGCGCCGGTACCACTCCGCCGCCTCCTCCTCGGCGCCGAGGTGCGCGGCGACCAGGTAGCGGTGCTTGTGTACGGCCTGGAGGCTGTGCCCGGACTCCCGGTAGCGCCGCTCCATGTCGTCGAGCACCGCGTAGGTGCGGTCGAGCGGCAGCTCGGGGAACTTCAGCATGGCGGTGACCATGTACTTGAAGAACCAGAAGAGCTGGTGGGTGTAGCGCTCGTGGTAGGGCTGCGGGTCGCGGTCGTACTCGCCCAGGCACCAGGAGAAGGTGACGAACGATTTGGCCGGCTCGCCGCCGTAGACGTACGCGGTGGTGCCGATGATCCGGGCGGCGAAGGCCAGGTGCCGGTCGTCGCCGGCGTCGGCCCGGCGGAGCAGTTGCTCCAACGCGGCGATCTGCCCCGGCCCGTACGGCATCTTGTCGATGTCGTAGAGCACCCGCCAGAGGTCGTCGTCGGTCACGGTCACTCCTGTCCCGGTACGGCCCGGCCGAGCAGGCCGAGGAAGGAATTGTTCAGCAGGGCGGCGTCGGCCGCGCGGATCGGGTGGTGGCCGAGCAGCAGGGCCTGCCCGTAGAGCGCCTCGACGGCGAGCCCGACCAGCTCCGGGTCGGTCAGCGTGGTGACCCGGCGGACCAGCGGGTTGCGGTGGTTGAGCACCAGTTGGGGCCGGTCCGGCGGGCTGGTGGCGGCCAGCGCGTCGAGCACCCCGCCCCACAGCTCGTCGGCCTTGTCGCGGCTGGCGGCGAGCTGGTCCTGGAAGGCGGCCGAGCGGGAGACCAGGTAGAGCGCGGGCAGCGAGACCGGGTCGTACGCCCGGACCACCACCTCGCAGCCGAGCCGCTCCAGGGCCCGCTGCGCCCCGGCGAGGAATGGCCGCAGGGCCAGCTCGGTGGCCGGGTCGAGGGTGTCGAAGCGGGTGGTGAGGTCGCTCGGCTCCAGCCGTTCGATGAGCACCGACCGGTCCACCGTGGGCAGCCGCTCGATCAGCTCGGTGTCGTACGTGTAGCCGCCGTTGACCACGGCCAGGTCCTGCGCCGCCGCCACGGCGGCGAGCTGGCGGAACTCGTCGAGGCTGGCGGCGTAGCGGAGCAGACCGTGCCGCTGGCGGAACTCGGCCAGCGTGAGGGTGCCGACGTTGGTCTCCATCGGCCACCACTGGTCGACCAGGCGGAGCATCTCGTCGTCGTGCAGGGCGAGCGCCTTGACGCCCAGGTGGTGCACCTGGAGGAACTCGGCGAGCCGGCGCGGGTCGTGCGTGGCCAGCCGGACCAGCCAGCCGCGGATCTGGTCGCCGAGGGCGTCCCGGGTGGCGATGAGCAGGCTGTCCTCGTAGAGCGCCTCGCGGCTGGCGGTGGGGCGCAGCTCGCTGGCGTCGACCACGCAGTGGGCGAAGAACGCCCAGTCGGGCAGGAGCGCGTCGGCGTGCTCGGTGAGCAGCATCCGCTTGAGGTAGACCCGGTGCCCGGCCCGGGCGGCCGGGTTCACCGCGGTGGGCAGGATGAACGCCACCCCGGTCAGCCCCGCCTCGGGCACCGCCAGCGGCACCACGTCGAACGGGACGAAACCGAGGACGTCCCGCGCGTACCGGAGCAGGGCGGGCCGGTCGACGGGCCGGCCGGGCGCGGCCGGCCAGGGCGGTGGGCCGGTGGTGGTGGGGGTGTCGCCGACCCGGACGTCGACCGGCAGCAGGCTGCCGTAGAGGCGGGCCAGCTCGGTCACCGTGGGCGTCCCGAACCACTGGTCGGCGTCGCGCCGGGGCACCAGGGTCACCGTGGTGCCGGGCTCGTCGCGGGCCTGGTCGGGACTGGCGACCTCGACCGCGTACCGCCCGTCGGACCAGCCGGTCCAGCGCACGGTGGGCTGGTCGGCGTGCCGGGTGAGCACCCGGATCTCGTCGGCCACCAGGAAGCAGGAGAGCAGCCCGATGCCGAACTGGCCGAGGAACTCGTGGCGGGAGAAGCCCAGCTCGTCGCGTTTGGAGCTGCGGCCGATGGTGGCCAGCAGCTCGTGCACCTGGGCCTCGGTGAGGCCGACGCCGGTGTCGTGCACCCGCAGCGTGCCGTCGCCGGTCAGCTCGGGTGGCTCGATCCGGACCCGGGCCGGGGCGTCCGGCTCGGTGGCCCGGCGCGCGGTGATCGCGTCGACGGCGTTCTGCAGCAGCTCCCGGACGTACACCCGGGGGCTGCCGTAGAGGTGGTGACTGAGCAGGTCGACCACACCCCGGAGGTCGACCTGGAAGGTCCGGTCCAATCGTGCTCCCGCTCGGGTTACCTGGGTGTGCCTCGGAGTCGTGCGGTGCCGGGGCTGCGCGAACCGGTGGGCGGAGTGCGGGCGTCAGCGGAGCCGTCGGCGGGGAGCTCTCACCGTACCGGCCACGGCCGACGGCGTCCGTCCCCGTCGAGGCCCGGTTGACCCTCGACCCGGTTCAGGCTCCAGGGTCGGTCGGCATGACCACCTCCGTGCTCGGCCGGAACTACCGGCTGCTCTGGTCCGCCGCCGTCGCCTCCCGGTTCGGCGACGCCCTGCGTACGCCGGCGCTGGCCCTGCTGGCCGTGGCGCTGACCCGCGATCCCCGGGCGATCGCCGCGGTGACCGTGGCCGGTCAGCTCCCGCCGCTGCTGTTCGGGCTGCTCGGCGGCGCGTACGCGGACCGCTGGGACCGGCGCCGGACGATGGCCGTGGTGGACGGCGCCCGGGCGGTGCTGGTGGCCGCCCTGGCGGTGCTGGTCGGCACCGGACGGGCCGGGATCGCCGTGCTGGCGGCGGTCGCCTTCCTGCTGGCCACGCTCGGCACGCTCTTCGACGCCGCCTCGTTCGCGATGCTGCCGTCGCTGGTGCCGCCCGCCGCCCTGGCGACCGCCAACGGCCGCCTCCAGGCCGGTACGGCGGTGGCCGGCGGTTTCCTGGGCGCCCCCCTCGCCGGCCTCCTCTTCGCCCTGGCGGCGGCCCTCCCGTTCACGGTCGACGCCCTGACCTTCGCCCTGGCCGCCCTCCTCACCCTCGCCCTCACCCCCACCCCTCCCCCCACCCCGGTCCGTCGATCTCGCAGTTGTGGTGGTGACGAAAGCGGCGAAAAGGGGTGTACGACCAACCACAACTCCAAGATCGACGGACGCGACAGCGGCGCGCGGGGGTCGGTGTGGGGGGAGGCGTGGGAGGGGGTGCGGTGGGTGCGGGGGGACCGGGTGTTGTGGACGGTGACGGTGGCGACCGCGGGGTCGAATCTGGCGATCAGTGGGCTGATGGCGGTGCTGGTGCTCTATGCGCTCGAGGTGCTGCGGGTGCCGCCGGCCGGGTACGGGCTGTTTATGGCCGGCGTGGTGCTCGGCGGGCTGGTCGGTGCGCTGGTCGCCGGCCGGCTGGCGGCCCGGTTCGGCACCCTGCCGGCGCTACGCGGGGTGCTGCTGGCGCAGACCGTGGCGCTGACCGGGTTCGCGGCGGCCCGGCACCCGCTGGCCGGGGGCGCCGCGCTGGCCTGCTTCGCCGCCGGCAGCACGGTGTGGAACAGCCTCTGGGCCGCCTACGGGCAGCGGCACGTGCCGCCGGAACTGCTCGGCCGGGTGGGTGCGGCCCAGCGGGTGGTCGGCCTGGCCAGCGCGCCGGTGGGCGCGGCGCTCGCCGGGCTCGCCGGCCAGGCGTACGGGGTGGCCCCGGTGGGTTGGGCGGCGGCCGGCGTCTTCCTCCTGGTCACCGCCGGGACGTGGCGGACGCTGGGCGGGTCGGGGCGGCCGCCGGCCGGTCCGGCTCGAAACCGGCCAGCCGGACGGCGAGCCGCTGCCGGGCCGGCGGCAGCAGCGAGACAGCCCGGAACACCAGGTTGCGCAGCGGGCGTGCGGCGACCGGCACGGTGGCGAGCCGGGTGAGCCCGTCGGCGAAGCCGAGCACCTCCTCGGCGAGCGGCCGGCGGGCGGCGGCGTACCCGTCGAGCAGGGTCGCCGGCTGCCCGGCGAGCACCGCGGCGAGCGTGTCGCCGAGGGCCACCGCGTCGCGGAGGCCGAGGTTCATGCCCTGCCCGCCGGCCGGGCTGTGCACGTGGGCGGCGTCGCCGGCGAGCAGCACCGGCCCGGACCGGTACGCCCCGGCGATCCGGTGGTGGACCCGGAACCGGGAGGTCCAGAGCAGCTCGGTGATCCGGTCCGGCCGGCGGGCCGGCCCGCGCTCGTCGAGCAGCGCCTGGAACCGGGCGCGGTCCGGTTCGCGCGGCGCGTCGGGCACCGCGGCGACCAGCCGGACCACCCCGTCCGGCAGTGGCGCCCAGACCAGCGGCCCCTGCCGCGCCAGGAAGAGCGCGGTCTGGTCCCGGGGCAGCGCGCTCTCCACCCGGGCATCGGCGAGCAGGAACGACTCGCCCGGGTCGGCGGCCCCGCCGAAATCGATGCCGGCCAGCTCGCGGACGCTGCTGTGCATGCCGTCCGCGCCGACCACCCAACGGGCCCGGACCTGCGCACCATCCGTGAAGCGGGCGGTGGCGCCGGCGCCGTCGACGGCCAGGCCGGTCAGCGTGTACGGCCGGAGCACCCGGCCGCCGAGCGCGGCCAGCCGGTCCGCGAGCACCGCCTCGGTCTCGGCCTGGGACACCATCAGCGCGTACGGGTAGCGGGACGGCAGCCGGTCGAAGGGGATGTTGAGCAGCACCCGGTCGCGGTCCCGGACGGTGAACCGGGTGGCCGGCAGGCCACGGCTGACGAGCGGGGCGGCGGCCCCGATCCGGTCGAGCACCTCCAGGGTGCCGGCGTGGACGACCGCGGCCCGGGAGGTGACCGGCGGGGCGGTGAGCCGGTCGACCACGGTGGCGCTCACCCCGCGCTCGGCCAGGGCCACGGCCACGGCCAGGCCGGTCGGGCCGGCTCCCACCACGAGGACGTCGGTGCGCTCGGGCAACATGGCCCACCTCCGATTTGCCAACGACCGTTTGCCAACACTTGTTGACAACGGTAGCCACGGGTCGACTTCGATGTCAACGCTTGTTGGCCTACAGTTGTGGGCATGACCGACACGGCTCCTCGCGCCCGCCGCTCCGACGCCACCCGGGCCGCCATCCTGCGCGCCGCCCGGGAACGCTTCGCGGCCGACGGCTACGACCGGGCCACCATCCGGGCCATCGCCGCCGACGCCCGGATCGACCCGTCCATGGTGATGCGCTACTACGGCAGCAAGGAGGGCCTGTTCGCGGCGGCCGCCGAGTTCGACCTGCGCCTACCCGACCTGGGCGCGGTGCCGCCCGACCGGCTCGGCGAGACGCTCGCCCGGCACTTCCTCCGCCGCTGGGAGGGCGACGAGACGCTCGCCGCCCTGCTCCGCGCCGCCAGCACCAACCCGGGCGCGGCCGAGCGCATGCGGGGAGTCTTCGCCGAGCAGCTCGCCGCCGAGGTGGCCCGGCTCGGCACCGACCCGGCGCTCACCGCCCGCCGGGCCGGGCTGGTGGCCAGTCAGGTCCTCGGCCTCGCCTTCGCCCGCTACATCGTCGGGCTGCCGCCGGTGGTCGAGATGGCCGCCGACGAGCTGGCGGCCTGGGTCGCGCCGACCCTCCAGCGCTATCTCACCGGACCCGTCCCGGCCTGATCGGCGGCCACCGCCCAGGGGCCAGGCCGGCCGGGTCCGCGGGCGGGCTCGAAACGCGGCAGGTCGTGGTGTCCCGGCTCGGGAACACCACGACCTGCCGCGAACCGCGCCCAGGCGCCGGCGGATCAGCCGGTCAGGCCGCCCGGCTGCTCACCCTTGGCGACGGGAGCCCGGACCAGGTTGCCCCACTCGGTCCACGAACCGTCGTAGTTGCGCACGTTCGGGTAGCCCAGCAGGTGGTGCAGCACGAACCAGGTGTGGCTGGACCGCTCGCCGATCCGGCAGTAGGCCACCACGTCGTCCGACGGGCTCAGCCCGAGCTGGTCGGTGTAGATGGCCCGCAGCTCCTCGGCGGACTTGAAGGTGCCGTCGTCGTTCGCGGCCGCCTTCCACGGCTTGTTCACCGCGCCCGGGATGTGCCCGCCGCGCAGCGCGCCCTCCTGCGGGTACGCCGGCATGTGCAGCATCTCGCCGGTGTACTCACCCGGTGAGCGGACATCCACCAGCGGCCGACCGGCCGCCACGTGCGCCATCACCTGCTCGCGGTACGCCCGGATCGGCGCGTCGTCCCGCTCCGGCACCGGATAGTCGGCGCGCGGCCGGTCCGGCTTCTCCTTGGTCAGCTCGCGCCCCTCGGCGATCCACTTCTGCCGGCCGCCGTCGAGCAGCCGCACGTCGGCGTGGCCGAAGAGGGTGAAGACCCAGAGGGCGTACGCGGCCCACCAGTTGAAGTTGTCGCCGTAGAAGACCACCGTGTCGGTGCGGCCGATGCCCTTCGCGGCGCAGAGTTCGGCGAAGCTCTTGGCGTCCAGATAGTCCCGGGTGACCTGGTCGTTCAGCTCGGTGTGCCAGTCGACCTTGACGGCACCCGGGAGGTGGCCGGTGTCGTAGAGGAGCACGTCCTCGTCGGACTCGACCACCACGATGCCCTCGTCGCCCAGGTGCTCGGCCAGCCACTCCGTGGTGACCAGGCGCTGCGGGTCGGCGTACGACTGGAAGTGGGGATTGGGATCGCTCGGCACAGGCATGATCCCCAAGGTACGCCCGATCGTGGCCGGCGAACCGGACTGCTCGAAATCGGGTGCAGCGAATGTGGCGCGCCGCACGTGACAGTCCCGGAACCCGCCGACCACAGAGGAACCCCATGGCCGTACGGCAACGGACCGGTCGGCGGGTACGGCGCCGCCGAGGCCTCCGGGTGTCCGGTGCCGCGACGGTCAGGCCCGGCGGTGCACCAGCCGGCCGGCGACCACGGTGGCCAGGCAGGTCCCGTCCGCGGCGAAGACGGCCAGGTCGGCCCGCCGGCCGGCGGCCAGCTCCGGCGGCGCCGCCGGGTCGAGCACCGCCAGCCCGGTGCGCGCGGCGGCGGCCCGCAGCGCGGGGTCGGCCAGGTGGGTGCCGGGCACCGCGGCGACCCCGAGCCGGAACAGCGCGTGCACCCGCTCGCGCGGGCTGGGCGCGGGCGGCAGTGGCCCGTCGTGCACCAGCGCCGGCCCGAGCGTGCCGGCCCACCGCCGCACCCGCACCCCGGGGTACGCCGCCGTCAGCTCGTCCGGTGACGCCACGGCCTCGATCCGGTCGCCGGTCACCAGCACCGCGAGGCCGGGGCGCGGCTCGTCGACGGGCGTGCGCCGCAGCAGGTCCGCGACGTGGAGGGTACGCACCGGTCAGTCGGAACTGAACGGCCCGAGCACCGGCCGCTTGGCGGTGACGAGGTCGCCGGAGGAGCGGCCGGTGAGCCGGCGCTTGATCCAGGGAGCCAGGTGCTGCCCGGCCCAGCGCAGGTCGGCCCTCCGGGCGGCCAGCCACGGGGTCGGCGCCGGGTGCGGGGGCACCATCAACCACTCCTCGTCGCAGCCCACTCCGAGCGCGGCGAGCACCTGCCCGGCCACCCGCCGGTGCCCGGCCGCCGACAGGTGCAGCCGGTCGGTGCTCCACAGCATCGGGTTGAGGTAGGTGTCGTCGGCGTACAGGTCGACCAGGATCGCGCCGTGCCGCTCGGCGACCTCGCCGACCACCCGGTTGAGCAGGCCCACCCGGGGGGCGACCAGCCGCTGCCCGGGAAGCCGGGCCATCACGTCGGCGAACCGGAAGAGGACCACGTCGGCCCCGCCGGACCGCAACTGGGCGATCACCGAATCGAAGCGGGGCACGAACGAGTCCGCGTCGAAGGTGCGCCGGAGCACGTCGTTGCCGCCGGCCGCGAAGCTGATCAGGTCGGGCTTCATGGCCAGGGCGGCCGGCACCTGCTCGGCCACGATGTTGGGGAAGAGCCGGCCCCGGATGGCCAGGTTGGCGTACCCGAAGTCGGGGCCCGCCTCGGCGGCGAGCCGGGTGGCCACCAGGTCGGCCCAGCCCCGGTAGGTGCCGTCCGGATAGGCGTCGTCCATCCCCTCGGTGAAGCTGTCCCCCACCGCCACGAAGCTGCGCCAGCGCACTGCGCCTCCCTCAGACCGACCCGGCAGAGCTGCGTCGTTCAGTCTGTCACCGCGCCCGGTGACAGCGCTGCACCCCCTGCACCCGACGTGGCGGAGGTCATCGGGGGAAACGGTGACGGAGACGACACCCGGTCTTTGGGACAAAAGGCCCGACCGATCGGTACGGGGCTGAATCGTGCCGACCGACCGTGAATGATGTTGCCGGTCATCCGGTCCGGCGGCGGGACGCCCACCGCGGCGGGCTGGTCATCGAGACGGCGCAGACGAGGAACCATGACCCAGGGACACCCCGCCCCAGCCCCGCCCCCCGGCCAGCCGCCCGTCCCCGGCTACGGGCCGCCGGCCGGACACCCCGGCCCGCCGCTGCCGGCCGGTCCGTACCCCGGTATGCCCGGCGCCGGTCAGCCCGCCCACTATCCGGGCGCGCCGGGGCAGCCGGGCTTCCCGCCGCCGTACCCGCCGCAGCCACCGACGGCGCCGAAGTCCCGGCGCGGGCTGTGGATCGGGGTCGGCGTCGGGGTGCTGGCCCTGACCCTCTGCGCCGGCACCGCGGTCGGGGTGGGCGTCGGGCTCACCCGGGGCGACGAGGAGCCGACGAAGGCCGCCGCCGGGGCGAACGGCGTCACGGTCACCCAGCAGGAGCTGAACGAGCTGCTCAACCGGCACAGCAAGGCGCTCGCCGACAAGGACCTGAAGGGCTACCTGGCCCCGTTCGACCCGGCCCGCAAGGATCTCGTCGCCGGCCAGACCGCGCTCTTCAAGAACCTGGGCAAGCTGCCGCTGTCGGTCGCCCGGTACGGCACGGTCGCCCAACAGGGCCGGACCAGTGACAGCTTCGGCCGCGGGGTCACCTTCCAGCTCGACGTCTCCTTCGTGCACCAGTTCGACGGGTACGACCTCACCCCGGTCGCCGAGTGGTACCGCTGGACGGTCGTCAAGGAGAACCGGGACGCCCCGCTGAAGGTCACCGCGGTCACCGGCGCGCCGGCCGCGAACGGCAGCTCGAAGACCGTCTACTACCCGGGCCCGTGGGACAAGTGGCGCGACATCCACGTCGAACGGACCGCGCACACGCTGGTCATCACCGACGCCGCGATGGCCTCGGCGGCCACCCGGTACGCCCCGGTCGCGGAGGCCGCCGTCCGGGACGACCTGGCCGCCTGGCGGGCCGGCGGGGCGGCCGGCGACATCCCGAAGGGCTTCGTCATCGCCCTGGTCAAGGGGAAGAACGACCTCGGCTCGCTCTACCGGATCAACAAGGAGAAGACCACCGAGTCCGGCGTCTCGATCGGCATGATCGCGGCCAGCCGCGGCGGCGTCGACATCGGCGGCACCCGGATCGTGATCGACGTGTCCGACCGGTCGTTCTTCGGCTCCGGCAACCGGCGCGGTCCGCAGGACATCTTCCGGCACGAGGTGGGCCACTCGCTGGTGGCCAGCCTGGAGGACGCCGACAAGCAGGACTTCTTCACCGGCATCGAGAACTGGATCGTCGAGGGCTTCGCCGAGTATCTGGCGCATCGCGGTGAGTCGTTGCGGGCCAGCGGCCGCTTCCCGCAGGCGCGGGCCATCGTCCGGTCCGGCGACTGGGACGGCAAGCTCCCCGACAACCTCGACTGGGACATCCCGGAGAACCACGTCAGCTTCCACTACTGGCTGGGCCACGCGGCGATGACCTACCTGGCCGACACGTACGGCGAGCGGAAGCTCTTCGCGTTCGTGGTGGCCCGTTACCAGGGCGCCACCGCGGCGCAGGCGTGTCAGCGGGTGCTCGGCGTGCCGCTCGACCGATTCCAGAGCGGCTGGTCCGCGTACGTCCGGGCGCAGGCGCGCTGAGCCGGAACGGAGAACGACGATGACGAATCCGCAGTCCCCCCAGCCGGGGCAGCCCTCGGCGCCCAACGGCTGGCCCGCCGCCCCGGCGCAGCCCGCCCCGCCCCCGCAGCCGGGCATGCCGGCGCAGCACGGAGCACCGGTCGCGCCGCCGGGCGCGTACCCACCGGCCGGGGCGGGCGCGTACCCGCCCGGCGGGTACCCGGCGGCGGGACCTGGCGCGTACCCGCCGCACGGCTGGCCCGGGCCGGCGGTGGCCCCGCCGGCGGCGCCCCGGCGACGCGGACGCGTCGCGCTGCTGCTGGCCGGGGGGCTGGTGGCCGTGCTGGCCGTCGGCGCCGGCACCGCCTACGGGGTGTCCCGCCTGGTCGGCGGGGGCTCCGGCGGGGGTGACCTGAAGATCGCCTGGCAGCTGCCCTTCCCGGAGCGGCAGGAGAGCGGCCTCACCACCTTCGACCAGCACGACATGTTCGGCACCTGGCTGGTCGGCGAGAACGTGGTCCGGGCCCAGGCCGACGGGGTGCTCGCCTACCGGCTCTCCGACGGCGGCCAGGCGTGGGGTGTGCCCGCGCCGGACGGCACCTCGCTCTGTGTGGCGGCGCAGGCGGCCACCGAGGACCGGACGGCGGTCGCCGCCGGCTCGGACAACTCCTGCAACACCGTCGCCGGGGTCGACCTGAAAAGCGGCAAGCTCACCTGGCGGGCGAAGTTCCCGGCGCCGGTGCGGGAGGGACGCGACCCGCTCACCGCGCCGGACCTGGCGGTCGCCGGCCAGCAGGTCATCGTCCGCTCCGAGGACACCCTGATCGGGCTCTCCCTCACCGACGGCCGGCAGCTGTGGCGCACCACCGGCAAGAAGCTGTTGCCCGGGCGGAGCTGCGGGTTCAAGGACATGCGGGCCGCCGACGACCTGGTGGTCGTCACCTACGGCTGCTCGCTCGGCGGCGAGGTGGACGGCCTCGACCCGGCCACCGGCAAGGTCCGCTGGCGGCAGCGGCTGTCCGAGTCGCAGCTCGTCGACGGCATGCTGAGCGCGCAACCGCCGGTCGGCCTGCCGGGCCTGGGTCGCGAGGCGTACTCCATCCGGGACCCGCGGACCGGCAAGGAGGTCGGCTCCTTCACCGATCCGCTCGACGGCATCCGGCTGTGGGACGTCCCGCCGAACCGGTCCAACATGATCGACGGTCCGGCCGTCTACGAGTGCCTGGTCGACCAGGAGAACCTCTACCTGCCGACCTTCCCCGAGCCGGTGAAGGGGACCGCGCGTTCCGCCGACCAGATCGTCGCGATCGACCTGGCCACCGGCCGGAAGCGCTGGGTGTCCTCCGGTCACAGCGCCAGCAAGGTGCAGCTGATCCGCCGGGACGAGCGGGGCGTGCTGGCCTGGGAGTCCGGTGACCGGACGAAGCAGCCGCCGCGCCTGGTCCGGATCGACCCGGCCACCGGCAAGGTCAGCGTGATCGCGGAGGGGCCGCTCGCGGCCGGCTTCGAGGGCGAGGAGGCCCGGGTCATGGAGCGGGACGGGGTTGTGGTGATCGTGCCCTGGAAGAACGTGGCGGCGAAGGGATCGATCACCGTGCTGCGCTGACCACCAACAACGCGAAACGGGGGCGGACCACCGACCGGTGGTCCGCCCCTGCCGCTCCGGTCAACGGGTCAGGGCACGTACGCCAGCAGCGCCATGTCGCGCACGGCGGACGGCTCCTCGACCGCGCCGAGCGGCCGGAAGCTCTTGTCGAGGACCGTGATGCCGGTCGCCCGACGGACGATCACCTTGTCGTCGGAGGCGAACAGGATGCTCCGGACCTGGCCCGTGCCCGGCAACTCGACCACCTTGCTGGTGGTGGTGTCGACCACCGCGAAGCTGCCGTCCTCGCGGGACGGGTCGGTGTTCATCCAGCCGACCGCGACGTACCGGCCGTCCATCGACACGCTGCGGACCCGCCACCCGTCGTACCGCGCGGCCTCGGCCTTCGGCGGCGTGTAGTGGTAGAAGTGCGCGCCGCGCCCACCCGTGGCGTACGGCTTGCCCTCGGAGACCGCGGCCCAGCTTCGCCCGTCGGCCGACCACCACTTGAGCTTCTCGTTGCCCGCGTCGCCGTCGGCCGGCTTGTTCTCCGCCACGTCGATGAGCGTGGGCACCATTCTGGCCTGCTCCACCATCAGCAGGTCGTTGGTGTTCCAGACCAGCGGGTTGCTACCGAGGCAGAGGGCCTTCCCGCCGAAGGGCGCTTGTCGCTCGACGACCCGCTTCCGAGATCCGTCGATCATCGAGGTGACCAGGGTGCCGGCCTCCTGGCCGACGCCGCCCTCCACCCAGGCGAGCCGCTCCCCGTACGGGGAGATGGTGATCGTGTTGCGGATGCACGATCCCGCGCCGAGGGGAACCCGCGCGGTCACCCGATCGACGTCACCCCGGACCGCGTGGATCTCCGCAGCCGTGCCGGTCGTGTCCAGGTAGTAGCGGGTGCCGGTCAGCGCGGTGGCGGGGGCGGGGGCGTCCGGTGTGCCGATCGGAGCCGCGGTGGTGACAGCGGCCGGCGCGTCGGAGCCGGTCGGCTCGGGGTTCCCCTCGGCACAGGCGTTCAGACCGAGCCCGGCGACGGCGGCGACCGCGAGCGCGACGACCTGCCGGGCGTTACGGAGACAGGCCGTGCCGACGGTGGGGGCGGAAGCGAAAACGTTCACGCGGGTTCCTCGGATTCGGTGGCGCGACGGGTCGACGCATTCCCAGACGTCGAGTTGATCAGAAAGGGTTGCCGTCCCGGCGAAGAGATTTCCGGCGATTTCTGAGTGGTGTCCAGGCCTGACGACCGGCCCTCAGCACCGGATGCCGAGGGCCGGGTCAGGTGCGGTGTCGGCTCAGGGCACGTACGCCAGCAGCGCCATGGTCCGCAGCGAGGCGCTCTCGGCGACCGTGCCGATCGGCTTGAGGGCGCTGTTCAGCACCGTGATGCCGCTCGCCCGCTTCACGATGACCTTCCGGTCGATGGTGAACAGGATGCTGAAGATCTGCTCCCCACCCGGTAGCTCGACCACCTTGCTGGTGATGGTGTCGACCATCGCGTAACTGCCGTCCCGCCGGGACGGGTCGGTGCCGACCCAACCGACCGAGACGTACCGGCCGTCCATCGACACACTCCGCGCCTGCCAGGCGGCCTGGCGGGGCGGCGTGTAGCGGTACTGCCGCGACCGTGTTCCGTCCGTCACGTACGGCTTCCGCTCTTCGTCCATGGCGGCCAGCCATCTGCCGTCAGCGGACCAGCACCGGTCGGTTTCCTGGCCCGGGTCCCCCTGGACCCGCTTGTTGGCCTTCAGGTCGTACAGCACCGACTGCCCGCTCTTCTTCTTCACCATCAAAAGGTCACTGCCCTGCCAGACCAGCGCTCCGGGACCGTAGCAGCTGATGCCGTCCGACAGGCTCGTCGAAGCCCGCTCACCGGTCGTGCCGACCAGGAGGATCCCGCTCGCGTTGCCGTCGGTGCTGTCCTGCACCCAGGCCACCCGCTTGCCGTCCGGCGAGATGGTGATGGTGTTCCACTCGCACTCGGAGTCGGCGGCGTAGCCGACCTGGTAGACCACCCGGTCGATACCGCCGTGGACGGCGTGAATCCGGGCCTTGGTGGAGGTGCTCTCCAGGTAGTACCGGGTGCCGGGAAGAGCTGAGCCGGGCTGCACCGCGGAGCCGGTCGGTTCGGCGCTGGTGGACGGATCCGGGGTCGAGGGGTCGGGAGTAGGGGGCACCGGGACGGTGGTCGACGGGCCGGCGGGCTGCGGCGGCACGGGTGCCTGCCCGTCGGGGCGGATGGCCAGGGCGGTGCCGGTGGCGGCGCCGATCATCACCAGCGCGGCAGCCGAGGTGGCCACGGCCCGCTGGATGCCGAGCCGGCGGGAGGTACGCAGGGCGCGGTCCCGCAGGTCCACCGATGTGACCTCGTCGGCCAGCCCGGCCAGGTCGAGCCGGAGGCGGTCCTCGTTCATCGGGCGCTTCCTTCCATGACGTACAGCTCGGCGAGCTCCGGGGCGACGGTGCGCAACTTGGCCAGCGCCTTCGAGGTCTGGCTCTTGACGGTGCCGACGGTGACGCCGAGCAGGTCGGCGGCCTCGACTTCGCTGCGGTCCTCGAAGAACCGCAGCACCAGCACGGCCCGCTGCTTCGGGGAGAGCTTCGCGAGCGCGGCCCGCAGGGTGAGCCGGAGCGTGGTCTGGTGGGCGTGGTCGGCGGCCGAGTCGCCTCCGCGTGGCTCGGGCATCTCGCCCGGCATCGACTCGGCCACCCGGCGCCGCCGCCACCAGGAGACTTGCAGGTGGTACATGGTCTTGCGGGTGTACGCCTCGGCGTTGCCGCTGTGGTGCAGCCGGTTCCACGAGCGGTGGGTGCGGGCCAGGGCGGACTGGACGAGATCCTCGGCCAGGTGCTGGTCACCGGTCAGCAGATAGGCCGACCGCAGTAAGGCGGGGGTACGGGTTCGGACGAACGAGTCGAACTCGCTCAGGGGAGCGTCCACACGAGCCGATCCTTGGGGTGAGGTGATGCACTCATCGTGACGCCTCCCCAGACGCCGGCCGTGCGCGCCAGGGTTGCCGCCCGGGTCACCGATTTTCCGCAATGCTCCGCCGGTACGGCCCCCAGCCCACGAACCGCTCGAACAACGCGCGCGGCGTCGGTCCGTCGTGCGGGTTCAGCCGGAACAGGTCGTGGGTCGCCTCGTGGTACAGCCCCGACAGGTAGATGGCCAGGTCGACGGGCTGGTCCGCGTACTCGACCTTGAGCAGCAGCCGCGCCGGGGCGCACGGCCACGGCGACCCGCAGGCCCGGCAGAGCCAGAGCGGGCGCAGCGGCAGGTGCGGCGGATGATCCGGCGGGTAGGCGCGGGGCCGATCGGGGTGCGGCCCGAGCCGGGGTACGGGAAGCATCGCCCGCTCTCGGCTCCCGCTCACCAGCGCTCCCCGGCTGCTCGCGTGCTACGGCACCGGAACCAGTTCATGTCGGCTTCCTCTCGGCGGCTCTGACGGAGGTGGGGCCGCCCCGGCACCGGGGGGAACCCGGGGCGAGCCCGCAGCGGGCCATGACGGAAAGCAACCCGCTGCGTGACAGTCTGCTGAGGACGGAACTACCCTCGGAAGTCGTCGAGGCCGGTCCGGGTAACGCCCGGTCAGCCGCTACGGACGGGCGGCGACGCCGTGGAGACGTGCGGGGAATCGTGGAGGAACCGTGGAACATGAGCCGACCGCGGCGTTGATCCGGGCCCAACTCCGGCGGCTGCGGCTGAAGGCCGAACTGAGCCAGGAGGAGTTCGGAAAGCTGGTCCACTTCTCCGGGTCGCAGGTGTCCGCCGTCGAGCTGGGTCAGCGGCCGCTCGACCGGTTCTTCCTCAGCCGTGCCGACGAGGTGCTGGCCACGGGTGGGCTGCTGATGTCGCTACTCAAGCTGGCCGAGCGGGACGGCCAACCGAGCTGGTTCCGGCCTTGGCTGGAAGCCGAGCGGCAGGCGCAGCAGTTGCGCTGCTACCAGCCGAACCTGGTGCCCGGCCTGCTCCAGACCGAGAACTACGCCCGAGCGATCATTCGCACCGACGGCTCGCTCAGCGACGATGAGGTAGAGCGGCGGCTCGCGATCCGGATGGACCGGCAGTGCCTCCTCCCGCAACCGCAGCTGACCACCTTCGTGGCGGTCATCGATGAGGTCGTTCTGCGGCGTGCCGGTGAGGGCTTCCGCGGGCTCATGGGCGAGCAGGTCGCTCACCTGGTCGAGTGCGTCGAGCGCTCAGAGGTCAGCGTGCACATCATTCCGGCTGAGGTCAGTGTGCACATCGGACTGACCGGCCCGTTCACGCTCGCCCGAGGCGTTGACGGCGGATGGATCGGCTACCTGGAAAACCAGCTTGGCGGGACAGTGATCGAGAAAGACGAGGATCTGGCTGTCCTACAGTCCAGGTGGGAAAGTGTCCGGAGTGAGGCATTGCCTCGCGGGCAGTCGATTGAGCTGATGAAGGAAGTGATGACCTCATGGAGCTGATCGGTGCCACATGGCGCACCTCAACTCGGAGCGGCCAGAGCGAGTGCGTCGAGGTGGCGGACAACCTGCCCGGTGTGGTCGGCGTGCGGGACAGCAAGGACCCGGACGGTCCGGCCCTCACCTTCACCGCCACGACGTGGCGCGCCTTCGTCGACGAGATCAAGCGCCGCTGACCGCCATCCGGGCGGCTGAGGTGTTCCGGCGGGCAGCACCTGACGGCGCTGACCGCCGGAGCATCAGAGATAGAGGCAGAACGGGTGGCCGACCGGGTCCAGGTGGACCAGTACGTCGTCCTGGGGTTGGAACTCGGCCACCGTGGCACCGGCCGCGACCGCGTGCGCGGACGCCGCGTCGAGGTCGTCGACCTTGATGTCGAGGTGCACCATCATCGGCGGGTCGCCGGGCCCGGCCGGCCAGATCGGACGTACGTAGTTCGGCTCGTTCTGGAACGCGAGGCCGGCGCCGCCCGCCGGCGGGACCAGGGTGACCCATTCCGGTTCGTCGTCCTCCCGGGCCCAGCCGAGCAGTCGTTCGTAGAACCCCGCGAGTTCCCGGGCGTCGGGCGCGTCCAGCACGGTGGCGGTCAGCTTCAGCCGGGGCGTGTCTCCCATGCCGCTTTCCTATCACCACTTGCGATGATCCGCTCCGGTTCCGGTCCGGCAGGTCGGGGTGGCCCGGCACCGTTCGGGCCGGCGGAAAGAATTCTGTGACGGGCGGCAACCCTGCACCGCGAAACCCGCATCTTGGAGGACATCAAACGCATCATCTACCGACCTGAAAGGCCGGAACCCATGTTTGCTCTCGCCGCTCGCTCCGTCAGCCGTACCGCCCGCCGCCGTGCCATCGGGCAGGCGCTCGCCCTGCCGCTGGCCGCGCTGGCGGTGACCGGCCTGGTCGGCTGCGACGCCGGTACGCCGGTGCCCAGCGAGCCGGCGACTCCCGCAGCCGCCGCGACCACGAGCGGCGCTCCGGCGCCGGCGCCGGCCGACGCCGCAGCACCGTCGACGGTGCTCGGCCCCGACGGTCTCGGTGCCCTCAAGCTGGGCATGTCGAAGAAGGCGGCGGAGGCCACCGGCCTGATCACCGCGTTCGCGAACCCCGACCCGAGCGTGGCGTCGGACTGCCCGGCCCGGGCAAAGCTGAAGGACGAGAAGGGCCTCGTCTGGTGGTCGACCCGGCTGGGCGTCGCCGCGATCGAGGTGCCCGAGGGCATCAGGACGGCCGAGGGTATCGGCGTGGGCTCCACCCGGGACAGCGTCGGCCGGGCGTACCCGACCTGGCGGGGAATCGACGGGACGCCCCCGAACGACACCGGCCACGGCCGCGTGCCGGTGTCCGGGAACCCGGACGCGGTCTACCGGATCGACGTCCAGGACGGCACCGTCCGGTCCGTCACCCTGCAACTCGCCCACCAGGACTGCTACGAGTAGGTCAGGCGTCCGTGACGAGTCGGCGCGGCTGCCGACGGAAGCCAATCCCACCGCTGTCGCGCAGGGACCACCAGCGGGCCAGCAGGATGGCGCCGACGACGGCAGCCGCGACCAGACCGACCTCGACGGCCACCGCGAGCGGGTGGATGGAGTAGCCGACCGCCCGGGCGAAACCCATGGTCAGCGGGGTGACCGCGGCGCCGGCGAGCGGCAGCAGCACCAGCATCGCGTTCGCCGTCCGCCGGATCCGGGGCAGGTCGCCCAGGCGGATCCGTACCGCGACGGACGCGCCCCCGGCCGCCAGCGCGGCGACGATGCCGTAGTAGACCAGGACGGCCAGCAGGATCGGCACCCGGAAACTGCGGGGCAGGTCGAACGCGGCGACCATGAGCGGGTAGACCAGGAGGTAGCCGACCAGGCCGACGCAGGCGCCGAGCACCGTGCCGGCCAGGGCGGTGCGGACCACCCGGCCGTACTCCGGCGGGACGCGCGACACGCCGGCCTCGTCGGCCAACCGCCGGGCGAAGCCGCGCAGGTCCGCGCCGAGGAGTTGGTCCGGGGTGACGCCGTCGGCCGCGGCCGACCGCAACTCGACGGTGAGGTCGGCGGCGAGCGCCGCCCGGTCCTGGCGGCGCACACCGTACGCGCGCCATTCCCGCTCCATGGTCGACAGTGCCTCGTCGATGGCGTTCACGGTCAGCTCCTCGGACTGTCGGGATCGGGGTCGGTGAGCGCGCTGTTCACGGTGTCGACGAACCGCGTCCACTGCTCCCGCCACGCGTGCAGGCGCTCCCGGCCGGCGGCGGTGGGCGCGTAGACCTTGCGGGGCGGCCCGGACGGGCTGGCCTGCAGCTCGTCGGCGACCAGGCCGAGCCGACGCATCCGGGTCAGCAGCGGGTAGATGGTGCCGTAGCCGACCCCGTCGAAGCCGGTGGCCTCCAGTCGACGGACCAGCTCGTAGCCGTGCGCGGGCTCCTTGTCGAGCAGGGCGAGCAGGCACATGTCCAGCGCGCCGCGCAGCAGCTGGGTCCGCCGATCGCCGCCGCTGGAGCCGTCCGGATCCGCCACTATCATGCGACGCACACTACCGCCACTATTAGGTGTCGTCAAATACCGGCTCGCTCCGAATCGGATCGCCCGCTCGACGGCCGCGCCGTACGCTGCGGCAATGCTGCTGCGTACGTCGACCCTGCTGCTCCGGACCCTGCGCGAGGACCCGGCGGACGCGGAGGTGCCGAGCCACCGGCTCCTGCTCCGCGCCGGGTACGTCCGCCGCGCCGCCCCGGGCGGCTACACCTGGCTGCCGCTGGGCAAGCTGGTGCTGGACCGGGTGACGGAGATCGTCCGCGCGGAGATGGTGGCGATCGGCGACCAGGAGGTGCACTTCCCGGCGCTGCTGCCGGCCGAGCCCTACCGGACCAGCGGCCGGTGGACCGAGTACGGCGACGACATCTTCACCCTCGCCGACCGCAGGGGCGCCGAACACCTGCTCGCCCCGACCCACGAGGAGATGGCCGCGCTGCTGGTGAAGGACCTCTTCACCTCGTACCGGGACTTCCCGGTGACGCTGTTCCAGGTGCAGACGAAGTTCCGCGACGAGGCCCGGCCCCGGGCCGGCCTGCTGCGCGGGCGCGAGTTCCTGATGAAGGACGCGTACTCCTTCGACCTGGACGAGGCCGGGCTCCAGCGGGCCTACGACCGGCACCGGGCCGCCTACCAGGCCGTCTTCGCCCGGCTCGGCCTGGACGTCACCGTCGTCAGGGCGATGTCCGGGGCGATGGGCGGCTCGGCGTCGGAGGAGTTCCTGGCCGCCGCCGCAGTCGGCGAGGACACCTACGTCGGCTGCACGGCCTGCGACTACGCGGCCAACACCGAGGCGGTGGTGACCCGCCCGCCGGCCGCCGGTGACCCGCACGCCCACCCGGCGCCGGCGGTGCACGACACCCCGGAGACGCCGACGATCACCGCCCTGGTGGCGCTGGCGAACGAACGGACGCTCGGCGGCCGCACCGACTGGACCGCCGCGGACACCCTGAAGAACGTGGTGCTCACCGTGCGCCGGCCCGGTGCCGACCAGGCGGAGCTGCTGGTGATCGGCCTGCCCGGCGACCGCGAGGTGGACCTCAAGCGGGTCGAGGCGGCGCTCGCCCCGGCCACCGTGGCGGTCTTCGACGACTGGCCGGCCCACCCGGAACTGGTGCGCGGTTACCTGGGGCCGCAGATCCTCGCCAAGCACGCGGTCCGCTACCTGGTCGACCCCCGGGTGGTGCCCGGCACCAGCTGGCTCACCGGGGCGAACGAGCCGGGCCGGCACGCCACCGACGTGGTGTGCGGGCGGGACTTCACCCCGGACGGGACGATCGAGGCGGCCGAGGTGCGCGCCGGCGACCCCTGCCCGGCCTGCGGCGACGGCGAGCTGACCATGCGGCGGGGGATCGAGGTGGGGCACATCTTCCAGCTCGGCCGCCGGTACACCGACGCGTTCGCGGTGGACGTGCTCGGCCCGGAGGGCAAACCGGTGCGCCCCACCATGGGCTGCTACGGCATCGGGGTGTCCCGGCTGGTCGCGTCCATCGCCGAACAGCACCACGACGACCGGGGTCTGGTGTGGCCGGCGGCGGTCGCGCCGTGCGACGTACACCTGATCGCCGCCGGGAAGGGACCGCAGCTCGACGCGGCGCTCGACCTCGGCGGACGCCTCGCCGCGGCCGGCCTGCGGGTGCTGGTCGACGACCGCACCCACGTCTCGGCCGGGGTGAAGTTCACCGACGCCGAGCTGATCGGCATCCCGCGCGCCGTCGTGGTCGGCCGCCGGCTCGCCGACGGGTACGTCGAGCTGCGCGACCGGTCCTCCGGCGAGCGGATGGACCTGCCGGTGGACGGACTGGTCGAGCGCCTGCTCGACGAGGTGACCGGGGCGCGCCCGGGCCGGGTGTAGCGGACGCGCCACGGGGTACCGCAGACGGATCGACCGAGGTGTTTCGGAGGCTCTCATGTACCGGGTCAGTGACGTGATGACCAAGCAGGTGGTCTACCTGCCCGCGGAGACCCCGCTGGACGAGGCGGCCAGGGTGATGAAGGACTCGGACATCGGCGACGTGGTGGTCACCGACGGGGCGACCCTCGCCGGCATGCTGACCGACCGCGACATCGTGGTACGGGCGGTGGCCGAGCGGGCCGACCCGGCCACCACCACGATCGGTTCGATCGTCACCCGCGAGGTGGTGATGATCGAGCAGCACTGCACCGCGAACGAGGCGGCCGCGCTGATGCGCGAGCGCAACATCCGGCGGGTGCTGGTCTGCGACACCGAGCGGAAGCTGGTCGGCGTCGTGTCGCTGGGCGATCTGGCCATGCAGCTCGACCCCGACTCGGCGCTCAGCGACATCAGCGAGGCCGCGCCGAACATGTGAACGGCGGGGTCCTCGGCCCCACATCCGGTGGTGGACGGCCCCGCCGTGCCACCGGCCCGGCGGCGGCCCGGCGGCGGCCCGGTGGCCCGGTGGCGGCCCGGTGGCCCGGTGGCGGCCCGGTGGCCCGGTGGCGGCGGCCCGGCGGTGGCGGCCCGGCGGCCCGGCGGCCCGCTGGCCCGGTGAGGCGCGGGGGGCGGAGGCGGCGGCGAGACGCGGTCCGGAGCCGGCCGGATAGCCTCAAGGAATGTCCGAGATGCCGAGCAAGCTGGCCGAGATCGTCGACGAGTTCGCCGCCGCGCCCCGCGACGTGGTGCTGGAGATGCTGCTGGAGTTCTCCGACGTGATCCCGCCCCTGCCCGAGGGAGTCGACCGGGCCGAGCTGGAGCAGGTCCCGGAGTGCCAGACCGCGTTCTTCCTGCGGGCCGAGGTCAACCCGGACAGGACGGTGACCACGATCTTCGACTGCCCGCCGGAGGCACCCACCACCCGGGCCTTCGCCGGCATCCTCGCCGAGGGCCTGGCCGGGGCGAGCGCCGAGCAGGTGCTCGCCGTGCCGGACGACCTCTACCAGCGGATGGGGCTCGCCCAGGCGATCAGCCCGTTGCGGGTCCGCGGCGGCACCGCGATCCTGGCCCGCCTCAAGCGCCAGGTCCGGGAACAGATCTCCTGATCGACGGGTTGTCGCTGGTCATGGAGATCGAGATCTACGCCGACGTCGTCTGCCCCTGGTGCTGGATCGGCAAGCGCCGGCTCGAACAGGCCCTGGCGTCGTACGACGGCGAGGTGACCGTCACCTTCCGGCCGTTCCAGCTCGACCCGACGCCGGTGACCGAGCCGAAGCCGCTGCTCGAGGCGCTGGGCGCGAAGTTCGGCGGCCGGGACAAGGCCGAGGGCATGGCCAGCCACGTCACCCAGGTCGCCCGGGGCGCGGGAATCGACATGCACTTCGACCGGGCGATCGCCGCGAACACCTTTGAGGCGCACCGGCTGATCCGGTTCGCCGCCGAGCGGGGCCGCTCCGCCGAGCTGGTGGAACGGCTCTACCGGGCGCACTTCGCCGACGGGATCGACATCGGCTCGACGGACGCGCTGGTCACGCTCGCCGCCGAGGTCGGCCTGGACGAGGCCGAGGCCCGGGAGCACCTGGAGTCGAACCTGGGCCGGCGGGAGGTGGCCGCCGACCTGACCGCCGCCCACCAGCTCGGCGTCTCCAGCGTGCCGACCTTCGTGTTCGCCGGGAAGTACGCGGTCACCGGCGCTCAGGAGCCGGAGACCCTGCTCGCCGCCCTCCGCGAGGTCGCGGAGCGGGAGGCCGCAGCCTGACATCGACCCCCGTGATGTTTCACGTGGAACAAGATCGATGGAGATGGCGGGGCTAGACCGGTCGCGCCAGATCCTCCACCACCGTTGCCCCGGGCAGCGCGCCGAGCGCCGGCCCGGGCAACGCGATCTTGCTGTGTCGTACGCCGGAGCCGATGATCACGTGCGGCGTGGCGACCACCCGCGAGTCGACCAGGATCGGCCACTCCGCCGGCAGGCCGATCGGGGTGATCCCGCCGTACTCCATCCCGGTCAGCTCGACCGCCTCGGCCATCGGCGCGAAGCTGGCCTTCCGCACGTCCAGCAGCCGGCGGACCATCCCGTTGACGTCGGCCCGGGTGGTGGCGAGCACCATGCAGGCCGCGTACCGGATCTCCCCGCCCCGCTTGCCGGCGACCACCACGCAGTTGGCCGACTCCTCGAGCCCCACCTCGTACGCCGCGCAGAACGCCGCCGTGTCGGCCAGGTCGGCGTCGATCGGGGCGACCAGCACGTCGTCGACGGCGACCGGCGCGTCCGCCGGCCATCGCTCGATCGCGGCGGCCACCGGCGGCGCCAGCAGGTCCGGTCGGGTACGGGCAGGCTCGGTCTTCAACGTCCCCATCACGGCTGCGATCCTCGCATCCGCCGGCCCGCTCCGCCCACCGGTACCACCGAACCGGCCCGCCGCGCGTCGCGAGATCCCGCCGCTCGCCGGCGAGCCCATCGAACGTGCCGACGCCGCGGCCGGCGGGGTCCGCTCCCGCTCGCCCGAGGTGGGTCCGGGCGGGGTCAGCTGCCGGTGAGGAAGGCGTTCTCCCGGGCGAACGTGCGGTCCTGGTGGGCGGCGAGTTCCTCGGCCCGGCGCAGCTGCGCGCGGTTCGTCTCCACGTCCTCGATGCCGTGCCGGACACCCAGCCGGATCACCCCGTAGAGGAAGACGAAACCGAACACGTACAGGATCACGGTGGTGACGAAAACCAGCATGCGGCCACGGTAGGACCGACCGGATCCGCAAAGGTTTCATCTCCGGTCGCGTCCCCCGTACGTGTTCGCCAGGTGGTCGGCCCGGTTCCGGAGGTTGGTCGGGCGCCGGTGGCGGTCGAGCCCCGCGGGTGGCGGTCGACGCGCCGAGCGACCCGGAGGCCTCCGACAGGCTGTCGAGCTGATGTCGTATCCGACTCAGTCGCGGTCAGCCCGCCAGTGCCGGGCGTACCACCACCCGGCCGGCGAGCAGCGCACCCACCAGCGCGCAGCCGGCGGCCACGGCGAGGGTGACCGCGTAGTGCGCCGGGCCCGGGGCGGCCCCGGTGGCCAGCACCGCGCCGGTCAGCGCCAGCACGGTGGCCGCCGCCAGCGAGTCGCCCAGTTGCAGGGCCGAGCTGTTGCGGCCCTGCTCCTCGGGGGCGGAGAGCGCCAGGGTGAGCACCGACAGGGACGGGTACAGCAGGCCCATGCCGAGGCCCGCGACGGCCCAGGCCAGCACCGCCGGGGCCACCGGCACGCCGGGCAGCAGGGCCAGCGCGACACCGGCCGTGCCGAGGGCGACGCAGGCCAGCCCGGCCCGGGGCAGCGTGGCGGCCGAGCGCGGCGGGCGGAGCCGGCCCTGCAACCACGAGCCCACCGACCAGGAGAGCGCCCCCACGGTCAACACCAGGCCGGCCGCGGTCGGCGAGAAGTGGCGCTCCCGGGACAGCATCAGCGGGATCACCACCTCGGCCCCGGCGAACGCCGCCGAGGCGAAGCCCCGCAGCCCGATCACCGTGGGCAGGCCGCGCGCGGCCCGGAGGAAGCCGTCCGGCAGCAGCCGCGGGACGCACAGCAGCAGCCCGACCAGCGCCGCGCCCACCAGGCCGGCGGCGAGCACGCCGCGCTGCTGCCCCCCGTGGTGCAGCAGTGCGGCGCTCGCCCCCGCCCCGCAGGCCCAGCCGATCCGGGCCAGCGCCCCGTCCGGCGCCCGGCCCCGGGGCGCCCCGCCCAGCGCGCGCAGTCCCGGCTGGATCAGCAGCACCGCCGGCACGGCGACCACCGGCACCGCCAGGAAGACCCACCGCCAGCCCAGGTGCTCGACGATCAGCCCGGCCAGCACCGGCCCGACCAGCGACGGCACCACCCAGGCCGCCGCGAACGCGGCGAACACCCGGCGGCGCAACTCCTCCGGATACGCCTGCCCGACGATCACGTAGAGCGCCACCGAGAGCAGACCCGACCCGAAGCCCTGCACCACCCGGCCGGCGACCAGCACTCCCATCGTCGGCGCGGCCCCGGCGACGGCCAGCCCGGCCACGAACCACGCCACGCCGTGCCACATCGGCGCCCGGGGTCCCCGCGCGTCGCACCAGATACCGGAGACCACCATGGCGATCACGCCGGAGGCGAACGGGCCGCCGAAGGCGAGCGCGTACAGGCCCAGCCCGTCGAGGCTGCGTGCCACGGTCGGCATCGCGGTGCCCACCGCCAGCGCCTCGAACGCCAGCAGCGACACCAGGGCGACGCTGCCCACGGTCATCGCGCGCAGCCGTGGCGAGTACAGCCGGGCGGGCGGGGTCGACGGGTCAGCGGTGGCGGTCGGCATGGTCCTGAGCCTCCGCCCTCAACCCGGGTTGAGGTCAACCGTGACCCGGATCTCGTCAGGCCGACTCGAAGGCCTCGCCCACGCCCTTCACCAGCACCGAGAAGTGCTGGTCGGAGAGGAAGTGCCCGGCCGTGATCGCGAGGGCGAGCGGCCACTCGATGATCTGGAGGGTGGCCAGCAGGCCCAGGCCCGCGTAGTAGGCGATCCGGTCCGGCGGCGGCACCGCCACCTCGCCCACCTTCGGGATCCGCACCCGCCGGCCGTAGCCGCGCACCGTCTCGGGCACCCCGTTGAGGTACCGCGTCAGCGTGCTCATCCGCGCCTCCCTGCTGCGGTGACGTGCCGTTGACCAGTGCCAGCCGGATTCCACCGGCGCACCGGTCCATGCCCCGGGCAGCGGGGAAACCTGCCCTGCTCGGGGGGCATAACGGACGCCGGGCCGGGAAGTCCGACCCGCCGGAACGAGGCGCGGGAGGCGAGATGGCGGACGGCTACGACGACTTCGGCTCGACGCGTCGCACACGGCGCCGCGAGGTGGAGCCGTCGCGTGGCGAGAGGAGCACCGGGGTGCGCGGCCGACGACTCGGCCGTACGACTCGATGACGTCGCTGGGCCGGTACGCCGGCTTCCTGCTGTCCCCGACCACCCTGCCCGACACCGTGGCACGGGTCGCCCGTACCGTCGCCACCGCCGTGCCCGACGCGGCCCGGGGCGTCGCCGGCGCGGCGGCCGGCGCCACCCCGCGCACGGTCGGCGAGGCGGCGGAGAGCGTCGGTGCGGCGGCCACCAAGGTCGCCCGGATGGCCGGGCTGACCCGCCGCCGGGTCTGGTCCCGCGACGGCCGGCACCACATCGAGGTGCACGGCGTCTGCCAGGACGGCGGGGACCGGCTCGCCCAGCAGGTCGAGGCCGCCCTCGAAAAGCTGCCCGGGGTCACCTGGGCCCGGGTGAACGCGCCGTCGGGGCGGGTGATCGTCGCCGTCGAGGAGCCCAAACCGAAGCTGCGGGATCTGATCGCCACGGTGGCCCGCACCGAGAAGGTGTGCCCGCACGAGCCCGACCCGGACATCCCGCCGCCACACCCGCCCGAGGAAGGGCCGCGTACCCCCCGCACGCTGGGCGCGCTGGTGTCGGACGCGCTCGGCCTCAGCATCGCGGCGGCCACCCGGATCCTGCCGTTCACGCCCGTACCCGCCGAGGTGGCCGGTTTCCTCACCGCCGTCGACCTGCACCCCCGGCTGCACGCGCTGGCCAACCGGGGACTGCGTGCCGACCCCCGGGCCGACGTGCTCTTCCCGCTGGCCGAGGCGGTCGTGCAGGGGCTCGCCGGCGGATGGACCGGCATCGTGCTGGACGGCGCGCAGCGGGTCGTGCAGTGGGGCGAGGCCCGCGCCCACCACACCGCCTGGTCGCGGGCCGAGGAACGGCTGACCGGCAGCCCGGAGCGGGCGGTCGCCCGGGTGCCGGACGGCACGCGCCCCCGCCCGGTCCCCGACGGGCCCGTCGAGCGGTACGTCACCGGGGCCCTCGCCGCGGGGGCGGCGGCCGGCGCGGCGGCGCTGCCGGTGGCCGGGGCGCGGCGCGCCGCCGCGCTGGCGCTCGCCGCGCTGCCCAAGGCCCCGGGCAGCGGTCGCGAGGGGTACGCCGCCCAGCTCGGTTCGATCCTCGCGCGGCGCGGGGCGATCGCCATGGACCGCAGCGTGCTGCGCGAACTGGACCGGATCGACACGGTGGTGCTGGACAGCCGGATACTCGGCTCGGACCGGGGGGTGCTGGCCGACCTCGCGCCGCTGCCCGGCGCGGACACCACGGCGGTCGCTGCCCAGGCGTTCGCCCTGTTCGACCCGGCGGCGCCCGACGCGGTACGCGAAGCCGACGGCTGGCGGCTCGCCCCGCTGCACCGGATCGACGCCGACGATCCCGGCGACACGCCGGACAGCCAGCGGCTCCGGGCGGCCGGCGGCCGGCTGCTCGGCCTGGCCACCGGGTCCACGCTCGCAGCCGTGCTCCGGGTGGACCCGGAACCCGCGCCGGGTGTGGACGCGCTGCCCGCCGCGGCCCGCCAGGCCGGCCTGCGGCTCGTGGTGGCCGGCGGCGACGACGACCGGTACGGCTTCGCCGACGCGCTGGTCCCCGGCGGCGCCGACCTTGCCGGCTCGGTGCGCGGCCTGCAACGCGACGGGGCAGTGGTCATGTTGGTCTCCGGCGACCGCACCGGGCTGGCCGCCGCGGACTGCGCGGTGGGCGTCTGCGACCCGGACGAGCTGCCGCCCTGGGGGGCGCACCTGCTCGCCGACGACCTGCGGGTCCCCGCCCTGCTGATCGACGCCGCCGGGGTCGCCCGCCGGATGACCC
This sequence comes from Micromonospora sp. NPDC049836, assembly GCF_044465125.1. Classification (NCBI taxonomy): domain Bacteria; kingdom Bacillati; phylum Actinomycetota; class Actinomycetes; order Micromonosporales; family Micromonosporaceae; genus Micromonospora; species Micromonospora sp. NPDC049836. The sequence goes on from NZ_JBITLH010000010.1 coordinate 243,320, forward strand.
GGCAGAACATCCGGCTCGCCATGGCCGGCAGCGGGCTGGGCGCGCTGGGGGCGCTCACCGCCGGCCGCGAGCTGCTGCCCATCCGGGCCCTCGTGGCGGTCAACGGGGCCGCCGCGCTCGCCTTCGCGCACGGCGTGTGGCGGGCGCACCGGCTGCCGGACCGCACCCGCACCCTGGCCCCGACGTTGACCGCCTGGCACCTGATGCCGGTGCGGACGGTGCTGGAGCAGCTCGGCACCGGCGAGGACGGGTTGACCGCCGGCGAGGCGGCCCGCCGCCGGCAGTCGGTGACCGGGGACGGCGGCGGGTCCACGGGTTTGCTGCGGGCGTTCGTGGCGGAGCTGTCGAACCCGCTCACCCCGGTGCTGGCCGCCGGGGCGGTGCTCTCCGCCGCGTTCGGTTCGCTGGTCGACGCGGCGCTGGTCGGCAGCGTGGTGGGCGGTTCGGCGGTGGTCGGCGCGGTGCACCAGCACAACACCGAGCGGGCCCTCGCGGAGCTGCTGTCCCGCTCGGCGGTGACCGCCCGGGTACTGCGTGACGGGGTCGAGCAGGTGGTGCCGGCCGAGGACCTGGTGGCCGGGGACGTGGTGGCGGTCGGTCCGGGCGACGCGATCCCCGCCGACTGCCGGGTGCTCCGCTCGGACGGGCTGGAGACGGACGAGTCGTCGCTGACCGGCGAGTCGCTGCCGGTGGCGAAGTCCCCCGAGCCGGTGGTGGCGGCGGCCGTCGCCGACCGGCACTCCATGCTCTACGAGGGCACCACCGTCGCGGCCGGTCACGGCACCGCGATCGTGGTGGCGACCGGCCAGGAGACCGAGGCGGGACGCAGCCTCGCCCTGGCCCGCGAGGCCCCGCCGGCCAGCGGGGTGGAGGCCCGGCTCGGCAAGCTGACCAGCAGCGCCGTGCCGCTGGCGGCGGGCTCGGCGATCGCGGTGGCCGGGGCGGGGCTGCTCCGGGGCGTACCCCTGGCCGAGACGGCGGCGACCGCCGCGAACCTGGCCGTCGCGTCGGTGCCGGAAGGGCTGCCCTTTCTGGTCAGCGCCGCCCAGTTGGCGGCAGCGCGGCGGCTCGCCGAGCACGGCGCGCTGGTCCGCAACCCGCGGACCATCGAGGCGCTGGGCCGGGTCGACGTGCTCTGCTTCGACAAGACCGGCACGCTGACCGAGGGCAAGCTGCTGCTGGCCGGGGTGGGCACCGGCGAGGACCGGTACGCCCCGCCGGAGCGGCTGGACGACGCGCTGCGGCCGACCCTGGCCGCCGCGCTGCGGGCCACCCCGGCGGCGGCCGACCCGGACGAGTTGCCGCAGCAGACCGACCGGGCGGTACGCCGGGGCGCCGGCATGGCCGGCGTGGTGGAGCAGACCGGGGCGGCGGGCTGGCACGCGGTCGGCGGGTTGCCGTTCGAGCCGTCCCGCGGCTACCACGCCACGGTCGGGCGGGACGCCGACGGCCTGCTGCTCAGCGTCAAGGGCGCGCCGGAGTCGGTGCTGCCGCGCTGCGCCGCGCGGCGGACCACCGGGGGTGACGTACCGCTGGACGCGGCCGGCCGGGACGCGCTGCACGCCATGCTCGCCGAACGGGCCGGCGCCGGGCACCGGATCCTGGCCGTCGCCGAGTGCCGCACCGGCGCGGAGACGGTCACCGACGAGCAGGTCGACGGGCTGGTCTTCGTCGGCTTCCTGGCCCTCGCCGACGGGATCCGGGACAGCGCCGCGCCCGCGGTGCACCGGATCCGGCAGGCCGGCGTGCACACCATCATGATCACCGGTGATCATCCGGCCACCGCCGAGGCGATCGCCGCCACGATCAGCCCGGACGACGGCGAACAGCGGGTGGTGACCGCCACCGACCTGGACCGGCTCGACGACGAGGCGCTCGCGGAGCGGCTGATGGCCACCGACGTGGTGGCCCGGTGCACCCCGGCGCACAAGGTCCGGATCATCCAGGCGCTCCAACGGCGCGGCCGGACCGTCGCGATGACCGGTGACGGGGCCAACGACGCCCCGGCGATCCGGCTGGCCGACGTGGGCATCGCGCTCGGTCAGCGGGGCACCCCGGCGGCCCGGGCCGCCGCCGATCTGGTGGTCACCGACGACCGGCTGGAGACGATCATCGCCACGCTGGTGGAGGGGCGGGCCATGTGGTCGTCGGTCCGCCACGCGCTGAGCATCCTGGTCGGCGGCAACCTCGGCGAGATCGCGTTCAGCGTGCTGACCGCCGCGGCGACCGGCCGTTCCGCGCTGACCGGCCGGCAACTGCTCCTGGTCAACCTGCTCACCGACCTCGTGCCGGCGCTGGCCATCGCGGTCCGCCCGCCCGCCTCCGACCGGACCGACCACCTGCTGCGGGAGGGCCCGGACACCTCCCTGGGCGGGACGATGACCCGGGAGATCGCGCTCCGGGCCGGGGCCACCACGCTGGGCGCGACCGCCGGTTGGACGCTGGCCCGGTACACCGGCCGGCGGCGGCGGGCGGGCACCGTCGCGCTCGCCTCGCTGGTCGGTACCCAGCTCGGTCAGACCGTGCTGGCCGGCGGGACCAGCCCCATGGTGCTGGCCTCCACGGCCGCGTCGGTGGGCGTCCTGGTGGCGGTGGTGCAGACCCCGGGGGTCAGCCAGTTCTTCGGCTGCACCCCGCTCGGGCCGGTGGGCTGGAGCATCGCCGCCGGGTCGGCGCTCGGCGCCACGTTCGCCAACGGCGCGCTGACCCGCCTGGTGGACCGCCTCCCGCAACGCGGCGTCCGCCCGCATGACGAACCGGATGACGGGTACGGCGAAGGACATGACGCCTGAGGTGACCTTCGTCGGTACGGCCACGACGGTGCTCCGGGTGGGCGGGTTCACCCTGCTCACCGACCCGAACTTCCTGCACCGGGGCCAGCGGGCGTACCTCGGCAAGGGGCTCTGGTCGAAGCGGTCCACCGACCCGGCGCTCACCATCGGGCAGCTGCCGGCGCTGGACGCCGTGGTCCTGTCCCACCTGCACGGGGACCACTTCGACCGGGTGGCCCGGCGCGGGCTGGACCGAGGCCTGCCGATCGTCACCACGCCCGCGGCGGAACGGAAGCTGCGCCGCTGGGGCTTCCAGGCCGCGACCGGGCTGCCCACCTGGCGGTCGTACGAGCTGCACCGGGGCGCCGAGACGCTGCGCCTGACCGCGCTGCCCGGCCAGCACGGGCCGGGGGTGGTGGACCTGCTGATGCCCGACGTGATGGGCACCCTGGTGGACCTGGAGCAGGCCGGCGAGCGGCGGTTCCGCCTCTACGTCACGGGGGACACGCTGCGCCGGCCGCAGCTCGCGCAGATCCCGCAACGCTTCCCGGACATCGACGCCATGCTGATCCACCTCGGCGGCACCCGGATCGCCGGCATCCTGCTCACCATGGACGCGAAGCAGGGCGCCGACCTGGTGGAGCTGATCCGGCCGCAGCTCACCGTGCCGATCCACTACGACGACTACCCGGTGTTCCGCTCCCCGCTGCGGGACTTCGTCGAGCAGGCCCGCCGGCGCGGCTTCGCCCGCCAGGTCCGCACCGTGCACCGGGGCGAGACGGTCCCGTTGACCCCGCCCGCCTGACGGCGATCGCCGCCCCGCCCCGGCACGCGGCCGGAGGGGGACGGCGATCGGTCGCGGGGCGGTCAGCCGTGCTCGGAGATGGCCTCGATGAGGTCACCCACCGGACGGTCGGGCAGCGACCGGGCCACGTCGGCGACGGCCACGATGCCGACGAGGTCGTGCCCGTCGATCACGGGCAGCCGGCGTACCTTGTGCTTGCCCATGGTCCGCAGGATCTCGGCCGCGTCGTCGTCGGCGCCGATGGTCACCGCCTCGCCCTGGGCCAGTTCCCCGGCGGTCACGCTGCCCGGGTCGCGCCCTTCGGCGAGCACCTTCACGATGATGTCCCGGTCGGTGAGCATGCCCTTGAGGCGTTTGTCGGCGCCGCAGATCGGCAGCGAACCCACCCCCAGGTCGGCCATCCGCCGGGCGGCGGTACGCAGGTCGTCCTGCTCGCGGACGCAGCTCACGTCGCTGGTCATGATGTCGCGTGCGGTCGGCATTGGTGTGCTACCTCGCTTTCGGGGGGTTGTTGCCGTATCTCCTACCCGCGACGACCGCGGCCATGCCGGCGAGACGGGCGGCCGGCTGCCCGGGTGAGCGAGGTGCCCGCCGCGGCGGACGTACCGCGGTCGAGTGGTGGCTCAGTGCCAGGTGGCGGCGGCCCGGCGCAGCCGGTCGTTGATCGCCCGGCCCAGCCCGACCTCGGGCACCGGCTCGGCCACGATCTCGGTCACCCCGGCCGCGTCGAGCCGGTGCAGGGCGTCGAAGAGCCGCGCGGCCGCCACGGTCAGGTCGCCCTCGGGCGAGAGCACCTCGACGGCGGCCCAGTCACCCGCCGCCGGCCGGGCCCGGAAGGCCAGCAGGCCGCGCCGGCCGCCGTCGGCGTCGGCCGCCCCCAACCGCAACGGGGTACGCGGGGCGTAGTGCGCGGCCAGCGTCCCGGGCGCCACCGGCTGCCCGGAGCTGCCCGGCCGCACCTCGACCGGCCCGACCGCCTCGATCAGCGCCTCCACCGGCAGCGCGCCGAGCCGGAGCACGACGGGCTGAGCGCCCCGGGCGTCCACGATGGTCGACTCGATCCCGCACCGGGTGGGCCCGCCGTCGAGCACCACGTCCACCGCGTCGCCCAGCCCGGCCACCACGTGCTCGGCGCGGGTCGGGCTGAGCTGCCCGAACCGGTTGGCGCTGGGCGCGGCCACCGGCACCCCGGCGGCGGCGATCAACGCCCGGGCGGAGGGTTCGTCCGGCACGCGTACCGCCATGGTGTCCAGTCCGGAGGTGACGATCGGCGGGATCACCGCCGGCCGGTCCACGATCAGGGTGAGCGGGCCCGGCCAGAAGCGTTCGGCCAGGGCGGCGACCGCCGGTGGCACCGGGCCGACGAGGCCGGGCAGGTCGGCGGCGTCGGCCAGGTGGCTGATCAGCGGGTCGAAGCTGGGGCGGGCCTTGGCCGCGAAGATCCGGGCCGCCGCCGCCGCGTCGAGCGCGTTCGCCCCCAGCCCGTAGACCGTCTCGGTGGGGAAGGCGACCAGCCCGCCGGCACGCAGGACGGCGGCCGCCTCGGCGATGCCGCGGTCGGCCGGCAGGACGCGCGGGGATCCGGTGCTCACGCCCCGACGCTAGCCTGCCGCGGGTCCCCGCCGGCACCGGCCCGGCACTACCCTGCCGGCATGGGCAGGCGGGTGGCGCTGGTGCTGGCCGGGGTGCTGGCGCTGGTCGGCTGCTTCGGCCTGCTGGCGAGCGTGCCCGCCGTCCAGCGGGCGGTGTCGCCGCGGGCCGAGCCGGTGCCCCTGCCGCTGCGGGTCCCCGGCCCCTGGTACGACCAGATCAACGTCGAGCTGGCCCCCGGCCGGTACGCCGTCTGGGCCACCCGGCCGACCCGGGGGCCGGACCGCGACCGATGCCGGGTGACCGGCCCGGACGGGCGGCCGGTGCCGGTGCGCGAGCCGGGCCACCGGGTCGACTGGGTCGAGCGGGCCACCGACGACACCCTCTGGGCCTGGGCGTCGAGCTTCACCGCCGCGGCTCCCGGCAGCTACCGGCTCACCTGCCGGCTCGACCCCGGTCTGCCCGGCCAGCAGTACGCGGTGACCCGGGAGCCGGACCGGCGACTGCTCCTCCGGCTCCGGCTGGCGCGGTCGCGGGGGCTGCTGGTGGCGGCCCTGCCGGCCGGCCTGGTGATCCTGGTCATGACGTTGACCTGGCGCCGCCGTAGCACGGGCTGAACCCGGTTGCCCGCCGGCGCGCCAGCGCCGGAGGATGCCCGGTGTGACCCGGATCAAGATGCACGCCGACGAGGTGCAGACCGACGTCGAGCTCGTCCGCCGGCTGCTCGCCGGCCAGTTCCCGCACTGGGCCGCCCGGCCGCTGCGGCTGGTTCCCTCGTACGGCACCGACCACGACATCTACCGGCTCGGCGCGGACCTGGCGGTGCGGCTGCCCCGGATCGGCTGGGCCACGAATCAGGCCGCCCGGGAGGCCGAGTGGCTGCCCCGGCTGGCCCCGCACCTGCCGCTCGCGGTGCCGGTACCGCTGGCGATGGGTCGGCCGGCCGAGGGTTACCCCTTCGACTGGTCGGTGTACGAGTGGCTGCCCGGGGAGAACGCCAACGGCACGCTGCACGACCTGGACCGGGCGGCGGTGGACCTGGCCGGGTTCATCGCGGCGCTGCGCCGGGTGGACCCGTCGGGCGCGTACCCGCGCGGCCGGGGCAGCCGGGGCGCCGACCTCGTCGAGTTGGATGAGGGGGTACGCGACGCGGTGCGCCGCCTCGGCGACCGGGTGGACGGTGGCGCGGTGCTGCGGGCCTGGCAGGAGTCGCTGGACGCGCCGGCGTACGACGGGCCGGGGGTCTGGGTGCACGGTGACCTGCTGCCCGGCAACCTGCTGGTGGTCGACGGCCGGCTCGCGGCGGTCATCGACTTCGGCGGGCTCAACGTCGGCGACCCGGCCTGCGACCTGCAACCGGCGTGGAACGTGTTCACCGGCGCCAGCCGGGCCCGGTTCCGCGCCGAACTGGCCGTCGACGACGCCGGCTGGCTGCGTGGTCGGGGCTGGGCGCTGCTCCAGGCGGTGCTCGCCCTGCCGTACTACTGGGACACCAACCCGGGCATCGTCCGGCAGGCCTCGCACGCGCTGCGCGAGGTCCTCGCCGACGCCGCCGGCTGATCGGCGGGCCCCCGGCGGGGTCGCGGGGTGGCCCGGCTACCGCCGCGGCTCGTCGGGGCCGGCCGGTTCGATATCGGGGAGGGTGGGCGCGTCGGTGGGGTAGAGGCCGGCGACGAAGCCGTACACCTGGTCGCCGGCGCGGGGGATCTGGGCGAAGCGGCGGGCGAGCGCCTGGACCTCCGCCCAGAAGGTCCGCACCTCCTCGAGAGGGATGCGCGCGTGCACCAGGGTGCAGCGCAGCTCGTCGGCGGCGTGGGCCGCGGCGGACTCGGCGGCCGCCTCGGCCAGCCCGTTGATGGCGGCCACCACCTGCTTGTCCTCGGGGCGGTTGAGCACGCCGACGTAGAAGGTCCGGGCCACCCGGCCGTAGTACCGCTCCTCGATCGCCCGCACCCGGCGGGTCCGCACCACCCGCAGCAAACCGGCGTTGACCAGCAGGTTCACGTGGTACGCGACGCTGCTCTTGGGCCGGTCCACGGCTCGCGCCAGCTCGTTGACCGTGGCCGCCCGTTCGAGGAGCAGCTCCAGCAGGGTGCCGCGCAGCGGGTCGGCGAGGGCCCGGAGCTGCTCGGGGGCGGTCACCACCAGCAGTTCGTCGAGGTCGTAGTCCGGGATCGGCACCTGCTCATTGACCGACATTTCTCGACCGTTCTAGTATTCTCGATCATTCGATCGTTCTCGTCCGATGACAGGAGTCTAGAGATGTCCGAGGTCGTCCTCTTCCACCACCTCCAGGGACTCACCGACGGCGTACGCGCCTTCGGCGAGCAACTGGCCGCCGGCGGGCACACCGTGCACACCCCCGACCTCTTCGACGGCGAGCGGCCGGCAACCCTGGAGGACGGGGCCGCGCTGACCAAGCGGATCGGCGGCGAGGAACTCGACCGGCGGGCCGACGCGTTCGTCGCCGACCTGCCCGGGGCCCTGGTCTACGCCGGCTTCTCCTGGGGTGCCGCCATCGCCCAGCGGCTCGCCCAGACCCGGCCCGGCGCGCGCGGCGCCCTGCTCTACGAGGCCTGCATCCCGGTCACCGGCGAGTGGGCCTTCGGGCCGTGGCCGGACGGGGTGCCCGTGCAGATCCACGGCATGGAGCAGGACCCGTTCTTCGGCCTGGAGGGCGACGTCGACGCCGCCCGCGAACTCGTCACCATCGTCGGACCGGACCGGGCCGAGCTCTTCGTCTACCCGGGCGACCGGCACCTGTTCACCGACAGCTCCCTGCCGTCGTACGACGCCGACGCCGCAGCGCTGGTGGTGCGCCGCTCGCGGGACCTCCTCGACCGGCTCGGCTAGCGGCCCCGAACCGGCCACCCGGCAAGCAGCGCGGAGACCGGCGGGCCGATCCGGCCGGACAGGCCTTCCGGCAACTGATCACCTACCCGTATCGTGCTGCTGCCGGCGCGCGCCGCGAACGCGATCCCTCGCCCGTCCCCCGGCCACCCCCTGACTCACCGCTCCCCGAGGAGATCCTCCTTGCCGAGACAGCACCCCCGACGACCGCTCGCCGCCACCCTGGCGTCGGTCCTGGCCGCCGGCGCCGTGGCGTACGCCATCGCCCCGGCGCCGGCCCTGGCCACCACCGGCGTGCCGGCCAACCCCTTCGGAGTGACGGTCAGCAACGGCAGCGACACGATCCGCTTCGCCGACGGCCGGACCCTCACCAACTCGACCGGCGCGAAGCTCCGCTACGCCTCCTGGTCACCCGACGGCAGCCGGGCCGCCTACGTCGACCAGGACGGCGCGATCGTCACCCTGCGCCACGACGACGCGGACGACCTGCACAAGGTGGTCTGGCCGGAGACCGACACCGAACGCCGCGATCCGAAGTGGATCGGCCGCACCGACCAGGTCATGTGGGCGGCCAAGCCGCTGGGCCGGCCCTGGCGGATCGAGTCCACCCGCAACCTCAACGGCGTGGAGACCGACGCCCTGAGCCCCTGGGACGACGCCAACTACCTCGCCCCGGACAGCGACAACGCCGGACGCGTCGTCGTCCAGCGCCAGCCCAGCGACGGCGCCGGCAACCCGGGTGGGGTCCCGTCGATCGGCCTGCTCGACGACTACCACCACTTCGAGGAGATCGTCGCCGACGCCCAGAACCCGACCATCTCTCCGGACGGGCGCTGGGTGGCGTTCGTCCGGGCCGGCGACCTCTGGAAGGTCTACCTCTACAGTGGCGCGCTGACCCGGCTCACCGACAACGGCGGCGTCCACGACAACCCCGAGTACTCGCCGGACGGGTTCTCGCTCGTGGCGAACCGGACCGCCGCCGGATCGGACACCACCGAGGTGGTCCGGATCGACGCCAGCGGCAGCTGGCCCGACCGCTTCACCGTGCTGGACGGCCTCCGCGGTGTGCCGGCCTACCAGCCACAACTTCAGGACCGGACGGTACGGGTCACCGGGCAGGACCGGTTCGGCACCGCCGTGGCCGCCTCCCAGGCGCACTGGGGCACGTACGCCGACCCCGCCGACGTCCGGCCGCGTGCCGGCGCCGTCGTGCTGTCCCGCTCCGACACGTACGCCGACGCGCTCGGCGGCTCCGCGCTCGCCGCGGCGAAGAAGGGCCCGCTGCTGCTGACCCCGCCGGCCGGGCTGCAACCGCAGACCGCCGACGAGATCCGCCGGGTGCTCGCCCCGGGTGGGACCGTCTACCTGCTCGGCAGCGAGGGCGCTCTCTCGGCCACCGTGCGCGGCGAGGTCGAGAAGCTCGGCTTCGCGGTCGTCCGGCTGGCCGGCGCCGACCGCTTCGGCACCTCCATCGCCATCGCCAACGCGATCAACCCGACGCCGAACCAGGTGCTCGTCGCCACCGGGATGAACTTCCCCGACGCGCTGGCCGCCGGCGCCGCGGCCGGCTCCCGCAACCGGCCCGGCACCGACGTCTCGGCGGTGGTGGTGCTGACCAACGACGGCAAGCTGCCCGCCTCGATCAAGAGCTACCTCGACGCCCGCCAGCGGGGCGGCAGCGAACTCATCGCGGTCGGCAAGCAGGCGGCCGCCGCCATCGACCCGTACCTGACCATCAACCTGGTGGGGGACGACCGGTTCGAGACCGCCAACGCGGTCAACGTCCACTTCTTCGGCCGGGGCGGCACGGTCGGCCTGGCCACCGGGATGAACTGGCCGGACGCGCTGGCCGGCGGTGCCCTGATGGCGACGCTGAACGGCCCGCTCATGCTGACCGTCGGCACCCGGGACACCCTGCACCCGAAGGCGAAGTGGTACGCCGACCTGCTCAGCGGCTCGGTCGACACCGCCGTCGTCTTCGGCTCCCCGGCCGTGGTCAGCGACCCGCAGGCGGGCGAGCTGGGTCGCTGGATCAGCGGCCCGATGGGCAGCTCGACGGCCGTCAACGGGACGTACCTCGACTGACCGGTTGACCGGCGAACAGACGGATGGGCCCGGCGATCTCGCCGGGCCCATCCCGTTCGAGCGGCTCGTCCCGCTACCCGGCTCGCCGGTCGCGGCACCACGACGAGCCTGCTGCCCGGTGGATCGGGGGCAGCGGTCAGTAGAGCCACCGGTCGAGCACCGCGGGCCAGAAGTGGGTGGCGTGGTCGCCGTCCCCGAACGCGGGCGGGTCGAGGACCCTGATCCGCTCCAACAGTGCGGCAAGCTCCGCGAGTGCTTCCTCCTCGGCCGGCAAGTCCTCGTCCCAGCGGTCGATGACGGTCGAGCTGGTCAGCCAGCTACCTACCAGGTGCAGCGAGCACAGCCAGTGGTTGATCGTCGAGTTGACGAACCAGGAGCTGCCGTCCGACGACCATGCCCGCACCTCACCGGTCCCCGGCGCGGCGCCGTACACCCAGTCCAGTTCGTCGGAGCTCGCCAACCGGTACCTCGTCGGCTCGGCGTGGAAAGCCACCGCACTCACCAGATCATCGACCAGCGGTACGCCAGCGGAGACCAGTGCGGCCTTCTGCGGCTCGGGAAGCCGCCACGTCGCCACGTCCAGCTCGGTGGCACGCACCAGCCGCCCAGCGCCCGCCCGGGCGGTGACCGCTTCGCACGTGGGAGGCAACGGAAGATCCGCAGAGGACACGCCAACGAGAGTAGTCCGGCAGGCGCCAGGCACCGTGCTGTGCAGTGGCGGACATCGCTGCCCGGAAAAATCAGGACTGCTGTCGTCCAGCGCCGGTCACTGTCGCGGACCTGCTCGCCGGGTCACCCACCGTCGACCCGGCGGATGTCCGTCGCCGGGCCCGGCGGTACGAATGGCGGTGTTGACCGCGCTACTCGGCCGGCTCCATGACCTTGACCGGCTGCCGAAGTACGGCGGGCAGGTCGCCCAGGGTGGCGAACGCCGGCCCGCCCCAGCCCGGGTCGGTGTCGTTGTGCTCCGTGGTCCGGAAGACGGTCATACCGACCGCGGCCGCCCCGGCCAGCTCACCGTCTGCGCCGTCGCCCACGAAGACGCAGTCCGCCGGCCGGACACCCAGACGCTCCGCGGCAAGGTGATAGATCGCCGGGTCGGGCTTGGCCAGCCCGACGTCGCAGGAGAAGACCGCGACGTCGAACCGTTGGGCGAGCGGACTGCGCGGCCATGCCTCGGCGGTGTCGGAGGTGGCGTTGCTGATGAGGGCCAGCGGATGCCCGTGGGCGCGTAACGCGTCGAGCACGTCCAGGGTGGCGGCCGAGACGCTGCCGAGCACCCGGCGCGCGAGGGCTCGCCGATGCTCACCGGCCCGGGTCACCTGTTCGTCGGTCGGTGCGCCGCCGAAACGTCCGGCGAGGAGGCGAATGGTCTCCTCAACGTCCCACCGGACCAGCCGGTCCCGCCAGGTGGCGTGGTACGCGGCGACCAGCTCGGCCGGAGCCACACCGACCATGAGCGCCATCTCGCCGACCACCCGATCACGCTCCTCGTCGGCCCCCTGGACCAGGGTGTGGAAGAGGTCGAAGATCACTGGACGAGACATCTCAGCATCCTACTGAGATCGTCACCCCGGTCACCTTGCTCGCCGACCTACCACCCACGAGCCGGAACCGTCCGGCAACTCCAGCGCCCCACTCGCGGGCCGAGTCGATCAGGGCGGGGTGGAGCCGCCCGGCCACTCGTGCTGTGTTACCGACGGTGATGTTCAGCCGGTCGTCCAGGACGGGTTCAGCACCTGGAACATGGCGTGATCCTGCCACCGGCCGGCGATGTTGAGGTACGCCGGCGCCATGCCGAACCGCACGAACCCGTTGCGTTCCAGCACCCGTTGCGATCTGACGTTGTGCAGCAGGGTCTCTGCCTGCACCCGATGCAGCCCCAACTCCTCGAACGCCACCCGCACGATCTCGCGCACCGCCTTCGTCGCGAACCCGCGGCCGTTGTGGGTGGCGCCTACCCAATAGCCCATGGCGCATGACTGGAACGGGCCGCGCACAATCCCGTTGAGCGTGATGCGGCCGATCACGCGACCGGAGTCGTCGAGGATCACGTGGGGCAGCTTCGATCCCTGCTCGTGCTGCCGGAGATCGGCTTCGATGACGGCGTGCTGGCCGGATGCGGTGAAGTAGTCAGCACTCCGGCTCGGCTCCCACGGCGCGAGAAACTCCCGGTTGACGCGGAGCAATTCGGCCAGGGCCGGCGCATCCTCCGCGGTGATGAGTCGGGTGATCTGCACCCGCCCATCGTTCCAGGCGGGCACGTCCCAACCTCGCCAGGCTGGACCGGAAGCGGGCAGGCCGCTGACCTTCGACGCCCGTCCGATGGGGCACGCAAGGGGCACGGGCCAGCTGGGGGTGCCGGGTAGGTTGCCGTTGGCGAAAGATCTACCCGCCCTAGCCATCAGGCTGGTAGCCGGCGGTGAGCGATCCGCCTACGAGCACTTCAGAGGGGCGCATTCTTGATGGACTCTGTCGAGACACTGTTGGGTCTGGCGCAGTCAGATGACTTCTCGGAGCGGGCGCGGGCCGGCACCGAGCTGAGCCAGTTCGCCGGATCCGACACCGTCGACCAGGCGCTCCTGGAGCTCCTGCTCGATGACGACAACACCTCTCCCGTTCAGGACACAGCGGACGCCTTGATCAAGCGTGGTGACAGAGCAGCACTCCGTCCGTTCGCCGCGGCCTGGCATCGAGCTGACTCAGCGAAGGACAACACCCACCTAACAGAGATCACTGATTACCTTTACGGCGCCACCAGCTACGGCCTCTGGCTTGACTCGACTGATCCTCAACGTAAGGGCCTCCGAACGGTGCTTGCGACACTGCTCGAGGACCAGGACGAGGCGGTTCGCAAGGGCGCTGACAGCCTGCTCGGCACGCTCCCCGGTGCTCGCTAGGGCCAACGCAGCAGATCTGCGGGACTGGCCGCAGGCTGGGGGCCGATCTCCTCGTCGGGCAGTCTCCGACCTTCCAACTCGACCGACCAGGGCGAGGATCTGCGCGCCGTAATGGAGCTGGACACTCCACGACCCGCTGACGGCCCACACCTGCGGGCACGTTCTGCCGGCGCGGGCTCGTCAGGCTGCCTCGGCCATCGATCGGATCCTCGGCGAGGAGGGGACGGCGTGACCGCTTGGCTGTACTCGGGAGCGAGATCAACCAGTGAAAGTGCTGGTGGAGCCCAGGGGACTCGAACCCCTAACCCCTGCCTTGCAAAGGCGGCTCGGTCCGCTCGTTGCTTTCCGATCAGCGTCGACGGGTGACGTTGGTGTGGTAGGCCCTGCAGTCTTGTACCAGCGGCTGTCTGCTGGTGTCGCTCGGTTTGCTGACTTCCTGCTGACGTTCGGCACCGGAGGCGTGGACTTAAACTGCTAAACCGCGAGCGTATGTCAACACCGGTTGAACCCTGACCCCTCTGTTCCGGCCGAACTTTGACCCCCTCGCTGGTTGTAGATGTTCAGTCGTTGGTCTTGGTGGCTGCG
>NZ_JBITLH010000011.1:0-216209 GCF_044465125.1 Micromonospora sp. NPDC049836
TGCACCCCCCCACCCCCCCCCCCCCCCCCCCCCCCCCCCCCCCCCCCCCCCCCCCCCCCCCCCCCCCCCCCCCCCCCCCCCCCCGCCCCCCCCCCCCCCCCCCCCCCCCCCCCCCCCCCCCCCCCCCCCGCGGGGGGGGCGGGGGGGGGGCCCCCCCCCCCCACGGCTCTACCGCTTCCCCCGACCACCCGTGGAGGGTTGATGTTCTCCCGACAACTGGTCGCCTCCAGCGTGCTGCAGCGCCGGATAAAGCGACCCGTGTCCTGGGCGATGGCCGGCGTGATGAGCCTGACCTTCATCCAGGCCGTCGAGATGCCCGCCGCTGCCGCTCAGGGCAGCAACCGCCCCAACACCGCCGACTCCGGAAAGGTCCTGCCCAAGCGGGATCCCCTGCCCACCAAGCCGAGGAAGCCGGACGCCGCCGAGGCCGCGGCGACCACCAGGCCGGCGTCGGTCACCTGGCCGGCCGCCGGTGCGACTGAGATCGCCCTGCCGGCACCCGTCGCGGCTGACGACCGGACCGTCGGGGCCGGCGCGGCACGCACCGCCGTGGCGGGCGGGCTCACCGTCTCCGTCGCCGCGGTGTCCGCGACCGCGAACGGTACCGCCGCCACCGCGAGCGGGGTCGCCTCGGCCACGCCGCCCGGCAAGGTCCGAGTCGAGGTGCTCGACCACGGGACGGCCCAGCGCGCCAAGGTCGACGGGCCCGTCGTACGGGTGGCCCGCACGGACGGCCAGCGGGCCGCCGCCGACATCCGGCTCTCCGTCGGGTACGACGGGCTGGCCGGCGCCTTCGGCGGCGACTTCGGCAGCCGGCTCCGGCTGTCCCGGCTGCCCGAGTGCGCCCTGCGCACCCCCGAGCGCAAGGACTGTGCCGCCCAGCCGCTGCCGACGGTCAACGACGGCGAGAAGCACAACGTCTCGGCTCAGGTGACAGCGACGGCCAGCACCGGCAGCCTCTACGCGTTGACCGCCGGTGACTCGTCCTCCCAGGGCAGCTACTCGGCGACGAAGCTCGCCCCCTCCTCGCAGTGGTCAGTGGCCCCCTCCACCGGTGGCTTCTCCTGGTCGTACCCGCTGCGGACGCCCCCGGTGCCCGGTGGCGGAGGACCGGGCATCACGCTGGCCTACTCCTCGCAGTCGGTCGACGGGCGCACCTCGACCACCAATAACCAGGGCTCCTGGATCGGTGAGGGGTTCAGCTACGAGCCGGGCCACATCGAGCGCCGCTACAAGGCGTGCGCCGACGACGGCCACAACGAGGTAGCCGACCAGTGCTGGGCGTACGACAACGCCACCATCCTGCTCAACGGCAAGTCGACCGAGCTGGTCAAGACCGCGGGTGGCTGGAAGTTCGCCTCCGACGACGGCTCCAAGGTCGAGAAGCTCTCCGGAGTCACCAACGGCGACAACGACGGCGAGTACTGGCGGGTCACCACGACCGGTGGCACCGAGTACTACTTCGGCCTGAACAGGCTGCCGGGCTGGGTCTCCGGCAAGGAGGAGACGGCATCGACCTGGGTCGTCCCGGTATTCGGTGACGACGCCAACGAGCCGTGCAACAAGACGGCGTTCGCCGACTCGTACTGCAACCAGGCGTGGCGCTGGAGCCTCGACTACGTCAAGGACCGCCACGGCAATGTCACGTCCTACTTCTACGGGCGGGAGAGCAACTGGTACGCCCGCGGCAACCGCACCGATGTCAACGGGGTCGAGTACCACCGGGCGGGCTGGCTGAAGCGGATCGACTACGGCCAGAAGGACGGGCAGGTCTACACCACCAACGCGCCCGCGCGGGTGGTCTTTGACACGCTGGAGCGCTGCCTGCCCAGCGGCACGGTCGACTGCGACGAGCAGGACTTGAACACGACCACCGCTCCGTACTGGCCGGACGTCCCCTGGGACCGGAACTGCGCCAAGGACACCAAGTGCAAGGGCGACCAGATCACCCCCACCTTCTGGACCCGGAAGCGGCTGGTCGGCATCCGCACCCAGATCCGGGGCGCCACCGCCTGGACCGACGTCGACAAGTGGACGCTCGACCACCTGCTCACCGATAACGGCGACGGTAGCCGGACGCTCTGGCTCAACAAGATCACCCACACCGGCCTGGTCGGCGGTAGCGCTGCCATGCCAAGCGTGGAGTTCGCCGGCCTCCAGCTGGCCAACCGGATCGACAAGACAGAGGACTTCATCGCCCCGCTGATCCGGTTCCGCCTGGCGACGGTTTACACCGACAGCGGCGGGCAGATCGACGTCAACTACGCCAAGCCGGACTGCACGGAGAGCAGTCTCCCGACCGAGGGCAAGAGCACCCGCCGCTGCTATCCGGTCAAGTGGAACCCGCTGGGCAGCGGCAGCAAGGTGACCGACTGGTTCCACAAGTACGTGGTCAGTGCGGTGGTGGAAACCGATCGCACCGCCCGCTCGCCCGACATGGTCACCAAGTACGACTACCTCGACGGTGCAGCCTGGCGGAAGGCGAAGCCGGACGGGCTCGGTGACGGCAAGGACCTCACCTGGAGCGACTGGCGCGGCTACGGTCGGGTCCAGGTCACCAAGGGCGATGGTCAGACTCAGACGACCAAGACCGAGTACCGCTACCTGCGTGGCCTGCACGGCGACGACGACCCGGACAGCGACAGCCCTCGGTCGGTGACCGTCACGGACTCCGCCGGCGGCACCTACACCGACTACGACGAGCTCTCCGGCTTCGAGTACGAGAGCAAGACGTTCGACGGTGCCACCGAGATCAGCAAGACGATCAAGGCCCCGTGGCGGTACCGGACCGGCAGTGAGGCCCACACCTGGGGCGACAGTGAGTCGTACTTCGTAAACACCGCGAGCACCCGGAACTACACGGCACTGGCGGGCGGTGGCTGGCGGCAGACGAAGACCAGCACGAGCTTCGACACCAGCTACGGTCAGGCCTACCAGACCGAGAACGAGGGCGACGTCGACGTCGTCGGCGACGAGGCCTGCACCCGGACCACCTACGTCACCGACGTGACCACCTACGGCGACAACAAGCCGGCCTACGTCAAGGACCTGGTCTCCCAGGTCGAGTCGGTGTCGGTCAAGTGCTCCGCCACGCCGAACCGGGCCACCCAGGTCATCTCGGACGACCGCACCTACTACGACGCTCAGGTACTGGGCAAGGCGAAAGTCACCGGAAACGCCACCCGGACGGAGCGGCTGGCCAAGCACGACGGCACCACGGCGACGTACGCCCGGGTGGCGGAGGGCACCTTCGACGGCTTCGGGCGGCCGCTGACCGCGAAGGACGCGGTCGGCTCGGTCACCACCACCAGCTACGTCGATACCAACGGCCTGACCACCCAGGTCACCGAGAAGAGCCCGCTCGACTACGACACGGTCACCACTTACGCGCCGGCCTGGGGCAGCCCGGTACGGCAGGTCGACCCCAACGGAATGAAGAGCGTCCTGGAGTACGACCCGCTGGGTCGGCTGTCGAAGGTCTGGCTGCCGGACCGTACCGGCACCGCCGGGCTGACCCCGAACACCAAGTACACCTACCTGATCCGCACGGACAAGCCGGCGGCGGTAAAGACCGAGAAGCGGCAGAACGACGGCTCGTACAGCGTCGAGTACCAGCTCTACGACAGCCTGCTCCGGCCGCGGCAGGTGCAGACCGAGGGCCCGGACGGCACTCGTATGATCGTCGACACCTTCTACACCCCGACCGGTCAGGTCGAGCGGACGTACGACACGTACCAGGTGGCGGGTGCGCCGACCGACGTGATCTACCCGGCCGTGCCGGCCGACATCAACGGTCAGACCGCCTTCGTCTACGACGGTGCCGATCGGGTGAAGGCCACGATCTTCCTGGACGGCATCACCGAGAAGTGGCGGACCACCACCACCTACGGGGGCGACCGGGTGTCGGTCGACCCGCCGGACGGCGAGACGCCGCGCACCACCGTCTCCAACGCGCTCGGGCAGACCACCCAGCTGCTCCAGTACAAGGGCAACAGCCCGACCGGCGCGTATGACAAGACCGAGTACGCGTACACCCCGTCGGGTCAGCTCGCGACCGTGAAGGACTCGCTCGGCAACCAGTGGGAGAACCGGTACGACCAGCGCGGCCGCAAGACCGAGTCGATCGACCCGGACGCGGGGCACTCGTACTTCTCCTACGACGACCAGGACCGGCTGACGGTCAGCACCAACGGCGCCGGCGCGTCACTGAGCTACCGCTACGACGCGATCGGCCGCAAGACCGCCACGTACAAGGGCAAGGACCCGAACACCGGTCAGCTGCTCAGCGCGTGGCAGTACGACCTGGAAATGCTCGGCCAGCTCTCCTCCACCACCCGGTACGCCCCGGACGGCGGCGAGTACGTCACCTACTACGGTGCCTACGACGAGTTGTACCGGCCACACGAGACCTACTACCAGGTTCCGGAGCAGGCGGGCACCGAGCTCGCCGGCTTGTACAGCTTCGGCACCGAGTACAACTTCGACGGCACGGTGCAGTCGGTGGGCATGTCGGACGGCGGCGGCCTGCCGTTCGAGTCGATCGCCTACACCTACGACTCGCTCGAGCGGCTGAAAAGCACCGCCAGCGACGTGCCGTATGTCACCGACGTCTCCTACCAGGCGACCGGTGAGGTGCTCCAGTCCGAGGTGCAGCTCGGCACGAAGAAGGTCTGGTCGACGTACGAGTATGAGCGGGCGTCGAAGCGGCTGAGCCGGGTCCGGCTCGACCGGGCCGGCGCTCCGGTGATCGACATCGACGCCCGGTACCACTACGACGACGCGGGCAACGTCACCCGGATCGAGGACACCCCGACCGGTGCCCGGGACGTGCAGTGCTTCACCTACGACTACCTGCGCCGGATGGACCGGGCCTGGACGTCGGGGAGCACGGCGACCGACCCCTGCGCCGGCGGTCCCAGCGTCACGGGACTCGGCGGGGTGGCCCCGTACCACCACGCCTACACCTTCGACGCGACCGGCAACCGCAAGACCGAGACCCAGTACGCCGCGAACGGCACCTCCCTGCTCGAGCGCAGCTACGAGACCCCACTGGCCGGCCAGGCCCGGCCGCACACGGTCAACAAGCTGACCGAGAAGACCCCGTCCGGCGACCGGCTCTACACCTACGAGTACGACAACGCCGGCAACACCACCAAGCGCACGAAGGTCGGCGAGGACCAGACCCTGGTCTGGGACGCCGAGGGCAACCTCGAGTCGGTCACCGCCAACAGCAAGACGACCTCCTTCGTGTACGACGTCGACGGGTCCCGGATCCTCCGCAAGGAGCCCGGCACCACCACGCTCTACCTGCCGGGCATGGAGATCCGGCTCAACACCACCACCCACTCGACGGACGGCACCCGCTACTACCCGGTACCGGGCGGCGGCAGCATCGTCCGCAAGGTCGACGGCGTCCACTACGTCGCGCCAGATCATCACGGCACCGGCCAGGCGGTCGTCGACGAGGCGGGGGCAATCGTCAACCGGCGGACCACGCCGTACGGCGAATCGCGCGGAACCCCACCCGGACCGGGGCAGTGGCCCACCGAGAAGGGCTTCGTCAACGGCAACCAGGACAGCAGCACCGGCCTGGTGAACATCGGCGCCCGCGAGTATGACGCGGTCCTCGGCCGGTTCATCTCCATCGACCCGGTCATCGACGTCAACGACCCGCAGCAGATGCACGGGTACGCGTACGCCAACAACAACCCGATCTCGTTCTCCGACCCGGACGGCCTGCGGGCCTGCTCCGACGACGCCTGCGGTCCAGGCGCCGACTACGAGGACATGTACGGCAACTACCACGACGTGCCCGGGCACAACGACGGTTGCCACGGCTGCTCGGGCGCGTACGACCCGCACGCGCCGGCGGAGAACCACCCGCGCGTGAAGAACGGTGGTGGCCCTGACCCGGCCGCCGCTGCCGAGCGGGCCCGGCAGGAGCGCATCGCCAAGGCGAAGGCCATCCTCCTTGAGGCGGGCAAGGCGCTCGCCAAGATCGCGATGGACGAGCTGGGCATCACCGATGCGCTGAACTGCATCACCAAGGGCGACATCGGGGGCTGCGTCAACACGGCGATCACGATTGCCAGCTCCTTCGTTGGCGGCATGCTGGGCAAGCTCGCCACCAAGTACGGGGCGCCGTGGAAGTGGAAGAAGGGCTACGAGCTAGGCGTCCGGGTGAAGAACCTGCTCGGCAAACTGATCACTGGCGTGAAGGACTTCCTCAAGGCAGGAAAGAAGGCCTGTCACAGCTTTGCTCCAGGGACGGTGGTGTTGCTCTGGGACGGGTCGACGAAGCCGATCGAAGAGGTCGAACTCGGCGACAGGGTGACGGCTACGGATCCGGAAACGGGGCAGTCCGGCCCGGAGCGAGTGGTCGCCACATATACCAACCAGGACATTGCCCTGACCGACCTCGTCCTTGTCGTGGCGGGGAATCCGGAAGTGACGATCCAGACCACCCAGCACCACCCGGTCTGGAGCGAGGACCGCCAGCAGTGGGTGTACGCGACTGACCTCCGACCGGGTGAGCGGCTGCTGTCGCTGCACGGCCGACAGGTCACCGTGAAGAGCGTTGAGTCCTACGCCGGGTCCCGAGTCATGCACGACCTGACGGTGCACTCGGTGCACACTTACTACGTCGTCGTGGACGGCGCACCCGTGCTGGTGCACAACGCCGGGGGACGCCGACCCTCGGATTACGACGATTGGGACGAGGACGATCCGTACGAAGAGAAGATGGCGCGGGGCAACAACCGCGCGAGCAACAGGAAGGTAACTTACGAGATGCGAGCCGCGGGCCTGGACCCCAATGATCGTGCGGCGCGCGAGGAAGTGCACCGTGGCATTGGCGACCGAAAGCTGGACGGCAACGCCAACGTGAGTCGCGAGGAGTTGCGGGAGGCGATCATCGATGTGGGCGATGCCGCTGGAGAGGTCTGCGACACATAGTGCCTGACCCTCTTCAGCTTGCCGGCATCTTGGGCGCCCTGCACGGTGCGACTGTGCGGGGCGCCCGGGTCCGTGACAATGACAGGCTGATCTTCGAGCTGCAGTCTCCCTCGGGCGCATTGACCGTGGTTTGCGTCTTCTCCATCGCTTGGCGGGTGGAGACCGCAGAGCAGATGCTGGTCGGGGCCGACGACGACCCTGCTGAACTGCCGCGAATGGTGCATGTGCTCGAGGGGGCTACCGTCACGGACGTGTCGGTCAGTTGGCCCAGCCTCGACACGACCTTTGCCTTCGGTGATCTTCGGCTCCGCGTCTTTCCCGTCACCAGCCGCGTGGACCGTCGATGCTGGCAGCAGTGGTCGGTGCGGATGGCGGACGGGAGGGTGCTCGACGTAGGTCCCGGCCGGAGTTGGGCCTTGAGGGAGAGGAGGCCGAGGGGTGGGCCTCAGTGAGGCTGAGGTGGCCATCCTCGAAAGCGTCATGTCGCCGATCGTCGGGTCCCCGGTCGACGAAGCACGGCTGAGTGAAATCGGCGGTAGCTTGCTTGGCATTTCTGTCGGTGGGGGCCTTATCTGGCTACAAATGTGCTCCTGGCGTATCGAATCGGATTCGGATTTCCTCGCGGCCTGCGAGGACGACCGGGACCACATCCGAGCTGCGGTGCCCGTGCTCGACGGTCGGATCTTGACGTCGGTGCAGGTTTCACCCTTCTTGGATGTCACGTTCTGCTTCACCGACCTGCGGCTCGTGGTCTTCACCGCGGCCACGCTCCCTACCGATGTGGAGAGTTGGTCGGTCCAACTCCCGTCGGGGGAAGTGCTGTTCGCGCTCTCCGGCGCCCGTTGGTCGCTGCGTTGATGGCTCCAACGAGGCGGCCTCACCTGGGGCGGGCCGGTACATGAGGGACGTCGAATTCGGCACAATGACGGGCGATTGGGGAGTGGCGAAGGGGCAGGGTCCCTACGGACCCCGCCCCCGCTGTCGTACGCCGGTGATCAGGACCTGCTGCAGGTGGTCCCGTTGAGGGAGAAGCTGGTCGGCGAGGAGTACGAGCCGCTCAGCGTCCCCTGGTAGCCGAAGCTGGTGGAGGCGCCGGGCGACAGCGTGCCGTTGTAGCTGACGTTCCGGGCGGTCACCGCGGATCCGCTCTGGCTCACGGTGGCGTTCCAGGAACTGGTGATGGTCTGCCCGGAGGGCAGGTTGTAGCTGAGCGTCCAGCCGTTGATGGTGCTGCCGCCGGTGTTGGTGATCTGGACGTCGGCGGTGAAGCCGCTGTTCCAGGCGTTCGGGGTGTACTTGACCGCGCAGCCGCTGCCGCCCGACGGCGGCGGGGTGGTCGGCGGGGCGGTGGTCGGCGGCGCGGTCGTGGGCGGCGGGGTGGCGCCGGTGTTGACGGTCTGCGAGAAGGAGTTGACGGCCAGGCCCACGCCGCCCTGCCACGGCTCGAAGCCGGCCTGGATGCTGGTCAGGTACCAGTCGTTGGTGATCGCGCCCCGGTTGCGGGTGTCGGCGATGAACGCCATGGCGTCGAAGCTCAGGCTGGTGATGGGGGACGGCGCCACGTACGAGATGACGTTGTTCGAGCCGTTGCTGCCCCGCCAGACCTCCCAGGTCCGCCCGGCGATGTTGGCGTTGCCGACCACGGAGCCGATCGGCTGGATCGGGCCCTGCCGGTTGAACCAGATCATGATCTCCATCTGGTTCACCCCGTCCTTCTTGGGGCTGGGGTCGAGCCAGATGTCGTACGCGGCGTCGTAGACGGCGCCGCTGACGTAGTTGTAGCTGATGCTGCTCGGCGCGCTGCCGATGTTCTTCACCTGGGCCGGCAGGTTGGTGCCGGGCGAGCAGTTGGTGTAGTGGCAGCCGACGAAGATCGACGGGTAGGAGACCGGCGCGCCGCTGGTGTTGCCGGTCCCGTCCTGCCGGGTGATGGAGAACCCGCTCGAGGTGACGTTGATGCACTGCTGGGCGGTGGTGCCCCAGCGGTTGTTCTGCACCACGTACTTGCCGCCGATGGTGGTCGAGCCGTACTGGTCGCAGATCTGGGTGTCGGCGGAGGCGGTGCCGCCGAGGACGATGGCGACGATCGAGCTGGCGGCCAGCAGGCCGGCGGCCGCGATCGCCCTGAGTGGACGCTTCATGATGCTCCTTGGCTCGGCGCGGGGCGCCGGAAGGTGTGGTGGGGTACGTCCGGGAGCGCTCCCATGGTTCCTCAACACATTCACATGTCTGAAACCGTTGTGCAACTGCGCCGACCGAATCGCCCTGGTCTTTCCACGCTCGGTGAGCCGCCGCAGGCCGGGCGTGCGCGCCGGGGGGCGCGGTCACCGTCCGCGTCTGCGCGCCGGGAGGCGCCCTCACCCTCCGCGTCTGCGCGCCGGGGGGCGCGGTCACCCTTCGCGACTGCGCTGAACGGCCGATTGACCGCCCGTCACCGTCCACATACGGTGTCGCTGATCTTCAATGCCTGACACGGGGGAGTGCACATGGCGCAACGCTGGACCCTGCCCAAAAAGTGGAGCGGGACAGGCCGTCCCGATCCGATCCGTCACCGCCTGGCCGGACTGACCGCGGTGGCCCTGGCCGCCGCGGCCGGCGTGGTCGCCGTCACCGCCGCGACCCCGGCGCCGGCCCGCGCCGCCGCCGCACCGGCCTGCGCCGACACCAAAGCCTCCGAGCGGGACGCGGTGGCGACGGCGGCCGCGTGCGGCCGGCCCGTGGTGGTCGGCTCGTCCCGGTCGGAGTACACCCAGGTGATCGCCCAGCCGGACGGCCGGCTGCGGCTGGAGTCGGCGGTCGAGCCGCAGCGCACCCGCCGCGCCGACGGCACCTGGGCCGACGTCGACCTGTCGTTGCGGGCCGGCGCGGACGGGCTGCTGCGCCCGGTCGCCTCGGTGGCCGACGTGGCGTTCTCGGCCGGCGGGGACCGGCCGCTGATCAGCCTGACCCGGGCCGGTCGGTCGCTGACCTTCTCCTGGCCCGGGCGGCTGCCGACGCCCACGGTGTCCGGGGACTCCGCGACCTACGCCGGGGTGCTGCCGGACGTGGACCTGGTGGTACGGGCCACCCACACCGGCTTCACCCACGTGCTGGTGGTGAAGAGCCCTTCGGCGGCGGCCAACCCGGCGGTCCGCGAGATCGCGCTGAAGACCGGCGGCGACGTGACGCTGTCCCGGCACGCGGACGGCTCGCTGACCGCCGCCGCGGGCGCCACCGCCATCGCCCGGTCGCAGCCGGCGGTGATGTGGGACTCGGCGCTGCCGAAGCGTGCCGCGCCGGCCGCGCAGGAAGCCGCCCGGGCCCGCTCGGACGCGCTGACCGCGGGGGACGGCGCGCGCACCGCGGCCGTCGCCACCCGGGTCGCCAAGGGCGAGTTGCGGCTGGTGCCGGACGCCGCGCTGCTGGCGGCGGCCACCTACCCGGTCTACGTCGACCCGGCCTGGTCGGTGGCGAAGTCGCGGTGGGCCTACGCGACCAGTGACGGCTGCACCAACACCGACTACTCGGTGGCCCGGGTCGGCTACAGCCCGGACGGGCCGTGTGTCGGGTCGCGGTTCCGGTCGTACTTCGAGTTCCCCACCACCAACGGCTCGGTGTCGTTGAAGGGCAAGTACATCTACTCGGCGTACGTGCAGATGAACCTCTACCACTCCTGGTCGTGCGGGAACACCTGGGCGCACATGTACCTGGTGCCGGTGATCAACGCGACCATGAAGGCGTCCTTCTCCACGATGAAGCTGAAGTCGTGGATGGACTCCGCGGAGGGGCACGCCAACAAGGGCAGCGGTTGCTCGGACTCGCCGCAGCCCGACATGACGATGAACTTCACCGGTAGCGGGGTGAAGAGCCAGGTCCAGGCCGCCGCCACCGGCAGTTGGAGCACGCTCACCGTGGGCTTCTGCGCCTGCAACCCGGAGGGGGAGTACGAGACGGCGCAGGACCGCTGGAAGAAGTTCACCCCGAGCAAGGCGAAGCTGATCGTCGACTACGACTCCCGGCCCGGCAAGCCGACCAACTTCCAGATCGCCGGCGTGGCCTGCGCCACCTCCGGGGTGACCACCATCGGCACGCTCACCCCGACCTTCTCGGCGGTCTACCCGGACGCCGACACCACCCAGGCGCTGACCGGCACCTACGAGTGGATCGAGGTGCCGTCCGGCGGCATGGGCACGGTGACCGACACCTACCCGGCCCGCAAGCCGAAACCGGCGAACGTGTCCGCGCCGGCGAACGGCCGGGCGGTCACCGCCGCCGTCAGCCTGGTCAAGGACAAGACGTACGCGTTCCGGGTGACCGCCGTGGACCCGGCGCCCTACTCGCAGTGGAGCGGCTGGTCGGCCTGGTGCCAGTTCAAGGCGGACACCACGGTGCCTCCGGTCACGGTCACCGTGGTGACCCCGCCGGCCGGCCCGGGGCAGCCCGGCACGTTCAAGATCTCCTCGACGGCCACCGACGTGACCAGCTTCAAGTACGGCTGGACGGCGGCCACCACGAGTGTGGCGGCGACGACGGTCAACGGCGTCAAGCAGGCCACGGTGACCCTGACCGCGCCGAACTACGGCACGAACATCCTGTACGCCTCGGCGGTCGACGGCACCCTGAACGAGGGCTACGGCAGCGCGGAGTTCATCGTGGGCCGGCCCCGGCCGGCGGTGGGCCGGTGGACGCTGGAGACCTACCCCGGCCAGTCCCAGGCGGCGGCGCTGGCCGACCAGCAGTCCGGCTACGGCGACACGGACGGGACCGGTCCGCTGGTGAAGGACAGCCCGCTGACCGCCACCAACCTGACCTGGTCCAGTGACACGCACCTGATCGGTGGCTCGGTGGCCACGATGAACGGCAGCACCAGCGAGGCGCAGACCGCCATGCCGGTGGTCGACACCAGCCAGTCGTTCAGCGTCGCGGCCTGGGTCCGGCTGCCGGCGATGCCGACCTGGGACACGGTGGCGCTGGTCCAGGACGGCGCCGACGCGGCCGGCTTCCAGCTGGGCACCCGGATGGTGGACTCGGTGGCGAAGTGGTCGTTCAGCATGAAGAACAACTCGGCCCAGTCCAGCGTCACCCGGGCGGCCACGCAGACGATCGCGACCACCGAGGTCGGCAAGTGGGTGCACCTGGTCGGCGTCTACGACCGGCCGGCCGGCAAGATCCGGCTGTACGTCGACGACCAGCCGGCCATGGAGTCGGCCGGACCGAGCACGCCGTGGCAGGCCGGCGGGGTGTTCGCGGTGGGCCGTGGCTGGGTCGACGGCGCCAAGAACAAGTACTGGAAGGGTTCGATCGCCGACGTGCAGGTCTATGACCGGGTGCTGGTGGACCACGACTTCACCGGCCAGCTCAAGTCGGATCCCGAGTCGGGCGGCTTCGACGAGCCCGGGATGCTGACTCCGATCACCGTCGGCCAGTGGAGTTTCGCCCGGTCCGCCGCGTGCTACATCCAGGACCTGGCCGACACCTGCCAGGCGGCCGACCTCACCGGCTTCGACCGCTGGCTGGCGCTGCAGCGGGGCGCCGACCCGATGGCCGACGGCCTGCGGGACACCGGCCTGGCCCTGGACAACACCATCGACGGCGAGACCGGGACCAGGGAGTGGGCCCGGACGGCCTACAAGACGGGGGTGACCCCGCCGGACGCGGCGGGTCTCCAGTACACGATCTGGCAGAACACCCCGGTGCTGCGCACCGACCAGTCGTTCACCGTCTCGGCCTGGGTCAAGCTGGACCGGACCGACGTGCCGCAGCTGGTGCTGGCCCAGGAGGGCACCGTCAACAACGGCTTCTACCTCTACTACCTGCCGGACAACGGTGGCGAGTGGAAGCTGAAGATGCTCAAGGACGCCGCCACCCAGGACGGCGGCACCGGCGCCACCATCGTGGCCGCTCCGGCGCAGGACCCGGACGCGAGCTGGCACCACCTGGTCGGCGTGCTGGACGTCGGGCACCGCCAGCTCAAGCTGTACGTCGACGGCGAGATCTACCGGTCGGAGACCAGCAGCGCGACGTCCAGCATCCCGCTCAACGCCGCCTGGCAGCCGTGGCAGGCGAACGGCCCGCTCAAGGTCGGCAGCGGTCTCGGTGATGTCAACCCGCTGTTCGGCACGATCGACGAGGTCGGCACGTACCAGGGTGCGATGACCGACGCCCAGGTGCGCACGCTCTACGACACCCAGGTGGTCCGGGACCCGACGTCGGGTGCGTGATCCGTCCCGCGCCGGCGGCCACCCGGTCGCCGGCGCGGGGCAGCCTAACGGCGGGTCGGGCACTGCCCGACCCGCCGTTCGCCGCCTCCGGCCGGGGTGGGAGTTGCGCCGGGTGGGATCGGCACGGCGTACCGAGGGGCCGGCCGGCACGGCCGATGTGGGTCTACCGCGCACTGGTTGCGGGGAGTAGTGTCTTGCCTCCAACGCGTGCCGAACCCCTCCGGAGGCGTACACCACCATGGGTGGCTCCCCCCTGCGCATCCTCGTCGTCGGCGCGGGCATCGCCGGTCTCGCCGTGGCGCGGGCGCTGCGCCTGGCGGGGTTCCGACCGGACGTGACCGAGAAGCTCCCCCCGACCGAGCGCGGCGACATCGGGCTCTACCTGCCCGGCAACGCGGCCCGGGCGCTGCGCCGGCTGGACCTGGACGGCCCGGTCCGCCCCCTCGGCGAGGTCATCCACCGGCAGCGCTTCCTCGACGCGGCCGGCGTGCCGCTCTGCGAGGTCGACCTCGACGCCCTCTGGGCCGGGGTCGGGGAGTGCCGGGTGCTGCCCCGCGCCGAGCTGCACCGGGTGCTGCTCACCGGCGCCGGCGGCGCCGTCCGGCACGGCGCCGAGGTACGCAGCGTCGATCCGCTGCCCGGCGGCGTCGCCGTCGCCTTCACCGACGGCACCCGCGCCGAGTACGACCTGGTCATCGGCGCCGACGGGCCGCGCTCGGCGGTACGTACCCTGGCCGCGCTCGGCGGCCCGCCGCGCCCCGCCGGCCAGGTGGTCTACCGGGCCGTGGTCCGGGGCGGGCCCCGGGTCGCCGACTGGACCGCGCTGCTCGGCCAGCGCGCCGGCTTCCTGGTGGCACCGATCGGCGCCGGGCGGCTGCACTGCTACGCGGACGAGGCGGGCACCACGGTCCCGGCGGACCCGCTGGCCCGGCTGCGCGAGCTCTTCGGCGACTACGGCGGGCCGGTGCCCGAGGTGCTGGCCGCCCTCGACGACGTGCACGCCGAGCTCACCGAGGAGGTGGAGCTGGGGCGCTGGTTCCACGGCCGGGTGCTGCTCGTCGGTGACGCGGCCCACGCCACCGCGCCGACGCTGTCCCAGGGAGCCGCCATGGCACTCGAGGACGCGGTGGTGCTCGCCGAGTCGCTCAAGGCCGCCAGCAGCGTCGACGCCGCGCTGATCGGGTACGAGAGCCGGCGCCGGCCGCGTACCCGCTGGGTGCGGGACCGGACCCGGGACCGCAACCGGACCCGGGACGTGCCGCCGGCGCTGCGCGACCCGCTGCTGCGCGGACGCGGCGGACGGATCTTCCAGGAGCACTACCGGTTGCTGGTCGGCCCGCTCTGACGCCGCCCCGGGGCGAAAGATCGTAGCCGCCCACCCCACGCGGCGTCCCGACCTACCGGGGACTATCCTCCTTGCGGATGACGGCTGCGCAGGATGAGCGCGTGCCGAGCGGGACAACCGAGAACCGGAGGCCACTCGTGACCACCGTCGCACCCAAGCCGGTCGTGACCCGGCCCTGGCCGGTCCGCGAGCCGGTCAAGGGGTCGGCCATCGCGCGGCTGCTGCGCACCACGGACGCGAAGCAGATCGGGATCATGTACATGGTCACCGCGTTCGCGTTCTTCATGATCGGCGGCCTGATGGCCCTGATCATGCGCGCCGAGCTGGCGCGTCCGGGCCTGCAGTTCCTGTCGCCCGAGCAGTACAACCAGCTCTTCACCATGCACGGCACGATCATGCTGCTGTTCTTCGCGACGCCGATCGTGTTCGCCTTCGCGAACTACGTGGTGCCGCTGCAGATCGGCGCGCCCGACGTGTCGTTCCCCCGGCTGAACGCCTTCGCCTACTGGCTGTACCTGTTCGGCGGCACCATGGCCACCGCCGGCTTCATCGCCCCGGGCGGCGCGGCCGACTTCGGCTGGACGGCCTACACGCCGCTGAGCACCGCCGAGCACTCGCCGGGCGTCGGCGCGAACATGTGGGTGGTGGGCCTGGCCATCTCTGGTCTGGGCACCATCCTCGGCGCGGTCAACCTGATCACCACGATCCTGACCCTGCGCGCCCCCGGCATGACCATGTTCCGGATGCCGATCTTCACCTGGAACATGCTGGTCACCAGCCTGCTGGCGATCCTGGTCTTCCCGCTGCTGGCCGCCGCGCTCTTCGCGCTCGCCGCGGACCGCCTGATCGGCGCCCACGTGTACGACCCGGCCACCGGCGGGCCGATGCTGTGGCAGCACCTGTTCTGGTTCTTCGGGCACCCCGAGGTCTACATCATCGCGCTGCCGTTCTTCGGCATCATCACCGAGGTCATCCCGGTCTTCTCCCGGAAGCCGATCTTCGGCTACAAGGGTCTGGTGGCCGCGACCGTCGCCATCGCCGCCCTGTCGATGAGCGTCTGGGCGCACCACATGTTCGCCACCGGCCAGGTGCTGCTGCCCTTCTTCAGCTTCCTGAGCTACCTGATCGCGGTGCCCACGGGCATGAAGTTCTTCAACTGGATCGGCACCATGTGGAAGGGGCAGATCACCTTCGAGACGCCGATGCTCTTCGCCATCGGCTTCCTGGTGACCTTCCTCTTCGGTGGCCTGACCGGGGTGATCCTGGCCAGCCCGCCGCTCGACTTCCACATCCACGACTCGTACTTCGTGGTGGCCCACTTCCACTACGTGCTCTTCGGCACGATCGTGTTCGCCGTCTTCGCCGGCATCTACTTCTGGTTCCCGAAGATGTTCGGCCGGATGCTCGACGAGCGGCTCGGCAAGATTCACTTCTGGCTGACCATGATCGGCTTCCACACCACCTTCCTGGTGCAGCACTGGCTGGGCAACGAGGGCATGCCCCGCCGGTACGCCGACTACCTGCCCAGCGACGGCTTCACCACGCTGAACACGATCTCCACGATCGGCGCGTTCATCACCGGTATCTCGACCCTGCCGTTCATCTGGAACTGCTGGAAGTCGTACAAGACCGGGCCGGTGGTCGAGGTCGACGACCCGTGGGGTCACGGCAACTCGCTGGAGTGGGCGACCAGCTGCCCGCCCCCGCTGCGCAACTTCGACCGGATGCCGCGGATCCGCTCCGAGCGGCCGGCGTTCGACCTGAAGTTCCCCGAGCTGGCCGCCGGGCAGACCCTGGCCGGCCCGCCGGAGGGCGGCGCCAAGCCGCTGACCAGCGAGTCCGACGGTGGCGCCAGCTACCAGGAGGACACCGCCGGTAGCCTCGACCGGCGCTGACCGCTCGTCGAACGGGCCCCTTCCGCACCGTCTCCGGTGGGGAAGGGGCCCGTTCCGTGTGCGGCGGCCGGCCCGTGCCGCGCGGGGTCGGGGTTCGCCGGGCCGCGGTGCGGGTGGTCGGGGACGGCTAGGCCGTCGGGGCGTGACGGTCGAGGAACGCCTTCACCTGATCCCGGATCCCGGCCTCCCCGGTGCCCGGGTCGACCAGGAACAACCCGTGCTGATTGCTCGGGGCCAGCACCAGCTGCCGCTGGGTGGTCTTCGGCGTGGCGTTGTAGAGCTGCCGCGCCGCGTCCGGGAAGTTTGCCTCCAGCTCGCCCGCGCCGTAGAAGACCGGGACGGTGATCTTCGGGGCCGCCGTGCTGGCGTCCGCGTCACCGTAGGCGGTGGGCGGGGAGAGCGCGACGACCGCGACCGGCGCCGGGTTCAGCGTCGGGGTGGCGGCCAGCACCGAGGTGGCGCCCATCGAGCCGCCCATGAGCACCGTCCGGCTGGCGCCCTCGGCGCGCAGCGTGGCGGCCGCCGCCTGGACCTGCTCGGCCCGGGACACGCCGCTGCCCGGGGAGGAACCGGACCCGGCGAAGTCGAAGGCGAGCACCCGGTAGCCCCGGTCGGCCAGCTCCCGCCCGTAGGGCAACCACTGGCAGACGTCGCCGCCGGCCATGTGCGCGAGCACCACCCCGGTGCTGCCGGTGCCCAGGACGAGGCCGCCCAGCTCGGTGCCGAGCGGCTGACCGAACACGATCCGCCGGCCCTGCTCGGCCAGCCCGGGACAGTCGGCCCCGGTGTCGAGTCCGGCCGAGGCCGTCGGTTCCGGGGTGTCGGCGCTGCTGCTGGTGCAGGCGGCCATCGCCATCGACAGCGTGGCCACGGCAACGAGGCGTAGGGCGGCACGGTTCACGGCAACTCCTCGGACGCAGTGGTGGAAGCGCTCCCATTCTGTCGAGAAGCCGTTCGCCGGGTTGTCCCCCTTCCCGGCACCGTGTCGAAGCTGTTACGGCGACCGGCCGGACCGGCCGATCGGGCCGCCGGCCGGCGGTCAGACGCCGGCCCGCACCGGCTGGCGAGCGGTCAGACCCCGACCCGCACCGGCTCCGCGGCGGGCGGGGCGGCCGGCTCGCGGCGGTGGCCCAGCGCGACCGGCAGCACCACGAGCGCGACCAGCAGGCCGATCGCGCCGGTGACCACGAAGCCCCACATCGGCGCCGATGCGTCGATCACCGCGCCGGCCAGCGGCGCGCCCAGGGCGATGCCGACGGTGACGGCCGAGCCGTGCAGGCCCATCGCCTCACCGCGTACGGCGGCGGGGGCGAGCCGGCTCACCGCGTCGGCGGTCGAGGCGATGGTGGGCGCGCAGAGCGCGCCGGCCGGCACCAGCGCGAGGCAGAGCAGCCACCAGTGCGCCCCGCCCAGCCCGACCGGGATGGTGGCGAGGCTGAGCGCCGCCATCAGGACCAGCGGGGACGGGGAGCGGGTGAGTGCTCCGTACGCGAAGCCGCCCACCAGCGAGGCCACCGCCCAGCCGGCCAGCACCACGCCGGTCCAGCTCACCTCGCCGCCGGCCCGCAGCACCGCCACCACGGCCACGTCCGTGCCGCCGAGCACCAGCGTGGTGGCCAGGCTGACCGCGAGCACGGCGAGCAGCCGGGGGGTGACCCACTCCCGGCGGGGCACCCGGCGGTGCGGGCCGGCCGGCTCGTCGGCGCTGCGGGTGGGCGGGTCGAGCAGCCAGAAGCCGATCCCCGAGGCGACGATCCCGGCGCCCACCGCCCACATGGTGACGCGCGGCGACACGGCCGCCGCGAGGGCCACCGCCAGCGCCGGGCCGACCATGAACGACAGCTCGACCGACATCGAGTCCAGCGCGTACGCGGGGCGGCGCCGCTCGGCCGGCACCAGCGCGGCGACCGACTGGCGGACCACCGAGAAGACCGGCAGCGCGACCAGCCCGGCCACGAACGCGGCCGGCAGCAGCACCGGGTACGGCAACGTCGGCGCGGACGTCCAGAAGACGCCCTCGGCGACGGTGGTCAGCACCAGCACCGGGCGCAACCCGCGCCGGTCGACCAGCCGCCCGAGCAGCGGGGCCCCGATCGCGTTGCCGACCGTGGACGCCGCGCCGACCAGGCCGGCCGCGCCGTAGCCGCGGCCGAGGTCGAGCAGGACGTGGAAGGTGAGCGTCACCCCGGTCGCGGTGAGCGGGATGCGCGCCAGCACCGAGATCAGCAGCAGCGAGCGGAGACCGGGCAGGGCGAGTGCCTCCCGGTAAGGCTTCAGGTTCACGACGGTCCGTACCTCCCGCGACATCCTCGACGGGAGGTACGACAGCGGCAACCGATTAGCCGGTCAAGGGGTCCTGATCACAGGCTCGCCGACCATGGTGACCCCGGCGCCGTCCAGCGCCCGCAGCGCCACGTCCAGCGTCTGCGGGGCCACGGCGGCGGTCAGGTCCAGCAGGACCGTGGTGTCGAACCCCTCCCGGGCGGCGTCCAGCGCGGTGGCCCGCACGCAGTGGTCGGTGGCGATGCCCACCACGTCGACCCGGTCGACGTCGTGCCGGCGTAGCCAGTCGGCCAGGCACTCGCCGTCGGAGGCGTGCCCCTCGAAACCGGAGTACGCGGCCGCGTGCTCGCCCTTGTGGAAGATCGCCTCGACCCGGTCGGTCACCAGGTCGGGGTGGAACTCGGACCCGGCGGTGCCCACCACGCAGTGCCGCGGCCAGGACTGGACGTAGTCCGGCGGATCGCCGAAGTGCGCGCCCGGGTCGATGTGGTAGTCCTTCGTCGCCACCACGTGCTCCCACCGGCCCGGCTCGTCGGCCAGCAGCCGGGAGATGCCGGCCGCCACGCCGGCCCCGCCGGCCACGGCGAGCGAGCCGCCCTCGCAGAAGTCGTTCTGCACGTCCACGATGATCAGGGCCTTGCCCATGGAACGGTCCCTCCTCAGCTCGCGGGTACCACGGTCACCGGGACGGCGGGGTCGCCGCCGGAGAGCTTCAACCCCTCCCAGGGGATGGAGATCAGGCACTGCCGCAGGTGTTCCCGCGACTCGTCGAGGGTGGGCAGCGGCACCGGCTCGCCGTCCGCCACGAAGGAGCGCTGGAGCAGCCGGTCGTTCGGCTGCCGGTCCGGCACGCCCTGGGGCACGATGATCTCCTCGGTGGCGGTGCCGGTCGGCTTGTGCCGGCGCACGGCCACCTTGCGGCCGCCGATGGTCGCCTTGTGCTCGGAGCGCTTGACCACCGGCCGGCCGTCCACCTCGACGAGCTTGTAGACCAGGCCGGCGGTGGGCGCGCCGGAGCCGGTCACCACGGCGGTCCCGGCGCCGTACATGTCGACCGGCTCGGCGGCCAGCGAGGCGATGGCGTACTCGTCGAGGTCACCCGAGACGATGATCTTCGTCTCGGTGGCGCCGAGCGAGTCGAGCAGCTCCCGGGACTGCTGGGCGATCACCGCGAGGTCGCCGGAGTCGATCCGGACGGCCCGCAGCTCCGGCCCGGCGACCGCGATCGCGTTCCGGATGCCCTGGCTGATGTCGTACGTGTCGACCAGCAGGGTGGTGTCCTTGCCCAGGGTGGCGACCTGCGAGGCGAAGGCGGCCTGCTCGTCGTCGTGCAGCAGGGTGAACGCGTGCGCCGCGGTGCCCGCGGTGGGGATGCCGTACCGCAGGCCGGCGGCGAGGTTGGAGGTGAACCGGAAGCCGGCCAGGTACGCCGCCCGCGCCGCGGCCACCGCCGACTCCTCGTGCGCCCGGCGGGAGCCCATCTCGATCAGCGCCCGCCCCCGGGCCGCGGTCACCATCCGGGCCGCCGCCGCGGCGACCGCGCAGTCGTGGTTGAGCACCGACAGCGCCAGCGTCTCCAGCACCACGCACTCGGCGAAGCCGCCGGAGACGGTGAGGATCGGCGAACCGGGGAAGAAGAGCTCGCCCTCGGCGTACCCGTCGATGTCGCCGGTGAAGCGGTAGCCGGCCAGCCACTCGGCGGCCCGGTCGTCCACCACGCCGGTACGGCGCAGGAAGTCGATCTCCTCGGGCTGGAACCGGAAGTCGCGGATGAGCTCGATCAGCCGGCCGGTGCCGGCCACCACGCCGTAGCGGCGGCCGGCGGGCAGTCGCCGGCTGAACACCTCGAAGACGCAACGGCGGTCGGCCGTGCCGTCGCGCAGGGCGGCGCTGACCATGGTCAGCTCGTAGTGGTCGGTCAGCAGCGCGGGGCGAAGGGTGCTCACGGCCTCCAGCCTAGAGTTCAGGCCGGATCCGTGCCGTCGTGCCCCGGCATCGACCGCAACGCGGCCCGCAGTTCGGCCCGGCCGGCCACGCCGAGCTTGCTGTAGACCCGCTGGAGGTGGTTCTCCACGGTGCGGCTGGACAGGTAGAGCTGCTCGGCGATGAGCCGGCTGGTGACGCCCTCGGCGGCGAGCCGGGCGATCTCCCACTCCCGGTCGCTGAGCGTCGGGCGGAGCTGGCGCAGCGCCGGGGTGGCGAGCCGGTCGCCGCGGCGCAGCAGGGCGGCGAGGCGTTCCCGGGCCGGGCCGGTGCCGTCGCGCCCGGCGCGCTGCACGGCCAGCGCGGTGGCCTCGGCGGCGTACACCACCAGGTCCCGGGCGGCGAAATCGTCGGCGACGGCGAGCAGGTCGGTGGGGCTGGCGTCGGCGGCCGCGCGGGCGTAGCGGGCGATCAGCGGCGGCAGCATCCCGTCGACCCGCTCGGAGAGTTCCGTCAGCCGCTGCGCCACGGTACGCCGGCCGCCGTCGGTGCAGGTCGGCCCGACCGGCGCGGCGGCCTGGTCAAGGCGGACCAGGTCGAGCAGGACCAGCAGCTCGTGGCCGGCGAAGCCGTCCGCGCGGAGCCGGTCGGCCAGCGCGCAGAGGTGCTTGACGGCGGCGGGCAGGTCGTCGGCGGCCGCGTACACCGCGCCCCGGGCCTGCTCCAGCCAGGGGTAGAGCACCGCCATGCCGGGCGCGTGGGTGCGGTCCGCCTCCGCCATCGCCTCGGCGGCGTGCGCGGCGTCGCCGCGCAGCGCGGCGGCCTGGGCCCGCTCGGCGTGCGCCAGGCCGGCGTACACCTGGCTGGTGGCCAGCACCGCGCAGGCGCCGAGGCTGGTCTTGAGCGCCTCGTCGCTGCGCCCCCGCAGCCGGGCCACGTACGCCTGGAGGATCGCCAGGTAGCCGGTGCCGAGCCGGAAGTCGCCGGCGCCGGCCAGGTCGGCGAACTCGTCGGCGACGATCGCGTCGATGCCGGTCAGGTCGCCGGAGAGCGCCAGCCGGGTGCCCCGGGCCAGCTCCATGGCGAGCTGGAGATAGGGCATGTCGTTCCGCCAGCGGGCCGCCTCGGCCTGCACCCGGGCGATGGCGGTGGCGCTGCGCCGGTACTGCCCCTGGGCGGCCTGCAGGTGCGCGATGGTGCAGCGGGCCAGCTCCCGCGCGGCCACCGGCGCGGCCGGCCGGTCCAGCACGGCCTGGGCCAGCCGCAGCGCGGCGCCGGTGTCCAGCCGGTGCAGCCGCATGATCGCCTCGAAGGCGCGGACCCGGGCCTGATCGGCGGGGTCGGCCAGCGCGGCGCCCTCGACGGCGATCTCCTCCACCGTGGACTCGCGGCTCAGCCCCCAGTAGCTCACCATGCCCCGCACGGTCAGCCAGCGGCCCCGCCGCCGGTCGTCGTGGATCTCCCCGGCGACCGAGTCGAGTACCTCGATCGCCTCGCTCGGCCGGTCGGCGAACATGAGGATGGTGGCGAGCAGTTCGGCGGCGTAGAAGCCGCCGTCGGCCTCCAGCGCGGCCCGGGCCAGCCGGGTCGCCAGCGGCACGTCGTACCGGCCGAAGGCCTGGGCGCCGGCGTCGAGCAGCAGCGCCGGGTCCTGCGCCGTACCGGAGTCGAGCCGCCACACGGCGACCCGCAGCAGGTCGTCCCGGCGGCGCTTGCCCACCTGCTCGAGCAGGTCGGCCAGGGTCGCCTGGAGCCGGCGGGTCCGGCTGACCGGGCAGTGCCGCCGGATCACCTCGCCGTAGAGCGGGTGGGCGAGCCGTACGTCCAGCCGCCGGTCGTCGTGGACCATGCTGATCAGGCCGCGCTCCTCGGCCGTCTCCACGTCGTCCGGTTCGGCGGCCCGCTGCAGCAGTTGCAGGCCGAGCGGCTCGCCGAAGGCGACCAGCTCGACCACCGACCGCACGCCCGGGGTGAGCTGGCCGATCCGGGTGTCGATCAGGTCGGTCAGGCTGGGCGCCAGCTCCAGCCGGCCGGTCCACTTCCAGATCCCGTACGTGCGGCTCAGCTCGCCGCTGCTCGAGACCGCCAGCACTAGCTCGCGCAGCAGCAGCGCGTTGCCGGCGGAGAGCCGGAAGAGCCGGTCGGCGGTGCCCGCGTCGACCGGCCCGTCGAGGATGGCGGCGAGCAGCCCGGTCGTCTCGGTCGGGCCGAGCGGGCCCAACTCGACCAGGTCGACCAGGTCGTCGGTCCACAGGGCCCGGATCGGCAGCGGGATCTGCTCGCCGTTGCGCAGGGTGCCGATGACGGTGGTGTTCTCGGCGCGGGCGATGAGGTGGACCAGCGCCGCCGAGGGCGGGTCGAGCAGGTGGGCGTCGTCGATGGCGAGCACGATCGGCCGGCCGGCGGCCTGTTCCTGGAGCAGGTCCACCGCCCAGCGCAGGATGCCGGCGGGGGAGAGCCCCTGCGGCTGCTCGGCGGGGAGGACCTGGACGAGGCCGCCGAAGGGCAGCGCCGCCGTGGTGGCGCTGGCCGAGACCGACCAGATGGCGTACCGGTCGGGGGAGAGCGCGGCCACCCCCTCCCGGAGCAGCCGGCTCTTGCCGACCCCGGCGCTGCCGCTGAAGAGCAGGCCGCGCCCGTCCGGGCCGCCGATCGCCGACAGCAGGCGGTGCAGTTCATCCGTGCGGCCGACGAAGTCCCAGCGACTCATCGCTGCAGCATATCGACGCTGTTCCGTACGCGGTTGCATCGTCACGCACCGAAGTTGAGTAATCGCTCGATTACCGGTGAGTATTGTGCCTGTTCCGTGTCGGACACCCGACAGCCGTACTCTTCCGACATCCGGTGTGTCACCACCGGATCCCCCCATGCGGCCGGTCCACACCCGGTCGCCGGACCGGGAGGCCACCTGATGAAGCCGGGTCCTCTGTCGCCGGTCGACGTGCCCGACCCGGGCCGGGCCGGCGAGTCGCCGCGCTGCGTGCCGCTGCCCACCCGGCTCGGCGCCGGCGAGCCCAGCCCCGAGGAGCCGCTCGCGGTCGTCGTCGCGGGACCGGCCGGCGCCGGGCGGCGCGAACTGCTCGCCGGCCTGCTCGCCGTGGACCCGGGCATGCTGGTCGCGCCCGCGGGCAGCTACCTGCTGGTCAACCACGCGCGGGCGGCGACCCGGGCCGCTTACGTGCCCGGCTACCGGCAACCCCACTCGTACGGTGTCGACCCGCTCGGGGCCGGGCCGGCGCTGGCCCGGCCGCCCCGCCGGGTGGAGCTGAGCCTGCCCAACCCGCTGCTGCGCCACTTCTCGGTGCTCGACACGCCGGACACCGGCGCGCTCGGCGTCGCCGGCGGTCGGGTGCTGCTGGAGACGGTGGGCCGGGCCGGCGCGCTGCTCTTCGTCATCTCCGCCGACCAGGCGTTCACGGCCGCCGAGCTGAACCTGCTCAGCGAGGTCGCCCGGGCCCGGGTGGAGGTGCACTTCACGGTCACCCCCGGCGCGGCCGGCTGGACGGCCCCGGCGGACGGCCCGGCGGTGACGGACGACTCGGGGGCGTCCGAGTCGTCGGCCGTCCGCCGGGGCGGCACCGCTCCCCGTCCCGCCGGGCGGCCGGTCGACCCGGCGGAGGTCTGCCTCGCCGCGCACCGGGCCGCCCTGCTCTCCGCGGTGCCCGACCTGGCCACCGCCCGCTGGCACGCCGTGCGTCCGACCGACCACGCGCCGCTGCGTCGGGCGCTGGTCGGCTGGGCCGCGGACGAGGGTCTGCGGCGGGCCAGCGTCCGCCCGCCGGAACCGCCCGGCGCGCACGGCAAGGTGCCGGTCGTGCCCGGCCTGGACGCCGGTGACCTCGTGGAACGGCTGGACCGGCGGACCCGGGCCTGCGCCCAGCGGATCCGCCAGCACCTCGCGCTGGAGCTGGCCAACATCCACCTGCGGGTGGTGCAGGAGATCGTGTTCGGGGTCGGCTGCGCCGGCCTGCCGCAGCTGCTCGACCGGGAGATGGAGGCGTTGTCGCTGCTGGCCACCGCCCAGTGTGACGAGGCGGCCCGGAGCGTCGTCGACGAGACGGCCGCCCGGGCCTTCGGGGCGCCGCTGGCCGAGGGGGTACGCCGGCGGATCACCCACGCCGTGCGGTGGGGCCTCGCCGACTACCCGGCCGGCCGGGAGTTGGACAAGGTGCTCCTGGTCACCAGCACGGCCGGGGTGGCCGGGCTGGCCGGTGGCGGCGCGTTCGAGGCGCTCGCCGGCTTCCCCGGCGCGGACCGCGACGAGGTGCTGCCCCCGGTCGGGGTGGCCCTCTCCGGTGGCTGCTGGCAGCACTGGCGGCTGCCCGGCAACGACGATCCGAACGGCGCGCGGTCCTGGGCGCAGCGGGCCCTGCGCGAGGTGGAGCTGGAACTGTCCCGCGAGGTGTCCCGCCGCTTCGAGGTGATCCGTCTGTCGCTGGGCGCGGTGCTCGCCGATGCTGTCGACCACGGCATCCTGCTCGCCTGACCGGGCGGCCGCCGCCCGGCCGGCCGGGTCGCGGTGCGCGGCCCGGGAGGGTGATCCCGGCGGGCGCGGCGTTCCGGTTCCTCGGTTCCCGGGATCCGGTGGCACGATGGGGGGCATGGCGGCTCCACAGGTTGCACCGGTCGAGACGCCGGACACCGACCAGGTGCCGGCTTCCGACCGGCCGTGGGTGACCATCGTCTGGGACGATCCGGTCAACCTCATGACGTACGTGACCTGGGTGTTCCAGAAACTCTTCGGATACAGCCGGGAGAAGGCCGAGCAGCTCATGCTGGACGTGCACCACAAGGGCAAGGCGGTGGTCTCCAGCGGGGCCCGCGAGCGGATGGAGCACGACGCCTCGCAGCTGCACGCGTACGGGCTCTGGGCGACCGTGGAGCGGTCGTGAGGGCGAGGAGGGGGCCGGTGTCAGGAGCCCCGCGGGTGCGGACAAGGACGGCGCTGTGAGCATGTTCCGTCGCTACGGCGACCGTTACGTCGCCACCTTCGCGGTCGACGAGGTGCGGGTGCTGCGCAAGGTGGCCTCCGAGGTGGTCGGCCTGCTGACCGACGGCTTCGACCACACCGACCCGGTGGTCGGCCGGCTCTTCCCCGAGGTCTACCCGGACGACGCGGCGAGCACCGCGGAGTTCCGCCGGTACACCGAGGGCGACCTGAAGACCGCGAAGATCGACCAGGCCGGCGCGATCCTCGCCGCGCTGCCCGACGGGGAGGCCGGCGGCGAGGTACGCCTCGACGCGGAGGCGGCCGAGGCGTGGCTGCGCGCGCTCAACGACGCCCGGCTGGCGATGGGCGTACGCCTGGAGATCAAGGACGGCACCGACCTGGGTGAGGAGCTCGACGACGCGGTCGCCGAGGACCCCAGCTCGTCGCGGGTGTTCCAACTGTCGGTCTACGCGTATCTCGGCTATCTGCAGGAATCCCTGCTCAACGCCCTGATCGACTGAGTGGTGACGGTTGCCACCCTCGCCGCCCGGGAGGGCCAGGCGCTAGGCTGGGCGGCGTGCTGAGCATCGACCGGTCGATCATCGACGCGATCGTGGCCCACGCGCGTCGGGACCACCCGGACGAGGCGTGCGGCGTGGTCGCCGGTCCCGCCGGCAGCGACACCCCGACCCGGCACATCCCGATGGAGAACGCCGCCCGCTCGATGACCTTCTACGAGTTCGACTCGATGGAGCAGCTGCGGGTGTGGCGGGAGATGGACGACCGCGACGAGGAACCGGTCGTCATCTACCACTCCCACACCGCCACGGAGGCGTACCCGTCCCGCACGGACATCTCCTTCGCCGGTGAGCCGGGGGCCCACTACCTGCTCGTCTCGACCCGCGAGTCCGACACCGAGGAGATCCGCTCCTTCCGGATCGTCGACGGTGTGGTCACCGAGGAGCCGGTCCGGATCGTGGCTGCCGCCGTGGACCCGCACGCCGTCCAGTCCTACATGTTCGGGCAGAGCCCGGCGACGGTCGACTACGAGTGTTCCGGCCGCTGATCTTCTCAGCGCCCGGCACCGCACTCTCACCCGTCACCTGGCACACCCGGACAAGGAGCACGAGACATCATGGCCATCGAGGTTCGCATCCCCACCATCCTGCGCAGCTACACCGGCGGCGCGAAGGTCGTCGAGGGCAGCGGTGACACGCTGAACGACCTGCTCACCGATCTGGACTCCCGGCACGGCGGCCTCAAGGCCCGGCTGGTCACCGACGCCGGCGTGCTGCACCGGTTCGTCAACGTCTACGTCAACGACGAGGACGTCCGTTTCCTCGGCGCGCTCGACGCCAAGCTCAACGACGGCGACAGCGTGACCATCCTGCCGGCCGTGGCCGGCGGCGCCTTCGGCTTCGCGGCGGCCGCCGCCCTCGCCGGGCACCGCGTGCCCGTCGCCCGCTGAGGGCGGCGTCATGACGCGGTACGACAGCCTGCTCGACGCGTGCGGCGGCACGCCCCTGGTGGGGCTGCCGCGGCTGTCGCCGGCGGTGCCCGAGGGGGCGCCGCCGGTGCGGCTCTGGGCGAAGCTGGAGGACCGGAACCCGACCGGCAGCATCAAGGACCGGGCGGCGCTGTTCATGGTCCGCGCGGCCGAGGAGGCCGGCCGGCTCCGCCCCGGTGCCACCATCCTGGAGCCGACCAGCGGCAACACCGGCATCTCGCTGGCCATGGTGGCCAAGCTGCGCGGCTACCGGCTGGTCTGCGTGATGCCGGAGAACGTCTCGACCGAGCGGGTCCAGCTGCTCCGGATGTACGGCGCGGAGATCATCTTCTCGCCGGCCGCCGGCGGCTCGAACCAGGCCGTCGCCACCGCGAAGCAGATCGCCGCCGAGCACCCGGACTGGGTGATGCTCTACCAGTACGGCAACGAGGCGAACGCCCGCGCCCACTACGAGACCACCGGGCCGGAGCTGCTGCACGACCTGCCCACGATCACCCACTTCGTGGCCGGGCTGGGCACCACCGGCACGCTCATGGGCACCGGGCGCTACCTGCGGGAGAAGGTCGAGGACATCCAGATCGTCGCGGCCGAGCCGCGCTACGGCGAGCTGGTCTACGGCCTGCGCAACATCGACGAGGGGTACGTCCCCGAGCTCTACGACGCCGGGGTGCTCTCCCGACGCTTCTCGGTGGGCACCCGGGACGCGGTGCTGCGCACCCGGCAGCTCGTCGAGGTGGAGGGGATCTTCGCCGGCTTCTCCACGGGCGCGATCCTGCACGCCGCCCTGGCGGTGGCGCACGAGGCGATCCGGGACGGCCGCCGCGCCGACGTCGCGTTCGTGATCGCCGACGGCGGCTGGAAATACCTCTCCACCGGGGCGTACGGCGGCACCCTCGCCGATGCCGAGGATGCCCTGGAGGGCCAGCTCTGGGCCTGACCGGCCCGGTCGACGGGCCGGTCGGCGGTACCCGCCGACCGGCCCGTCCGCCGGCTTCGGGACCGGACGTGTGTGGGTGTCACGTTGATGACAACTTCCGGTAGATGATTCTTGCCCGACCGGGCCGACGCGTAGGCTGCGCAGCGTGACGAACGCGTCGGTAGAGATCATCGGCGGAGTCATTGCCGGCGTGTCGACTACCAAGCGTGACATCGGGGCAACCCGATGCGACTGACCGTCCTGGGCTGCGCGGGCAGCTTCCCCGGCCCTGAGTCACCCTGCTCCGCCTACCTGGTCGAGGCCGAGGGCTTCAAGCTCCTGGTCGACTTCGGCTCCGGGGCGCTCTCCACCCTCCAGCGCTACGCCGGCCTGCACGCGCCCGACGCGATCCTCCTCACCCACCTGCACTGCGACCACATGCTCGACGCGGTGACCTACGTGGTGGTCCGCCGGTACGGCCCGGACGGCCCGTACCCGCCCATGCCGGTGTACGCCCCGGCCGGCGCCCCCGACCGGATCAACGCCGCCTACGGCCAGCCGGACGGCACCCTCGAGGACGTCTACCAGTTCTACGCCCTCGAACCGGGCACCTTCCCGATCGGCCCGTTCAGCGTCACGGTCGACCGGATGAACCATCCGGTGGAGACGTACGGCGTGCGGCTGGAGCACGGCGGCAAGGTGCTCTGCTACTCGTCGGACACCGCGCCCAGCGACGCGCTGCTGCGCCTGGCCCAGGGCGCCGACCTGTTCCTCTGCGAGGCCAGCTACCTCGACGGGGTGGAGAACCCGCCGGACCTGCACCTCACCGGCCGGGAGGCGGGCGAGTACGCCACCAAGGCGGGGGTGGGCCGGCTGCTGCTCACCCACCTGGTGCCGGCCTGGGGCAGTGAGTCGCACACGGTGGAGGCGGCGGCCGGGGCGTACGCCGGCCCGCTGGACGTGGTCCGCCCGGGCGCCTGCTACGACGTCTGACCGGCGCGCCGGGGCGGTGCCCCGGCCGTCCGGCGGGGCAGCCGCCACCACGCCACCCGCCCTAAGATCACGCGGGTGACCGACCCCTCCTCCGGCCCACCCGGCCCGAACCCGCCGTCCGGCTGGCCGCCCGCCCCGCAGCCG
This sequence comes from Micromonospora sp. NPDC049836, assembly GCF_044465125.1. Taxonomy (NCBI): domain Bacteria; kingdom Bacillati; phylum Actinomycetota; class Actinomycetes; order Micromonosporales; family Micromonosporaceae; genus Micromonospora; species Micromonospora sp. NPDC049836. Next base: position 29,091 of record NZ_JBITLH010000011.1, read on the forward strand.
CCCGCGCCGGGCTGGCCGTCGCCGGCCGGCGCGCCGTACCCGGGGCCGGTCGGCGGCCCGCCACAGCCGTCGTATCCGGGATCGGTCGGCGGCCCGCCACAGCCGTCGTATCCGGGATCGGTCGGCGGCCCGCCACAGCCGTCGTATCCGGGGCCGGGCGGCGGTCCGGCGCACCCGCCGTATCCGGGGCCCTTCCCGGCCGGCCCGCCCCCGGCGCCGCGCAAGCGCTCCGGCGCCGGCCGGGTGGTGGCGGTCCTGCTCGCCGTCGGCGTGCTGCTCGGGCTCTGCTGCTGCGGCGCGTTCACCTACAACGGCTGGTACCAGCCCCGCCAGCTACAGGAACAGCGCAAGGAGATGGTCGAGGACGCCGGCGTACCGGCCGGCTTCACGTCCGCCGGCGTCTCGGCGGACGACAACCGGGCCGGCGCCAGCTACCAGCTCGACTGCCCGCGGGGCACCTGCCCGGTCGACGTGGCGCAGAGCCTCCAGGCGTGGCTGGTCAACGCCGGCCTGCCGATCACCGTGGACCGGATGCGCACCTGCCTGGCCGACCCCGACCTCCCGACCTGCCAGGTCTTCAGCTGGAAGCGGGACGGTTTCTCGATCACCGCGACCGTGGTCGGCGCCCTGCCGCGCGGCGGGAGGAGCAGCGTCGACGGTTCGGTCACCGTGACGCTGAGCGTCGGCTGGCACGACTGAACCGGGTGGGCACCCGGGGGCGGTTCGCTCCGGGCACCACATAGGGTGCAGGCATGGTGCGACCTGACGGGCGGCGGCCCGACCAACTCCGACCGGTGACGCTGACCCGGGGCTGGAGCACCCACCCGGAGGGCTCGGTCCTCGTCGAGTTCGGTGCGACCCGGGTGCTCTGCACGGCGAGCGTCACCGAAGGGGTGCCCCGCTGGCGCAAGGGCTCCGGCCTCGGCTGGGTGACCGCCGAGTACGCGATGCTGCCCCGGGCCACCAACACCCGCTCGGACCGGGAGAGCGTCAAGGGCCGGGTCGGCGGGCGGACCCACGAGATCTCCCGGCTGATCGGCCGCAGCCTGCGGGCCTGCGTCGACCTGAAGGCGCTCGGCGAGAACTCGGTGGTGCTCGACTGCGACGTGCTCCAGGCCGACGGCGGCACCCGGACCGCCGCGATCACCGGCGCGTACGTGGCGCTGCACGACGCGGTGACCTGGCTGGCCGAGCGGAAATCGCTGGCCGGCAAGGTGGAGAAGGTGATGCACCGCTCGGTGGCCGCGGTGAGCGTCGGCATCATTGCCGGTGAGCCACGGCTGGACCTCTGCTACGAGGAGGACGTGGCGGCCGAGGTCGACATGAACGTGGTCTGCACCGGCACCGGCGACTTCGTCGAGGTGCAGGGGACCGGCGAGGCCGGGATCTTCGCCCGCGACCAGCTCGACGCCCTGCTCGACCTGGGCGTGGCGGGCTGCCTGGAACTGGCCGACGCGCAGCGGAAGGCGCTCACCTGATGAACAAGGTCCTGCTCGCCACCCGGAACCGCAAGAAGCTCGTCGAGTTGCAGCGGATCCTCGACGGCGCGCTCGGCGCGCACCGGATCGCCCTGGTCGGCCTCGACGACGTCGAGGAGTACCCGGAGCTGCCGGAGACCGGGCTGACGTTCGGCGAGAACGCGCTGATCAAGGCGCGGGAGGGCTGCCGGCGTACCGGCCTGCCCACCATCGCCGACGACTCGGGGTTGTCGGTGGACGCGCTCAACGGCATGCCCGGCGTGTTCAGCGCCCGCTGGTCCGGCCGGCACGGCGACGACCGGGCCAACCTCCAGCTGGTGCTGGACCAGGTCGCCGACGTGCCGGACGAGCACCGGGGCGCCGCGTTCGTCTGCACCGTCGCGCTGGTGCTGCCCGGCGGCAAGGAGCACCTGGTCGACGGCCGCCAGCCCGGCCGGCTGCTGCGCGCCCCGCGCGGCGACGGCGGCTTCGGCTACGACCCGATCTTCCTGGGCGACGGGCAGGAGCGGACCAACGCCGAGCTGACGCCCGCGGAGAAGGACGCGATCAGCCACCGCGGCAAGGCGCTGCGCGAGCTGGCCAAGCTGGTCGCCAAGGTGCTCCCGCCGGCCGCCTGACCGGGCCGTCCTCGCCGTCCGCTCGACGCGGACGGCGAGGAGACCGCCCGTCAGACCAGCCGGTGCCCCCCGTCGACGTGCAGCACCGTTCCCGTGATGAAGCTGTTCTCCAGCACCGCCACGAAGGCTCGGGCGATGTCGGCCGGATCACCCACCCGGCCGCCCGGCAGCCGCTGCGCCATGGCCGCCAACCGCGCCTGCCTGGCGTCGCCGGCGAGGGTCTCCCAGATCGGGGTGTCCACCCAGCCCGGTGAGACCGCGTTGACCCGGACCGGGGCGAGTTCCAGCGCCAATGCCCGCACCAGTGACTCCAGCGCCCCGTTCGCCGTCGCCATCATCGAGCCGCCCGGGGCGGGCCGGTAGGCGGCGATCCCCGAGGTGAAGGTGAGCGAGCCGGTCGCGGCCACCCTGATGTGCTTGGCGACCAGCCACGGGCCGAGCACCTTGGTGCCCAGGACCGATCGCGCCGCGTCGAGGTCGAACTCCGCCAGCGGCGCGTACGCTCCGGCCGCGTCGGCGGCGGTGACCACCACGTGGTCGAGTTGTCCACACTCGCCGGCCAGCCGTCGTACCTGCTCCTCGTCGGCGACGTCGACCGGGTGGGTGCGCAGCCGGTCCGGGGCGTCCAGGTGCCGGGCCGCGGCGGCCAGCCGGTCGGCGGAGCGGCCGGCGATGGTCACCTCCGCGTCGCCTCGCAGCAGCAGTTCCGCCAGCGCCAGCCCCATGCCCGAGCCGCCGCCGACGATGAGGATCCGAGATCGTGTCATGCCGCCCAGGTTGCCGGCCGGTCGGCCCGGGCGGGAGACCGCGCTGGGACAGGCCCTGACAGGGCCATCCCGGCCCCGGTACGGGGCTGCGAGACTTGGCGGATGGTCGACCGTGGCGCCCTGGGCGAGTTCCTGCGCAACCGGCGGGGCCGGATCGCCCCGGCCGACGTGGGGCTGCCGCCGGGCACCGGGCGTCGGCAGACGCCGGGCCTGCGCCGGGAGGAGTTGGCGACCCTGGCCGGGGTGAGCGTCGACTACTACATCCGGCTGGAACGCGGCCGGGACACCAACCCGGGACCCGCGGTCCTCGACGCGCTCGCCTCGGCGCTACGCCTCACCGACGACGAGCGCGCCCACCTGCACGCGCTGGCCGGCAACGCGGCCGGTCGGCCGGCGCGCCGGCCCCGCCCGGCCACCGGCGTACGGCCGGGACTGCGGCTGCTGCTGGCGAGCGTCCGACCCACCCCGGCGTACGTGCTGAGCCCCACCAGCGACGTCCTCGCCGCAAATCCGGAGGGCTACCGGCTGCTGGCCGGGATCGAGCAGTGGCCGGGGGAGCGGCGCAACCTCGTCCGGTACGTCTTCGGCCATCCCGCCGCCCGCACGCTCTTCACCCCGTGGCGGCGGATGGCCGAGGACTGCGTGGCGCATCTGCGTACCGTCGCCGCCGTCGACCCCGACTCACCCGAGCTGGCCCGACTGGTCGCCGAGCTGTCCGGGGCCGCCGAGGAGTTCGCGGCGCTCTGGCGGCACTACGACGTACGGGTGAAGAGCGGTTCGCGCCGCACCTTCCAGCACCCCGGGGTGGGGCGGCTGGACCTGACCTCCGAGATCCTCACCGCCCCCGACGGGCAGCGGTTCGTCGCCTTCCAGGCTGACCCCGGCACCCCGGACGCGGACGCTGTCGCGTTGCTGAGCCATGCTCCCGCCTATCGCTGAGCCGGGCCTCCGGGCGTGGAAGCGGCGCGAGACGCCTGTCAGAGATGCAGTGTGGTCAGGTCGCCCAGCTCCCGCACGACCACCCGGTCCGCCACGGCGAGCGCGCTGAGCACGGCTTCCACCTCGGCCAGGGTGGCGTAGCGCCCGACCACGACGCCGGCCTCGGTGTCCAGCTCCTCCACCCAGAGCCCGGCGGGCTGCCAGGTCGTCTGCACGCAGCCGCCGGAGCGGCCGACACAGGTGAGGAAGTCGTAACTGAGCGGGCGCATGGTCCGGACCAGGGCGAGCACCTCCGGGAGGTCCAGCGGCACCGCCCGATCCGACCAGCCGGCCTGGTCGCCGGTCACCTCGACGAAGCCGGTCGGGTCGGGGACCGGCGTGCCGGCCGGGGGCAGGCCGCGCAACCGCCGGATCAGCGCCAGGCCGTCATGCCGGCCCACGGTCAGCGCCGCCACGCCGGGGTCGGCGTACGTCCCGATGAGGCGGTCACCGGCGCGCCGGACCTGCACCGACCGGCCCTCCCATTCGAGGCGGACTCCGACGGCGGCCGGCAGCCACGGCAGGTGCAGCGTGGTGAACCGGCCGGCGAGGGTGAGCCCTTCGGCCGGGGCGTGCACGCCGGTCCACTCGCCGAGCAGCTCCACGTCGACCTCGACGTCGTCGTCCACTGCGACCGGTACGGCGGCGAGGCGACCCGTTCGACGACGCCGCCAGTCCAGCGGTACGTGGATCCGCCGGCCGGCCTCGCCGTCCCAGTTGACGGTCAGCCCTTCGGCCCGCAGTGCCGCCGTGACCTCCGCCCCGATCTCCGCCGCCGACGTGCCCTCGAACACCCCGTACGCGATCCACACTCCGGAGCCCTCGGTGCCGCGTTCGGCGTCCTGCCGGTGGTAGAAGGCGTACCCGCGCGGCTGCACGCTCCGGGGCGCCTCGGCGCCGATCTCACTGACGCCGCAGTTCTGGCAGCAGGTGAAGTTCTCCCGGGCCATCACGCCGGCCGCGGTGAGCGCCCGGAACGCGGCGGTGAGCCGGTCGCTGTCGGTCACCTCCGGCCAGTTTTCCTGATCGGCCAGGTGCGCGGTCAGTTCCTCGGCCACCCCCGCCCAGGCCAGCGCCGCGACCCGCTCCTCCTCGGCCTCGCCGTCGAGGTACTCCACCGTCTCGGCGACGATGGCGGCCGCGGGCAGCTCGGCCAGCGCCACCTGCCGGCGGACGAAGGTCCGAATCTGGTCGGGCAGGTCGTCCCCGTCCGGCGCGGTCACGGCGTCGTCATCGGTCACGGCGGCGAACGCTAGCAGCCCCGGCCGACAGCGCCGCCGCTCAGGCCAGCGCTCCGACCTCCTGTTCGATCGCGGCCCGCAGCTCCGGGCCGCGTACCACGTCGCGGGCCGCCTCCATGAGTGGCGCGAGGAACACGTCCGGCCCGGGCTCGCCGATGGTGTCGCCGAGCGCCGCGACGGCGGCCCGGCCGGCCGGCGACGGCGTGAGCGGGGCCCGCAACTGCAGCCCGCGTACGGCGGCCAGCAGCTCCACGGCGAGCAGGCTGGTCAGGTTGTCCAGCACCGTGCGCAGCTTCTTGGCCGCCGCCCAGCCCATCGAGACGTGGTCCTCCTGCATGCCGCTGGTGGGCAGCGAGTCGATCGAGGCGGGGGCGGCCAGCCGCCGGTTCTCCGCGACGATGCCCGCCGCCGTGTACTGGGCGATCATCAGCCCGGAGTTGACCCCGGCGTCGGGGGAGAGGAACGCCGGCAGCTCGCGGGAACGGGTGACGTCGAGCAGCCGGTCCACCCGCCGCTCGGCGATGGCGCCCACCTCGGCGGCGGCGATGGCCAGGTAGTCGGCGGCGAAGCCGAGCGGCGCGCCGTGGAAGTTGCCGGTCGACTCGACCCGCCCGTCCGGCAGCACCACCGGGTTGTCCACCACGGACAGCAGTTCCCGGCCGGCGACCACCTCGACGAAGTCGAGGGTGTCCCGGGCCGCCCCGGCCACCTGCGGCGCGCAGCGCATCGAGTACGCGTCCTGCACGGCGTGGGCCAGGTCGTCGCGGTGCGAGTCCATCACGGCCGAGTTCTGCAGCAGCCGGTGGATGTTGGCGGCCGACGCCGCCTGGCCGGGGTGCGGCCGGATGGCGTGCAGTTCGGGCAGGAACGGCCGCTCCGAACCGAGCATCGCCTCGATGGCCAGCGCGGCGGTCACGTCGGCCATGGCGAACAGGTGCCGGGCGTCGTGGACGGCCAGCAGCAGCATGCCGAGCATGCCGTCGGTGCCGTTGATCAGCGCCAGCCCCTCCTTGGCGGCCAGCTCGATCGGCGCCAGCCCGACCCGGCTCAGCGCGTCGCCGGCCGGGATCCGGTCGCCGGCCGGGCCGAGCACCCAGCCCTCGCCGAGCAGCACCAGCGCGCAGTGCGCCAGCGGGGCCAGGTCACCGGAGGCGCCCAGCGAGCCGTGCTCCGGCACCCACGGGGTGACCTCGTGGTTGAGCAGGTCCACCAGGGCCTCGGCGACCAGCGGCCGGACCCCGGAGCGGCCGAGGGCCAGCGAGCGGACCCGCAGCAGCATCATCGCCCGGACCACCTCGCGGGGCATCGGCGCGCCGACGCCGGCGGCGTGCGACCGGATCAGCGCGTGCTGGAGTTCGGCCCGCCGCTCCGGCGCCACGAAGGTGTTGGCGAGCGCCCCGAACCCGGTGGAGACGCCGTACACCGGCCGGCCGGCGGCCTCGATGCCGTCCACGATGGACCGGCTGGTCGCCATTGCCTCGACGGTGGCGGGGTCGAGGACGACCTTGGCGGTGCCCCGGGCCACGGCGAGCACGTCGGCGGGGGAGACCCCGGTGGGCTGGATGATCACTGTGGACATTGCGGCACTCCGTTGTGCAGGACCTGGCGGATCAGCGGCACCCCCGGCCGGTAGGCCAGGTGCAGGTGGGACGGGGCGTCGAGGATGATCAGGTCGGCCCGCGCGCCCCGCGCGAGCCGCCCCACGTCGGTGCGGCGCAACGCCGCCGCCCCGCCGGCGGTCGCCGCCCACACCGCCTCCGCCGGGGTCATCCGCATCTCGCGTACGGCGAGGGCGATGCAGAACGGCATCGACGAGGTGTACGACGAACCCGGGTTGCAGTCGGTGGCCAGCGCCACCGTCGCGCCCGCGTCGAGCAGCCGGCGGGCGTCCGGGTACGGCGACCGGGTGGAGAACTCCGCCCCGGGCAGGAGGGTGGCGACGGTGGTCGGCTCGAAGCCGGAGACCCACGTCGTGCCGGTTGACGCCAGCACGTCGATGTCGGCGTCGGACAGGTGGGTGCAGTGGTCGACGCTGGCCGCGCCCAGCTCCACCCCGAGCTGCACGCCCGGGCCGGGGCCGAGCTGGTTGGCGTGCACCCGGACGCCCAGGCCGACGGCCTGCCCGCAGGCGAGGATCGCCCGGGCGTGGTCGGCGTCGAACGCGCCCCGCTCGCAGAACACGTCGATCCACCGGGCGTACGGCGCGGCGGCGGCCAGCATCGGCCCGCACACCAGGCCCACGTAGTCGTCGGGGCGGTCGGCGTACTCGGGTGGGACCACGTGCGCGCCGAGGAACGTGGTGTGCTCGGTGAACTCGGCGGCGATCCGCAGCGAGCGGGCCTCGTCGGCGACGGTGAGCCCGTACCCGCTCTTGATCTCGATGGTGGTGGTGCCCTGCCGCATCGCCTCGCCGCGCAGCCGGGCCACGGTGGCCCGCAGCTCGCCGTCGGAGGCCGCGCGGGTGGCGCCCACGGTGGTCCGGATGCCGCCGCCGGTGTACGGCTCGCCGGCCATCCGGGCGGCGAACTCGGCGGCCCGGTCCCCGGCGAAGACCAGGTGGGCGTGGCTGTCCACGAAGCCGGGCAGCACGGCCGCGCCGCCGGCGTCGATGCGCCGGTCGGCGGCCGGCGCGTCCCGGGCCGACCCGATCCAGGCCACCTGCCCGTCCTCGATCAGCAGGGCGGCGTCGCGCCGGACGCCCAGCGGGTCGCCCTCCCCGCCGTCGTTGGTGACCAGCTCGCCGATGCCGTCGACGAGCAGGCTGCCGGAGGCGCGCGGGGACCGGCCATCGGGGCCTGCCGGCCGGCGCGGGAAACCGTCGACGTTCACGAGTCCTCCTTCGCCGTCACCGCCGCGATCGAGTCCCGCAGCTCGGTGGGGACGTCCACGGTCAGGTGCCGGCCGTCGGCCACCACCGCGCGGCCGTCGACCACCACGCTCGTGACGTCCGCGGCGGTGGCCGCGAAGAACGCGCCGACCGGCGGAACCCCCGCGGTGCGGGCGCTGTCCAGCCGTACCGTGACCAGGTCGGCCCGCTGCCCCACCGCGAGCTGGCCGGCGTCGCCCCAGCCCAGCGCGGCGTGCCCGCCGACGGTGGCGGCGGTGACCAGCGCGGCCGGCGGGAAGTGCCCCCGCTTGCGGGTGCGCAGCCGCTCGTCCAGCTCGACCGCGCGGGCCTCCTCGAACAGGTCCACCACGGCGTGGCTGTCGGTGCCCAGGCTCAGCGGGCTGCCCGCGTCGGCCATCCGGCGGGCCGGGCCGATCCCGTCGGCCAGGTCCCGCTCGGTGGTGGGGCAGAGGCAGACCCGGGTACGGCTGTCCCCGAGCAGCGCCACGTCGGCGCCCGTCGGATGGGTGGCGTGCACGGCGGTGGTGTGCGGGCCGAGCACGCCGTGCTCGGCCAGCAGCCGGGCCGGCGTGCAGCCGTGCACCGCCCGGCAGGCGTCGTTCTCGGCCGGCTGCTCGGAGAGGTGCACGTGCAGCGGCAGCCCGTTGCGGTCGGCCCAGCCGGCCACGGTGGCGAGCTGCTCGGCCGGCACCGCGCGGACCGAGTGGATGGCCGCGCCGAGCCGGACGTGCTCGTCGGCGGGGCGGAACGCGTCCACCCGCGCCGCCCAGCGCAGCGCGTCGCCGTCACCGAACCGGCGCTGCGGCCCGGCCAGCGGCGTGCCGTCCACGCCCCCGGCCAGGTACGCGGTGTCCAGCAGCGTGAGCCGGACCCCGGCGTGCGCGGCGGCCTCGACGAGCGCGGCCGACATGGCGTTCGGGTCGGCGTACGGGGTGCCGCCCGGACCGTGGTGCAGGTAGTGGAACTCGCCCACGCAGGTGATCCCGGCCAGCGCCATCTCCGCGTACGCGGCCCGGGCCAGCGCCAGGTAGGAGTCCGGGTCGAGCCGGGTCGCGACGGCGTACATCAGGCTGCGCCAGGACCAGAAGTCGCCGCGCCCGTCGTGGGTGCGCCCGCGCAGCGCCCGGTGGAACGCGTGCGAGTGGGCGTTGGCCAGGCCGGGCAGGGTCAGGCCGGGCAGCCGGACCGCGTCGCCGAGCACCTCCACCCCGACGGTCGGCGGGCCGCCGCGGCCCAGCGGCGTGACAGCGGTGAACCGCCCGTCGACGGCCTCGATCAGCACGTCGCGGGTCGGCTCGGCGCGGTCGGGCAGCCAGGCGTACTCGGCCAGCCAGCGGGTCAGCGGCATGCCAGCTCCTCCAGCACGCGGGCCAGGGCGGTCACCCCGGCCGCGCAGTCGGCGTCGGTGGCGGACTCGGCGGGGGAGTGCGACACCCCCGTCGGGTTCCGCACGAACAGCATGGCGGTCGGCAGGTGCGCCGCGAGCACCCCGGCGTCGTGTCCCGCGCCGGTCGGCAGCACCGGGGCGGCCAGCAGCCCGGCCAGCCGGTCGGCCAGCCCGCCGTCGAAGGCCACCAGCGGGGTGGCCGACTCCTGGGTGCAGGTCAGCTCGGTGCCGTCCCGCTTCGCCCGCTCGGCGGCCTTGGCCCGGACCGCCTCGACCAGGCCGTGCAGCGTGCCCGGCTCGGCCGCCCGGGCGTCCAGCCAGCCGGTCACCCGGGCCGGGATGGCGTTGGTGGCGTTCGGCTCCACGGCCACCCGGCCCACCGTGGCGTGCGCGTCGCGCAGCCGGGCCTCCTTGTTCGCCGCGAGCACGGTGAACGCGTAGGTGAGCATCGGGTCGCGGCGGTCGGCCATCCGGGTGGTACCCGCGTGGTTGCCCTCGCCGTGGAAGTCGAACCGCCACCGGCCGTGCGGCCAGATGGCGCTCGCCACCGCCACCGGCGCGTCCCGGTCGACCAGCGCCCGGCCCTGCTCGACGTGCAACTCCACGAAGGCCGCGAAGCGGCCGAGCAGGCCCGGGTCGGCGCCCGCCGGCCGGTCGCCCAGCGCCTCGGCGAAGCTCACCCCGGCCGCGTCGCGCAGCCCGGCCGCGCGGTCGGCCGCGATCTCCCCGGTGAGCAGTCGCGACCCCAGGCACGGTACGCCGAACCGGGCCCCCTCCTCCTCCACGAACGCGGCCACCGTCACCGGCCGGACCGGGGTGACCCCGGCGGACCGCAGCTCGTCCACGGCGAGGAACGCGCTGACGATGCCGAGCGGCCCGTCGTAGGCCCCGCCGTGCGGCACCGAGTCGAAGTGGCTGCCGGTGAGCACCGCGTCCCCGGCGGCCGGGTCACCCCACCAGGCGAAGAGGTTGCCGTTGCCGTCGGCGGTCACCGGCATGCCGCGCCGCCCGGCCTGCTGCCGGAACCAGTCGCGCAGCGCCAGCTCCGGCCCGGTCAGGGCGTAGCGCAGGTAGCCGCCGCTGCCCGCGTCCCGGCCGACCGGCGCGATCTCGTCCCACAGCTTCCGGAACCGCGCGGCCAGCTCGGTCACGCCGTGCCCCCGCTGGTGGTGACCGCGGGGCCGGGTCGCGCGGTCACGCCGGGCCCTCGGCCATCGGCACCCGGACGCCGGTCCGCCGCGCCACCTCGCGGGCGTCGTCGTAGCCGGCGTCGACGTGCCGGATGACGCCCATCGCCGGGTCGTTGGTGAGCACCCGCTCGATCTTCTGCCCGGCCAGCGCGGTGCCGTCGGCGACGCAGACCTGCCCGGCGTGGATGGACCGGCCGATGCCGACCCCGCCACCGTGGTGGATGGACACCCAGGAAGCCCCGCTGGCCGTGTTGACCAGGGCGTTGAGCAGCGGCCAGTCGGCGATCGCGTCCGAGCCGTCGGCCATCGCCTCGGTCTCCCGGTACGGGCTGGCCACGCTGCCGCAGTCCAGGTGGTCCCGGCCGATCACCACCGGGGCGCTCAGCTCGCCGGCGGCCACCATCTCGTTGAACCGCACTCCGGCCTTGTCCCGCTCGCCGTAGCCCAGCCAGCAGATCCGTGCCGGCAGGCCCTGGAAGGCGACCCGCTCGCCGGCCAGCCGGATCCACCGGGCCAGCGACTCGTTCTCCGGGAACAGGTCGAGGATGGCCCGGTCGGTGGCCGCGATGTCCTTCGGGTCGCCGGAGAGCGCCGCCCACCGGAACGGGCCCTTGCCCTCGCTGAACAGCGGCCGGATGTACGCCGGCACGAAGCCGGGGAAGTCGAAGGCCCGCTCGTACCCGCCGAGCTTCGCCTCGCCGCGGATCGAGTTGCCGTAGTCGAACACCTCCGCGCCGGCGTCCAGGAAGCCGACCATCGCCGCCACGTGCCGGGCCATCGACGCCCGGGCCCGGTCGGTGAACTCGGCCGGCTTCGCCGCCGCGAAGTCCCGGGCGTCGGCCAGCTCCACCCCCACCGGCAGGTACGACAGCGGGTCGTGCGCGCTGGTCTGGTCGGTGACGATGTCGATCTCGACGCCCTGGACCAGCAGCTCGGGGAAGACGACGGCCGCGTTGCCCACCACGCCGACGCTCAGCGCCCGGCGCTCCCGCTTGGCGGCGAGCACCCGCTGGACCGCGTCGTCCAGGTCGTCGGCGATCTCGTCCAGGTAGCGGTCGTGCAGCCGGCGGGCCAGCCGGGACCGGTCCACGTCGACGATCAGGCAGGCGCCGCCGTTCATGGTCACCGCGAGAGGCTGCGCCCCGCCCATCCCGCCGCAGCCGGCGGTCAGCGTCAGCGTCCCGGCCAGGGTGCCGCCGAAGCGCTTCGCGGCCACCGCCGCGAACGTCTCGTAGGTGCCCTGCAGGATGCCCTGGGTGCCGATGTAGATCCACGAGCCGGCGGTCATCTGCCCGTACATGGTCAGGCCGAGCTGCTCCAGGCGGCGGAACTCCGGCCAGGTCGCCCAGTCACCGACCAGGTTGGAGTTGGCCAGCAGCACCCGCGGCGCCCACTCGTGGGTACGCAGGACGCCGACCGGGCGGCCGGACTGCACCAGCATGGTCTCGTCGTCGCGCAGCCCGGTCAGCGTCCGCACCAGCGCGTGGTACGACGGCCAGTCCCGGGCGGCCTTCCCGGTGCCGCCGTAGACCACCAGGTCCTCGGGGCGCTCGGCCACCTCCGGGTCGAGGTTGTTCATCAGCATCCGCAGCGCGGCCTCCTGCGGCCACCCCTGGGCGGTGCGTGTGGTGCCGCGGGCGGCGCGGACGGGCTGGTGCATGTCGTACTCCTCTCAGCCGAGGAACAACTGGCGGCGGGCGGCGGACGACTCGAACGCCTCGAGCCGGGCCTGGGTCTCGGCCGGGGTGGCGTCACAGATCGCCTGCAGCACCACCATGGCCAGGGTCATCGGAGCGGTGTGCAGGTCGAAGACCAGATCGGTGCCGACGGCGGCGGGGAGCACCAGCTCGGCGTGGTCGGTGGCGGGACTCACCGGGGAGTCGGTGATCGCCACCACGGTCAGCCCGGCGTCGCGGGCCTCGCGCAGCGCGTCCAGGGTCTCCCGGGGATAGCGGGGCAGCACGAAGGCGAGCAGCGCGGTGGCCCCGGCGGCGGCGGCCTGGTCGAGCCGGTCGGCGAGCAGACTGCCGCCGTCGTCGAGCACCCGCACGTCCGGGTGCACCTTCGCGGCGAAGTACGCGAAGTAGGCGGCCAGCGGCGCGGCGGCGCGCAGACCGAGCACCGGCAGCGGCCGGCTGGCCGCGAGCAGCTTGCCCACCTCGGCGATCCGGCCGGCGTCGGCCAGCTCGCCGGCCAGCCGGTCCAGGTTGCCCATCTCGGTCCGGACCGCGCGCTGGAACGCGTTGCCGGCGTCGGCCGGGGCGGCGCCGTCGGCGGCGGTCAGCCCACGCAGCCGGCGGCGCAGCGCCGGGTAGCCGTCGTGGCCCAGCGCCATCGCGAACCGGGTCACCGAGGGCTGGCTCACGCCGGCCAGCTCGGCGACCTCCGCCGCCGACAGGTACGCCGCCGCGCCGGCGTGCTGGACCAGGCAGTGCGCGATCCGGCGCTGGGTGGGGGTGAGCCGGACGCCGTGGAAGAGGTCGAGCAGGCGGTCGGTGGGGGCCGCACCGCTTTCATTCATGTCCCGACTCTATGCATGAAAACTTTCACCGCGCAACCTCCGTCCGGCGCGGGCCGGGTCCGGTCCGATCGGGGGCCCGCCGAAAGCGATCCCGACCGCGATCGATCGGGCAACCCGTCCGCCGAGGGGCGGTACGCGCGTTTTGCGGCGGCGACCGGAGAAGTCTGCCGCAAGCACCGGCTCTGTACTATCCGCACGGCGGATGAGCAGAGGAGTTGTCGCATGCAGCCGGTCGGTCCGTACAGGTTCACCGAGGCGCTCGGCGTCTGCCCGGTGGGCACCGCGTGGTGGGCGATCGACGGACAGGACCGGCTGGTGACGGTGGCGGTGCTCGAAGGCGCCGCGGCGACCGACCAGCCGTGGCGGGAGGCGTTCGCCAACGCCGCCAACGCCATGGCGCTGACCAGCGGTGGCCAGCGCTACGTCAACGCCGACTTCGCCGCCCCGAAGCCCTGGGTGGCGTACCCGTCCGAGGAGGGGATGGGGGCGCAGCGGCTGTTCCAGACCCTCGGCATGGAGTTGCTCCCGGCGGAGTCCGCGACCGAGGTGCTGGTCCCGGAGAGCGGCACCGTCACCGAACCCCCGCAGCCGGTCTCCGGGGTGCCGACCTCCGGCGGGCCCAGCCCCACCTCGGGTGCGCCGCTGCCGTGGGCGATGCACGCGGCGCCGCCCCAGCAGGCGCAGCAGGTCTCGCCCGCGCCGCAGCAGATGTCGCCCGCGCCGGCGCCGGAGCACCAGCCGATCGGCGTGCCGCAGCAGGGTCCCGCCCCGCTGCGGCCCGAGCACCCGCTGCCGGTTAGCGCGCCGCCGCAGGAGCCGTTCACCGCGCCCGCCCGCCGGATCACCCCCTCCGCGCCGCCCCGGCGCCGGACCGGGCTCTGGATCGGCGTCGCCGCCCTCGTCCTGGTCGTGCTCGCCGGCGCCGGCGGGCTGGCCGTCTGGGCCGGCTCCGGCGACGAGAAGCCGGACCCGGTGGCCAGCGGCAGCACCAGCGCGCCGCCGCTGCTGCCGACCACGCCGCCGGAGTCGCCCGGCGTGGAGCCGCCGAAGCCCGGCGCGTGGCCGACCCAGTGGCCGAAGTTCAAGGAACGGGACACGGTACGGACGTTGAACCTCGACGGCCTGGGCTTCCCGGTGAAGGTGCCCACCAACTGGCAGTGCACGCTCGCCGGCCGCGCCGAGGGATTCGTCAAGTACCAGTGCGGCACCCCGGCGACCGGCGCCCAGGCGCTCGGCGGTGAGGTGATCGTGCGGGACTGCCCGCAGCCGTGCACCGGGCAGTGGCAGACCGCCATGCGTGGTGTCGAGGAGGCCTGGGGCGCGCAGTGGATCCGCAGCGGCGAGTACGCCAGCTACGCCGAGAAGATCCTCGACGTCGACGGCGGGCAGCGGCACGGCCTGGTCGTCGTCGCCTACTTCCGCAGCGGTGAGGACGGCGCGATCGACCGCCAGTTGGTGATCCGGATGACCGCACCGGTGCCGGAGGCCTACCAGTTGCGTCGCTTCGCCAGCTACATCCGCGACGTGGTCGTCTTCTGAGGAGCGCCGGTGAGCCTTGCCCCGTCCATGTCGGACGCCGGAACCCATCCCCTCGCCGGCCGCTCGGTCGCGCTGATCCACGAGTGGTTCGGCGCCACCGGCGGTTCCGAACAGGTCTTCCTGAGCATGGCCGAGGTGGTGCCGCACGCGCAGCGATTCGTCCTCTGGAAGGACGACGACGCGACGGTGGACCGGGAGATCCGCGAATCCTGGCTGGCGAGGACGCCGTTGCGGCGCAGCAAGGCGCTCGCGTTGCCGCTCATGCCGCTCACCTGGCGGACCCTGACCCGCGAGACCTACGACGTGGTCGTCTCGTCGAGCCACGCCTTCGCGCACACCGTCCGGATCGGTGACCCGGACCGGACCCGCCACCTGAGCTACGTGCACTCGCCGGCCCGCTACGTCTGGAGCCCGGACCTGGACCAGCGGGGCGCCAACCCGGTGCTCGCGCCGATGCGTGCCGTGCTGCAGGCGGGAGACCGGCGGCTGAGCCGGCACGTGCACAGCTACGCGGCCAACTCCCGGGAGGTGCAGGGCCGGATCCGCCGCTTCTGGGGCCGCGACGCCCGGGTGATCAACCCGCCGGTGGAGGTGGACTACTTCGGGGCCGCCCCGCCGGAGGTGCGCGACCAGGACCGCCGGTACCTGCTCGGCGTCGGCCGCTGGATCCCGTACAAGAACTTCGATCTGATGATCGAGATCGCGGCGGCGGCCGGCCTGCCGCTGGTCATCGCCGGTGGGGGTCCCGAGGAGGAGAACCTGCGCCGGTTCGCCACCCGCGTGGACGTGCCGGTCCGGTTCGAGGTCCGGCCCAGCAGGGCACGGCTCCGCGAGCTGTACTGGGGGGCCGTGGCGCTGCTCTACCCGGCGCTGGAGGACTTCGGCATGATCCCGGTGGAGGCGCAGGCCTGCGGTACCCCGGTGGTGGGGTGGGCGCGCGGCGGGCTGCTGGAGACGGTGGTGACCGGCGAGACCGGCTTCCTCGTCGACGCCACCGATCCGGCCGAGTACGTCGAGCCGATCCGGCTGGCGGCGAAGCTCCCCGCCCAGGCGGCGATGACCAACGCCCGCCGGTTCACCCCCGAGGTCTTCCAGGCGAACGTTGCCGCCTGGCTGACCGAACAGGGGTAGCCGGCCGGCTGCGTCCCCGGATCTAGTAGGAGTTCCGGTGTTGGGCCCGGGGGCGGGGCCGCGCATAATCGTGCCGGGCTCAGTGCACTGCGAGCGGGGGACTACTGCATGGGGACGGCATCGCCCGTGGCGAACGTGCTGATGTTGGGCACCGCGGAATGGGATTCCCCGATCGCGACGAACCAGCACTACGTCGCGCGGGAGCTCGCGGTCAGCACGAAGGTGACGTTCGTCGAGTCACTGGGGCTGCGCCGGCCCCGGCTCAGCCGCGACGACCTGGTCCGGATGGCCGGGCGGGTCCGCAAGGCGGTCGGTGACCGCGAAGCGCCGGCCCATCGGCCCCGGCCGGCGAACGCCCAGATCGTGTCGCCGCTCGTGGTGCCGCTGCACCGCACGCCCACCCGACCGATCAACCGGGCCCTGCTCCGGCGGGCCACCGCCGACTGGCTGACCAGCTCCCGGCCGCGCGTGCTCTGGACCTTCACCCCGGTCACGTACGGGCTGGAGGAGGCCGCCGACGTGGTCGTCTACCACTGCGTGGACCTGCTGGCGACCTTCCCCGGCGTGGACGGCGTCGCCGTGGCCCGCGGCGAGCGGACGCTGTCGACCCGCACCGCCGTCGCGATCGCCACCAGCACGGCGGTCCGGGATCATCTCGTCGCCGCCGGATTCCCCCGCGTCGAGCTGCTGCCGAACGTGGCGGACGTGTCCGTCTTCACGGCGGCGAGCCGGCCGGCTGCCGAGCGGCGTCCCGCCGTCCTCTTCTCCGGGAACCTCACCGTCCACAAGCTCGACATGCGGCTCCTCGAGTCCGTCGCCACCGCCCTGCGCGGGCACGGCGAGCTGCTGCTGGCCGGTCCGCTCGCCGCCGGCGGCGGCAGCTTCGACGCCGAGCTGCGCCGTCTCGAGGACCTCGGCGCCCGGCACGTCGGAGTGCTCACCCCGGACCGGCTCGCCGAGCTGGCCGGGACCTGCGCCGTCGGGCTGATCCCGTACGAGATCAACGACTACACCCGCGGGGTCAGCCCCCTGAAGTGCTTCGAATACCTCTCCTCCGGGCTGGCGGTGCTCAGCACCCCGCTACCGGCGGTCACCGAACTGGCGCGGACCAACCCGTACGTGACGGTGGCCGAGGGCGACGACTTCCCCGCCCGCCTGCCGGACCTGCTCCGGCCGGTGCCCGACACCGTGCTCGACGACCGGATGGCGAGCGCGGCGGCGCACGGTTGGTCGGGCCGCGGCGCATTGCTGCGCGAGCTGCTGGAGTCCGAACTGGTCGGTGGCCGGTGAAGCGGGTACTCGTCGTCAGCGTCGAACCGCCCTGGCCGGCCCAGCACGGCGGCCGCATCCGCACCGCCCGGGTCGCCGAGGCGCTGAGCGCCCACGCCGAGGTGCTGGTGACCTTCCCCGACCACGGCACCCGCCAGCCGGACCCTCCGGTCGCGACCCGCCCGCTGCCGTGGGCACCGCCGCCGGCCGTACGCACCCGGGCCTCCGGCCGCCCGCACCTGGGCGGGCACTATGTCGCGCCGGTCGCCGAGCCGCTCGGCGCCCTCTGCGCCGAGTTCCGGCCCGACGCGGTGTACTGGTCGCACTCCTACCTGGCCGCGTGGGCGCCCCCCGCGGCGCGCCGGGCGCCCCAGGTCGTCGAGTTCGCCAACATCGAGAGCCGGCGCCTGCGGACCCTGGTGACGTCGGCGCACGGCTGGCAGCGGGTGGCGCGCCGGGCCGAGGCGGCCAAGGCCGCGTTCTGGGAGCCCCGGGTGGCCGCCCGCGCCGCCCTCTGCGTCGCGCTCTCCGAGCCGGACCTGGACGTGCTGCGCGGCTGGTCCCGCGACGTCGTGCTGACCCCGAACGGGGTGGACCTGCTGCCCTACACCCCCTCACCGCCCGACGGCTACGTCCTCGCGCTGGCCTCGTACGACTACGAGCCGAACGTGCTGGCCCTGCGTGCCCTGGTCCGGGAGACCTGGCCACTCGTGCACGCCGAACGCCCCGAGGCGCGCCTGGTCATCGCCGGCCGGCGCAGCGAGGCGCTCCGTGCGGAGTTCGCCGGCGCACCCGGCGTGGCCGTGCTCGGCACCCTCGACGACATCGCGCCGGCCTACGCGGGCGCCGCGCTGACCGTCGCCCCCGCCACCTCCGGCGGCGGCTCGCAACTGAAGCTGACCGAGTCGATGTCGCGTGGTCGGTCGGTGGTGATGACCCCGTTCGCGGCCCGGGGCCTTCCGGCGGCGCTGCACGGCGCCGACACGTACTGGGTGGCGGACGGTTCGCGTGCCTTCGCCGAGGCGATCCTGGACGGGCTGCGGGACCCGGCCGACCGGCACCGGCGGGAGCAGGCGGCGTGGCGGCGGTGCGCCGCGCTCGGCTGGTCCGAGACGGTCGCCGGGCTGGTGGGTCGCATCTCGGCTCTCGCCGGTCAGGGGGCGGCGTCGTGATCCGTCGGGTCCACCTGATCGAGTCGGGCGGCCGGGGCGGGGTGTTCAACCACTCCGTCGAGGTCGCCGCCGGCCTGACGGCGCTCGGCGTGGACGCGGTCGTGCACACCGCGGCGGACTGCGACGCGGCGCCGCCCGAGGTCACCCTCTGCCGCTGCGTCACCTGGCACCGGGCCTCGGTCAACCGGGTGGTCCGCCAGGCCCGGACCTCGGCCCGGTACCTGCTGCGCACCCTGCCCCACCTGCGCCGGGTGATCGGCCCGCAGGACGTGGTCCACGTCCAGGGCATGTTCGCGCTCACTCCGGAGCTGATCCGGGTGGCCCGGCTGCGCGACGCGGCCGTCGTCGCCAGCCCGCACAACACCTTCGTCCGCTCCAACGCGCCCGGTGGCGGCCGGGCACTGCGCAGCGCCCTGCGGGACGCCGACCGGGTCCTCGTCTACTCGGAGGCCGACCGGCAGAGCCTGCTCGCCCGGGGAGTGGCCGGCGTCGTCCGGGTCCCGCTGGTGCAGTGGACTCCGCCGGTGCGGCCGGCGCTGGTGGAGCGGTGGCGTTCCGAGCTGGCGCCGGACGGCGGCCGGCTGGCCCTGCTGCCGGGTCAGGTCCGGGCCGACAAGAACCCCGAACTGTTCGTGCACGCCCTGGCGCAGCTGCCCGACTGGCGGGGAGCGGTGGTCGGCGCGGACCTCGGACCGGGCCAGCACCTCGACACGCTGATCCGGCGGACCGGGGCCGCCGTGACGACCGCCTACCGCTACCTGGACGTCGACGAGTTCACCGCGCTGGTCGCGGCCGCCGACGTCGTCGTCGCGCCCTACCAGGTCGCCAGCCAGTCCGGGGTGCTCGCGGTCGCGGCCGGGCTGGGTGTGCCGACCGCGGTGGCGCCCTGCGGCGGCCTGGGCGAGCTGGCCACCGCCGTCGCCCGGGACACCAGCGTCACGGCGATCCGGGACGCGATCGTGGCCGCCCACGAACGCGGCGCGAAGCCGGTCGAAACGGCCGACGCCACCAGCCATTACCTGCACGAGTACGTCGCCGCCCAGCAGAGCCGGGCCGGTGCCCGGACCCGCACCCGCACCCGCTGAGGGGAACACCGCATTGTCCAGGTTGACCGTCACGATGGTCTCGGTCTCCGACACCGCCGGTGGCGCCGAGGCGCACACCGTCGCGCTCGGCCAGGGGCTGCGGGACCGTGGCCATGACGTCGTCCTGTACGGCCAGTGCCCGGGCTGGGACGAGCGCGGCCTGGCCCGACAGGACGTCGGGCTCGGACCGAAGTGGTCGCGCCGGACGATGGCCACCGGGCTGCTGCGGGTGCCCGTCGAGCGGCGCCGGACCCGGACCATCGCCGACGCCTCGATCTACTACCTGCAGTTCAAGCGGGAACAGATCGCCCTGACCGCGCCGCTGTCCCGTCGCGCGCCGGTGGTCTGGACGGAGCACGGGCGGTGGATGGGAGGGCCCGCGGGCCGGCTGCTCCTCGCCGGCTACGCGCGCGCCGCCGAGCACGTCTCCCGGGTGGTCTGTGTCAGCGCCGCGGTGGCCGACGACCTCGAACCCGTGATCGGCCGGGACAAGCTCGTGGTGATCCCGAACGCGATCGACACCCGGCGCTACGCCGCCCCGCCCGCCGGGACGCGGGACGAACTGCGCCGACGGCTGCTGCCCGGGCGCTTCCAGGGCCGCCGGGTCGCCGTGCTGGCCGCCCGGCTGCACGCCGCCAAGCGCCACGACCGGGCCGTCGCGGCGGCGGTGGCCAGCGGGAGCGCCCTGCTCGTCGTCGGGGACGGCCCCGACCGCGAGCGCCTGGAACGGCTCGCCGCCGGCAACCCCGACGTGCACTTCACCGGCCACCGGGAGGACGTACCCGACCTCCTGGCCGCCAGCGACCTCTACCTCTACTGCGGCGCGGAGACCGATGGCACGCCGACCGCCGTGCTGGAGGCCGCCGCCGGCGGGCTGCCCGTCGTGGCGTTCCGGGGAGATCCCGGGACGGAACTGGTTGCCCGGTGCGGCGGTGTGGTGCTCGACGATCCGTCGGAGTTGACGGCCGAGCGCGCCTCGGCGCTGCTGGCGCTGCGGGGCAGCGGCGTCGACTACGTCGAGCAGCGGCACGGCCGGGACAGCTGGCTCGACGCGTACGAACGGATCCTCGGGGAGTGCGGCCAGTGACCTCGCCCGGACAGACGACCGACAAGCCGGCGCAGCTCGCGGCGGCCGGGCCGGAGCAGGCCTCCCGGTCGGCGCGCGGGCTCAGCATGGCCACCGCCGTCTCCCTGGGCCTGCGGCTGCTGGGCATGGCCGTGGGCATGGCGACCAACTCCGTCCTCGCCCGCTATCTCAACCCGGACGGCTTCGGGGTCTTCGCCCTCGCGCTCACCCTGGGCACGGCGGCGGCACAGGTCGCCGACATGGGCACCACGATCACCGTGAGTTCCCGGATCGCCCGGGAGAAGGCGTCCGCCGGCCGGATCCTCAGCACCGGTCTGGTCATCCGTACGTCGGTGGCCCTCGTGGTGACGCTCGGCCTGCTGGTCGCCGCGGCCGGCGGGCTCTTCGGCGGGTCCAGCTCGGTCATCGGCGTGGTCGCCATCGCGACACCGCTGTCCGCGGCGTCGATCCTGACCGCCGGGGCGACGGCGCGTTTCCGTCCGGAGGTGTCGTCCGTCCTCGCCCTCATCCAGGGCGTCCTCTGGCTGGTCGCGGTCGTCACCATCGCCCGGACGGGCGGCGACGTCGTGTTGCTCGCGTGGTTCTTCGTCGCCGTCGTCGTGGTGCAGACCGGCATCGGCGTGATGATCAACCGGAGGTTGGTGCCGCTGGGCCGCCCGTCGTGGGCGGAGGCAGGCCGGATCTTCGCGCTCAGCTGGCCCCTCGCGATCAGCGCGCTGGCGGTGATGGCCTACTACCGTCTCGGCTCGGTGATCCTGTTCCACCTCCAGGGCGCCGCGGAGGTCGGCTACTACTCGGCCGCCTACAAGTTCCTCGACGTCGCCCAGCTCGGCCCGGCGATGCTGGTCGCCCCGCTGCTACCGATCGTGGCGACCAGCGCGGCCATGGACGCCCACCGCCGGAAGCTGGTCCTCAGCCTGGCCGCACGCACCGGTGCGGTGATCGGCGTGGGTACCGCGGTCCTGCTGATCGCGCTCGCGCCCGCCCTCGTCACGTTCCTCTACGGCGACGACTTCGGCCCGGCGGTCACGCCCCTGATCCTGCTGGCCGTGGCGTTCGTCGGGGTGACCCTCGGCTATGTCGGCACGACCATCTGCTCCGCGCTGGGCGTGGTACGGCCGATCGCGGTGCTGACCGTCGCGGTGGCGGTGGTCAACCTCGCGGCCCAGTTCTGGGCGTGCGCCAGGTGGGGAGCCACGGGTGCCGCGGCGGTCGCGGCCGGCACCGAGTTCGTCATCGGCACCGCCACCTGCCTGCTCGCCGCGCGGGCGATGACCTCGCGGCTGCCCGTCCGGCAGATGGCGAGCGTCCTGCTCCTCGGCGCCCTCACCGTCCTCGTCCTGTGGCTGGTCCGGCTGCCGTGGCCGGTCGAGGCGGGGCTGGCCGCCGGCCTGTTCGGCACGGCGGTGCTGGCCGCGCGGGCGATCACCCTGGCAGACCTGAGACGGGTGCTGTCGCCCAAGGCCCTGTGACCCGCGCCGGCGCCGTCAGTAGGTGGCGCCGGTCTCGACGTGCTGCCACGTCAGCCCGGTGCACACCACCGGGCCGATCCCGCACGACAGGTGGGCGTTGGTGTTCGTGGCCCGGCTGCCGTCGACCCGGGCGAGTTTGCTGACGTCGACCGCCAGCTCCGGCGCGTAGGAGACCACCGAGCCGCCGGCGGCGATCGCCACGCCCCGCGAGCCCGGCCCGGAACGCAGCCCGTCGCCGCGGACCACCACCGCGCCCGAGCGGTGCACGCTGGCGATGCCGCCGGCGCCGTCGATGGTCACGTCCGACAGCAGCAGCTCGGTCTCGGTATTGAGGTCGACCAGCCAGTCCGCGCCGGTGGCCCGCACGCTGCCGACGGCCAGCCGGGGCAGGGCGTGGGTCCGCGCCGGAGCGGTGACCAGGCCGCCACCGTGACCGGCGAACCGCACCTCGGCCAGGGTCGCCTGCCGGACCGCGGCGTCCGCCGCCCACAGCGGCAGCTCGAGCAGACGACCGTCGCGGGTGGCGGTCAGGTCGACCGCCCGGACGGTCAGGTCGTCGACCTGTCCGGCGATCCGGGTGACCACGGCGCCGGCCGTCATGCTGCCGACCGCCACCCGCTCCATGCGCAGCTGCCGGATCCTCGCCTTCCGGTCCACCGACAGCAGGGGGACGGTGTCGAGCCGCGCGACGTCGACG
This sequence comes from Micromonospora sp. NPDC049836, assembly GCF_044465125.1. Taxonomy (NCBI): domain Bacteria; kingdom Bacillati; phylum Actinomycetota; class Actinomycetes; order Micromonosporales; family Micromonosporaceae; genus Micromonospora; species Micromonospora sp. NPDC049836. The sequence goes on from NZ_JBITLH010000011.1 coordinate 51,570, forward strand.
TCGGAGACGGTGAGCTCGTCCACCCTGGCGGGGGCGGTCGACGGCGTGACGTGAACCAGCGGCACCTTCGTACCGGGGCCGTCGATCCGCAGGCCGCGAAGGCGCACCCGGCCCACGGACGAGCCGGTGATCCGCACGATCCCACCCCGACCGGGCAGGGTCGCGGCGGCGACCTGCTCCACCGTCACGTCGTCGACCCGGCCACCGGTGGTGCGCCACTCGGCGGTGTCGTCCCCGATCCAGAGAACGTTGTTGCCGGCAACGCCCGTGACGCCCCGGACGGTGGTGCGCAGCGCCACGGTCTCCGGTGACCCGCCGAGCACCTTGACCAGCGCCGCGAGCGAGGCGGCGTTGATGTCCTCGATGACGGTGTCGGTCACCGGCCCGGACACGTCGTCGTAGGTCTGCCAGTCGCGCGGGGTGATGGCGACCGTGTCGTCGCCGGTCGACCCCCGGATCCGGGAGATCGTGGTCCGCGCGGCGGGCCCCTGCAGGTGAACGCCGTCGGAGAACACGGCGAACGTGATCCGGGTGACGGTGGTGTCGCTGACGTCGCCGAGGGAGATGGCGTACTTGTCGCTGGCGGTCTTCACGGTCAGGCCGTCGAGGGTGAGCCGGTCCACCCGCCGCCACCGCAGGGTGTGCAGGTCGGGACCGGTCCCGCCGACCCCGTGCGCGCGCACCCAGGTGCCGCCGACGACGGTGATGTCCCGGTCCCGGCCGCCGGCGGTGACCGCGTTGTTGGTGAGCAGGTTGCAGGCGCTGCCGGCGGCCAGGGTCACCGTGCAGCCCGACATGGTCAACCTGGTGCCGCTGTGCACCACGAGGGGAGCGCTGATCCGGTAGTGGGCACCGCGGCGGCCCTGCACCGGGCCGCCCGCCCCGGCGAGGAGCGCGGCGTTGAGCGCGCCGGTGTCGTCGCCGCCGGACGGGGACGGCAGCAGCACGGTCCGCGCCCGGCGCGGCGTGTCGCCGGTGAGGACCAGCTCGCCGGCGACCACCAGGGCGCCCGCGGTGGCGAGCAGAGCGCGGCGGGTGACCCCGCGCGGCGGTGGCGGGCGAACGCCGATGACGGTGCCGGGTGGCGACCATCGACCGCGAGCGCGCAACGTTGCCACCATTCGAGCCATCCGATCGAAGCCTGGGGACATCGTAGTGTGCCTCGGACGGCGGCCCCGCCCCATCGCCGGCGTACCCCCTTCCGGCCCTGCCCATCAGGCGGGCGACCCTGGTCGCCTTTCCTGATACTGTGTGCCGCGACGGCCGCCGCGCCGTGATGTTCGACCTACCACATTGCACGGCCGTCCTGGTCACAGGGCTGCTCTCGCTGTGGTCGTCCCGCGACTGTCACGGCAACCGGCTCGGCATTTCTGTCGGCGGGGTTCCGGGTCAACGACGGCCGATCGGGACCCGATCTCGGGGCAAAGGCAGTGATGGGTTCCAGAGGAACGGTGACTGGTCCGGACACGGACGCGGGGGAGAACCAGCCCGGGTTGACCCTGGACGCATCCCGTCCCGGGGCCGGTGCGGAGCAACAGCGGTCCGCCGTGCGGGTGTCCGGCTGGCTCGCCCGCGCCGCCCAGCCCTTCACCGCCATCGTGCGCCGCCCGCTCGGCTGGGCCGCCTGCGCGGTCGCGGCGTTGTCGGCCGCGTACCTCGCCTGGACGGTGCCCACACCCGTCGGGTTCGTGGTCGCGCTCGCCCTCCCGGTGCTGCTGCTGCGGCTGCCGGTGACCGGCCTCGTGCTGGTGGCGGTGCTCGCCCAGGAGATCAAGCCGAACGGACGTTTCGGCGTGCTGACCACCTTCGGCTACCAGGGATACTTCGGGCCGGGCAAGATCCCGGTCATCCTGCCGCTGGTGCTGACCGCGGTGCTCGCGGCCGCCGCCCGGTGGTGGCCGGCGCAGCGTCCGCGCCTCCGGTCGGCCGGCGGCCTGCTGCTCGGGCTCGCCGCGGCGCTCGTCGTGGTGAGCAGCGGGGTCGGGCTGCTTGCCGGGCAGTCGGTCTTCTCCGCCGTCAACCAGAACTCGCGCCCCTTCGTCCTCCTGCTCCTCGGCCTCGCCGTCGGGCTGAGCATGGGGCGGTTGCGGGACGACCGGACCTCGTTGCGCCCGGCGGTCGGCGCGGCGCTGGTGGGGCTGCTCGTCGCGGCGGCCGTCGCGATCCCGCTCGGCGAAATCGCTGACGACCGGCTCAGCGCCTACTTCGTCTACTACGACTCGGCGCTGCCGGCGATCGCCGCGGCGGTGCTCATCGGGCTGCTCGGGCAGGGCGGATGGCGCTGGGACTGGCGCCACCTGAGCGTGACCGCCGCCGCCCCCCTGCTCGTCCTGATCAGCTTCCGGCGTAGCGTCTGGCTCGCCGCCGTGGTCGCCCTCGTCGTCGTTCTCGTGCTCACCTGGCGGCGGTGGCGGCTGATCGCGCGGCAACTCGCCTTCGCGGCCGCCGTGGTGGCGGTGGTGGTCTTCGCCGCGCCGGGCTTCGCCGCGGACCTCGGGCTGCGCAGTGTCGGTAGCTTCACGGCCGGGACCGCCGAGCCGGCCCCGAACGCCACGCCGAGCGCGGGCGGCGGACCCGGGGCGAACGGTGCCGCGCCGTCCAGCGGCGCGCCGAACGGCAGCCCCGCGCCGGCCGCGAGCCGCCCGCCGAACGGCAACCCGAAGCCCGCCACCAGCCCGGCGCCGGCCGCGACCGGCAAGCCAGGTGCCGGCGCGAAGCCGGGTGGCGGTGGCGCGCCCACCTCGCACGTCCGGCCGGACCCGAGCGGCACCCCGGCCGGTACGCCGGCCGCGACCCCGCCGCCCAGCCGGCCCGCGCCGACGCCGCCCGCCCAGCAGAGCGCGGCACACCAGGCGGAGTCCACCAGCGGGCACCTCAGCGATCTGCGCCTCGGCTGGGACTATGTCCGGGCCGACCCCTGGACCGGCGTGGGTCCGCTCGCGCCCCAGCTCCCGGGGCTGGCCGCCCACGACGCCGAGCGGGTCTACGTGCACAACGAACTGTTGCAGGTCTGGCTGCGATACGGTCCGCTGGCGCCCCTGCTGGTGGTCCTTTTCCTGGCCGCCGCCGCGCTGCTGGCGTTGCGTGCCCTCCGCGACCCCGACGCCGACGGCATCGTCCGGTCGGCGGCGGCGTTCTGCCTGATCACGCCGTTGTGCGTGATGACCGCGCCGTTCCTGTCCGAGACCAGCCGGTGGCCGCTGGTGGCCGGCCTCGCGGCGGGGATCGTCGCCCAGTTCCTGCGTCGGGGGCCGGACGGCCGGCCCACCCGGCCGACCGGCTCATCCGTGCCGCGGCGCGGACAGGACTCCCCGTTCCCGGGTCTACAGAAGGGCACTCCGCAATGACCGGCACCTCGCGCCGCGCGCTGCGGCTCACGCTCTGGGCGCAGCGCCAGGCCCACGTCGTGCCGGCGCCGCTGCGCCGGCTGGCCGGACGGACCCTGCGCCAGCTCACCGATCCCGGCAGCGCCACCACGCTGCCGAGCGAGGACTGGTCGGTCCCGCTGGTTCCCGGCCGGGGCGGCGGTGACCTGGTGGCGCTCCGGCCGGCCACCGCCGACCCGCGCCCGCCGGGTCCGCCGCCCACCGTCGAGGTCAACGGGCACCGGCCGGTGCGCTGCGCCATCGCCGCCGGGGTGCTCGACGTCGGTGGCGCCGAGGAGGTGGCGGCGTTCCTCGCCCGCCGGCTTCCCGCCCACGGCTTCGAGACGGTGGTCGTCTACTCCGACAAGCGGCTGCCCGGGCAGGAGGGCGAGGGTGGTCGCCTGGCGTCGGCCCTCGCCGCCGAAGGCGTCGCGACCCAGCAGCTCACGCCGGCCGACGCCGGCCAGTGGCTGCGGTCCTGGCGGCCCGACGTTATCAGCGCGCACAACGCCCGCGACTGGCTGCTCGACGCCGCCGGCGAGGCCGGCGTGCCGTGGGTGGAAACCCTGCACGACATGCACCGCTTCTACCACCCGGCCTCCTGGGAGCCGGAGAGCCGGCGCGCGCAGCGGATCGCCGCCCAGGTCGCGGTCAGCGACCTCGTCCGGCAGCAGTACCTCACCCGCGTTCCCAGCTATCCCGGTGACCAGGTCATCACCGTGCCGAACGGCGTGGACGGCGCACGCGTCCCGCTCGTCGACCGGACGCTGGCCCGCGCGGCGCTGGGGCTGACGGACGAGTTCCTGTTCGTCTCGTTGGCGCGGTACTGCCTGCAGAAGAACACCTTCGGTCTCGTCACCGCGTTCGGCGACGTGGCGGCCGAACATCCGGACGCGCACCTGCTGGTGGCCGGTCGCGCCAACGACGACCCGATGTACTACGAGCAGACCCGGCAGGCCGCCGCGTCGCTGCCGGGCGCGGACCGGATCCACCTCCGTGGACACTGCGCCAACCCGTCGGCCCTGCTGGCCGCCGCGGATGCCTTCGTCCTCGACTCCTTCTTCGAGGGTTGGTCGCTGGCGTCGATGGAGGCACTGGTGGCCGGGATCCCCGTCGTGCTGCCCGACGTCGGTGGCGCCCGCGAGCAGTTGGCCGGCGGCCGGCGGGGCCACCTGGTCGCCAACCCGGCCGGCGACGCCGAACTGGTCGACTGGCAGGTGATCAACGACCTCCGGTACCGGCCGCAGCGCAACCGTCCGGAACTGGTCGCCGCCATGTCGTCGATGATCCGGGAGCGGGCCGCCTGGGCGAGCGCCCGACAGCGGCTGCGCGACGAGGCGACCGCACTCTTCTCACCCGACGAGTCCCTGGCCGGGCACGCCCGGGTGTTGCGGGCGGTCGCGCTCGGTGAGCCGGTGCGGGCCGACGCCGGTCAGCCGCCGCCGCCGCGGAACACCTCCGCGACCGTACGCAGCACGACCTTGATGTCCAGCCAGAGCGACCAGTTCTCCACGTAGTAGTTGTCGAACCGCGCCCGGTCGGAGATGGGCGTGTCCCCACGTAGGCCACTGACCTGCGCGAGCCCGGTCAACCCCACCGGGACCCGGTGCCGCATCGCGTAGTTCGGGTATTCGGCCGAGAACTTCTCCACGAAGTACGGCCGTTCCGGCCGGGGGCCGACCACGCTCATGTCCCCACGCAGGATGTTCCACAGCTGGGGCAGTTCGTCCAACGACGTGCGCCGCATGAACCGGCCGATCGGGCCGACCCGGCGATCGTGCGCAATGGACCAGTTGGTCTGCGACTCGTGCTCGTCCACCGGCCGCATCGAGCGGAACTTCACCACCTTGAACGGCCTGCCGTACCGGCCGATCCGCTCCTGGTAGAAGAACACCCCCCGGCCACCGTCGAGGAACGTCGCGAGCACGCAGAGCAGCAGCAACGGGCTCAGCACGAGCAGCGCCAGCGCGGCGAGCACCACGTCGGAGGCGCGCTTGACGGCCCACCGCGGCCCGCTCAACGTGGTGTCCCCGATCTGCACGATCGGGATGGCGCCCACATGGTCCGGGTAGCCTCCGTGGGACCGGGAACCCCACAGGCGCGGCACCGCCCACAGGTCGCACCGCGCGCTGAGCGGACGGAGCAGGAACTCCATCACCGTCGACTCCGGACAGTCCGGGTCGGCGATCACCAGGACGTCACAGTCCAGCAGCCGGACCAGGTGCTCCAGGTCGTTCAGCGTGCCGATCAGCGGCAGCCCTCCGGCGTCCTGCCGGGACGGCACGTCGACGCAGCCGACGAAACGCAACCCGTACTGGGGGTAGCGGCGCAGCAGCCGGGCCAGTTCGACACCGACCGGACCACCGCCGACCACGATGGCGTTGTGCTCCAGCCAACGCCGGCGCCGGGCCATGATGATCAGTTTCCGGGTGACGGCCCGGCCGACGATGACCAGCACCGCGGAGAGCGCGACGCCGTGCATGAACCCGCTGACGTACGGCACCGAGTCGTGGCGGTAGGCGGCGATGATGGCCACCACCGCGCCGCAGGCCAGCAGCCGCCCGCAGAGGCTGGGCAGTTCGTCGAGGATGCTCAGGTGACGGCGGGCCCGGTAGAGCCCGCCAGTGGCGAAGACGGCCACCGCGAGCGCGGCGTTGGCCAGCGTGCCGCGCCAGTAGTTCTGCGTCACCAGCAGGGGCGTGAGCAGCGCCGCCACGTCGACCGGAACGGTCAGCATCCACGCCCGCAGCCAGCGCGTCCGCTTCGAGGCGCGGGAACTGGCGTACGGAAGGACGGCGGTCGTGTCCAGACCGGCCCGCACCGGCGGGGTGGCGGTCGGCGCGGGCGACAGGCGGACGGCCGGGACCGGGGTCAGCAGGCCTGGGTCGGCCGCCGCCCCGGTCGGAGGGCCGACGCCGCGCCCCGCTGACTCGCCGAACTGCACCGCAGCCGGATCCCTCGTCGCCGACTGGCCTGACATGTCGATCCTCCCCCGTGACAGCCCGCGGTCGACGTCACGCCGACCACGGGCGATCGAAGGATACGAGCGGGTCAGTCACGCCGCCAGAGCCGCCCCGACAAACCGGGGTCCTACTTTCCGGCGGAAAGGATGTCCGGAACCGCGTCGCGGCGGACCGCGTCGAACAGCACCTTGGCCTTCGCGTTGTCGGGGAGCACCACGCTCTCCGTGCCGATCCGGCCGGTTCCCTTCACCGGGCAGGTGAAGAAACCCAGGTTGCCACTGCGCAGGTGACGCAGCTCCATCGCGAGGTCCACAAGCGACATCGACTTGTCCACCGACGCCGAGTTCGCGGTCGCCTTGATGAATGCGTTCAGCTTGGTCGGGCTGCTCAGCGTGCCGCCGGAAGCCGCCTTGTCCAGGATCGCCTTGATGACCTGCTGCTGGTGCTTGATCCGGGTGAAGTCGCCGTTGGCGAAGGCGTACCGCTCGCGGGCGTAATCCAGCGCCGTGGCGCCGTCCATGGTCTGCCGGCCCTTGGTGAACTCCCGCCGGCCGTCCGGGTTCAGCGAGTGCGTCGAGGTGAAGCTCTGCTCCACGTCGATGTCGATGCCACCCAGGGCGTCGACGATCTCCTTGAAGCCGGAGAAGTCGACCATCGCCACGTGATCGACCCGGACGCCGGTGAACTTCTCCACGGTCTGCACCATCAGCGGCACCCCGCCCCAGGCGTACGCCGCATTGATCTTGGCATCGCGGCCGCCGCGGCCGGCCGCGGACCGCGGGATGGCGGTCCAGGTGTCCCGCGGGATCGAGATGAGCTGCGCGCTCGACCGGTCCTTCGGCAGGTGGGCCACGATGATCGTGTCGCTCCGCGAGCCGCCCGTGTTCTCCGGATCGCGCGAGTCGCTGCCCAGGATCATGATGTTCATGGCGCCCTTGGCCACCACCTGCGGCCGGGACTCCTCGGGCACCCCGGTGAACGCGTCCACCCGGTCGATCGAGGAGTTGACCGAGCGGTAGTAGAGGCCACCGGCGAGCAGACCGCCACCGGCCAGCAGCACCAGCACCAGCAGCACGATCAGGGCGATTCGCCGACCGCGTCGGCGACGCGGACGCGGCGCGGGCGCGCCGTCGGGATCCACTTCGGACGCCGGGAAGCGGGTGTCGGGGTCGGCGAGCTGGTGACGGTCTGACATGGGTGCGATGCTACTGACTCGGAATTCGGCTCGGGGACCCTCGTCCGGCCGGTCAATACCGCCCACCCGGACGGCGGGTCGGAACTTTCCTCGCCAGCCCCGCTGTGAACTGGTACAACGGCTGAGGTGGACGCAACGAAGCTCCGGCGGGCCGTCGCCCGTACGCCACTGGCACCCGTCGCCGCCTTCCCCACCCGGCTGGCCCGGGTGGCCCGGCACGACGCCCGGGTGCTGGCCACCTCCGCCCGGTGGCTGCTCACCTCGCGCGAACACCACAACTACACGTACGACCTCACCACGCTGAGCCGGCACCACCTGGCCTGGTACGTCAGCATCGTCTGCGACGTGCCGGTCCGGCAGGTGCGCGACTGGTTCGCCGAGATCGAGGGCGACGAGAAGCTGCGCCGGCACATCGAGACCGCCACCGCCACCGCGTCCCGCCGTGGCCTCGCCGACCGGCACGTCCGCTACGCCCGCCGGATCGGCTGGTACGCCATCGTCCGCGCCCGCACGCCCCGGCACGTGGTGGAGACCGGCGTGGACAAGGGGCTCGGCAGTTGCGTGCTGGCCGCCGCGCTGCTCCGCAACGCCGCCGAGGGTCACCCCGGCCGGCTCACCTCCCTCGACATCAACCCGGACGCCGGCTACCTGGCCCGCGCCACCCCCTGGGCCGAGGTGGTCGACCTCGTCATCGGCGACTCCGTCGCCTCCATCCGCGCCCTCGACCGGCCCGTCGACCTGTTCCTGCACGACAGCGACCACAGCCGGGTGCACGAGAGGAGCGAGTTCGCCGCCGTCGAGCCGCAACTCGCCCCCGGCGCGCTGCTGCTCACCGACAACGTGACCGCCACCAACGTCCTGGCCGAGCACGCCGAGCGGACCGGGCGGCGCTTCCTCGCCTACCGGGAGACCCCCGCCCGGCACTGGTACCCGGGCGACGGGATCGGCGCCGCCTGGTGACCGGGCAGCCGCGGGCTTAGCTTTCGCTCAGCCCGCTTGTCCCCGGGCGCGCCGGTCCGGCAGCATCGACCGGCGTGACCGACGGCAGCGCCCCCACCGACCCCGACGACGGTTCCGCGCGGACCGGCCCCGGCCGCCGCCGGGCCACTGCCGGCCGCCGTCGCCGGCTCACCGCCGGCGCGGCCGTCGCGCTCGCCGCCCTGCTCGGCGTCGTCCTCGCGGTACGCGGCGGCGCCGCCCCCGCCTGCGCCACGCCGCCCCGCGCGCTGCCCGCCGCCGCACCGTTGGGCACCGCCGTCCACAGCGGCAAGGCGACCTTCTACGACTCGAAGGGCGCCGGCGGCAACTGCTCCCGCCCCGCCGCCCCCGACAACCGGCGCTACGTCGCCCTCGGACCCGCCGAGTACGCGGCCGGCGCGGCCTGCGGCGGCCACCTCGACGTCACCGGCCCGAAGGGCACCGTCCGGGTCCTCGTCATGGACCAGTGCCCCGAGTGCGAAGCCGGCCACCTCGACCTCTCCGCCGAGGCGTTCGCGAGGATCGCCGACCCGGTGCAGGGCGTCGTGCGGGTCAGCTACCGCGCGGTGGTGAACCCGCCGCTGCCCGGCCCGCTCACCTTCCGGATCAAGGAGGGCGCCTCCCGGTGGTGGTTCGCCGTCCTCGTCGGCGACCACGGCAACCCGCTGCGCTCCGTCGAGGTACGGCAGAACGGCGCCTGGCGCGCCGCCGCCCGCCAGGACTACAACTACTGGCTCATCGACTCCGGCGCCGGACCCGGCCCGTACACCATCCGGGTCACCGACGCGTACGGGCACCGGGCCACCGCCACCGGCATCCGGCTGCTCCCCGGCCAGACGCAGCGCAGCACGGTCCGGATGTACGGCGGCGCCGCCGGCCCGGCCCGTACGACGGCGCCCGGCCGCTCGGCGTCGGCCCGGCCCCGGCCGCGCGCCTCGACCAGCCCGACGGTCAGCCCGTCCGGTACCCCCGCCGTGGACGCGGCCGTCGCCGCGCCGGTCATCCCGGACCCGGCGCCCGCCGCGTGCGGCTGAGGCCGCTCCCGGCCGCACGCCGGCCCGTCGTGGAGGGCGGCCCGCGAATGGCCGCTGTCCGGGGTTGACGGCCGGCCGGGTCGGCGGGTCCGGTGGGTGGGGTCAGGCCGCCGGTGCCGCCAGGTCGAGCCACATGAGGACCTCGTCCCGGTCGTCGCCCGGGGCCAGCCGCAGCGCGCCCGGCAGCCGGCCCACCTCCCGGTACCCGAGCCGCGCGTAGAACGACTCCAGTCCCAGCCCGCCGCGGACCGTGACGTGCAGCGCACCCAGCCCCGCCGCCCGGCAGATCCGCTCGGCCTCGCGCATCAGCGCGGCGCCGTACCCGCGCCCCTGGGCGTCCGGGTGCACCATCACCCGCTTGAGCACCCGCCAGTGGTCCTTCAGCGGGAACCGGTGGTCCACGATGATCAGCATGCCGACCGGGCGTTCCCCGGCGTAGCCGACCAGCAGCCGGTCCGGCCCGTCCGCGATGCCGGCGAAGGCCGCCTCGGCGACCGGACGGACGTCGGACGCGCTCACCGGGGCGACGAAGCCGACCGCGCCGCCGGCGTTCGTGGCCGCCACCCAGAGCGCGACGAGGTGGTCGTGCAGCCGCGGGGTGAGGACCGGGTCGAGGACGAAGTGCAAGCTCACGCCCGTCATCGTGCGCCGGACGGCGCGGCGGGAACCCGCCTTCGTGACCATCGCGACACTACCTGACGCCGGAGGGCGTCAGGAACGAGTAGGGCCGACGGGATTCGAACCCGCACTGGCGCGGACCTAAACCGCGTGCCTCCTGCCGTTGGGCTACGGCCCCTTGACGGTGTACACCGTCACCTTCAACGACCATTCTGGCCGACGCCGAAGGCGTCTGCCGATCGGGAAGCCGGTCGGTGTCACAGCCTCCGGATCGTAGACCACATCCGGGGCCACCACGGCCGGCCTCCGGTTGCCGGCGTACGTGGCGGTCTGGCTGTGGCAGTTCGGGCAGAGCAGCCGCAGGTTGAGCGGTCGGTTGTCGAGGAAGTCACCGTTGATGTGATCGACGTGCAAGGTCAGCGGCGCTCCCTGCCAGCTGGCACCGATGCCGCAGACCTCGCACTCCTCGGGCAGGCCGATCGCGTTGAGCGCCCGCTTCAGGCGGGCTCCCGGAACCCGGCGGCCGCCCTCGGGACGCCTCGTCAGGAGCGCCGTTACCGGAGTGCGTACGCCTCGCCCACCCTTGTTGTGCCGCTGCCCGGTGAAGTGCGAGGTGTCGATGTGGAAGCGCTTGAGCTGCCGGCTGATGTGCGCGTGCGAGCCGCCGCTGATCCGCACCCCGAGCAGCCGCATGACCTCGGTGACGCTGCGGGCCCGCGCCGCCGCTGCCGCCAGCACCTCGGGCGAGTACTTGTAGCGAACCACGCACGGACGGTAGCGGCGGCGTGCGACAGATTCAGTCGAGACCGAGGTCGCGGCGCAGCTTCGCGACGTGTCCGGTGGCCTTGACGTTGTAGAGCGCCCGTTCGATCTTCCCGTCCTCGTCCACCACGAAGGTGGACCGGATCACGCCGGTGACGGTCCGGCCGTACATCTGCTTCTCGCCGTACGCGCCGTACGCGGTCAGCACTGCCTTGTCGGTGTCGGCGACCAGCGGGAAGGTGATGGCGTCGCGCTCGCGGAACGTGGCCAGCTTCTGCGGCTTGTCGGGGGAGATGCCGACGACCTCGTAGCCGGCGGCCTGGAGCGAGGCGAGCGAGTCGCGGAAGTCGCAGGCCTGCTTGGTGCAGCCGGGGGTCATGGCGGCCGGGTACGCGTACAGGATGACCTTGCGGCCGCGCAGGTCGGCCAGGGAGAGGGTCCCGCCGCTGTCGGTGGGGAGGGTGAAGTCGGGGGCGGGGTCGCCGGGGCTGAGGCGGTCGGTCATGGCGGTGACGATACCGCCGCCGGGCGGGGTGGGTCGGGTGGTGACGCGCCCACCGTGATGATCACGACGGCTTGTTGCAAGGGATTGGCAACAACGGCTCTCCACAAATAAGCTCGGCTCGTGGAAACCCTGGCGATGCACATCTCCAACGGGATCATCGACGGTCCCGTTGCCGCGATCTTCGCGGCGCTCGCGTTCGCCGCGCTCACCCTCTGTGTGCTGCGCGGTCGCCGCGACCTCGACGACCGGCTGGCGCCGATGGCCGGCCTGGTGGCCGCGTTCATCTTCGCCGTGCAGATGCTCAACTTCCCGATCTTCACGGCCGGGGTGAGCGGTCACCTGCTCGGCGGCGCGCTCGCCGCGCTGCTGGTCGGCCCGTGGGTCGGCGCGCTCTGCGTGGCCGTGGTGCTGGTCGTGCAGGCGCTGGTCTTCGGTGACGGCGGGGTCGCCATGCTGGGCCTCAACATCACCAACATGGCGCTGCTCGGTACGGCGGCGGCGTACCTGCTGGTCGCGCTGCTGCTGCGGGTGCTGCCGCGCACCCCGGCCGGCCTGGCCGTCACGGCGTTCGTCTCGGGGCTGGTCAGCGTCGTGGTCGCGTCCCAGGGTTTCGTGCTCCAGTACTGGCTGGGCGGCACCACCGACCTGGGCGGCAACCTGGCCGGGCTGGCCGGCACGATGGCCGGGGTGCACCTGCTGATCGGCATCGGCGAGGGCCTGATCACCGCGACCACGGTGGTCACCGTCGCGAAGGTCCGCCCCGACCTGGTGTACGCGCTGCGCGCCCTGAAGCCGGCCGCGCCGGCTCCCGCCGTCCCGGTCGCCGGAGGTGCCCGATGAGCAAGCGGTCCTGGCCCTTCCTCCTCGGCGGCCTGCTGGTCGCCCTGCTGCTCGCCGGCGTGGTCAGCAACTACGCCTCGGCGCACCCGGACGGGCTGGACTCGTCGCTGCTCAAGGGCTGCACGGTGGACGCCGACGGCGAGATCACCGGCGGCAGCTGCCCGGCCCAGCAGGCCCGGGCGCACGAGTTGGCGGACAGCCCGCTCGCCGACTACGGCGTCCGTGGCGTACGCGACGGTTTCCTCTCCACCGGCCTCTCCGGGGTGCTCGGCGTGCTGCTCACCTTCGCCCTCGGCGGCGGCCTGTTCTGGCTGGCCCGCCGGCGCGGCCCGGCGACCGACCCGGCGACCGACCCGGCCGGCGCCGGCGGCGACCCGACCGCCGCCGGCCCGGGCGACGCGACGGCCGACGCCACCGCCGGCCCGGGCGGGCGGCCCGCCGGCGACGAGACCTCTGCCGCGCGCGCGACCCGCGCCGGCACCCGCTGAGGGGGTACGCGACCGATGGGCGCCGGGCATGCGCACGTGCTCTACCGCGAGTCGTCCTCCCCGGTGCACCGCCTCGCGCCGGAGGTGAAGATCGCCGCGATGGTGCTGTTCACCGTCGCGGTGGTGGCCACGCCCCGGGAGGCGTACTGGGCCTTCGGCGGGTACGCGCTGCTGGTGGCGGGGGTGGCGGCGCTGGCCCGGGTCGGGCCGCGCTGGTTGGCGAGCCGGGCGCTGATCGAGCTGCCGTTCGTGCTCTTCGCGTTCGCGCTGCCGTTCCTCGGCGCCGGTGCGCGGGTCGAGGTGGCCGGGCTGAGCCTCTCCGTGGACGGGCTGCACGGCGCGTGGAACATCCTGGCCAAGGGGACGCTGGGCGTGCTCGCCTCGCTGCTGCTGGCGGCGACCACGACGACCCGCGACCTGATCGTCGGCCTGGACCGGCTGCGCTGCCCGCAGGTGTTCACCCAGATCGCCACGTTCATGCTGCGCTATCTGGACGTGCTGGTGGGTGAGGCCCGGCGGATGCGGGTGGCCCGGGTCTCCCGGGGCGACGACCCGCGGTTCCTGTGGCAGTTGCGCGGCTTCGCGGCCGGGGTGGGCGCGCTGTTCCTGCGCGCGTTCGAGCGGGGCGAGCGGGTCTACCTGGCGATGGTGTCGCGCGGCTACACGGGCCGGATGCCCGAGGTGTGGCAGGGCGGCGGCGCGGCCACCGCCGGGCAGTGGGCGGCCGCCGCGACGGTGCCGCTGATCGCGGCCACCATCGCCGCCGTCGCGCTCGTGCTGACATGATCGGGTACGTGCAGCAGCCGCCCTCCCTGGACGTCCGTGGCGTCCGGTACGCGTACCCGGACGGTCACGTCGCCCTGCACGGGGTGGACCTGACCGTGCCGCGCGGCGACCGGGTGGCGCTGCTCGGCCCGAACGGCGCCGGCAAGACCACCCTGGTGCTGCACCTCAACGGCATCCTCGCGCCGGCCGAGGGGACGGTCAGCGTGGGTGGCCTGACGGTCAGCCGGGACCGGGACACCCTCGCGGAGATCCGTCGCCGGGTGGGCATCGTCTTCCAGGATCCCGACGACCAGCTCTTCCTGCCGACGGTGGCCGAGGACGTGGCGTTCGGCCCGGCGAACCTGGGGCTGCGCGGGGCCGAGCTGGCCGCCCGGGTGGACGAGGCGCTGGCCGCGGTGGGGATGGGCGAGCACCGGGACCGGGCCCCGCACCACCTCTCGTTCGGGCAGCGGCGGCGGGTGGCGGTGGCCACCGTGCTGGCGATGCACCCGGAGATCCTGGTGCTCGACGAGCCGTCGTCGAACCTCGACCCGGCGGCCCGGCGGGAGCTGGCGGAGATCCTGCGCGGCCTGCCGGTGACCCTGCTGATGGTCACCCACGACCTGCCCTACGCGGCCGAGCTCTGCACCCGTTCGGTGATCCTGGACGAGGGCCGGATCGTCGCCGACGCCCCCACCCTCGACCTCCTCACCGACCCGTCGCTGCTGGCCGAGCACCGCCTCGAACTGCCGTACGCCTTCGACCCGCGCGCCGTCCCCCGCCCCTGCTGACCCGCGCGTCGGGGACCGGACGGCTGACCCCGGCCGGGCGATCGGCACAGCGGGCCGACCGGGCGAGGCCGCGGCGCCGGGCCGGGGGTCAGCGGGGGACGGGACGCGCGGACCCCGGGCGGGCGGTACGGGCGGTACGGGCGGCGGTGTGCAGCCGCAGCAGACCGGCGGCGGTCGCGCCGGCCCCGGTGGCCAGGACGAGCGTCACCAGGAGGCGGGCCAGGCCGGCCGGCCCGGCCACCGGCGCCACCGCGCGGGCCAGCACGGCCAGGTTCGGCACCCCGGCGAAGAGCACCAGGCAGGCCCCGGCCAGGGTGACCGGGAAGTCGGCGGCCGCCCGGCGGGCCAGCGCGTACCCGCCGGCCGCGACCGCGCCGAGCCCGGTGAGCAGCGTCCAGGTCTGCCCGGTGAGCAGCCCGAGCGCCAGCCCGCCCGGCCCGTCGGCCCCGGCGTCCAGGGCCCGGCCGACGGCGGTCGCCACGGCGGCCAACCCGCCGAGGGTGAGCAGGGCCGCGACCGCGCGCAGCGCGCGGACCCCGGCGGGCGTGCCGGCCGGCGCCAGCCCGGCCGCGCCGAGCAGCAGGAAGCCGAGCGTGGCGGCGGCCCACCACGGGTACGGGTCGGGCGGCGGCAGCCAGTCGAGGGTGCCGCGTACCTCGACGGTCCGGTCCCCGGCGCGCAGCGGCACCACCCAGTCGCGGATCCGGTGCTCGCGGCCGGGGTCGGCGCTGACCTGGGCGGGCGGTGCCGGGTCGAGCCAGAGCGTCCGCTGGTCGTGCCAGCGGGCCGTCGGGCCGTCGCCGATCCGCCGCCAGACCGGGGTGGCCGCCGGGTCCACCTCGGGGGGGAGCCGGGTGTCGCCGGCGATGGTGCGGTTCAGATAGGTGGCGGGGGAGCGGGTGTTCTCGTACACCCCGCCCGGCCCGACGCGCAGGTAGGGCTCGCCGGAGTAGCCGAGCACCTCGACGTCGGTGCCGGTGCGGTTGGTCAGCTCCAACCGGGCGCCGGCCTCCACCAGTCGGGCGGTGAGGCCGGGCCGGCCCGGGGCGACCGCGGTCACGGTGGCCCGGTAGTCGGTGCCGTCGGGGGCGTCCGCGCCGTGCGCGGCGGCCGGGCTGGCGAGGGTGAGGAGGGCGGCGAGCGCGGCGAGGACGACCAGCCCCGCCCGCCGCAGTGGCGCCGGGTTCACTTGCCGGCCGCCTCCACCGCTGCCCGGAGCCCCTCGGGGGAGCGGTCCTCGACGTCCCGGCCGTTGACCTTGATGGTCGGGGTGCCGGTGACGCCGGCCTTGCTCGCCTCGTCGGTGACGTGTTCGGTCCACGACCGGTAGGTGCCGTCCTGGACGCAGGAGGCGAAGTCGTCGCGGTTCAGCCCGACCCCCGCGCCGATGTCGATCAGCTCGTCGTTGCTGAGCCCGGCGCTGTTCTCCGGCGGCTGCCTGGCGAAGAGCTGGTCGGTGAACTCGCTGAACTTGCCGCCCTTGGCGGCGCAGCCGGAGGCGGCCGAGGAGCGGGTCGAGTACTCGGTGGTGGAGAAGCGGTTGAGGAAGGCGACCGGGTGGAAGACCACCTTCGCCTTGCCCTCGCTGACCAGCTGCTTGAGGGTCGCGCCGCTGGTCTCCTGGAACTGCCGGCAGGCCGGGCACTGGTAGTCCTCGTACAGGTCGATGGTGACCTTGCCGGTGCCCTCGACGATGCCGGAGCCGGCGTCGTTGGCCCCGGGCGGGGCCGTGAAGCTGGTCGACTTCTGGCTGGAGTACACGGCCCAGCCGATGCCGCCGGCGATGAGCAGCACCAGCACCGCGGCGATCGTGGTCCAGATGGTCCGTCGGCGGCGCTGCTCCCGGGCGAGCTGCTGGCGGACCATCCGGGCCGCGTCCTTCTGCCCCTTGCGACTACTCATCCTCGTCCTCCATGGAAGGTGCGCCCGTCAGCCAGCCGTCCACCGCGAACGGGGTGCGGGGCCAGCACAGCAGGAATCCGGCCAGCACCAGGAAGCCCAGGTCCCGGAGGATCTCCGGCAGGTAGCTCGGGGCCTGGCCGGCGGCGAGCTGGCCGCCGCTGCCGAAGCACCCGCAGTCGATGGCCAGGCCGCGCGCCCAGGCCGAGGCGATGCCGGCGATGAAGACCACCAGCAGCGCCGCGCCGACGCCGGCGGCCAGCCGGGTGGCCAGCCCGACGAGCAGGAGTACGCCGAGGGCCAGCTCGACGAAGGGCAGCGCGGCGCCGATCGCCGCGGCCACGTCGTACGGCATGAGCTGGTAGGCGTTGACGGCCCGGCCGGAGGCGCCGAGGTCACCGACCTTGCTGCCGCCGGCGTAGAGCCAGACGGCGGCGAGCCCGAGCCGGGCGGCGATGCCCAGCCAGGGCCGGAGGGTGGTCCAGCGGGAGGCCGGGACGCGAGGTGTGCTCACGCTCATTGGTCGCCTGGGTTCCGTGATTGGTTCCATCGTCAACCGGTCAACGCGTCGCCGGCGGCGTCGACCAGGTCGGCGCGGGCCCGGGCGACCCGGGAGCGGATGGTGCCCACCGGCACCCCCTCCACCGCGGCCGCCTCGGCGTACGACAGGCCGAGCAGTTGGGTGAGCACGAACGCGGCGCGCCGCTCGGCGGGCAGCCGGCGGACCAGGTCGGTGGCGCCGAACTCGCCGGCCGGGTCGGGGTACGGCCGGTCGGTGGCGGCGTGCGCCGCCAGCCGTTCGTCCAGCCGGCGCCGCCGGATCACCGTGCGCAGGTGGTCGGCGCAGGTCCGGCGGGCGATGCCGAGCAGCCAGGTACGCGCGCTGGAGCGCCCCTCGAAGCCGGGCAGCGCCCGGAACGCCCGCAGGTACGTCTCCTGGGTGAGGTCGTCCGCGCTGTCCGGGTCGACCAGGGCGGCGGCGAACCGCCAGACCTCGGCCTGGGTGGCCCGGACGAAGGCGGCCGGTGCGGCCGGGTCGCCGTCGCGGGCGGCCAGCGCCCAGCCGGTCGCCCGGTCCGGGGCGGTGCCCGGCGTCGGGCCGTCGGCGGGGGTGTCGCGCGGGGCGGGGGTCACGACAGTCGAGGTTACGCGGGGTATCTGTGGGTGACAGGGTCCTTCGACCCATTCCATGACCCGGGCCACGCCGGGAACTTTTCCCGCCGGTTTCCCGACTACCCGACATGACGTGCGACGACGTACGCGTGGTGCGGTCGGCGTGGCGGGCGTCCGCCGCCGCCCGGGCCGGCGCGGCGTGGCGCCGTCCGCGGCCCGGTGCGGGGCGCGGATGAGGCCGGTTCGCCGCACGCGGGTCGGGTCGGGAAGCATGACGGTCATGACTGCTGCCGTACGCCGCCGGCCCGTGGCCGTGGCCGACCGTCGCTGGGCCGCCCGGCTGGGTGCCGCCGCCGGTCTGCTGGTCACCCTGCTCGCCCTGCTGCTCGCCCCGGCCACCCCGGCCAGCGCCCACGCGGTGCTGGTGAGCACCAGTCCGACCGCCTCCGCCGTGGTGCCGAGCGCGCCCGCCGAGGTGGTGCTGACCTTCAGCGAGGGGGTCCGCAAGGTCCCGGACAAGATCCGGGTGATCGCGCCGGACGGCTCCCGGGCCGACCGTGGTGAGCCGATCTTCAAGGGCACGGTGGTGACCATCCCGGTGGACTCCTCCGGGGCGCGCGGCACCTACCTGGTGAGCTACCGGGTGATCTCCGCCGACAGCCACCCGGTCTCCGGCGCGTTCACCTACTCGGTGGGCGCGCCGTCGACGCCGCCCAGCGACTCCGGCACGAACACCCGCGCCGACCCGGTGGTGGGCAACGCGGTCAAGGTCGCCCGGTACGCCGGGTACGCGGGCCTGCTGCTGCTGGTCGGCCCGGCGCTGGTGCTGGCCGCGCTCTGGCCGCGCCGGCTGTCCCGCCGCGGCCCGGCCCGGCTGGCCTGGTCGGGGCTGGGCCTGCTGGCCGTGGCCACCCTGGCCGAGCTCTGGTTGCAGGTGCCGTACACCAACGGCGGCGGGTTGTTCGAGGTGACCGGCGCGGGCCTGGGCGACGTGCTCGGCAGCACGTACGGCACCGCGCACCTGGTCCGGCTCGGGCTGCTCGCGGCGGCGGCGTTCCTGCTCCGCCCGCTCTTCACAGGCCCGGTCGGCCGGGCCGACGCGGTGATCCTGGCCGTCCTGGCCGGGGCGGGGCTGTTCACCTGGCCGCTGGCCGGGCACCCGGCGGCCTCCCCGGCGCCGGCGGTGTCGGTGGTGGTGGACGCGGTGCACCTGGGCAGCATGGCCGTCTGGCTGGGCGGCCTGGTGATGCTCGCGGTGTTCCTGCTGCGCCGCGCCGACGAGCGGGAGCTGGACGCGATCCTGCCGATCTGGTCCCGCTGGGCGGCGCTGGCGGTGGCCGCGCTGCTGCTGGCCGGCACGGTGCAGGGGCTGATCGAGGTGGCCAGCCTGTCCGCGCTGGTCGACACCACGTACGGTCGGCTGCTGCTCGCCAAGATCGTCCTGTTCGCGCTGGTGATCGGGGTGGCCGCGTACTCCCGGTCGCTGGTGCGCCGGCGCAGCGCGGCGGGCCGGCCGGGGGCGATGCGCCGGGCGGTGCTGGCCGAGCTGGTGATCACCGCGGTGGTGCTCGGCGTGTCGGCGACCCTGGTGCAGACCACCCCGGCCCGCACCGCCGGCGCCGACGTGGCCGGGGCGCCCACCGGCTACTTCTCCGCCACGCTGGCCAGCCCGCTCTACTCCCTCCAGGTCGAGCTGGACCCGGCCGAGCGCGGCAACAACTCGCTGCACCTGTACGCGTACACGAAGGACAACCGGCCGCAGCCGGTCAAGGAGTGGAAGGCGACCGCCGCGCTGCCGTCGGCCGGCATCGAGCCGATCGAGATCCCGCTGCTGCCGCTGACCGACAACCACGCCACCGGTGAGATCAACCTGCCGGCGGCCGGGCGGTGGGAGTTCCGGTTCACCGTCCGCACGTCCGACATCGACCAGGCCACGGTGACCGCCACCGTGCCCGTCACGTAACGAGAGGCGCTCCGACCCATGATCCGACTCCGGCGTACCGCAACCGCCGCCGCGCTCACCGTCACCGTCGTGGCCACGGCCGTGCTCGGCCTGGCCGGGGCCGCCTCGGCGCACGTCACGGTCAACCCGAAGGAGGCGACCCAGGGCGGTTACGGCCGGTTCGCGTTCCGGGTGCCCAACGAGAGTGACACGGCGTCGACCACCAAGGTCGAGGTGAACCTGCCGGAGAACGCCCCGGTCGGCTCGGTGTCGACGATGCCGGTGCCGGGCTGGACGGTGGCGGTGCAGAAGCGCAAGGTCGACCCGCCGATCGACGTGCACGGCAGCCAGCTCACCGAGGCGGTGTCCAAGCTGACCTGGACCGCGACCGCCGGCGGCGTGAAGCCGGGCGAGTTCCAGGAGTTCCCGGTCTCGATGGGGCCGCTGCCGCAGGTCGACCGGATGGTCTTCAAGGTGCTGCAGACCTACTCCGACGGCAACGTGTCCCGCTGGATCGAGGAGCCGACCCCCGGCGCGGAGGAGCCGGAGGACCCGGCCCCGGTGCTCACCCTGACCGCCGCTTCGGCGTCGGCCGGGCCGTCCGCCCCGGCGGCGAGCGCCCCGCCGGCCGCCCGCGCTGACGACGACGAGGAGGACGCCGACTCCGCGGCCATCGCCCTCGGGGTGGCCGGTCTGGTCGCCGGCCTGGCCGGCCTGGTGCTCGGCGGACTGGCGTTCCGGCGTACCCGTCGGGAGCCCACGCCGAGGGCCTGACCCGCGTCCGTGTCGCCGGTCCGTCGGATCCTCCGGCGGGCCGGCGGGCGTTGCGGGCTCCTTGCGGCGCTTGCCGTGGATATCCGCTGATTGCGTGGTTCGCGTCGGTAAGGTCGGCCGGGTAATTGGCTACCGAGGGAGACGACGCGAATGCGGTTCGTGCGAACGATCGCCGGCATGCTGCTCTTGACCGTGGGGGTTCCGGCGCTGCTGGCCGGCGTCGGCCTCTGGGTCGCCGCCGAGCACGCCGACCCGGACGGCGGCTTCGGCGCCCGCGTCGAGACCCTCCGCACCCCCGGGCAGGCCGTGCTGGTCACCGATGTGGACCGCCTGCTGCGCGCGGAGGCGCCGTTCGCCCGGACCGGCTCGGCCCGGCTGCGGTTGACCGCCCGGACCGCCGACGGCCCGGCCTTCCTCGGCCTCGCCCCCCGCGAGGAGGTGGGACGCTGGCTGGCCGGCGCCCCGCACGCCACCGTCGAGCGGATCGCGCTCACCCGCGGCCCGCTGCCGGTGCGGCTGGCCCCGGCCGGCCCGGCCACCGCCGGCGGCGTCACGGTGGCTCCGGCGGACCAGGGCTTCTGGGTACGCGAGGGGATCGGTGCGCTGGAGTGGAGCCCGGCCGACCTGGCCGGGCAGTCGCTGAGCCTGGTGGTGATGCGGCCGGACGGGCGCGCCGAGCTGGCCGTGACGCTGCGGGCGGAGGTGCGGGCCGGCTGGTTCCCGGGCGTCGCCTGGGCGCTGCTGGCCGGTGGGCTGTTGCTGGTCGCCCTCGCCGGGGTGCTGCTGCTGCGGCGGGTGCGGCCCCGGGAGGTGGTCTTCGTCGTCGAGCCGGACCAGGTGCCGGTGCTGGCCGGCCGGCTCGGGGTGACGTCGCTGAGCGGCCTGGGCGCGCCGCCGCCGCTGCCCGAGCGGCAACTGGTCGCCGTCGGGTCGGCGCACGCCGAGCGGGGCCGGGCGGCGATCGGTCCGGTGCCGAGCCGGCGCCCGGCGACGCTGGCCGACCTGCCGGACGCCGCCTGGTCGTGGCCGCCGGTCGGTGTCGCCGAGACGCCGCGCCCGGCGCCCGTGGACGGCGCCGCGCCGCCGGCCGACGCCTGAACTCCGGCCCGGAACGGCGGTGGCCCCCCGCGCTGCCGACGCGGAGGGCCACCGTCACCGGGGGAATCGGTGCTACCTGGGAGAAACTTGAGGTAGTTGGGACCAGATTAGCGCTGAAACGGCGTCAGTCGCGAGATCTGTCCAGTTGATGCACGTTTCCCGGGGTGCCGGGGGCGCGCGCCGGACGCCGGGTCGGCAGCACCACCAGCAGCAGCAGGCTGAGCAGCACGTACGCGTTGCGGGCGACGAACTCCCCGGGGTCGTCGGTGCGTACCGGGGTGATCCCCCAGTCCTCGAACGTCACCACCCCGTAGATGATCACGAACGTGGTGCCCACCGCGAGGGTGAGCAGCCAGCGGCGCCGACGGACCCCGGCCGGCGTGTCCCGCCCGCTGTCCAGGGTGGCGTCGACCAGCACCACCACCGCCGGGATGAACCAGTACAGGTGGTGGGTCCAGGTGATCGGGCTGACCAGCCCGCCGACCAGGCCGGTCAGGGTGAGCCCGGCCAGCGCGTCCCCGGCCCGCGCCGCCCGGGCCGCCCGCCACAGCCCGTACCCGGTCACCGCCAGCACCAGCAGCAGCCAGGGCACCTGGGCCGGCTTCTCCGGCACGGTGAGCCGGCTGAGCAGGCCGAACAGCGACTGGTTGCCGGTGTAGTCGGTGCGTCCCACCCGGTCGGTCGCCCACAGCTCGTGGGTCCAGAAACGCCACGAGTCGGCCGGCGCCACCGCCGCCGCCAGCAGGGTGGCCAGCGCGGCGGTCGCCGAGGCGAGCAGCGCCGCCCGCCAGCGGCGGGTGGCCAGCAGGTAGAGGATGAAGATGCCGGGGAAGAGCTTGACCGCGGTGGCCAGCCCGACGCCCAGCCCGGCCCAGCGCCGCCCCCCGGGTACGGCGAACAGCAGGTCGGCCAGGATCAGCACCACCAGCAGCATGTTGATCTGGCCGAAGGTGAGCGTCTCCCGGGTGCTCTCCACGGCGAGGACCAGCAGCACCGCGACGACGAGCGGGAACCCCCGGTGCAGGTCGTGCCGGTCGAGCACCGGACGGACCAGCCACCAGGTGGTCAGCACCACGCCGAGCAGGGTCAGCACCGTGAAGATCGCCACCGTGACGCCGAGCGGCAGCAGGGCGAACGGCCGCAGCAGCAGCGCCGCGAACGGCGGGTAGGTGAAGTAGAGCGCCCCCTGCACCCGGTCCGGCTGCACGTAGTCGTAGAGCGGGTGACCGGCCGCCCACCAGTCCATCGCCCGCATGTAGATCTTCAGGTCGAAGAAGTTGTGCACCCGGCCCGGCCAGTAGAGCACCGGCAGGACCGCCGCGATCGCCACCACCGCGACGAGCCGACGCGCCGTACGCCCGCCCGGATCGTCGTCGGTGACGGCGGGCGGTGCGACGGGTTCGGCTGGCACGGGGGCAACCCTAACGGTCCACCGCCGGGCACCGGTGCTCCAGGCGCGGGCGGGTCGGCGGCGCGTAGTCTGGTCCGGTGGCTGATCTTCTCGTCTGGATCGACTGTGAGATGACCGGGTTGGACCTGGGCCGGGACGCGCTGATCGAGGTCGCGGCGCTCGTCACCGACCCGGATCTCAACGTGCTGGGTGACGGGGTCGACGTGGTGATCCACGCCGACGAGGCGGCGCTCGAGGCGATGCCGGAGATCGTCCGGACCATGCACGCCAAGTCCGGGCTGACCGACGAGGTCCGTCGCTCCGCGGTCACCCTGGCCGAGGCCGAGGATCTGGTCCTCGACTACGTCAGCCAGCACGTGAAGGATCCCCGCACGGCGCCGCTGTGCGGCAACTCGATCGCCACCGACCGGGGCTTCATCGCCCGGGACATGCCGCGCCTCGACGCGCACCTGCACTACCGGATGATCGACGTCTCGTCGATCAAGGAGCTGTGCCGGCGGTGGTACCCGCGGGTGTACTTCGGGCAGCCGCAGAAGGGGCTGGCCCACCGGGCGCTCGCCGACATCCGGGAGAGCATCCGGGAGCTGGAGTACTACCGGCGGACCGTGTTCGTGCCGCTGCCCGGCCCGGACGTGGAGACCGCCAAGGCCATCGCCGCCCAGCTCTGAGCCGTGCGCCCGAACCCGCTGGACGGGGCTGGCCCGGGTGTGGCTATTATTAGTCCGCGCCCGCCCGGCTCGTCCGGCGCGAGAGCATGGTGGCTGTAGCTCAGTTGGCAGAGCACCGGGTTGTGGTCCCGGTTGTCGTGGGTTCAATTCCCATCAGTCACCCCAGCACGACGGAAGCCCCCTCCCGCGGGAGGGGGCTTCCGTCGTTCCCGGTCCGGCCCCCTCCCGCGGGAGGGGGCCGGACCGGGTGGACCTCAGGGGGTCGGCTCGACGCTCGGCTCGCCGGTCGCGTCACCCGGCTCGGCCGGCGGCTCGTACGGCAGGGCGCTGCCCTTGACGTACTCGTCCCAGCTCATGTTCCAGTCGGTCCAGCCGTTGCCGTTCTGGAGCTTGCGCTCGGTGCCCTTGACCGTGATCGGGTCGCCCATCCGGGTGTTGGCGAACAGCCAGGCGCCGTCCTTCATCGAGACGTTCACGCAGCCGTGCGAGACGTTCGTGCGGCCCTGCACGCCCTCGGACCACGGGGCGGCGTGGATGAACTCGCCACCCCAGGTCAGCCGCTGGGCGTAGTCGATCTCGGTGCGGTAGCCCTCCTCCGGGCCCAGCTCCTCCATCGTGTCGAAGACCGTGTGGCGCTTCTTCTCGATCACCACCATGGTGCCGCTGGACGACGGGGTGCTCTTCTTGCCGAGGCTCACCAGGATCGTCTTGACGGCCTTGCCGTTCTTGGTGACCGTCATCCGCTTGGTGCGGTTGTCCACGGTCATCACGAACGACGGACCGATCTTGACGTCGACGGTGAGGTCGGAGCGGCCGTACCAGCCGTCACCGAGCGGCAGGCCACCCGCCTGCACCTTGTAGGTCACCGTGCTGTTGGCCTTCCAGAACTCCTTGGGCCGGTAGTGCACCTCGGTCGGGCTCACCCAGTGCCAGATGCCCTCCTGGGCCGGCTTCGCGGTGACCGTCATCCGGCGCTGCATGTCGTCGCGGTAGTCCTCCGGGATGGCCCGGCCGAACTTCACGATCAGCGGCATGCCCACCCCGACGACCTGGTTGTCGCCGAGGAAGCTGGTGACCCGGACCTGCTTGCCCGGCTTCGCCATGGTGGTGAAGGTGTTGGTCGCGGTGGCGGGCTTGCCGTCGTCACCGGTCGCGGTCACCGTCGCGGTGTAGGTCTCGCCGTACTTCAACGCGCCGTCGGGCAGCCAACTCTTGCCGTCGGCCGCGAGGGTGCCCTCGACGGCCGCGCCGGCGGAGTCCTTCAGCTCGACGGTGGTCTCCGTCGCCTCCTTCGTGGTGAAGGTGACGGCGGTGGCGGCCGGCACGTCCTTGGCGTCGGCGGCCGGCTCGGTGATGGTGGCCGACGCCTTCGGCCCGCTCTCCCCGCCGCCGCCCTGCCAGCTCGACCCCTTGTCCCCGCCGCCGCCGGTGCAGGCGGAGGTCAGGGCCAGCGTGGCGGCCAGCACCGCGGCAGCGAACCCGCGGCGTGCCCCGCGCCGGGTGGTGCCGGGCCGGATCAGCTCGTCCTGGCTGTCTCGCATGATTCCCTCACAGTCGTGGTCCCCGGTCCCATCGTTCCCTACAGACGCACGACTACGGATACCCGTTGCCTGACGTGAACCGGAACACGCGAGCCGGATGTAACGATTCTGGTATCTTGCGCCGCTGTGCGCAGGGGCTGATCTCTGTTTCCGGGGCCGGGACCAGGCCGACCGTGACCGAGATCGCTCCCGGCCACGGTACATTCGCCGAGCTCAGAAGGGCGAACCGGTGCCGCCGTCGGGCACCGGGACGGCGCTGCCGGCGACGAACTCCGACCAGCTCAGGTTCCACGCCGTCCAGCCGTTGCCCGCCTCCAGCCGGCGCGGGGTGCCGCGCACGGTCACCGGGTCACCGACCAGCGTCCGGTCGAACAGCCACCGGCCGTTGGCCATCGAGACGTTCACGCAGCCGTGCGAGACGTTCGTCCGGCCCTGCACCCCCTCGGACCAGGGGGCGGAGTGGATGTACTCGCCGCCCCAGGTCAGCCGCTGGGCGAAGTCGATCTCCGTGACGTACCGGTTGCGCGGGTCCGCCTCGTCCCGGGTGTCGAAGACCGTCGACTCCTTCTTCTCCATCACCACCATGGTGCCGCTGGAGGAGGGGGTGCTCTTCTTGCCGAGACTGACCGGCACGGTCCGGATCAGCGTGCCGTTCTCGTACACGGTCATCCGCTTGTTGGCGTTGTCCACCTTCATCTCGAACTGGCGGCCGATCTTCGCGGTCGCGCTCCGGTCGACGTTGCCGTACCGGCCGTTGCTCAGCGGGACGCCGGCCAGGGCCAGCCGCACGGTGAGGGTGGTGCCCGGCTTCCAGTACTGCGGCGCGCGGTAGTAGGCCTGCGTGCCGCTGGGCAGCCAGTGCCAGGCGCCCGGCTGGGGCGGATCCGTCTGCACGAACATCCGCCGCTGCACCGCGGCCCGGTCCTTCTTCGGGATCCCCGGCGAGAACTCCGCCACCACCGGCATCGCCACGCCGTACGTCCGGCCGCTGAACAGGTACAGGCCGGAACCGATCATCGACTTCGGCCGGGCCATCGTGGTGAAGGTGCTGCTGCCCTGGTGCGTCGAGCCGTCCGGGCCGGTCCCGGTCACCGTGGCGGTGTAGCGGGTGGCGTACTTCAGCGGGGCGGACGGCACCCAGGACGAGCCGTCGCGGCGCAGCCGGCCCGCGACCGGCTTGCCGTTGGCGGCGGTGAGGACCACCTTCGTCACCGTCCCGCCGCCGGGGACGGTCGCGCTGATCTCGGTGCTGACCGGCCGGCGCTGGGCGCCGTCGGCCGGGGTCAGCCGCAGCGGCGCCGCCGCCACCGGCGGTGTGCCCGCCGGGGTCGCGCTGGCGCTCGGCTGGGCCTGCTGGCTGCCGGAGACGAACGTCGGCTTCTTCTTCTGGTCGCCGCCGCACCCGACCAGTGCCAACGACGCCGTGAGGACCAGGACGCCCACCATCGCCCCGGACCGCGCGAACCTGCCCATCCCCACCTCTGTTCTCGCGTGCCTGGCCGCCATCGTGCCGCATCAGGGTGACCGTGCCGGACCCCGGAGTCGCTCTTTGCCCCGTTTTGTCCGGTAACCTCGACCGAAGGGTGGAGGCCGGGATCGGATTGGAAACCGGCTTCGAGGCCGTGCTAATGTTCTTCCCGTTGCCGGCGAGCGCCGCTAGCTCAACTGGCAGAGCAGCGGACTCTTAATCCGCGGGTTCGGGGTTCGAGTCCCTGGCGGCGCACCAATCAAGGCTCTGACCTGGTGGATGTCACTGGGTCGGGGCCTTTTTTGTGTCCGTGGGTGCGGTGGCTCAGTGGGTGCTCGGGAGTCGGTGGACCGCGGTAGTTCCGGTGGACGTGGCGGGGTGCTCCGGGACGCCGGTCGGTGGCTGCCGGTGTGGCTGCGCGAGCGGGACCTGGCACATCTGCCCGCCGACCGGTACGGGGCGTGGCTGGGCCTCCACCGGCCCTGGCCGCATGAGCAGGTGTGGAGGGACCCGACGGCATCGACGATGTGTGTCTCCTACGCCGGGCCGTAGCGGGCGCAGGATCGATGGTCAATGCTCGGCCAGAGTGATGCGAAGCGAGACGAGGTCGCCTGCGGCGTCGCGGTCCGCATATGCGGGAAATACTCCGTCACCCCAGCTGGTCATAGCAAACAAGATCTGTGCGTCGTCGATGGTGATGGTGCCGGTCTCGTTGTCGCTGGCTCGGACCTGCTGCATCACCTGCCAGTGGTGGGAGTGTGGACGGAAGTCGAGTGCCATTCGCCGGCTGGGCTCGGCGTTCTTCCACGCTTCGATGGTCATCGCGCGCCGGAGCGCGGATCGGACGGGTAGGTTCGTCCAGCCGTAGCTGCCTTCGTCTCCGGCGGCAGCGAGGGGGTGGGCGCTGAACTCCGCCGCCGCCGCTCCGGCGGCGGCGCCCCAGAACGCGACGTCGGCTAGCCCATCCAGCGGTTCATCGTGCCGCCACCGGGTGAGCGCGTCAGCGTCGGCGAATGCTAGCCGGGCGGCGTCCACACCGACTGACCCCACGTCTGCCGTCGTGGCGACCGGTGTGTCACGTACCCGCAGGATCATCTCCGACCAGCCGTGCCACGGCCCGTCCGAGCGCCGTGCCTCGACCCTGACGGAGGCGGTGGTGGGCAGCCCATCTACCGCCACCGCAGGTAGACCGAAGACCTGGAACCCTGCAAGGCGTTCGACCGCGCATCGGTGGGCCCGCTCACGATGCGGCACCTGTGCTGCCTCGGGTTGCACGCTGGCATTCCATCCGTGCGCGTGGCAGTGCTGTGCGAACAAGGCCTCCCATTCCGTGGTTCGGGATGCCGGGATGTCGTAGTGGTACCGCGTCGGCCGTCGGGGAAACGACGCTGCCGCTGGTACGGCATCAGGCCCGACCACGACGTAGTCAACGGCCCCGGAGATGTCTGCTCTGAGCTGCGGATCGTCGATACCGAGACCGCGCGGGTCCAGCTCATTCGGCGGGCGCGGTCCGGACCACATACCGAGAATGCCGCCGTCAACGATCACCAGTTCCCCGGACGGGCAGCTGACCCCACCCAGAAAGACGATCTCTCCCATGGCGCGGCAGTCTATGCACCTCCAAGCCGACCCCGCCCCGCCAGGACACGAGGCATTCACCTCTGCTGCCGGTCTAGCAATTGGTTGGCCTGGCGTCGGCTGGGTCGGCGCGGGCGTGCCGGATGGGCAGGGCGTCGGCTTAGCTGCCTTCGGGATATCCACTGCTCGCCGGCGACGAGTCTCTCTTGCTGGGCGGCGAACTCTTCTTGCGGGAGTGGCGTCCAGCGCTTGTCGTGGTAGGGCGCGCGTCGAGATGGAGGAGCGGCGCGTTGGAGAGCCGGCCTCTCCACAGCAGAACACGGCCCCTCATCGCGGACAAGGCTGAGGCATCCGCACGCAGAGGCGCGGCAGAGCCTCCCGATTTTGCACCGGTCCTTCCCGGGTGGTCGAGGCCGCAGACGAGGAGGCATGATGGCCCTCACACTCCTGGGAGGAAGGCGCCGGATGATGTCGATCGCAGGCGACATCGGGGTGACTGCGGTCATGGCCGAGTTGGTCACGAACCGATCGGTATTCCATTCGGAGGCAGACTTCCAGCACGCGTTCGCCCGGACCCTGCACCACATGCGCCCCGCCATCGAGGTTCGGCTGGAGGCCAGACAAGCCGGGGGTGAACACCTCGACCTGTTGTGCTTCGGACCGCACGGACGCACGGCCGTCGAGTTCAAGTACTTCACCGCGAGGTGGGACGGTATCGACCCGGCCACTGGCGAGCCATATCAGCTACGGGAACACGGGGCCGACGACGTAGCCCGCCGCAACTTCATCTTCGATGTCGCGCGTCTGGAACGACTCTTTACGGCCGACGCCACCCTGACGAACGGTCTTGCGATCATGCTGACCAATCATCAAAGGCTGTGGACCACCTCAAACCGATCAACACCCACGCGCGACCAGCAATTTCGCATCCACGAAGGCCGCACCTTGACTGGCACGCTGCGCTGGGGCACCCAGGGCAGCTTCCACTCAGACAACGAGCGGTACCTCAACGGCACCTATCCACTGAGCTGGAACGACTACGCGAACCTCAAGGGCAGGAACGGACAGCTTCGCTGGCTCGGCATCGACATCCGAGCGGCAGGCTAGTTCCGGACAGGAGGCTGCCATGGCGCAGTGGACCGCACTGAGCGTCGCCTTCGCGCGGGGCGAACCATCGGTGCGACTGACGTGGCCGGAACTGGACCGGATGGTCGGTGGACTGCCGCCGTCCGCGGCACGACACCGCGCCTGGTGGTCCGGCGACCGCCCACACGTCCGGGCCTGGCGCTCCGCCGGCTACACGGTCGGACACCTGGTCCTGGGACAAGAGGTCACGTTCCTCCGGACGGCGAGCCGCGAGGAAGGAGTCGATCAGCCATCGGCCCGCGTATCCCGCTCAGAGCGGGCCGCTCGCCCCGATCTCCTCCTTCTTTCCTGTTCGCAAACCAAGCTCGACATGCCGGCACCCGCAAGCCGGCTCTACACCTCCCCCTTGTTCCGGAAGGGGCGGGCTTACGCCGAACAGCTCGGTGTCCCATGGTTCATCCTGTCGGCCGAACACGCGCTCGTCACCCCAGATCAAATCCTGACGCGCTACGAGCGGTACCTCCCCAGCACCTCGGATAAGTACCGAGCCGCGTGGGGCCTCTGGGTGGCCGAACGCCTCGACCTCCTCGCCGGCCCACTGAACGGACGTGTCGTCGAAGTCCACGCCGGGGCGGCATACGTCGATGCCATCGCCTCGCACTTGACGGCCAAGGGCGCCCACCTCGTCGACCCGCTGCGCGGCATGGCCATTGGGGCGCGGCTGCACTGGTACGACACCCAACTGACAGCGGAGGCCCTGAGGCCCATCGTCGACGGACCTGGCGTCGTCATCGTCGACAACGCCGTCGAACGCCTCAGCTCTGGCGATGCTGCGGTTACGCCGAACGAGTTCCTCGCTTCGCAGGGCGCCCACCTGAAAGTTCCTGGCCTCTACAGCTGGTGGGTTGACGAAGCCGGTGCCGCCGATCTGTCTCGCGGACTCCAACTTCCGGTTGCGAGCGGACTGATCTACGCAGGCCTGGCCGGAGCTACCCGATGGCCCAGCGGCAAGCGGTCCACGAACACCCTCTGGTCGCGCATCGCCGGGATGCACCTCGGCGGGAACCACGAGTTCTCCACCTTCCGTCGCACGCTCGGCGCGATCCTGGCGAATGCCGCTGGACTCGACCGTATCGAGGAGAACAGCCTCACCACCTGGATGTATGACCACCTGAAAATCGTCACCGTGCCCTCCGACGACGCGGACACCCTCGGTAAACTGGAGGAAGCCGTGTTGCGGGAGATGAGCCCACCCCTCAACCTCAAAGCCATGACTCGGACGGCTGTCCGGGCCCGCATCACGGAGCTTCGGCGCAGATACGCCTGAACGCCTACGTCCCGCCGCGGTGCCGGCCGGGGCCTTTCGCGTGGGCCGGTGGGGGTGCTCGGCCACCCTTCGGGTGAATCGCGACGACCACCGGCCGGTCCGCCGTCCGCGCGCCTCGACGGTCCACAGAGGAACGGCCGGATCCGTACAATCGATCACTCCTCGCCCCGCGCGTCCGCTGGGGCTGCCCCGCGCCGTCGTAGAGGAGCCCGGTCATGCCCGCCAACCGCAGCGTGCCCAGCCGACGCCCACGAACCGGGCCGGTCCGGGCGCTCGCCGTCGCGGTGGCCGCGCTGCTGGCCGGCGGCGGGCCGGCCGCCGCGGCCGGTGGCGCTTCGGCGGACGCCGCGACCGGCACGGCCGCGGCGGGAACCGTCTCGTTCAGCGACGACTTCCAGCGGACGAACGGGCCGGTCGGCAACGGCTGGGTGGCGCCACGCGGCACCTGGTCGATCGCGGCCGGCGCCGCCCAGGCCACCGGCCCGGCCGAGCGGGTGCTGGTCCGGGACTCGCTGTTCCTCGGCCCGAGCTACGACATCGCCACCTCGCTCGTGCTGCCCGCCCCGGCGGGCTCCACCCGGCTCTGGGCCGGGATCGCCTTCCAGGTCATCGACCATGCCGACGGCACCCAGACGTTCTACACGCTGCGGGCCGGGCAGAGCCAGGCCGACGGGGCGCGGGCCCGGTGGCAACTGGTGCGTATCGACCACTCCGCCGGCGCGACCGACACCGACCTGCTGGGCGAGGGGGATCTCGCCGCCGCCCCCGGCAGCGCGCTGGGCCTGCGGGTGACCGCGACGGCTGACGGCAGGGGAGCCGCCGTCCGGATCACCACGGGCGCGGCCGAGGCGGACCGTACCGTCCCGCTGCGGCTGGCCGACCGGCTCAGCGGCGGCAACGTCGGGCTCTATTCGCAGGCCGGCACCGTCGGGTTGCGCGACTTCACCGTGACCGCCACGACCTCGCCCGGCTACCGCTCGTTCCACGACGGGTTCGACCGGGCCGACGGGGCGGTCGGCAACGGCTGGCGGGTCGCCCGGGGCACCTGGCGCCTGGCCGGCGGCGCCGCGGTCCCGTCCGGCACCGCAGACCGCCTGATGTACCCGAGCGGCCTCACCCTGGGCGCGACGTTCCTGCTCAAGACGTCGCTGACCCTGCCCAAGCCGGCCCTGACCTACCGGCCGTGGACCGGCGTCGCCTTCAACATCGTTGATCACGGAGACGGCACCCAGACCTACTACGTGCTGCGCATCGGCCAGTCCCAGGCGGACGGCGGGCAGGCCCAGTGGCAGCTGGTCCGGATGACCCGGTCGTCGGCCGGCGCGTCCGACGCGCTGCTGGCCGGCGGGGGCGTCGCCGCGCCACCCGGGACCACCCTCAGCGTCAGCGTCGACGCCAAGAACCGGGGCACCGGCGTGCACATCGCCATCGACGGCGCGGGCGTGCCGGCCGGGCAGGCCGTCGACCGGTACGTGGGGCTGCGCTGGCGGGACCTGCTCACCGGTGGCGGCACCGGGGTGTACTCGCAGGGCGGCTCGGTGAGCCTGCCCTTCTTCGCCGCGCAGACCAGCAACGAACCGGCCGTCGTCCCCGCCGAGCCCGGGCCGCTGGACTGTTCGCCCCGCGCCCCCGCCGACTACCCGCTGCCGGGTGCGTCCCGGACCGTCAGCCAGGTCATCGACGTGGGGACCACCTGGGCCGGGCACCCGGTCGACCAGGCGGTCCTGACCACCGACACCGACCAGTACCTGGCGTACTACGACGCCGAGCGCCGGATGACGGTGGCGAAGCGCTCGCTCGACAGCACCACCTGGACGCGCCGGACGCTGGACTCCACGCTCGGCTGGGACAGCCACAACGGCATCACCATGGCGCTGGACAGCACCGGCAACCTGCACGTGGCGGGCAACATGCACGCCGTGCCGCTGGTCTACTTCCGCACCTCGGTGCCGGGCGACGTGTCCACGCTGACCCGGATCCCCACCATGGTGGACAGCTCCGTGGAGGGGTCGGTCACCTATCCGCGCTTCCTCCGGCACACCAACGGCGACCTGCTGTTCAGCTACCGCAACGGGGTCAGCGGCGACGGTGCCAACTACTACAACCGGTACGACCCGGTCAGCCGCACCTGGTCCAGCCTGCTCGGCCGCCCACTCGTCGACGGGGCCGGCCGCAACGGCTACCCCGAGGGTCCGCTGCGCGGGCCGGACGGCTACTGGCATCTGGCGCTGGTCTGGCGGGACACCCCGGACGCCGGCAGTTCGAGCATGCCGTCGTACGCCCGCAGCCGCGACCTGGTCAGCTGGGAGGACAGCGCGGGCCGGCCGCTGGCCCTGCCGCTGACCTACCTCCGGTCCGAGGTCATCGACCCGGTGCCGACCTACGGCGGGGTGGTCAACGGCAACGTCCGGCTCGGCTTCGACGCCGCCGACCGGGTCGTGGTGACCTACACGAAGTACGACGCCGACCTGGGCAACCAGCTCTACGCGGCCCAGCCGGACGGCGCGGGCGGCTGGCGGATCACCCGGCTCACCAGCTGGACCGGCCGGTGGGAGATCCTCGGGTCGGGCACCCTGGCGTTCCCCGTCTCGTTGCAGTCCGCGGCCAGTGGGCTCCCGGACGGCAGGCTGCGGGTGCCGTACACGTGCCGTGGGGTCAAGCGGTCGCTGATCGTCGACCCGTCCTCGATGAGTGTCGTGGCCGACGTGCCCGATCCGGTGCTGCCCAGCGAGATCACCCAGGTGCGGTCGACGTTCCCCGGCATCGGCGTGCGGACCGCGACCTCGGTGGCCGGTGACCGCACGTACGTGCTGCGCTGGGAGAGCATGCCCTCGAACCAGGACCAGCCCCGGCCGGCGGACCAGACACCGCCGGCCCAACCCCTGCAGCTGTACGTGCTGACCACCCCGTGACCGGCGCACCGGGCCGGCGGGTGGCTGATGGACACGGGACGCCGCGGCTGTGCTAACGTCTCGTCCCGTTGTCAGCGAGCGCCGCTAGCTCAACTGGCAGAGCAGCGGACTCTTAATCCGCGGGTTCGGGGTTCGAGTCCCTGGCGGCGCACCAACGAGCAAGGCCCTGACCTGGTGGTTCACCCCGGGTCGGGGCCTTTGTCGTGTCCGGTGGCGGGTGGGCCGCTCGGGAGTCACGGACCGGGCGCGCGGTGCCGTCGTCGTGGTGGATGCCGGTCCGGTGCGCGCTCGCGCCCCGACGGCACCCGACATCGATCGATGCGGCTCGATTGACTTGATATAGACAGTCAGTAATATATATGCGAGCTTGGCCCGTCCCGGGCTGATCGGCGGCAGGAGTCCCTGATGGGTGTGCAACGACCGCGCAAGCCACGTCCGGCCACGGTGATCGGGGTGGCCGGCTCTCTCGTGGCGGGGCTGCTCACCACCCAGGCCGTCGCCGACCCGGCGGCGGCCGCCACCGGGCTCACCCTGGCCGTCGACGTGTCCGCCGCCCGGCACCGGATCAGCCCCGACGTCTACGGCATGAACGGCGGCGACCCCGCGCTCGTCGCGGAACTCGGCACGCCGGTGGCGCGCTGGGGCGGTAACGCGAGCAGCCGCTACAACTTCAAGAACCACACCTACAACACGGGCAGCGACTGGTACTTCGAGAACATCGTGGCCGGGCCCGACAACACCCTTGAGGCGTTCGTCCAGCGGAACCGGGACGCGGGGACCAGGCAGGTGGTCACCGTGCCGTTGATCGGCTGGGTGGCGAAGGACTCGCCGTCGTCGCACCCGTTCGCCTGCGGCTTCCCGGCCACCCGCTTTCCCGAGCAGGACTCGTTCGACCAGTGGGACCCGAACTGTGGCAACGGTCGGCACGCCGATGCGAACCTGACCGGGGCGGTCCCCACG
Organism: Micromonospora sp. NPDC049836; assembly: GCF_044465125.1. Classification (NCBI taxonomy): domain Bacteria; kingdom Bacillati; phylum Actinomycetota; class Actinomycetes; order Micromonosporales; family Micromonosporaceae; genus Micromonospora; species Micromonospora sp. NPDC049836. The sequence continues at coordinate 85,651 of NZ_JBITLH010000011.1, forward strand.
GACACCTCGATCCCGGCGGACGCGTCGTTCGCGGGCGAGATGGTGTCGCATCTCGTGAACCAGTTCGGCCCGGCGGCGCGCGGCGGCGTACCGATCTACGAACTCGACAACGAGCCGGTGCTGTGGAGTTCCACCCATCGCGACGTGCACCCCGAGCCGGTGAGCTACGACGAGCTGGGCGGCAAGGGCACGGCGACCGCCGCGGCCATCAAGGCCGCCGACCCGCGCGCGGCCGTGCTCGGCCCGTCCGGTTGGGGCTATTGCGAATGGGTGGCGTCCGGCGTGGACGGATGCGGGCCGGGTGCGGACGCGGCGGCGCACGGCGGGCTCAACCTGTCGCAGTGGTACCTGAAGAACATGAAGGACTTCAGCGACGCCCACGGCGGGAAACGCTTCCTCGACTACTTCGACCAGCACTACTACCCGCAGATCAGCGGCGGTAAGGACCCGGACGCCAACGCGCTGCGGCTGCGGTCCACCCGATCGCTGTGGGATCCGACGTACGTGGACGAGTCGTGGATCGGCCCCGGCGGGGTGAACGCGCCGCCGTTGCAGTTCATCCGCCAGATGAAGGCATGGGTCGCGCAGTACTACCCGGGCACCAAGGTCGCCATCACCGAATACAACTGGGGCGCGCTGGACGACATCAACGGCGCGCTCGCCCAGGCCGACGTACTCGGCATCTTCGGGCGCGAGGGTCTGGACCTGGCCACCATCTGGGGTGAACCCAAACCGACCGACCCCGGCGCGTACGCGTTCCGGATGTACCGGAACTACGACGGAGCCGGCAGCAGATTCGGCGACCTGAGCGTGTCGGCGGTCAGCAGCGACCAGGGGCAGCTCGCGGTCTACGCGGCGCAACGCTCGTCCGACAAGGCGCTCACGGTGATGGTGGTCAACAAGACGGGCGAGGATCTGACCTCACGGTTGGCGCTCGCCGGATTCCACGGCGGGGACAAGGCGCAGCGGTTCAGCTACGGCCCGGCCGATCTCACCTCGATCGTCCGGGGCGAGGATCTGCGGGTGACCCGGGGCGGCGTCAGCGCGACGTACCCGGCGAACTCCGTGACGCTGCTCGTCCTGCCGCAGCGCCGACACTGAGCGTCGCCCGTCCGACCGGTCCCCGACAGAGCACGGGAATCGCGAGCCCGCGCCCCTACAGTCCCCACCATGAGGTGGACGCTGCGATCCGTGACCGGGCTCGCCGTACTGGTGACGGCCCTGGTGGCGCCGGTGGCGAGCGCCGCCGCGGCGCCCGCCGACGGCGGCCTCGGCCTGGCGCTGCGCCCGGGGCAGACGGACTATCGCGCCGGCGACCAGGTCCGCCTCGACCTCACCGTCACGAACTCCACCGGGTCGGCGTGCGCGCTGCCCACCAGCGCCGTCGGCACCGTCCAGATCACCGGGGTACGCCGGGACGGGCGCGACCTCACGCCGGCGCTCACCCGCAGCTTCTACGACGACGGGATCACCGCCTCGGCCGGCGCCGGCCTGACCGCCGTCGAACCCGGCGCGACCGCGACCGTGGCGCTCACCGGTGTCCGGCTGCACGACGGCGGCGCGCCCGGGGACGTCGTGCTCCGCTCGGTGGCCGCCACCGACGACGGCGGTGGCCTGGACTCGCTCTGGCCGGTCGACGCCCCCGGCCGGTACGAGGTAACGGCCGGCTACGTGACGCTGCCGGTCACCGGCGCGACGAACCTCTGCCCGGGCGCCACGGCGCTGCGGAGCACCACGTTCACGGTCGGCGACGGCGGCCCGCCCGGCCCGCGCTGGCTCTGGCCGGTCGTCGGAGCGCTGCTGCTGGTGCTGCTCCTCGGCGCGCTCCTGGTCCTGCTGCGGGCCCGCCGCCGGCGGCCGACCGCCGCCGCCGTGGCCCTGCTGCTGGTGGCCGTGGGCGCGCTGGTCGGCGGCACGTCCCGGCCGGCCCACGCGGACTACACCGTCGACCCGACCGCCGGCGTGCCGGTCAGCGGCGTCGACTTCCAGGCCGCGGTCGACGGCTGCCTCAAGGGGTTCGCCGCGCCCGGCGGTGACCCGTCCGGCCTGCTGCCCCGGCTGACGGACAAGAGGAGCCCGAAGGTGCGGATCATCCCCACCCCGGGCGGCTCCGGCGCGTTCGAGACGCCGGACAGCGCCGACGGCAAGGGCTCGTCCACGGTCACCTGGAACCCGACCTCCACCGACCCGTACGACGACGGGGTGGCCCGGGACCCCTGCGCCGCGCTCTACCACGAGCTGAACCACGCCGACGACATCTCCCGCGACGCGGTCCCGCCGGGCCAGTGCGGGAGCACCGGGATCCCCACCGCGGAGGTGAAGGCGACGTTCGCGGAGAACCGCTACCGAGCGGCGAAGGGTCTGCCACCGCGCACCGGGTACAAGGGGAACCCGTTGCCGAAGAGCCTCGACGAGTGCAAGAAGCCGGCGAAGAAGACGCCCCCGCCGAAGGGGCCGGTGAAGCTCTGCGAGGACGGCGCCGACTGCGGCGGCAGCAACGGCGACCCGCACCTGGTCACCTTCGACCACGTCGCCTACGACTTCCAGGCCGTCGGCGAGTTCACGCTGGTCGCGGCCACCGCCGGCGACCCGCTGGAGGTCCAGGTCCGCCAGGCGCCGATGGCCGGCAGCCGCACCGCCTCGGTCAACTCGGCCGTCGGGTTCCGGGTCGGCGGGCACCGGGTCGCGCTGACGCTCACCGACGGCGGCACCCGGGTGCACGTCGACGGCGCGCCGCGGCCCGCGCTCCCGGACCGCACCGACCTGGCCGGCGGCGGCAGCCTCACCCGCCGCCCGTCGGACACCGGCCCCACCGACGGGTACGACGTGACCTGGCCGGACGGCTCGGCGGCGGCGGTGGACCAGATCGGCCGCTACGGCTACCGGGTGCTGGTCCGGCTGGCCGACGGCCGGGCCGGAAAGGTACGCGGACTGCTCGGCGACTTCGACGGCGACCCGGCCGACGACATCGCGCCCGCCTCCGGGGCGGCGCTGGTCCAACCGGTGCCGTTCGGGAAGCTCTACCCCGGGTACGCGGACAGTTGGCGGATCGCCCCGGACCGTTCGCTGCTGCACTACGACGACGGGCAGGACACCGGCACCTTCACCGATCGCGCGTTCCCGGAGCGGGAGGTCACCGTCGGCGACCTCGACCCGGCCCGGCGCGCGACGGCCGAGCAGATCTGCCGCTGGGCCGGCGTCACCGCCCCCGCGCAGCTCGCCGAGTGCGTCTTCGACGTCGCGGTGAGCGGGCGCCCCGAGTTCGCCGTGGCCGGCGCGACCACCGAACGGGTCGCACCGCCGGCCGGCGCCCCGATCCCCGCCGCACCCGTCGCCACCGCCACCCTCACGCCCGGCGGCGAGCCGCTGACGTTCGCCGGTCACGCAGGGGACGCCGTCTTCGTCGACGCCACCGCACCGGGAATCGGTGACCGCTGCTCGCCGTACGTGCTCACCGACCCGGACAGTCGGCAGGTCGCCAGCGGCTGCAACATCAACGGCAGCGGGTACGTCGATCGCGTCGACCTCACCGCCACCGGCAGGTACTCGCTGCGGGTCACCGCCGCGCCCGGTGACACCGGCCGCGCCGCAGTGCGGGTGTACCTGGCCCGGGACAGCGCCGGCACGGTGCAACCGAACGGTCCGGCGGTCACCGCGACGATCGAGCAACCCGGCGCGCGGGCCCGCTACCGGTTCACCGGCCAGCAGGGCGAGCGTGTCTACGTGGAGGTGCCCGCGAGCACGCTCACCGACCAGTGCTCACCGCTGGAGCTGCGGGACGCCGAGGGACGGCAACTCGTCAGCGGCTGCGTGATCAACGGGGCCGGCGAGATCGACGGCACGCTGCTGCCCGCCGACGGGACGTACACCGTGGTCGTCGACCCCACCGAACGCGGCACCGGCGCGACCACGCTGCGGCTGGTCACCAGCCGGGACCGGGAGGCGACGGTCACGCTCGGCGGGCCGCCGGTCGTCGCCGCCGTGGACCGGCCCGGCGCGGTCACCGGCTACCGGTTCACCGCCGCCGCCGGCACGTCGGTGACGGTGAGCGCGACCGCCTCGAACCTGCCGGACCAGTGCGGCGTGCTGGCGCTGCGCGCGCCGGACGGCAGCACTGTCACCACCGGCTGCGTGATCAACGGAGCTGGTGAACTCGGGCCGGCGGTGTTGCCGACCTCCGGGGCGTACACCCTGGTGGTGGACCCGTCCGGGGCGGCGACCGGGCAGGTCACGCTGGCGTTGCGGTGAGGCCGACCCGCCCGTCCACGGTGGTGTGGGGGTGTGCTGAGGTCAGCAGGCGCCGCTGGCAGGGCGGGCCCGGACGGCGTCACGATCGGGGCCGGCTGGCAGCGGCCGACCGAATTTCGTGGGCGAGCCGGACCGCCGTCGTGAAAGCCACCGTCCAGGGGAAGGCTCGCTGTCGCTCGTTGCCGCTGCCGGGCGGGTGCGGTTCCCATTGGTCGTCGGCGCCGAGCAGGACGCGTACCCCTTCGTCGCGGAGGCTGGCCACGGCGTGCCGGAACGGCGCCCGCGCGGCGAGGGCGGCGTTGACGAACGGGACGATGACGGTTGGCACCTGCCTGCCGATCAGCTCGGCGACCGAGGTCATGGCGTAGTTGTCGGCCAGACCGCGGGCGACCTTGTTGATCGAGTTGTAGGTCGCGGGGGCGATGATCAGGGCGTCGGTCGCGGGAAGCGACCGTCCGGTGTTGGGTGACGACCGGTAGGTCGATCGGACCGGATGCCCGGTGAGGTTCTCGAGCGGCTGCGGTTCGATGAAGTCCATCGCGCTCGGCGTGGCGGTGACCGCCGCCGTCCAGGATCGTTCCTGGGCTGCCTTGACGAGCTGGGCCACGTCGGCGGCCGGACCGGCGCCGCAGACGACGATCTGGAGGTGACCGTCGGTCACAACCGGATCCCGACGCTGTGGGCGAAGCCGACCGCGGCGGCGCGGGCAGACCCGTTGCTGCGCGCGGCGAGGTCTCTGGCGATGCGCTGGACCGTCGGTCGGCACCGGATCTCCTCGGGTGCCACCTCGTAGGCGGTGCGTAGCGCGCTGAGGCCGTGCTCGTAGCGGCCCCACTGGGTGTAGGCGCGTGCCACGTCGACGAACAGCGACGCCTTGCGCTCGGCCAGCGCCACCTTCTCCAGCGGCACCGTGCGGGCGATTGCGATGGCTGTCCCGGCGTCGCCGAGGGCCAGCGCGATGGTGACCCGGTGCAGCAGGACATTGGTGACGCCGAAACCGGTCCACCGGTCGTTGCCGTCGTAGCCGAGGCGGGTTGCCGCGCGGGTCGCCTCATCGAGCATCGCGTGTGCCGTGTCCCGGTCATCCCGGCGGGCGGCGGCGATCGCCCCTCGCAGCACGAGAGCGCCGTAGACGGCCACCGCATCGGTCGACGCGAGGCGGGTGTCCCGGTCGAGCGAGCCGGCGGCGTTGCCGGCGAGTGCCACCGCCTGGGCGTCGTGGCCGTTGCCCATCAGCGCATGGGTCATGATCCGGGCGCTCGCGGCGATCGCCACCGGGTCCTGGCTCAGGGCAGCGGCCCGAGTGCTGCGTTCGGCTGCTATCAGGGCCATCCCCCGATCGCCCAGCTTCAGCAGGACGCTGCCGGCGACGTGGTAGAGGTCGGCTGCCAGGGCCGCGATCCGTTGCCGTCGCTCGCCATCCGCGCTGGACGTCACCGATTCGAGGGACGGCAGCAGCGTCACGAGCCGGTCGAGTACGCGCTCGTACCGGCAGGCCTGATAGTCGGCCTTGGCGGCGCCGACGGCCCGGGTGAAGTGCGAGAAGGGCAGCGCCGCCGCGTCCGGGAGCGCGGGCGAGCAGAGCGCGTCGAGCAGCGGTGTGACGTCGGGGGTGGCGGCGACGCCGATCGCCGCCCCGCGCAGGAGGTCTCTGCGTCGCACATCACCATCCGAACCCGAGCCATCAACTCCGTCATCGCCAGTATCCGCGTCCGTGCCGGCGGCCGGCCGCGCGGCACCCGCAGTTGCCCCGCCCATCCGCAGCGCCTCGAAGCGTTCCCGCACCTCAGGCGCGGCTCGGGACAGCACGGTGTCCAGCGCGGCCTGCATGTCGGCGCGGGGGATCACCTTGTCGCCCTGGCTGCTCCACTTGGCCACGGTCCGCCGTGCCGCGCCGAGGTGGTCGGCGAAGGCCGTCACGCTCATCCGCAACGCATTCCGGAGCGCGTTCGCGTCCTGGCCGGTCCAGGTCGTCACCGTCGCCATCGCACGTCCTTCCGGCACGGACAGTCATCGGTGGAGGTGATGGTAGCCGTACACCGGGTGACCGCCGGTGCACCGTGGGTGCACCGGCGAGACATTCCGCCCGTGCGTCGCCCAGACCAGCCTGGACGTGCCGACGCGCCGATCCCCGGCGGCGCCCGGTGGTCAGCGGCAACCTCACGGCAGGAGATCCAGATGGACGTGCCGATCGGCGACAGGTCGGAACGTGCGGGTGATCGGCGGTGACCGGGCAGCGACGCCGTCTCGCGGCGAACCGGCCCGCACCGGCCCAGGTGGAGCATCTGCCGATGCGCCCGCTGTGGCTGTGCCGCCGGTGCGGGCAGCCCTGGCCCTGCGGCGCGGCGAAGCTCGCCCTCACCGCCGAGTACCGGGACGCGCAGGTGAGCCTGTTCCTCTATCTGGCCGGCTGCCTGCACGACGCGATCGACGACCTGCACCGGCTCAACCCGAGCGTCACGGGCAGCGCCGCCGACATGTTCGACCGGTTCCTCGGCTGGCCCGCCCGCCACACCCACGCCTACCGCGTCAGCAGCACCACCACGGCCGTCAGCATCGAGGAGCCCTCCTCGTGAACGGCACCCGCCCCATCGACGCCGGCGGTGAGCCGGTGACGTCCATACCCTGATGCCGGCTCGGCGGTAATCGTTGGACCCGTCGCGACACAAACCTGGGTGAGAGTCGCCGAGGCAATGGAGGTTCGGGTGGGTCCACCGAGGAACCGCGACGAGGGCTGGTTCACCAGCCTCTACGTCGCGGAGTACGCGAATGTTGTGCGGTACGGCCTGCGCCGGCTCGCGGACGCCGACGCCTCGGCGGAGCTGGCCCAGGAGGTCTTCGTGGTCGCCTGGCGCCGTCGCCAGGAGGTGCCGGACCGCGGCCTGCCCTGGCTGTACGGGGTGGCCCGCCGGCTCCTCGCGAACCACTGGCGGTCGCGACGTGGCGCCCCCGACGTCCTGCCCAGCACCGGTGCCGACCTGGCCGGGGTCGCCGGCTCGTCGGGTGCCGACGCCACCGTGGGGGTCACCGACGTCCTGGCCGCGTTGACCGTTCTCAACGAACTGGATCAGGAAATCCTCCGGCTGGTCGGCTGGGAGGAGTTGACGGTGTCCGAGGCGGCCCAGGTTCTCGGCTGCACCCGGGCGACCGCGGCGGTGCGCCTGCATCGCGCCCGCCGCCGCCTCGCCGAAGCGATGTCGGACCGGTCCGCCCAGCCGCGGCCCCAGCCCGCGCTGGCCGCCACGCGAGAGGAACTGTGATGTTCGGAGCAGAGCGCACCCGTACCCTCCTCGGCCCGGCCGACCCGGCCCGGACCGCCGCCGTCGCACCGCCGCGCGTCTCGGCACACGACCTGATCAACCAGGCCGGCGGCACCGCGATGGCCGCCCGGCGCCGCCGGGTACGCCCGGCCCGCCGGCTGGTCCTGGCGGCGGGGACGCTGGCCGTCGCGGCCGGTGCCGTGGCCGTTCTTCAGCCGTTCGACAGGCCCGCAACGGACGGTCCGCGCGGGTCGGGGAGCGCGGCGGGGTCGGTGCTCGTGCCGGTGTCGTACCAGTTCGCCGCCGACCCGCCGGCGGCCGGCCCGCACCTGCGCGCGTTGGCCGGCAGGATCAAGGACGCGGAGTACGACCACCAGGGCGGGCGGTACACGTACCACCACACGAAGGTGTGGGGCGATCCGGTGATGAGCTCCGCCGACGGCCGTTACCACGTCGCCTTCGCCAGCGAGACGAAGGTCTGGCAGGCTGCGGACGGGACCGGCGGCCAGGTGAACAAGCAGTTGGAGCCGGAGTACCCCGACCAGGAGTCCCGGGACTACTGGCGGGGCAACCTGGACTCGGGTCCGGCGGTCGGCGCCGCAGCGGGTCCGGCCATGATGCCGCTGCCGCCGATGGAACTCACGCCACCGCCGGCCGACCCGTCGCGGCTGCGCGAACTGCTCAAGGTCAGGTACGGGCCGGGGGCGGCCAGCAAGGAGGTCAGCACCCTCTACGGGCAGTACGTCGTTCCGCGGGCGATCCGGGCGGAGGTCCTGCGGGTCCTCGCTGACATGCCCGGCTTCCGCTGGCGGGGGCAGGTGACGGATCGGGCCGGTCGGGCCGGGGTCGCCGTTACCGTCGACGACCGCGAACACGACGCGCAGTCTCTGCTGATCTTCGACCCGGGGACGGGTGAGCTGCTCGCCCACGAGCGACTGACGTTGTCGCCCGTGCGAATCAGCTCGTACCAGGTGATCCTGGACGCCGGCCGGACCGATCGAATGGGCTGAACGCCGAACGGCGGGGCCGCTCCTCTCCCGGAGCGGCCCCGCCGCGACCCGGCCGGCCATATCGGCGTCTCCCGTTCATCGGTACCGTTCTCCTCGACCGATTGGTGCGACGCTGTGGACGGACGCGGAGGGGCGCTGTGGCGCGGAGACAACGAGGCTCGTCAGCCGTGGGCAGCGGACGTCAGCGGCGCAGGTGGCTGGCCGGGCTGACCGGCGTGGCGGTCGCCTGCGTCGGGCTCGTCGGCTGCTCCGGCGACCGGAGCACCGAGCCCGTGGCGCTCGCCTCCGGTGTGGTGGACGGCGGCGGCTGGACTCTGGTCGCCTTCCGGAACGAGGCCGGTGAGCTCTGCCTCGACCTGCGGGACGCGGCGATGAAGCGCAGCTACAGCGGTGGGTGTGGCGGCTGGGCGACGGAGCCGGGCAGTGGCGCCTACGTGGACGGCACCGGCCCCGGCGTCACGGAGTTCGCCTACGGGCCGCTGCGGGAGACGGTCGGCTCGGTGGAGGCCTCGGCAGCCGGTCGGGATCCCGTCGTGGTGCCGGCGCGCGCCATGCCGGGCGGAAGCGGGGCGGCCAAGTTCTTCGTCATGGCGTTCTCCGACGCGGAGACGGACTGGACGTACACGGCGCGAAACGCGGCTGGGGGAGTGGACCGGCTCGGCACCCGATGAGCGTCAACCAAGGGTTGACGACCTGACGTCGTCAACCTATGGTTGACGCATGAGTGAACCGTTCAAGATGACCCACCCGGTACGCCTCGACGACCTGATCGAGGGCATCAAGAAAGCGCGCACCGACGCGCTGGACCAGCTCGCCGACGCCGTGGTGATCGCCGACCACCTCGACGACGTCGCCGACCATCTGATCGGTCACTTCGTCGACCAGGCCCGCCGCTCCGGCGCCTCGTGGACGGAGATCGGCCGCAGCATGGGTGTCAGCAAGCAGGCCGCGCAGAAGCGTTCGGCCGCCAAGGCCGAGACGGCCGCGGCGCTGGACCCCAACGCCGGCTTCGGCCGGTTCACCCACCGGGCGCGCCAGGTGGTGGTGGCCTCGCAGGAGGAGGCGCGGGCGGCCGGGAACGCCGAGATCGGCCCGGGGCACCTGGCGCTCGGCCTGCTCGCGGATCCGGACGCCCTCGCAGCCAAGCTGATCGAGGCCCGCGGGGTGTCGCTGGAGCAGCTCCGCGAGGCGGTCACCGCGACCCTGCCGGAACGGGTCGAGCAGGTGCCGGACCTGATCCCCTACGACGCGCGGGGCAAGAAGGTCCTGGAGCTGACCTTCCGCGAGGCGCTGCGGCTCGGCCACAACTACATCGGCACGGAGCACATCCTGCTCGCCCTGCTCGAGGAGGAGGGTGGCGACGGGGCGCTCGCCGGGCTCGGGCTGGAGAAGGGGGCCATGGAGGCGGCGATCGGCAGCGCGCTGGCCGAGACCGCCCGGAAGATGGCCTGACGGGCCTCCGGCACGCCGCCCCGGCTTGCCGCCTGGCCTGCCCGTCCGGCCCGCCGCCTGGCCCGCCGCCCGGGCGCGAGCCGGCGGCGGGCCCGCGGCACGGGGCGCGTGTCCGCCGGTGGATCAGTCGGCGGTCGGGAAGCCGTACCGGGCGGCGTGCTCGGGATCGGCCGGGTCGACCTGGCGGATGCCGGCGTCGGCGAGCCGCTTGTTGACCTCGTCGAGCCGTTCCCGGACCAGTCGGGCCTCCTCCTCGGTGACCCGGCCCCGGTGCGGCTTGCCGGCGTGCTCGATGGTGCCGTAGTCGACCTTCTCCGCGCCCCGGCGGGCCTTGGGCGGCTTGACCCGCTCGGCGGTCCGCAGCAGCTGCGCCATCGGCACATCGGTGGCCATGGCGTCGAACTCGCTGGCGGTCAGCACCACCCGGCGCGGCTCGCCGTCGCCGTGCCGGTCGTGGATCTCCACCACGGCCACGTCCAGTGCCGCGTCGTCGATGCTCTCCACCTCCAGCCCGGTGGCGTCCAGCTGCACGGGCCCGGCGACCAGGTCGGGGTGCTCGAGCACGACGACCTTGGCCACCTCGTCGTCGGGGCTCAGCAGCTGACCACTGAAGTCGGAGACGTGGATCGTCTTCTTGCCCATGCGCGGAGCATCTCCTGTCGTAGGCCGGGATTCGGACCAGGAGACGCTACCCGACAGGTGTTCCAACGCCGGCTCGGAGCGCCGGGGGTGTGTCGTCGCTTTCCTCCGCCGGCGGGTCGCCCCGGCGTGGGCGGCCAGCCGCCGGCGCCTCAGCGGGTGTTCAGGCCGCTCCGGGTGGAGACCCGGGCCGGCAGCGCGTTCAGTTCGGCCCAGGAGAGTGGGCTCCCGGCCCGGGCCTCCCGGTAGCGGGGCTGCGCCGGGAACCGCCCGGGGTCCTCGACGGCCCCCCAGCTGCGTTCGCTGTCCTGCTGGTACCGGTCATTCGGCTGAATCGGCATGACCATTACCGTCCCAGAGAAAGGTGTCCATGTATGGAAATGAATATGACGCATGATCGATGCGTCAGGTTCCCGTTGCCGGCAGCCGGAGCACGAACCGGCAGCCATCGGTGATGTTCTGCACGTCTACCCGCCCGCCGTGCGCCTCAACCAGCCCGCGCACGATTGCCAGGCCCAATCCGCCCGATCCCTCCGGCCCGCCGTCGCCCGGGCGCGGGGTGCGCGCCGGCTCACCCCGGAACGCCACGTCGAACAGCCGGGGCAGGTCGTCCTCCGGGATGCCGCCGCAGGTGTCCGCCACGGCCAGCCACGCGGTGTCCGCGTCGCGGCCGGCGTCGACGCGTACCGTGCCGTCGTCCGGGGTGTAGCGGATCGCGTTGAGCAGCAGGTTGCCCACCGCGCGGGCCAGTTCCGGCTCGCTGGCGACCACCGTCGGCCAGCCCGACTCGGCGGCGACCAGCCGGATCCGGCGGGCGGCGGCCAGCGGCGCCGTGCTGGCCAGGGCGTCGGACACCACGTCGCCCAGCGGCACCGCCGACAGCGACAGCCGCAGCGCGCCCGCGTTGATCCGGGACAGCTCGAACAGGTCGTCGACCAGCCGGGTCATCCGGTCGGTCTCCACCCGGATCCGCCGGTGGTACTCGGCCACCGTCACCGGGTCGCCGACCACGCCGTCCTCCAGCGCCTCGGCCATCGCCCGCAGGCCGGCGAGCGGGGTGCGCAGGTCGTGCGACACCCAGGCGACCAGGTCCCGGCGGCCTTTCTCGACCCGGCGTTCCCGCTCCCGCGCCTGGTCGGCCCAGACCGCCGCGGCGGCGAGCCGGCGGCCGAAGAGCAGCCCGACCGCGAGGCTCACCACGGCGGCGGCGGAGACCGTGATCAGCACGACCTCCAGGTCGTGCCGGGAGAGGAACATCGCCTCGGCGACCACCGCCACCCCGGCGGCCACCGCGGCCACCGTCATGGTCAGCAGCACGAAGATGTGCCCGGTGATCGACCGGCCGCGCAGCAGCCGCAGGGCGACCGCCCCGGCCAGCCCGACCGCGAGCGCGGCGAGCAGCGCGGCCCCGAAGATCAGCGCCAGGTCACCCATCGGCCGGCTGGTACCGGTAGCCGACGCCCCACACGGTGAGGATGCGTCGGGGGTTCGCCGGGTCGACCTCGATCTTCTCCCGCAACCGCCGGACGTGGACGGTCACCGTGGACTGGTCACCGAAGTTCCACCCCCACACCCGGTCCAGCAACTCGGCCCGGCGGAACGCCCGCGCCGGGTGGCGCATCAGGTGGGCGAGCAGGTCGAACTCGCGCACGGTGAGGGCCAGCTCCCGGCCGTGCAGGCGGGCCACCCGGGGCCCGGTCGCCACCTCCAGGCCGTCGTCGCGCAGCACCGCCGGGGCTACGGCGGCCGGCTCGCCGCCGGCGCGGCGCAGCACCGACTGGACCCGCAGCACCAGCTCGCGGGGGGAGAACGGCTTGCTCAGGTAGTCGTCGGCGCCGAGTTGCAGGCCGAGCACCCGGTCCGCCTCGTCGCCGCGTGCGGTGAGCATCACGATGGGTACGCCGTCCGGGCGCTCCCGCAGCCGGCGGCAGACCGCCAACCCGTCCAGCCCGGGCAGCATCAGGTCCAGCACCACCAGGTGCGGTGGTTGGCGGGCCACGGCGGCCAGCGCGCCCAGCCCGTCGCCGACGTGGTCGACCTCGTAACCGGCGTGCGTCAGGTAGCGGCAGACCACGTCGGCGACCGTCCGGTCGTCGTCGACCACCAGCACCCGCTGCGTCACCGCGTACCTCCCGTCGCGCGGCCAGCCTAGCCACGCCAGGGCGGGTCGAACCATTGCCAGGTTCTTACGTCGGCCGTCGCGGATCCGCCGCGCCGGGCCGCGCGGCCCGGCGTACCGTGATCACGAACGCGACGGCGGGCGGGGGAGGAGGTGGGCCGCGGTGCTCGACCGGCGGTTGTTCCTGCACCTGGCGACCTGGCTCGGGCAGTGGCCGGCCGGCCCGGGACTGCACGTGGTCCGCTCGCACCGCCGCGCCCGGCCGGCGTGGGACGGCCGGCTGCGCCCCGCGATCGCGGTGGCCGCCCCCGACTGCGCCGTCCTGTCGGTGCCGCCCGACCGGGTCGACGCCGTCCGGGCCCTGGTCCGCGAGCGGGCGCCGGCGGAGCTGCTGCCCGTGCTGCCGGCGGTGGTCGGCGCTCCCGAGTTCGCCACGCACACCGGTTCGTTCCGCTGGTGCACCGCCCCGGCGCGGCTGCCGGACGTCGGCGAGTGGGAGCCGCCGACCGGGCCCGGGCTGCCGCCCTGGCTGCGCCTGTTCGACCGGGAGGTGCTGGTGGTCCGGGACGACGGCGGGCGCTACCTGGCGGGCGTCGGCATCAAGCGGCACGACGCGTACGGGCACGAACTGGCCGTCGGCACGGTGCCGGCGGCCCGGGGGCGGGGGCTGGCCCGGCGGCTGGTGGCCCGGGCGGCCCGCCGGGTGCTCGACGAGGGGGCGGTCCCGACCTACCTGCACGACGCCGGCAACCACGCCTCGGTCCGGGTGGCCGAGGCCGCCGGCTTCCCGGACCGGGGCTGGACGTCGTTCGGGGTCTTCCCGCGCTGACCGGACGCGGGGCGGCGGTCCCGCCCGGGCCGGCGGTGTCACGGGCCGGGCAACGGGCGCGGACCGTGGATCCCGGGCCGGATCCACGGTCCGCAGCCTGCTCCTCCCAGGTCCCGTTGTTTGGTAACGCTAGGTGTCGAAAAAGGTGCGAGCAAGGGGTGTCGGGCGGATTTCCGCTGTCCGGTAGTGGACTTGACCTGCGATAAGGCCAGATTCGGGTCCGGACCGGTCAGTGACGGAGCGTATGGGTGACGCCGGGCGCCCGGCGGGTCGCCGGCCGCCGCGACACCGCTCCCCGGGCGCGCGACAAGACCTGAACACGGTCAACCCGGGTGAGTGACGGACCCGCCGGGTAGGGTGCCGGGCGGCGGCATCGGCGCGGGACACGGGCGGGTCATGGAAATCGGTACGCGGGACGCGGGACCCGGACGGGTGGTCGTCACCCCCGCCGGCGACCTCGACCTGGCCGGCGTGCCGGCGTTCGACCGCGCGTTCGCGGCGGTCCTGGACCGGCCCGGCCTGGCGGCGGTCGAGGTCGACCTCGGCGCCGTCGGGTTCGTCGACTCGACCGGGGTGGCCGCCCTGTTGCGCGCCGCGGCGGAGGCCGTCGGTCGCGGCGCCACCCTGCGGGCGACCCGTCCCCGGCCGGTGGTGGCCCGGGTGCTCCGGATCACCGCGGTCGACGTCCTGCTCGGCCTTCCCGGCGGCGCGGGCGACGACAGCCCGAGCGCCGGACGCGGCTGGCGCAAGCTGCGCTGAGCCGGCTCAGGGCTCCGTGCGCTCAGCCGCCTCGCCGGACCACTCCAGCAGCACCAGGCTGGCGTCGTCGCGGGGCGGGCCGTCGGCGTGCGCGGTCACGGCGCGGATCAACCGGCGCAGCGTCTCGGGCGCGGGCAGGCCCGACCCGGTGTGCCGTTCGGCGAGGTCCGCCAGCCGGGGCAGCCCGAACATCTCGCCGGCCCGGTTCCGCGCCTCGGTGACCCCGTCGGTGTAGAGCAGCAACCGGTCGCCCGGCTCCAGCCGCACCTCGTCCGGCGTGGTGGTGGCCGGCGCCAGGCCGAGCGGCAGCCGCCGCCCGCCGGTCAGCGCGCGCACGGCCCGGCCGTGGCGCAGCAGCACCGGGGCCGGATGGCCGGCGTTGACGTAGCGCAGCCGCCCGCTGTCCAGGTCGGCCTGGGCCAGCACGGCCGTCACGAACCGGCCGTCCGTCCACTGGCTGCGCACCGCCGTGTCGACGGCCGCCGCCAGCTCCGGCAGCCCGGCCTGGAGCCGCCGGGCGGCCCGCAGCGCGGCGAGCGCCACCGAGGTGGTCAGCGTCGCCGGGAGGCCGTGCCCGACCCCGTCCAGGACGGCGAGGGTGAGCCGGCCGCCGTCCAGGGCGTAGTCGAAGGCGTCGCCGCCCACCTCGTAGCAGGGCTCGAGGACCGCGCTGACCACGAACGTGTCGGTGGCGAAGGTCAGGGGCGGCAGGAGTTGCCAGAGCAGCTCGGCGGAGACCGCCATCGGCCTGCTGCGCCGCACCCGGTGCAGTGCGTCGGCGTAGCGCAGCTTGCCGGCCAGCAGGTGCCCGACCAGCCCGGCGATGGCCCGCGCGCCGTCCCACACGCTGCCGTCGCCCGGGTCCGACCCGGGCGGCAGGACGAACTCCAGCAGGCCCAGCCGCTCGGTCCCGTCCACCACCGGCACCCAGAGCCGGCCGTCCTGCCCGGCCCGGACCCGCACCTCCGTGTACGCCCGGCCGGGCAGGCTGGTGTCCACCGGCAGCGGTTCGGGCCGGGGTCGGTCCGGCGCGGTCACCGGGCGCAGCAGATCCTGCTCCACGTCGATCAGGTAGGCCGTGGCGGTGACGCCGAGCGGGCGCAGCGCCTCGTCGATCGCCGCCGGCAGCCGGTCCGGTGGGACGCGGTGCGACCGGCACAGCAGGTCGGCGAGGGCGCGGAGCCAGGCGTCGGTGGTGGCCACCCGGAACAAGTACCCACCGCGGCCCGGTTCACCCGGTCAGACCCAGCACCTCCGCCGCGGCGTGCCCGTTGGCGTGGCTGGCGCCGTACGTGCTGACGAAGGCGCGGGCGCCGGCCGGCCGCCAGTCACCCGGCCAGCCCATCTCGACCACGATCACCGGGTGCGCGGCGGCCAGCGCCGTGACCAGATCGCGCGCCCCCGGCAGCCGGTGCAGGTGGCGGCCGACCAGCACGATCGGCCGGTCCCCGGCGCGCCGGCGCAGCTCGTCCGGCGCGGTCTCGCCGGCGACGGCGCGGACCTCCTCGACCCCGCGCAGGTGCGGGCCCAGCCCCCACGGCACCCGCCCCTCGGCGATGGTGGAGGTGGCGTGCACCTGCACCACGAGCGGCCGAACCAGGCCGGTGAGGTCGCCCTCGACGCGGACCGCGCGCAGCGCGGCGGCGTACCCGAGGCCGTCCGCGGTGGCGGCCGGGACGGCGGGACCGGGCCGGTGACTCGGCAGCTCGGCGGCCCGGCCGGCGGCCTGCTCGACCCGGGCCCGGTCCAACCGGCCGTCGCCGAGCGCGCCGACGATCTCGGTGACCACCAGCTCGACCAGCCCGGCGTCGACCTTGGCGCCGATGCAGAGCAGGTCCGCCCCGGCGGCCAGGGCGCGGACCGCGGCCGGACCGGTCCCACCGGCGGCCAGGGCGGCGCCCTTCATCTCCAGCGCGTCGGTGATCACGGCGCCGGTGAAGCCGTACTCGTGCCGCAGCAGGTCGACCAGGACCGCCCGGCTGAACGTCGCCGGCCCGTCGCCGGTCAACGCCGGCACCCGGATGTGCGCGGTCATGATCGCCCGGACCCCGGCGTCGATCACCGCCGCGAAGGGCGGCAGGTCCCGCTCGCGCAGCACCGCCGGCGGCACGTCCACGGTCGGCAGCTCGTAGTGGGAGTCGGCGACCGTCGCGCCGTGCCCCGGGAAGTGCTTGGCGCAGGCGGCCACCCCGGTCGACTGGAGGCCGGCGACCGCGGCGGCCGAGTGGCGGGCCACCCGGGCCGGGTCGGCGCCGAACGAGCGGGTGCCGATCACCGGGTTCTCGTCGGCGGTGTTCACGTCGACCGTGGGGGCGAGGTCGAGGGTGAGGCCCAGGGCGGCCAGTTCGGCGCCGATCGCGGCGTACACCTGGCGGGTCAGGGTCGGGTCGTCGACCGCGCCGAGCGCCGCGTTGCCCGGGTACGGGCTGCCGGTGGCGTGGGCCAGCCGGGTGACGTCGCCGCCCTCCTCGTCGATCGCGAGGATCACGTCGGGGCGGCCGGCGCGCAGCGCGGCGGTGCTGGCCGCCACCTGGGCCGGGTCGTGGATGTTGGTGCCGAACAGCGTGTGCCCGGCGAGCCCCTCGGCGAGCAGGTCGACCGCCCAGTCGGGCGGGACCGGTCCCGGGTACGCGGCCAGCAGGGTGCCCAGCGCGAGGCGGCGCAGTCCCGGATCGGATCCCACGAGTCTTCCCCTTTCCCTGCCGGGTCGTCCGACGACTCCGTACCGGGGCGGCCGATACGCTAGCGGGCGCCCCGCTGCAGGCGTTTGGTGGTTAGCAAACTTTACTGAAAATTGAGGACGTGGCATGAGTGCGACCCGGCTGCCCGGCACCCCCCGCCTGTTGCGGGCGCTGAACGACCGCGCGGCGCTGGAGCTGCTCCTCGAGCGCGGGCCGCTCACCCGGGCTCGGCTCGGCGAGCTCACCGGGCTGTCCAAGGTCACCGCGTCCCAGCTGGTCGAACGGCTGGAGGAGCGCGGGCTGGTCACCCGGGTGGGCGAGCAGGCCGGCGGGCGGGGCCCGAACGCCCAGCTCTACGCCGTCCGCCCGGGCAGCGCCTACGTGGTCGGCGTGGACGTCGGCGCCGAGCGGGTGGTGGCCGCCTGCGCGGACATCACCGGCACGGTCGCCGGCCGGGCCGAGCAGTCGACGAAGGACACCGACGATCCGGTCGGCGTGGTGCACAACGCCGTGATGCAGGCGGCCAGCAGCGCCGGCGCGGAGCTGTCCAGCGTGCGCCGGGTGGTGCTGGGCACCCCCGGCCTGGTGGACCCGGGCAGTGGCGACATCACCTTCGCCTTCAACCTGCCGCGCTGGCACAGCGGGCTGCTCGCCGCGCTCCGCGAGGACCTGCGCATCCCGGTGGTCTTCGAGAACGACGTCAACCTGGCCGCCGTCGCCGAGGCGCAGTCCGGCGCCGCCCAGGAAACCGGGGACTTCGTGCTGGTCTGGGTGGACGCGGGCGTCGGCCTGGCGATCATGTTGGGCGGGCGGCTGCACCACGGCAGCAGCGGTGCGGCCGGCGAGATCGGTTACCTCCCGGTGCCCGGCGCACCCATCCCGCGCGACGTGTCGAAGCGGGCCAAGCCGGCGTTCCAGCAGCTCGCCGGGGCCGACGCGGTCCGGGCGGTGGCCAGCGAGCACGGCTTCCCGGCCGAGCACGCCGCCGACGCGGTCCGCGCGGCGATCGCCGCCGGTACGGCCGGTGGCCGGATGCTGGACGAGCTGGCCCGCCGGCTGGCCCTCGGCGTGGCCAGCACCTGCGTGGTGCTGGACCCGCCGCTGGTGGTGCTCGCCGGCGAGGTGGGCCGGGCCGGCGGGGCGGCGCTGGCCGAGCGGGTACAGCACGAGGTGGCGGCGATCACGCTGGTCCGGCCGCGGGTGGTCAGCACCGGCCTCACCGAGGAGCCGATCCTGCGGGGCGCGCTGCGGACCGCGCTGGACGCGGTGCGCGACGAGGTGTTCGGCTCGACGGTCGGCTGACCGCCCGTCGCCCGCCACCCCTGCCGCCATGTGAAGGAATTCTTCACGACGCGGCATTGGTCTGCAAGGAGTTGCCGGTGCGGCCCCCGGGGGACCGCACCGGCGGCTCAGATCAGGTCCCGCCGGCGGAACGCGGCGAACGCGGCCACCACCAGCGCCACGGTCAGCCCGACCAGCACCACCATCCCGGGGGCCCAGCCGACCGTGTAGGAGGCGTCGCAGAAGGTCTCGGTCACCCGCGCGCAGGACGCGCTGTCGAAGAACCGGACCTCGCCGGCCAACCAGGCGCCCAGGTAGGTGGAGAGCATCAGCCGCTCCGGGCGGCTCACCGACAGGATGTCGAACACCAGCCGGGCGCCCAGCTCCCACACCACCAGGTACGCCGCGACGGTGCCGAGCGCCGCCGAGGTGTGCCGGCCCAGGGTGGCGATGGCGAACCCGAGCGCCGCGGCGAGCAGCACCAGCACCATGCCCCGCCCGTGGGTGACCCCGAGCGCGGCCCAGTCCGGCCGCCCGGGCCGCCCGGCGAGCTGGCCGATCAGCCAGAACACGGCGAGGTACGCCGCCGACGCCACGGCGGCCAGCACCAGCACCGCGCCGAGCAGGGTGCCGAGCTTGGCGCCGAGCACGGCCCGCCGCTGCGGCCGCCACAGCAGCAGGTTGACCACCCCGCCGGAGTTCAGGTCCGCACCGATGTAGGAGGCGCCGACCAGGAACCCGAAGAGCGCCAGGAACGCGATGAGGAAGTAGAGCAGCCCTTCCGCCTCGTGGCCGAAGACGAACACCCCGTTCAGGTAGTCCGCCGTCGTGGGCAGCCGCTCCATCAGGGCCGGGTCCACCTCCGAGCAGTCCCGGGGGACGTAGTCGGTCTCCTCCGGGGTGACCGTGCCCGCCTTGATCGCCAGGCAGCGGTCGTGCTGCAGCTCCAGCTCGCGTACCGCCTCGGCCGCCTGCGCCTGGGCCTGGCTCAACTCGGCCACGCTGGGCCGGTGCGACCCGCCCAGGGTGGTCACCACGGTCACCGCGAAGGCGCCGAGCAGCAGCACCACCATCAACTGCACGAAGCGGCGGGCGGCCAGCCGCTCCAACTCGGCACGGACCAGCCTCACGCGCCCACCTCCCGGGTCTCGCGTACGTCGAGGTCGATGAGCGGGCCGTCCGGCCCCTCGGGCGGCACCCCACCGTCCACCTGGCGGGGCACCGCCGGCTGCGGGTGGGCGCCGGTCAGCTCCAGGAAGACGCTCTCCAGGTCCGGCCGGAGCGGGACGAGCTCGCGTACCCACAGACCCTGCTCGCCCAGGGTGCGGCTGATCAGCTCGGGGTCCTCCACACCGGTGACCACCAGGTGGTCGGCGAGGGCGGTGACCGAGACCCCGGCCATGCCGAGCAGTTCGGCGGCCTGCTCGGGCGCCGCCACCCCGACCCGCCACTGGTGCTGGTCGAAGCCGGCCAGCACCTCGTCGACCCGGCCGTGGGCCACCCGGCGGCCGCGACTGATGATCGTCACGTGGTCGCAGATCAGCTGGATCTCGGCCAGGATGTGGCTGGAGAGCAGCACGGTGACCCCGGCCGCGGCCAGCGACCGCATCAGGTCCCGCATCTCCCGGATCCCGGCCGGGTCCAGGCCGTTCGCCGGCTCGTCGAGGATGAGCAGCTCGGGGTTCTTCAGCAGGGCCGACGCGACCGCCAGCCGCTGCCGCATGCCCAGCGAGTAGCCCCTGACCCGCTCGCCACCCCGGTCGCGCAGCCCCACCTGCTCCAGCACCTCGTCCACCCGGCTGGTGGGCACGCCGCCGGCGACGGCCAGCAGCCGCAGCGTCTTGCGGGCGGTGAAGTTGCCGAAGAACTGGGGGCTCTCCACGATCGCGCCGACCCGGCCGGCCACCTCCGGCAGCCGCTCGGGCGAGCTGGCCCCGAGCACGCTCATCCGCCCCTCGTCGGCCGCGACCAGCCCGAGCAGGGCGCGCAGCGTGGTGGTCTTGCCGGAGCCGTTGGGCCCGAGGAAGCCGTGGATCTGCCCGGCCTCGACCAGCAGGTCGAAGCCGTCGACGGCGACCCGCCGTCCCTGACGCGCGGAGTGGAACGACTTGCGCAGCCCGTCGATCTCGATGACCGCGTTCATCGGCGCCGCTCCTGGCAGCGATCGGGCATCAACGACCTCCCGGGCGAGGTGAGCAACGGCATGGCGACCCACCATATGGCGGCGACGCCGCCCGTGGGGGGCACCTCGCGGGCTGCGTGGTTGGATGGGGCGGTGACTGGTGACCTGATCCCCGGCGCCGCCGGTGCCCCCGCCGCCCCCTCGCACGTGGACGCGGATCTGGTGGTCAGCCTCGACGGGGTCGGCGTCAAGCGCTCCGGCACCGCGCTGGTGCGCGACGTCGACTGGCGGGTCGAGCTGGACGAGCGCTGGGTGGTGCTGGGCCCGAACGGGGCCGGCAAGACCACCCTGCTCAACCTCGCGGCCGGCCGGCTGCACCCGACCACCGGGACCGCGTACGTGCTCGGCGAGCGGATCGGCCGCACGGACGTCAACGAGTTGCGGACCCGGATCGGCCTCTCCACCGCCACCCTGGCCGAGCGGATCCCCGCCGACGAGCGGGTCGCCGATGTGGTGGTCACCGCCGCGTGGGCCGTCGTGGGCCGCTGGCGGGAGAACTACGACCGCGCCGACGAGGCCCGCGCGCACGCGCTGCTGAGCCAGCTCGGCATCGGCCACCTCGCCGACCGGGCCTACGGCACGCTGTCCGAGGGGGAACGCAAGCGGGTGCAGATCTCCCGGGCCCTGATGACCGACCCCGAGCTGCTGCTCCTCGACGAGCCGGCCGCCGGGCTCGACCTGGGCGGGCGCGAGGACCTGGTCGCCCGGCTCGCCGAGCTGGCGTACGACCCGGACGCCCCGGCCCTGGTGCTGGTCACCCACCACGTCGAGGAGATCCCGCCCGGCTTCACCCACGCGCTGCTGCTGCGCGAGGGCGGGGTGGTGGCCCAGGGCCTGCTCACCGAGACCCTCACCGCCGACAACCTGTCGAAGACCTTCGGCCTGCCCCTGGTCGTCGAGCGGGCCGGCGAACGCTGGACCGCCCGGGCCGCCTGAGCCGACGGAGGAACACGTGCGGCAGACCCGGGTGGCCGTGGTGGGCAGCGCCAACATGGACCTGGTCGGCACCGCCCCCGCGCTGCCCCGGCCGGGCGAGACGGTGCTGGGCAGCGAGTTCGTGATGCTCCCCGGCGGCAAGGGCGCCAACCAGGCCATCGCCGCGGTCCGGGCCGGCGCGTCCTGCGTCTTCCTCGGCGCCATCGGGTCGGACGCCTTCGGGGTGACCCTCAAGGCACGGATCACCGCCGCCGGCGTGGACACCAGCCAGCTCCGGGTGGTCTACGGCGCCTCCGGGGTCGCCCTGGTCCTGGTCGGCGCCTCCGGCGAGAACGCGATCCTGGTCACCCCCGGCGCGAACGGCGCGTTCACCGGCCTCACCGCGCCCGAGCTGGCCGCCGTACGCGAGGCGGACGTGCTGGTCGCGCAGCTGGAGGTGCCGGTCGAGACGGTGACGGAGGCAGCCGTCGCGGCCCGCGCGGCCGGCACCCGCGTGGTGCTCAACGCGGCGCCCGCCCGGCCGGTGCCGGCGGAACTGCTGGCCGCCGTGGACCTGCTGGTGGTCAACGAGACCGAGGCGCAGACGCTGACCGGCCGCGGCTGGGACGAGCCGACCGCGCTGCTGGAGCTGGTGCCCCGGGCGGTGCTGACGCTTGGCGGCGCCGGCGCCGGGTACGTCGACCGGGACGGCACGGTCGTGCACGTGCCGGCGGTGACCGTGGACGTGGTCGACTCGACCGCCGCCGGGGACGCGTTCACCGCCGCCCTCGCCGTGGCGTGGGGCGAGGGGCGCGAGCTGCTCGACGCGGTGCACTGGGCCGCCGCGGCCGGGGCGGCCTGCGTCCGCCGGCTCGGCGCGTCGGTGGCGCTGCCCAGTCGGGCCGAGATCGACCAGCTCTACGTCCCGAGGGCCTGACCGGCCTGACCGGCCTGACCCGGAGCCGCCCGGCCGGCCCGATCCGTCAGGCCGCGCCGGCCCGGAACGCCCGCCGGTACGCCGACGGCGCGGTCCGCATCGCCCGGCCGAAGTGGTGCCGGTAGGTGACCGGGCTGTCGAACCCGACGGCGGCGGCGATCTCCGCCACCGGCGCGTCGGTCGTCTCCAGCAGGGCCAGGCTGGCCCGGACCCGCTGGTCGAGCAGCCAGCGGATCGGGCTGGTCCCGGTGGCCCGGGCGAAGTGGCGCAGGTAGCTGCGGGTCGACATGTGCGCGTGCCGGGCCAGCGCCGCCACGGTCAGCGGCTCGGCCAGGTGCCGGACCGCCCAGGCCATGCTGGCCGAGATCCGGTCGTCGTCCGGGTCGACGCTCACCGGCGCCTCGATGAACTGGGCCTGCCCGCCGTCCCGATGCGGCGGGATGACCAGCCGGCGGGCCACCGCGTTGGCCACCGCCGCGCCGAGGTCGCGGCGGACCACGTGCACGCAGAGGTCCAGCCCGGCGGCGCTGCCGGCGCTGGTGAGGATGTCGCCGTCGTCGAGGTAGAGCACGTCCGGGTCGACGGTGACCGCCGGGTGGCGGCGGGCCAGCAGGTCCGCGTACCGCCAGTGGGTGGTGGCCCGCCGCCCGTCGAGCAGACCCGCCCCGGCCAGGGCGAACGCCCCGGAGCAGATGGACATGAGCCGGGCGCCCCGGCGGTGCGCCCGGCGCAGCGCGGCCACCAGCTCCGGCGACGGGTCGGCGGTCACGTCGGGCACCCCGGGCAGGATCACCGTGCCGGCCGCCGCCAGCTCCGCCAGGCCGTACGGGGTGTGCAGGGCGGCGCCGCCGACCACCGGCACCGGCCCGGGGCGCTCCGCGCAGACGGTGAGCCGGTACCACTCGACGCCCAGCTCCGGCCGGGGCAGCCCGAAGACCTCGGTGACGATGCCGGTCTCGAAGACGGACATCCCCGGGTAGGCGAGCACCGCCACGCTCCGGTCCACGGCAGCCATGGCGGGATGTTAGCGGTGGCCGGCGATCACGCCACTCCCAGGGCCGGCGGGACGAGCCGCAGGATCGAGGCATGACCTTCGACGTACCGCCGGCCGACCCGGCCACCGCCGCCGCCCACTTCCTCGCCCGGCTCAGCTTCGAGACCGACGTCAGCGACGTGCACGCCGCCCTGGAGGCGGGCCGGCCCGGCCTGGTGGTGGTCGACTCGCGGGGCGACGCGGCCTGGCGGCAGGGACACCTGCTGGGGGCCGTGCACCTGCCCACCGCGCAGATCGCCGCCCGGGCCGCGGCGGTGGTGCCGCCCGGATCGACCGTGGTCACCTACTGCTGGGGGCCGGGCTGCAACGGCGCGACCCGGGCCGCGCTGGAGTTCGCCCGGCTCGGCTGGCCGGTGCGGGAGATGATCGGCGGCTTCGAGTACTGGGCCCGCGAAGGGCTGCCGGTGGTCACCCCGGAGGGGACCGTGCGCCGCCCGGTGGACGCGCTGACCGCGCCCCGCTCGGCCGTGGCCTGCGACTGCTGACCGGGCGGCCCCGCTCAGGTGGCGGCGACGTCGCGGTCCGGCTCGTCGGTCAGCCGCTCGCCGCGGCGGCGCAGCATGCCGAGGCCGGGGATGCCCGCCACGGCCAGCTTGAGGTCGCGGGTGACGTCGAGCAGGTCGTGCAGGTCCGGGCCGACCCGGTCCAGGGTGGCCAGGATCGGCAGCACGTCCGAGGTCAGGTGCTCCTTGAGCTTCGGCAGCTCGTCGACGAACCGGATCGCGGCGGTCACCTCCTCCGGGCTGAGCTGCTCGATGAAGCGGGCCGCCATCGGCGCGGCCCGGCGTAGCGCCGGCTCGTACGCCGCCAGCAGTTCGGTGGCGGTGCCGGCCGCCTGCTCGGCGGCGACCACCGTGCCGGCGGCCCGCCCGGCGACCGCCTCGACGTCGGCGACCACCACCCCGGCCGTACGCGCCACCCGCTCGGCCTCGCCGACCACCACGCCGGCGGCGGCGGAGACCCGCTCGGCCTCGCCGACCACCACGGCGGCGGCCGCGGCGACCTCGGTCGCCGTACCGATCGCCTCGGTCGCGGCGGCGCTGATCACGGCGACCTCCCGGACCGCCCCCTCCGCGTCGGTGAGCACCCGGTCGGTGCGGTCGAGCGTCTCCTCGATCCGGTCGACCACCCCGTTGATCCGGCGCAGCAGCGCCTCCACCTCGTCGAGCACGGCGAAGGCGCGCGCCGGTACGCCGGCGAACGCGGCGGCCGAGCCGAGCGCCTGGTCCAGGGCGGAGCGGGTGAGGCCGACGACGGCGCCGGGCCGGGGGAGGGGAATCGCCATGCCCACCAGTGTGCGTGGTCCCGGCCAGCGCCGCCGGGTGGCGGGGTGCGGCGGCGGCCACACCCGCCCCGACCCGGAGGCGAGGTCAGGGCCGGAGTTCACCCTGCTGTTCGATCGCCCGCTGCACCGCCCGGTAGATCTGCCCGAACCGCAACGCGTCCGGCGTACGCAGCAGCAGCACCTCCTGCCCGTGGTGCTGCACCCACAGCTCGTGCACCCGGCTGCCCCGCTCGTAGGAGCGGTCGAGCCAGCCGAGCGGCAGCTCCAGGAACGGGATGAGCACCAGCCCGACCGCCACGAACGCGCCCAGGACGAGCAGGGCCAGCTTCCAGTTGCCCCGGTCCTGGGCGGCCCAGGCCAGCGAGAGCACGCAGACCAGGGCGACCAGCGGCGGCAGCGACAGGAGCAGGACCAGCACGCCCCGGCCGAGGACCCGGCCCCGCACCGCCAGGGTGGTCGCGCCGCGCGCGTGCCAGACGTACCCGACGTCGGCGAGCCGGACCACGTGGCCGCCGGCGCGGATGGCCTCGGAGGTGACCTGTACGGCGTCGTCCCGGTAATAGAGGACCATCACTAAGCCTAACCACCCGACTTCAAGCCCCCTCTTGCGATTTCCGGCGGCTTGGGGGCGGTGCAGCGGGGGTGGCGCAGGGTGAGGGCGGTGCAGGGTGGGGGCGGCGGGGCGTGGAGCGGCGTGGCCGACCTGGCCCGGGTAGCGTCGCCGGCATGGCGGAGCGGGGCGGGGCCGGGACGGTCGGGAGCGAGCAGGAGCGCAACGTCGAGGTGGTTCGGCGGTATCTGCGGACCTTCGTCACCAAGGATCTGGCCGAGCTGGCCGAGGTGGTCGCCGAGGACGTGGAGATCTACGGTTCCGGCACGGCGGTACGCGGCCGGCGCTACCCCGAGGCGGCGGTCTCCTCGCCCGGGCTCACCGTGCTCGACCAGGAGATCCGGGAGATCTTCGCCGCCGAGGACCGGGTGGTGGTCTCGCTGGCGCAGACGTACCGGCGGGACGCGACGGGCGCCACCACGGTGCAGAGCGCCTGCAAGATGTACCGGCTGGCCGGCGGGCGGATCGTGCAGTTCTGGGGCGAGCAGGACACCTACGGCCTGCTGCGCGGCCTGGGTCTGCTGCCGGACGCGCCGATCACCTTCGACTGAGGCGTGTGCTCCATCGCCCGCTGCATGGCCCGGTAGATCTTGCCGAACCGCAGCGCGTCGTGGGTCTGCAGCAGCCGCACCGGCTGCCCGCGCCAGCGCGCCCACATCTCCAGCTCCCGGCTGCCCCGGGCGTAGGAGCGGTCCAGGCGCTCGAAGAGCACGTCGGCGAGCGGGCCGACGCCGAGGCCGATCAGCACCGAGGCGCCCACGATGGCGATCGTGACCACGGCGGAGCGGTGCAGCCAGACGGCCAGCCCGATGCCGAGCACGGCGGCCACGAGCGGCCCGGCCAGGGCGGCGCCGACGGCGCCCCGTCCGGCGAGCACCCGCCAGGAGCGGCCGCCCCGCCGGTGCCACACCATGCCCAGCTCGGCGAGCGGGTAGGTCCGGCCGTCGACCCGCAGCGCGGTGGAGGTCACCTGCACCGCGCGATCGTCGTAGTAGGTGGTCATGGCCTCACTCCGGGTGTCGCGGCTGCGACAACTCCAGCTGACGCCGGGCAGCGACCCGGAGCCGTCGATACCACACTGTCTACCCCAACGAGCCGGGTCGTAAGGTTGGCACGCGACTTCGACGAGGAAGTGAGGGCAGCGTGGGCGAGCTGGTCAGGCTGGAAGTGAAGGACGGCATCGGCACCATCCGGCTGGAGCGGCCGCCGATGAACGCGCTCAACACCCAGGTGCAGGAGGAGTTGCGCGCCGCCGCGGCCGCGGCCACCGCCGACGCCGAGGTCCGCGCGGTCATCGTGTACGGCGGGGAGAAGGTCTTCGCGGCCGGCGCGGACATCAAGGAGATGGCCGACATGTCCTACGTGGACATGGCGGAGCGGGCCGCCGACCTGTCCAGCGCGCTCGGCGCGATCGCCCGGATCCCCAAGCCGGTGGTCGCCGCGATCACCGGATACGCCCTCGGTGGCGGCTGCGAGCTGGCCCTCGCGTGCGACTGGCGGATCGTGGCCGAGGACGCCAAGCTCGGCCAGCCCGAGATCAAGCTTGGCATCATCCCGGGTGCGGGTGGCACCCAGCGGCTGGCCCGGCTGGTCGGCCCGGCCCGCGCCAAGGACCTGGTCATGACCGGCCGGATGGTCGACGCCCAGGAGGCCCTGCGGATCGGCCTGGCCGATCAGGTGGTCCCGGCCGCCGAGGTCTACCAGGCGGCCGTCGCCTACGTGACGCCGTTCCTGACCGGCCCGGTGCAGGCGCTGCGGGCCGCCAAGCTGGCTGTCGACGGCGGCCTGGACATGGACCTCAACTCGGGCCTGGCCTGGGAGAGCCAGCTCTTCGCGGCGCTCTTCGCCACCGAGGACCGGCGCGAGGGAATGGTCGCCTTCGTCGAGAAGCGCAAGCCCGGCTTCACCGGCCGCTGAACCGCGTTCCCGGGTCGGCGGCGCCACCCCGCCGTCGACCCGAGAGCTGTTCACATCTCGCCTACCGGCCAGTAGCGTGTGACTCCGGTCCTGGACGAAGGGGAGTGACCATGACGGAACGGGTCGAGGGGCACGGCGGGGAGCTGGCGCTGGCGGCGTTGCGCGCGCACGGCGTACGGGAGATGTTCACCCTCTCCGGCGGGCACGTCTTCCCGCTCTACGACGCGGCGCACCGGACCGGCTTCCCGATCTACGACGTCCGGCACGAGCAGTCCGCGGTCTTCGCCGCCGAGGCGGTCGCCAAGCTCCAGCGCCGGCCCGGCCTGGCCGTGCTCACCGCCGGCCCCGGCGTCACCAATGGCGTATCCGGCCTGACCAGCGCCTACTTCAACGCCTCCCCGGTGCTGGTGCTCGGCGGGCGGGCCCCGCAGTTCCGCTGGGGCTCCGGCAGCCTCCAGGAGATGGACCACCTGCCGCTGGTCGCCCCGGTCACCAAGCACGCCGAGACCGTGTTCGGCGCCGACGACATCCCGCGCGCCGTGTCCGCGGCGCTGACCACGGCGCTCACCCCGCACCGCGGCCCGGTCTTCCTCGACTTCCCCCTCGAGGCGGTCTTCTCCGTCGGCGACGCCGAGCTGCCCGCGGTCACCCCGGTCGCCCCGATCGAGGCCGACCCGGAGGAGGTCACGAAGGCGGCCCGGCTGATCGCCGCCGCGTCCCGCCCGGTGATCATCGCCGGCTCCGACGTCTACGCGGGCGACGCGGTCGACGCGCTGCGGGTCGCCGCCGAGTCCCTCCAGGTGCCGGTCTTCACCAACGGCATGGGCCGGGGCGCCCTGCCGCCGCAGCACCCGCTCGCCTTCGCCAAGGCCCGCCGGGTCGCGCTCAAGGGCGCCGACGTGGTCGTGGTGATCGGCACCCCGCTGGACTTCCGGCTCGCCTTCGGCGACTTCGGCGACGCCCAGGTGGTGCACGTGGTCGACGCGCCGAGCCAGCGCGCCGGGCACGTCACACCCGCCGCCGCCCCGGCCGGCGACCTCCGGCTGATCCTCACCGCCTTCGCCGAACACCCCGGCGACCGGGCCGACCACGCCGGCTGGATCGCCGAGCTGCGTACCGCCGAGGACGCCGCGAAGGCCCGCGACGCCGAGGCGATGGCCGCCGACTCCGACCCGATCCGCCCGGCCCGGGTCTACGGGGAGCTGCGCAAGGTGCTCGCCCCCGACGCGATCACCATCGGCGACGGCGGCGACTTCGTCTCGTACGCCGGGAAGTACCTGGAGCCGGCCCAGCCCGGCACCTGGCTCGACCCCGGCCCGTACGGCTGCCTCGGCACCGGCCTGGGGTACGCCATGGGCGCCCGGGTCAGCCACCCGGACCGGCAGATCTGCGTGCTGATGGGTGACGGCGCGGCCGGGTTCTCGCTGATGGACGTCGAGTCCCTGGCCCGGCAGCGGCTGCCCGTGGTCATCGTGGTCGGCAACAACGGCATCTGGGGGTTGGAGAAGCACCCGATGCGGGCCATGTACGGCTACGACGTCGCCGCCGACCTCCAGCCCGGCCTGCGCTACGACCGGGTGGTCGAGGCGCTCGGCGGGGCCGGCGAGACGGTGGAGAAGGCCGCCGACCTCGGTCCGGCCCTGACCCGCGCCTTCGACGCCGGCGTGCCGTACCTGGTCAACGTGCTGACCGACCCGGCCGACGCGTACCCCCGGTCGTCGAACCTGGCCTGATCTCGACACCGCGACCGCCGTCGCCGGGTGACCGGCGGCGGCGGTCGCGTCGTTCTGCCCGCGGCCTAAATCAGCGGAATGTCAGCGGCTGTCGCCGTAACGTCAGCGCCGTCGCTCATCGTGGGGTGACCAGCGAGAACGACAGGAGTTGTCGATGACATACGCGATCCGCGCGGAGGGTCTGGTGCGCCGCTTCG
The DNA here is from genome assembly GCF_044465125.1 of Micromonospora sp. NPDC049836. Classification (NCBI taxonomy): domain Bacteria; kingdom Bacillati; phylum Actinomycetota; class Actinomycetes; order Micromonosporales; family Micromonosporaceae; genus Micromonospora; species Micromonospora sp. NPDC049836. The sequence continues at coordinate 114,759 of NZ_JBITLH010000011.1, forward strand.
GCGCGACCACCGCGCTGGCCGGGGTGGACCTGGTGGTCCCCACCGGGACGGTGTTCGGGCTGCTCGGGCCGAACGGCGCGGGCAAGACCACCGCCGTCCGGGTGCTGGCCACCCTGCTCGCCGCAGACGAGGGGCACGCCACCGTCGGCGGGTACGACGTGCGCCGCGAGAGCCACCGGGTGCGCCAGCTGATCGGTCTCACCGGCCAGTACGCCTCGGTGGACGAGAACCTGACCGGCACCGAGAACCTGCTGCTGATCGGCCGGCTGCTCGGGCTGTCCCGGGCCGACGCCCGGACCCGGGCCGGGCAGCTGCTCGCCGACTTCCAGCTCACCGACGCCGCCGCCCGGGCGGCCAAGACCTACTCCGGTGGCATGCGCCGCCGCCTCGACCTGGCGGCCAGCCTGGTCGGCCGGCCGCAGGTGCTCTTCCTCGACGAGCCGACCACCGGCCTCGACCCGCGCAGCCGCAACGAGCTGTGGGACATCGTCCGCACCCTGGTCGCCGAGGGGGTGACCGTGCTGCTGACCACGCAGTACCTGGAGGAGGCCGACCAGCTCGCCGGCGAGATCGCCGTGGTCGACCACGGCCGGGTCATCGCCCAGGGCACCCCCGAGGAGCTGAAGGCGAAGGTGGGCGGGCAGGTGCTCGCCGTCCGGCCGGCGGACCCGGCCGACCTGCCCACGGTGCTCGCCGTCGCCGGCGAGGTGGCCCGGGCCACCCCGGAGGTGGCCAACCAGACCGTCACCGTCGGGGTCAGCGACCCGGAGGTGCTGCCCGCCGTGGTCCGCCGCCTCGACGACGCCGGGGTACGCGTGGCCGAACTGGCCCTGCGCGGCTCCAGCCTCGACGAGGTCTTCCTCTCCCTCACCGGCCACCGGGCCGAGGAGGACACCCCGACCCTGGAAGGAAGCCCGGCATGAGCACCCTCACCGCCACCGCGTCCCCGGTCGCGCCGGCCCGCAGGCCGGGGCTGCTCGCCGGCGTGCGGCACACCCTCACCCTGGCCTGGCGCAGCCTGGTGCAGATCAAGCACAACCCGATGGAGCTGCTCGACCTGAGCGTGCAGCCGGTCATGTTCGTGCTGCTGTTCACCTACGTCTTCGGCACGGCGATCTCCGGCTCACCCGGGACGTACCTGAAGTTCGCGCTGCCCGGCATCATCGTGCAGACCGCGCTCTTCGCCACCATGACCACCGGGTTCGGGCTCAACCAGGACCTCACCAAGGGCGTCTTCGACCGGCTCCGCGCGCTGCCGGTGGCGCGCTGGGCGCCGCTGGCCGGCCGGATCGTCGCCGACACGGTCAAGCAGGCCTGGTCGCTGGCGCTGCTGCTCGGGGTCGGCATGATCCTCGGGTTCCGGCTCGGCAACGGCCCGGCCGGGCTGCTCGGCGCGCTGGTCCTGCTGCTCGTCTTCTCCCTCGCCGCCTCGTGGATCTCGGTGCTGGTCGGCGTACTGGTCAGCGAGCCCGACAAGGTGCAGATCTTCGGTTTCACGGTGATCTTCCCGCTGACCTTCACCAGCAACGTCTTCGTGCCGACCGACCAGATGCCGACCTGGTTGCAGCACTGGGTGGAGGTCAACCCGGTGACGATCCTGGCCGACGCGCTGCGCGGGCTGCTGGTCGGTGGGCCGGTAGCCGGCCCGGTCGGGCAGTCGCTGCTCTGGGCCGCCGGGATCCTGCTGGTGTTCGCGCCGCTGTCGGTGCGGGCGCTCAGCCGCCGAGTGTGACCCGGACCGCCTCCGCGGCGGTCTCCAACCGGTAACCCAGCCCGCCCGCGTACGCCTCGGCGAAGCCCGCCTCGCCGAGCGCGGCGCGGGCGGCGGCCTCCACCGCCGGGCGGTCCAGGATGGCGTGGTCCGGGCCGCCCCGCACGCCGCTCGCCGCGCCCAGCAGCGCGGCGGCGGCGGCCGGGCGGCCCAGCCGGACCGCCAGGTCGGCGTAGCCGACCAGCACCGCGCCGACGACCGGGGCGTCCTGCGAGCCGAGGGCCAGCTCCAGCGCCCGGTCGTGCTGGCCGCGCGCGCCGACCAGGTCCCCGTCGAGCGCGTCCAGCATGGCCAGGCTGGTGGCGTGCAGCGCGCGCCACTGCGGCGCGACGTGCCGGTCGCCGATCAGCCGGAAGCTCTCCCGCAGGCAGTCCCGCGCCCGGGCCCGGTCGCCCTGGGCACGCAGCACCTCCGCCCGGCCGAGGGCGACCGCCGCCCGGGTCTCGTCGGAGCCGCCGCGTTCCGCCTCCCGCGCGGCCCGGGACAGCACCGCCAGCGCCCGGCCCCGATCGCCGCGCCGCCACAGGTTGTGCGCCAGGCGCAGCCGCATCTCCGGTACGTCGTCCCGGACCCCCAGTTCCTCGAAGTAGCCGAGCGCCTCCTCGTGGAACGGGGTGGCCCGGGCCGCCTCACCCCGCCGGTCCAGCAGGTCGGCCAGCGAGGTGAGGCCGAACGACATGCCCCAGCGGTCCCCGACCGCGCGGTAGTGGTCGAGCCCGACCCGCAGGTCCACCTCGGCCGCCTCGTCGGGCAGGCCCGCGTTCAGCATCGTGTGCGCGTGGAACATCCGGGCGGTGCCGGCCACCCACGGGTCGGGGTCGGCGAAGAGCGCGGTGAGCTCGTCCGGGATTCGCGGCGGCAGCCCGCCGCGGAACGCCGCGACGACCAACCCGACCAGCCGCAGCACCGGATGCCGCGACTCGTGGCCGACGGACAGCTCCGCCGCCTGCTCCAGCCAGGCCATGCCGGTGGGCAGGTCGTTGTGGGTGGAGACCAGGTTCAGCGCCGCCAGGGTCAGGGCCACCGCGAGCCGGTCCGGGGCGGCCCGGTCGGCCAGCCCGGGCAGCGCGAGGACCTGCGCGGCCAGCTCCGCGCCCTCGGCCCGCTGACCGCTGAGCCACCAGTACCAGCCGAGCGCGGCGGCGTACCGGACGGCGACCGGGGCATCCCCGGTGGCGACGGCGTAGCGCAGGCCGGCGTGCAGGTTGTCGTGGTCCGCGGCGAGCCGGCGCAGCCAGTCGAGCTGGGCGCCGGTACGCAGTCGCGGCTCGGCGGTCTCGGCGAGCGCCAGGTAATCCATCGCGTGCGCGCGCCGCAGCCGCTCGGCCTCGCCCGCCTCGACCAGCCGGGCCAGCCCGTACTCCCGGATGGTCTCCAGCATCCGGTACCGCGGCTCGGCGCCGCCCGCCACCACCAGCGACTTCTCCACCAGCGCGGCGAGCCGGTCGAGCACGTCGGCGACGGCTGCCGGTGCGGCCCCGTCGGTCGCCCCGGCGGCAGTTCCGCCGGGCGTCCGGTCGGCCGTGCCGGCGGGCGGGTCGGCGGGCGGGCCGACGGCCGTCCCGGCGGGTGGGTCGGCGCAGACCCGCTCGATCGCGTCCAGGGTCGCGCCGCCGGCGAAGACGGCCAGCCGCCGCCACAGCGCCCGTTCCCCGCCGTCCAGCAGGTCCCAGCTCCAGTCCACCACCGCGCGCAGCGTCTGGTGCCGGGGCAGCGCGGTCCGGCTGCCGCCGGTGAGCAGCCGGAACCGGTCGTCCAGCCGGGCGTCGACCTGCGCCGCGGTCATCCCGCGCAGCCGGGCGGCGGCCAGCTCGATGGCGAGCGGCATGCCGTCCAGGGCGCGGCAGATCCGCACCACCGGGCCGACCGTGCCGCCGTCCACCGCGAAGTCCGGGCGGGCCGCGCCGGCCCGGTCGGCGAAGAGCCGCACCGCCGGGTACGCCAGCGCGGTCGCCGGGTCGGCGTCGGCCGGCGGCAACGCCAGCGACTCGACCGGACACAGCGCCTCGCCGGTGACGCCCAGCGGCTCCCGGCTGGTGGCCAGCACCCGTAGTCCCGGCCCGGCGGTGAGCAGCCGTTCGGCCAGCGCCGCCGCCGCGTCGAGCAGGTGCTCGCAGTTGTCCAGCAGGAGCAGGGCGGTCCGGCCGGCGAGCGCCTCGACGAGCCGGTCGACCGGCTCGGCCGGTTCGGGAACGCCGCGCCCGGCGCGGGCCAGCAGCGCGTGTTCGCGCAGCCCCAGCGCGGCGAGAACGGCCGGCGGCACCTCGGCCGGGTCGGTGACCGGGGCCAGTTCGACCAGCCACACCCCGCCCGGGAAGCGCCCGGCCACCGCCCGGCCCGACTCCACGGCCAGCCGGGTCTTGCCCGCCCCGCCCGGGCCGGTGAGCGTGGCCAGCCGGTGCCGGTCGAGCAGCGCGGCGACCCGCGTCACCGCCTCCTCCCGGCCGACGAAGCTGGTCAGGGTGGCGGGCAGGTTCCCGGCCGCGGGCGACGGGTGGGCCGGGACGGTCGGCGGGGCCGGGTCGGCCGGGGCGGTCGGCGGGGCCGGGTCGGCCGGGGCGGTCGGCGGGGCCGGGTCGGCCGGGGCGGTCGGCGGGGCCGGGTCGGCCGGCGCGGGCGCCGGGTCGGCTGGGGCGGCGGGCGGCGTGCCGCGGAGGATCTCCAGGTGCAGGGCGGCCAGCCCGGGTCCGGGATCGGTGCCGAGGGTGTCGGCCAGGGCGGTGCGCAGGCGGCCGTACTCGGCCAGCGCCTCGGCCGGCCGGCCGGCCCGGTGCAGGGCCCGGATCAGCAGCTCGGCCAGGCGTTCCCGCAGCGGGTGGGCGGCGGCCAGCTCGCGCAGCTGCGGCAGCAGGGCCGCGGGCGCCTCCGCGGTGGCCAGGCCCGCCTCGACCAGGTCCTCGGTGGCGGCCAGCCGCAGCTCGGTGAGGCGGGCCACCGGAGCCCGGGCGAAGTCGGCGTCGGCCACGTCGGCGAGGGCCGGCCCCCGCCACAGCGCCAGCGCCTCGGCGAGTTGCCGGCGCCCGCCGGCCGGGTCGGCGGCGAGCCGGGCCCGCCCGGCCAGCACGGCGGTCTCGAACCGGTGCAGGTCGACCTCGTCCGGCGCGACCGCCAGCCGGTAGCCGCCGGCCCGGGCCTCCACGGGCAGCCCGGGCGCGGCGCGGCGCAGCCGGGAGACGAGGGCCTGCAACGCGTTGGCGGGGCCCGCCGGGGGGTCGCCCGCCCAGACCTGGTCGGCCAGCCGCCCGACGGTGACCGTGCGCCCCGGCTCCAGCGCCAGCAGGATCAGCAGCCGGCGCAGCCGGGCGCCGCCGACCTCGACCGGTGTGCCGGCGTCGGTGCGCAGCTCCAGGGGCCCGAGCAGGTTGATCCGCACGGCGTCGATTCTGCCCGCCCGGGGCACGCCGGCGGCGCTCAGACCTCCGGCCGGTCCCGGTCGTCGGTGCGGCGGCGCAACTCCTCCTCGCGGCGGCGCAGGTCCGCCTCCCACTGGCGGAGCAGGTCCTGGTCGTCGCGGCGGGCCTGCTCCTTCAGCGCGGCCAGGAACTCCGGGTCGTCGTCCGGCGCGACCGGCCGGCGGCGCTCGGTTTCGGCGAAGCCGTTCCCGACCGGCCAGGCGGTACGGGGACGGCGCCCGGCCGGCTCCCGCCCGGCGACGAACCAGGCGATCGACCCGACCAGCGGGAAGAACAGGATGATCAGCACCCAGGCGACCCGCGGCAGGGCCCGGATCTCCCCCTCCTCGGCGGAGAGGCAGCTGATCAGGGCACAGATGGCGAGCACGACCTCGGCGAGGAAGAGAAGCCCGTACAGGCGAACCATGCCGGCCATCATGGACCACCGGTGCCGGTCAGCGCAGCCCGCTCAGCACGTGCAGGACGCCGAGCAGGGCGGACCCGGCGGCGGCCAGCGCGGTGAGCGGGAGCGCCCAGCGCGGCGCGCGGCGCAGCCCGGTGCCGGTGGCCGGGCGCCAGGTGACCAGCAGGATGGCCAGCCAGCCGAGCACGGCCACCCCGCCCAGCAGCGCGTCCACGGTCCCGCCGGTGAGCGAGAGCCGCACCTCCAGCACGGTGACCGCGGTGAGCGAGAGCAGGGTGCGCCGCCAGGCCAACCGGGTCCGTTCCGGCTGCAGCCCGGGGTCGCGGGTCACCCGAGGGCCCGGGTCAGCACGGCGGCGACCAGCAGCAGCGCGCCGAGCGCCACGACCAGGGCGAGGATGGCCGGGAAGCGGGAGGCGGGCAGTTCCTCGCCCAGCCGGATCGCCCGCTCGGTCCGGGCCCAGTGGTCCACCGCCCGGATCGCCACGGCGGCCCCGAGCAGCAGCAGCGTGACGGCGATCACCTCACGCAGGTGTTCCAGGGCCAGCTGCGGCAGGAACTGCGCGGCGGCGAGCCCGCCGGCGATCAGCGCCAGCCCGGTCCGCAGCCAGGCCAGGAACGTCCGTTCGTTGGCCAGCGAGAAGCGGTAGTCGGGGGTGGTGCCGACCGACCGCAGCTCGCGCGGGTCGAACCAGCGTCTGATCATCTGCCACACGTCGTCGATTATCCGCTTTGCCCGGTGCCTAGCCTGAGGGGATGACCGATCTTGACGCGCGACGCCTGCGCGACGCCTATGACACGCAGATCCGACCCGAGCTGCCGGACCCGGTGTCGGCCGGGGTGATCATCGACCGGGACGGCCCGCTGTTCCGGGTCCTCAACCTGGACCGGGGTGGCTTCATCACGTACCGGACCCTGGACGGGCTGGCCGGCGCCGAGCTGGACGCCCTGATCGCCCGGCAGGTCGAGTTCTTCCGCGCCCGGGGCGAGTCGGTCGAGTGGAAGCTGACCGGCCACGACGAGCCGGCCGACCTGGGCGACCGGCTGCGCGCCGCCGGCTTCGTGCCGGAAGACCTGGAGACCGTCGTGGTCGGGCCGGTCGCGGCCCTGGCCGGCGCCGTTCCGGTCCTGCCCGAGGGGGTACGCCTGCGCGAGGTCACCGCCCGCGCGGACCTGGACCGGATCGCCGCCATGGAGGAGGAGGTCTGGCAGGCGGACCGGAGCCATCTGGTGACCGGACTGGCCAGGGAGATCGAGGCGGACCCGCAGTCGATCACGATCGTGGTGGCCGAGGCGGACGGCACCGTGGTGAGCGCGGGCTGGGTGCGCTACCAGCGGGGCACCGGCTTCGCCACCCTCTGGGGCGGCTCGACGCTGCCGCAGTGGCGGAAGAAGGGCATCTACCGGGCGCTGGTGGCGTACCGGGCGCGGCTGGCCGAGCAGCGCGGCAAGACCCTGGTGCAGGTGGACTGCTCGCCGGAGAGCCGGCCGATCCTGGAGCGGCTCGGGCTCGTTGCGGTCACCACCACCACCCCGTACGTCTACACTCCGTGATCATGGAACCGTTGACGGCGGACGAGCAGCTGACCCTCCGGACGGGCGCCTTCGGGGCCGTCTTCCTGGTCTCCAACGCCGAGCCCGGGATGCTGGCCATGGTGCGGGAGAGCATGGCCGCGTCCGGGGCGCTCGCCGACGCCAGCGGGGTGGTGCGGGCGGCGCTGACCACCGGGCCGCTGCCGCAGCTGCCCCGGGATTCCGCGCTGGAGGTCGAGGCGACCGTGCTGCCGGCGCTGGGCCGGGCGGTGCGGATCCTGCTTGCCAAGTCGCCGGGGGATGTCGCGGCGTACCGGTCGGTGGTGCTGGCCGCGGCGGACCGGGTGGCGCAGGCGCACCGCGGGGTGGCGCCGGCCGAGGCGGCGGTGATCGAGAAGATCAGGCAGGCGTTGGCCGAGCCGGCCTGACCGGCTCGCCCGACCAGAGCGCCCGGACGCTGGCGCGGACGCACCGGTCGCGCACCCGGCCGCAGGCGCACCGGTAGGTGTCCGGGATCATCCGGCGGCAGGCCCGGCGGGAGGCGGCGACAGCCTCGGCCGGGCCGCGCCGCCCGGCGCGGCGAGCAGAGTCGGACATATCCGTCACCTCCCTTTTCTGGCAGCTTACCCGGCGGCGCGGGCTCCGGTGAGCTGTGTCACTCTGGGGCTCGGGAGAGGCAATGCTACTTGCGGGTAACATTGCCCCCGTGGGCAACTGCACAGTTGCGCGCGGTTGACCGAACGTTAAGTCACGCGCGAGGCTGCGCCCGTGACCGGGCGAGAGATCGCTACACCAAACAGGAGGGTCGTCGAAGCGCGATGAACATCGTCGTACTCGTCAAGCAGGTGCCCGATTCGGGCGCGGACCGCAACCTGCGTGCTGACGACAACACCGTCGACCGCGGTTCGGCGAACAACGTCATCAACGAGATGGACGAGTACGCCATCGAGGAGGCGTTGAAGATCAAGGAGGCGCACGGCGGCGAGGTCACCATCCTGACCATGGGTCCGGACCGGGCGACCGAGTCGATCCGCAAGGCGCTCTCCATGGGGCCGGACAAGGCCGTGCACGTGGTGGACGACGCCCTGCACGGGTCCTGCGCCGTGACCACCTCGAAGGTGCTCGCCGCCGCCCTCGGTCAGCTGGGCGCCGACCTGGTGATCTGCGGCGCCGAGTCCACCGACGGCCGGGTCCAGGTCATGCCGCACATGATCGCCGAGCGGCTGGGCGTCGCGGCGCTGACCGGCGCGCGCAAGCTCACCGTCGACGGCGCCACCCTGACCGTCGAGCGGCAGACCGAGGAGGGCTACGAGGTGGTCACCGCCTCGACCCCGGCCGTGGTCTCCGTCTGGGACACCATCAACGAGCCGCGCTACCCGTCCTTCAAGGGCATCATGGCCGCCAAGAAGAAGCCGGTGCAGACGCTCGCCCTGGCCGACCTCGGGGTCGCGCCCGCGGAGGTGGGCTTCGACGGCGCCACCAGCGCCGTGGTCGAGCACTCCAAGCGCCCGCCGCGCTCCGGCGGCGCCAAGATCACCGACGAGGGCGAGGGCGGCGTCAAGCTGGTCGAGTTCCTCGCCACCGAGAAGTTCGTGTGAGAGGTCTGGACATGGCTGAGGTTCTCGTCGTCGTCGAAGCCACCAAGGAATTCGGCGTCAAGAAGGTCACCCTGGAAATGCTCACCCTCGCCCGCGAGCTGGGCACCCCGAGCGCCGTGGTGCTCGGCGGCGCCGGCGCCGCCGAGGCGCTCAGCGCCAAGCTGGGCGAGTACGGCGCGGCGAAGATCTACGCCGCCGAGGGCGAGGAGATCGACGGCTACCTGGTGGCCCCCAAGGCCACCGTGCTGGCCGAGCTGGTCAACCGGGTGCAGCCGGCCGCCGTGCTGCTCGCCTCGTCGCAGGAGGGCAAGGAGATCGCCGCCCGGCTGGCCGTGAAGCTGGACAACGGCATCCTGACCGACGTGGTCGCGCTGGACGCCGACGGCACCGCCACCCAGGTCGCCTTCGCCGGCTCCACCATCGTCAAGTCCAAGGTCACCAAGGGCCTGCCGCTGGTCACCGTCCGGCCGAACTCGCTCAACCCGACCCCGGCCGCCGCCACCCCGGCGGTCGAGCAGCTCACCGTCTCGGTCACCGACGCGGACAAGCTGGCCAAGGTCGTCGAGCGGGTGGCCGAGCAGAAGGGCTCGCGCCCGGAGCTGACCGAGGCGTCGGTGGTCGTCTCCGGCGGTCGCGGCGTCGGCAACGCCGACAACTTCAAGCTGGTCGAGGAGCTGGCCGACCTGCTCGGCGGCGCGGTCGGCGCGTCCCGTGCCGCGGTCGACTCCGGCTTCTACCCGCACCAGTTCCAGGTCGGCCAGACCGGCAAGACGGTCTCCCCGCAGCTCTACGTGGCGCTGGGCATCTCCGGCGCGATCCAGCACCGGGCCGGCATGCAGACCTCGAAGACCATCGTCGCGGTGAACAAGGACGCCGAGGCGCCGATCTTCGAGCTGGCCGACTTCGGCGTGGTCGGCGACCTGTTCAAGGTCGTACCGCAGGCCGCCGAGGAGATCCGCAAGCGCAAGTGAGCCCGCCCGGCTGACCCACGCACAGAGCCGCCGCCCGGTGATCCGGGCGGCGGCTCTGTGCGTTGCGGCCCTTCCGGAGCGGCGGAAGGGAGCTGATCGGCGGGCCGGGGAGCTGAGCCGGCCCGCCGATCAGCTCGTCAGGGTGCCCCTCAACAGGCTGTCGCCGGAGTGGCGGGTGTTGTTGTCGTACTGCTCGGCGGAGATGTCGACCACCGAGAAGGTGCGCAGGTCCACGTTCGCGGGCATCGGCAGCAACTCGTCTCCCGAACCCTTGCTCAGCGTACCGACCGAGAACATTTTCATCGTCCCCGGATCGATCAGCCAGACCTCGTAGTACCCCGGGACCTCCGGAAGATTCGTGACGTGCAGGTGGAGTCGGTTGTCCCCGAGCACCCGCGCGTCCCCGGCCGCGTCCTTCGGCGTCTGCCCGTACGCGCTCAGCGCCGCGCTCGCCAGCACCGCCGGCTGCGGCGGGTCCGGGTCATCCGACCGCAGCACGGCCACCGTGCCGAGCACGCCGGCCGCGGCCGCCGCCGTCGCGGTCACCGCGGTGACCGCCCAGCGCCGCCACCGCGCACCGCCCCGGGCCGCCGCCGGTGCCGCGGTGACCCGCGGGCCGGGCTCGGCCGGCGGCCGGGCCGCGCGCCGCTCGGCGAGCGCGGGCAGCTCCTCGGCGGCCCGGATCTCCGTGACGATGCCCTGCCAGACGTGCTCGGGCGGGTCGGGCAGTTTGCCCAGCCCCTGGGTGTCCGCGCCCAGGCCGGCCACGTGTCGCAGCGTCGCCAGCTCGGCCCGGCAGTGCTCGCAGGTCTCGAGGTGGGCGGACTCGCCACCCGCCGCCTCGCTCTCACCGAGGGCCAGGAAGACCAGCCGGTCGTGCTCCAGGTGGGGCACCGTCCACCTCCCATCTGCGCTTGAGGCTCTGCATCCCGCGTCGGATGTGGCTCTTGACGGTGCCGAGCGGGACTCCGGTCACGGTCGCGATCTGCTGGTGGGTCAGGTCGTCGTAGAACGCCAACTCCAGCATGCGCCGCTGGTCGTCGGGGAGGCGGGCCAGCTCGTCGGCGACCACCAGCCGGTCGACCACCGCGTCCGGGTCGGGCCCGCCGGGCACCGGCTCGGGCAGCTGCTTGACCGTCTCGACCACCCGCGTCTCCCGGGCGACCGCCCGGATCCGGTCGACCACCTTGCGGCGGCCGATGCCGAGCAGCCAGCCGACCAGCGACCCCTTGGTCGGGTCGAACGTCTCCCGGCCCAGCCAGGCGGCCACGAAGGTCGCCTGGGTCACGTCCTCCGCGTCGCTGCGGTTGGCCAGCGTGCTGCTGGCCAGGTGCAGCACCGCCCGGCCGTAGCGGTCGTACGCCTCGCGCAGCGCAGCCTCCTCGCCGGCGCGGAAACGCTCGGCCAGCTCGTCGTCGCCCGGTGGCTCCGGCTGTCTCGGCACCCCCGTCACCGGGTGGTTCGCCTTTGGGGCATGCCCGACTGTAACCGCCACAGCCCTCGCCCCATTCTCCCGGCCGACCTCTCCTGCTCGTGCCCGCACCTGCTCTTCGCTCCGGAAGGCGGCCCCGGATGCGGCCGGGGGCGGAAAAAAGAAATCCGATCCGGGCGCATCCGGCGGCGGCGGAGCGGGCGTAACCCGTTCTGCAACCAGGCGTGACGAACCAGCACGAACTATCAGGAGGCACGCAATGCAGCTCGTATCCATCCGTCGGGTCGCCGCCGGCGGCGCGGTCGCCGCGCTGGCCCTCGCCGGCGGCCTCGCCGCCGGCGCCACCCCGGCGTACGCGGCCAGCAGCAAGGTCTCGGTCGTGCACGGCATCCCGGACACCCCCGTCGACGTGTACGTCAACGGCAAGAAGACGCTGGACAACTTCAAGCCGGGTGACGTGGCCGGCCCGCTGAGCCTGCCGGAGGGCGACTACGACATCGCGCTCACCAAGCCGGGCGAGGCGCTCGACCAGGCGATCCTCAAGGTCGACGACGCCAAGGTCCCGGGCGGGGCGAACATCAGCCTCGCCGCGCACCTCAGCGCCGACGGCAAGCCGCAGATCACCCCGTTCGTCAACGACGTGTCCAAGGTGGGCGCCGGCAAGGCCCGGCTGATCGTCCGGCACACCGCCGCCGCCCCGGCCGTGGACGTGCGCGCCGGTGGTCAGCCGGTCTTCCCGGGCCTCACCAACCCGAAGGAGGCCAAGGCCGACATCGACGCGGGCACCGTCAAGGCGGACGTGGTCCTCGCCGGCACCGACACCGTGGCGATCGGCCCGGCCGACCTCACCCTCAAGGAGGGCACCGCGACGATCGTCTACGCCATCGGCTCCGCCGAGGACAAGAACCTCACGCTGGTCGCCCAGACCATCAGCGGCCTGCACTCCGCGCCGGGCGGCGTGCCCAGCGGCACCGGCGGTCAGGCCGGCACCGGCGTGCGGACCTGGTGGTACCTGCTCGCCGGCGTCGGCGTGCTGCTCCTGGTCGGCGGCGGGGCGCGGGTCGCCACCGCCCGGACCGGGCGCCGATGACGGTGCGGAACCGCGGGGCGCTGGCGGCCATGGCCGCCGGCGCTGCCGCGCTGACCGTCGCCGGCCTCGTCGCGTGCGGCTCCCGCCCGGCCGGGACGGTCGGCGCGGCGGAGGCGTCGGCGCTGGCCAGCGCCACCGCCACGCCGGCAGCCACGGCCACCGGCACGACCGGCCGGGTGCCGGTCAACACCGGCACCCTGCCGGCGGACGCCACGGTCCCGCCGACGAAGCTGCGCGTCCCGGCGATCGGCGTCACCGCCACGGTCAACCCGGTCGGGGTCAACGCCCGCACCGGCGAGTTCGAGGTGCCGCCGAGCGTCGACCAGGTCGGCTGGTACCGCTACGGCCCCGGGCTGGAGGCCACCACCGGCTCGGTGGTGATCGCCGGCCACGTGGACAGCGCCGAGCAGGGCAGGGGGGCCTTCTTCCGGCTGCGTGACCTGGACCGGAGCGATCTCCTCACGGTCACCGGCGCCGACGGCCGGGAACGCCGCTACCGGGTGGTGGCCCGGGAGGAGTACGCCAAGACCAGGATCCCGCTGGACCGGTACTTTGCCCGCGACGGTCGCCCCCGGCTGACCCTGATCACCTGCGGCGGCCCGTTCGACCCGAAGACCCGGCACTACCGGGACAACATCGTGGTCACCGCCGTGCCCGCGTGACGGCACCGGGTCGGCGCGCGGGCGCGCCGCCGGAGCGGCCGGACCGCCACCCCGTACGGGACGGGCGGTCCGGCATCCGGCGGCGCGCCCGTCGGCCGTTAGGCTGAACGGTGATGGCATACCTGGATCACGCGGCGACGACCCCGATGCTCGACGAGGCACTCGAGGCGTACGTCGCCACCGCCCGCGAGGTGGGCAACGCGTCGTCGCTGCACGCGGCGGGCCGGCGTGCCCGACGCCGGGTGGAGGAGTCCCGCGAGCGGGTGGCCGCGGTGCTCGGCGCCCGCCCCTCCGAGGTGATCTTCACCGGGGGCGGCACGGAGAGCGACAACCTCGCCGTCAAGGGGGTCTTCTGGGCCCGCCGCGCCGCCCACGCCGAGCGCAACCGGGTCGTCTCCAGCGCGGTCGAGCACCACGCCGTGCTGGACGCGGTCGACTGGCTGGCCGGGCACGAGGGCGCCGACGTCGGCTGGCTGCCGGTCGACGCCGCCGGCCGGCTCGACCCGGAGCAGCTCCGCGCCGAGCTGGCCGCGCACGGCGACCGGATCGCGGTGGTCACCGCCATGTGGGCCAACAACGAGGTGGGCACCGTGCAGCCGGTGGCCGAACTGGCCGCCGTCGCCGCCGAGCACGGGGTGCCGTTCCACACCGACGCGATCCAGGCGGTCGGTCAGGTGCCGGTCGACTTCGCGGCCAGCGGCGTCTCCGCGCTCACCGTCACCGGCCACAAGCTCGGCGGCCCGACCGGGGTCGGCGCGCTGCTGCTCGCCCGGGACGTCGCCGCCACCCCGCTGCTGCACGGCGGCGGCCAGGAGCGGGACGTCCGCTCCGGCACCCTGGACACCGCCGGCATCGTGGCCTTCGCGGTCGCCGTCGAGGCTGCCGTGAAGGGCCAGCAGGAGTACGCGGCCCACGTCGCCGCGCTCCGCGACGAGCTGGTGGAGCGGGTCCGCCAGGCGGTGCCCGAGGTGATCTTCAACGGCGACCCGGTGGACCGGCTCCCGGGCAACGCGCACTTCTCCTTCCCCGGCTGTGAGGGGGACGCCCTGCTGCTCCTCCTCGACGCCCAGGGCATCGCCTGCTCGACCGGGTCGGCCTGCTCCGCCGGGGTGGCCCAGCCCTCGCACGTGCTGCTGGCGATGGGCGCCGACGACGACCGGGCCCGCTCCTCGCTGCGCTTCACCCTCGGCCACACCAGCACCCGGGAGGACGTCGACGCGCTGATCGCCGCGCTGCCGGCGGCCGTCGACCGGGCCCGGCGCGCGGCCGCCCTCCGTACCCCCCGCTGACCCGGATACCCTCGGTGAGGACGAGGGGAGTGGGCTGGTGAGGGTTCTGGCGGCGATGTCGGGCGGGGTGGACTCCGCGGTGGCGGCGGCCCGCGCGGTGGAGGCCGGGTACGACGTGACCGGCGTGCACCTGGCGCTGGCCCGTAACCCGCAGACCTACCGGACCGGCGCCCGGGGCTGCTGCACGCTGGAGGACTCCCGGGACGCCCGCCGCGCCGCCGACGTGCTGGGGATCCCCTTCTACGTCTGGGACATGGCCGACCGGTTCCACGCCGACGTGGTGGACGACTTCGTCGCCGAGTACGCGGCCGGCCGTACCCCGAATCCGTGCCTGCGCTGCAACGAGAAGATCAAGTTTGCCGCGGTGCTGGACCGGGCCGTCGCCCTGGGCTTCGACGCCGTGGTGACCGGCCACCACGCCCGGCTGGGCGCCGACGGCCTGCTGCGGCGCAGCGTCGACGCGGCCAAGGACCAGTCGTACGTGCTCGCGGTGCTGACCCGCGCGCAGCTGGACCGGTCGATCTTCCCGCTCGGCGACTCGACGAAGGCCGAGGTCCGGACCGAGGCCGCCCGGCGGGGCCTCGCGGTGGCCGACAAGCCCGACTCGCACGACATCTGTTTCATCGCCGACGGCGACACCCGGGGGTTCCTGGCCCAGCGGCTCGGCGAGGCCCCCGGCGAGGTGGTCGACGCGCTCACCGGCGCGGTGGTCGGCAGCCACTCCGGCGCCTACCAGTACACCGTCGGGCAGCGGCGCGGCCTGCACCTGGACCGGCCCGCCCCGGACGGCCGCCCCCGCTACGTGCTCTCCATCACGCCCATTACCAACACGGTGACCGTCGGCCCGGCCGAGGCGCTGGAGGTCGACCGGGTGCGGGCCACCCGCCCGGTCTGGACCGGCGGCGCGCGGCCGACCGGCCCGATCGAGTGCGAGGTGCAGTTGCGGGCGCACGGCGACGTGGTGCCGGCGACGGTGTCGCTGGACGGCGACGCCCTGCACGCCGACCTGCGCCGCCCGGTCCGGGGCGTGGCCGCCGGCCAGGCGATCGTGGCGTACCGCCCCGACCCGGCGGGCGACGTCGTGCTCGGCTCGGCCACCATCACCGGCTGACCGTCGGCCGCCGGCCGCTCCGGATTGGTCCGGCCCGCCGGCTCGGTCTCGGGCGGGCGGGCGGGCGAATCGTCCTTCGGCGGCACGCGGGACCGGGGCGACCACCCGCCGCGCCGGCGCCGGCGCGGCGCGGCAGCGGCTAGTCTTCGGCGGTGAGTGATCAGACATGGCCCTGGCCCGCGGGGGCGGCGACCGGGATCGGTTCGCTGCCCGGCACCGACATCGCCGAGGCGCAGCGGATCGTGCTCGGCGAACTGCCCGCCCTGCCGCACCTGCCGGAGTTGCCCGCCCGGGGCCCCGGC
Source organism: Micromonospora sp. NPDC049836 (assembly GCF_044465125.1). Classification (NCBI taxonomy): domain Bacteria; kingdom Bacillati; phylum Actinomycetota; class Actinomycetes; order Micromonosporales; family Micromonosporaceae; genus Micromonospora; species Micromonospora sp. NPDC049836. Next base: position 130,333 of record NZ_JBITLH010000011.1, read on the forward strand.
GCGGACCTGATCGGGCGCACCGGCGGGCTGCTCGCCGAGTTGCCGGTCGAGCTGTACGCGGCCCGCTGGCGGATCGCCCCGCGGCCCGGCAAGGACCTGCGCCGCGCCCGCGACCTGATGGAGCGCGACCTCGACCAGCTCGCCGAGCAGGCCGAGGAGTACGCCGGCCCGGTCAAGATCCAGGCCGCCGGGCCGTTCACCCTGGCCGCGTCGCTGGAGCTGCCCCTCGGCGGCCGGGTGCTGCGCGATCCCGGCGCGGTCCGCGACCTGGCCGGTTCGCTGGCCGAGGGGTTGCGCGGGCACGTCGCGGCGGTGGCCCGCCGGCTGCCCCGGGCGTCGGTGCTGCTCCAGCTCGACGAGCCGTCCCTGCCGGCGGTGCTGGCCGGGCGGGTACCCACCGAGAGCGGCCTCGGCACCTACCGGGCGGTGGTGTCCGGGGACGCCGCGGCGCTGCTGCGCGGCGTGCTCGAGGCGGTCGGAGTGCCGACGGTGGTGCACTGCTGCGCGCCGGACGTGCCGGTGGCGCTGATCCGCGATGCCGGTGCCGTGGCCGTCGCGCTCGACCTGGGCCTGGTCACCGAGCTGGACCCGCTCGGTGAGGCGATCGACGCGGGGCTGGGGCTGCTGGCCGGGGCCGCGCCCGCGGTGCCGCCGTCCACCGGTCGTGCGCCGACCTCGGCCCAGGTCGCCGAGCGGGTACGCCGGCTCTGGGACCAGCTCGGCTTCCCCCGCCGCCGGCTCGCCGAGCAGGTGGTGGTCACCCCCGCCTGCGGCCTGGCCGGCGCCACCCCCGGATACGTCCGGACCGTGCTGGCCGCCTGCCGGGACGCCGGGCGGCGGCTGTCCGAGGAGGAGTGAGGTTTCCTGTCGTACCCGCTGGGCAGGATGACGGGCATGATTGGACAGCTCCGTTCCGTGGTGATCGACTGCCCTGATCCGCGCGCGCTGGCCGGCTTCTACGCCGAGCTGCTCGGCCTCCCGCTGGTCGAGGAGAGCTCCGAGGGCGACGAGTGGGTCGTGCTCGGCGGCCCGCCGGGGCACCAGCCCCGCATCGCCTTCCAGCGGGCGCGCAACCTGCGCGCCCCCGCCTGGCCCGACCCGGAGCGGCCGCAGCAGTTCCACCTCGACGTGACGGTGGACGACATCGAGGCGGCCGAGAAGGCGGCGCTGGCCCTGGGCGCCCGGCGACTCCCGGGCGAGGGCGACGGCTTCCGGGTCTACGCCGACCCGGTGGGCCATCCGTTCTGCCTCTGCTGGGACTGACCGGCTGGCCGAGCCGGCCCGGGCGCGGCCGGCGCGGGTTGCGTCGGTCCGGCATGATCACGCCGTGACCGACTTCCCGCCGCGCCGCGCCTCGGGTTCGCTCTTCGGCCTCGCCTTCGGCGACGCGCTGGGTAAGCCGACCGAGTTCCTCACCGTCGCCGAGATCGTCCGGCGGTACGGGCCGGCCGGCCCCCGGGAGCTCGTCGGTGACCCGGCGCTGGTCACCGACGACACCCAGATGGCGCTGGCCGTCGCCGGGGCGCTGCGGGACGCGTCCGGCTACTCGCCGGAGGTGGTGGAGCCGCTGCTGCGGCAGCGCTTCCTCGACTGGGCGGCCAGCCCTGACAACAACCGGGCCCCCGGCATGACCTGCCTGCGGGCCTGCGGCGAGCTGGGCCGAGGGCTGCGCTGGCAGGAGGCCACCGTGGCCGGCTCCAAGGGCTGCGGGGCCAACATGCGGGTCACCCCGGTCGGGCTGCTCGCCGTCGACCTGGACACCCTCGCCGGGCTGGCCCAGCTCCAGGCCGGCCTGACCCACGGCCACCCGACCGGCCTGGCGGCCAGCGAGCTGACCGCGTACGCGGTCCGGCTGCTGCGCGACGGCGCCGCGCTGGCCGACCTGCCGGGCCTGCTCACCGAGCGGGCGCACGAGCAGCGCACCGTCTACCGGGGCGACTGGCTCGGCGACCTGTGGCAGCGGCCGGGCGACGCCGGGACACCGCGGGAGTTCATCGCCCAGGGCTGGGACGAGTGCCTGGAGGTGCTCGGCCGGCTCGATGCCGCGCTGGCCGGCCCGGATGACGGCGGCGACCCGTGCCGGCTCACCGGCGAGGGCTGGATCGCCGAGGAGGCACTGGCCACGGCCCTGCTCTGCGCGTTGTGGCACGCCGACGACCCGGTCGGCGCGCTGGCCCGCGGTGCGACCACGGCCGGCGACTCCGACTCCATCGCGGCGCTCGCGGGCGCCTTCGTGGGTGCCGCGCACGGCATGGCCGCCTGGCCGACGGACTGGGCCACTCGGATCGAGTACGCCGACCAGCTCGCCGCCTTCGGCGCCGCCACGGACTGAACGCGGTGCGCGGGGCCGGGCGGCGCGCCGCCCGGCCCCGCGCCGGTCACATCACCGAGAGGTAGTTGTCCACGCTGGAGGCCGGGATCCGGCGCCGGGAGTAGGCGCTCGGGTTCGTGTAGTTGTACTCCTCGATGATGATGTACGACCCGTCGATGCCGGACACCCAGGCGACGTGGCCGTAGTCGCCGCCGTTCCACTGGGCGATCGCGCCCACCGCGGGGGTCTGCGAGACCATGCCGCCGTGCTTCGGGGCGGCGTCGTCCCAGTTCTTCGCGTGCCAGTAGTTGAGCGAGGTGAAGCCCGGCGGGTCGTGGGCGATGTACTTGTAGACCCGGGACGCCACGAACGACGTGCACTGCTGGAGCACGAAGCCGTACCGGTCGATCCAGGGGAAGCCGGACCCCCACGGGTAGTCGTCGACCGTGCCGAAGGCGAACTTGCCGGACGAGGCGTACCCCTGCTTGCCGTACCGGTCGGCGATGACCCGGTACTGGTAGCAGCCGGCGGCATAGCGGATGGTGACGTAGTTGGTGGTGATCATGAAGCCGACCAGTCGCCACGAGTCACCCCGGCAGGCCTTCACCTCGACCGAGTAGCCGGTCGCCGCGCTCACCGCGTTCCACGACACCCGGACGTCCGAGGAGGTGGTCTGCGGCACCGCCCGCACGTCCTGCGGGGTGCCCGGGGCCGTGATGGTCAACGTCACGCTCGCCGTGTTCGACGCCGAGCTGTAGCCGGTCAGGTTCTCCGCCTTGAGCTGGAACTCGTACGTCCTGCCCGGGGTGAGCATGCTCATCGTGAACGTGCAGCAGGTGCTCAGCGGATACTGCGCCTTGGTCCAGCCGGACGTCCCGGCGAGCCGGTAGTAGATCCAGTAGTAGACGTTGCCGGTGCTGCTGGCCCGCCAGGAGAGCTTGGCGGCGGTGTCCCCGGAGGCGGTGGCGGTCAGGCTGCTCGGTGGCTGGGGCAGCGGCGGCATGGGCCGGGCGCTGGCCGTGTTGGTCGCTCCCGAGTCACCGGCGAGGTTGGTGGCCCGGACCCGGAACTCGTACGTGGTGCCGTTGTCGAGCAGGCCGGCGGTGAACGAGCAGCAGGTGTTGACCGGATACGGGAGGCGCTTCCAGGTGCCGCCGGCGGGGCGCATCTCGATCCAGTAGTAGACGCTCCCGCTGGGGCTGGCGCTCCAGCGCAGCGTCACCTGGCCGTCGCCCGCGCTCGCGGTGAGCCCGGACGGTGCCTGGGGCAGCGGCGGCAGCGGCCGGGCGCTGGCCACGTTGGAGGCCGGCGAGTTACCCGAGACGTTGTTGGCCCGGACCCGGAAGTCGTACGTGGTGCCGTTCTCGAGCAGGTCGACGGTGAACGAGCAGCAGGTGTTGACCGGGTACTGGAGGCGCTTCCAGGTGCCCCCGGCGGGGCGCATCTCGATCCAGTAGTAGACGTTGGCGGTGGCGCTGGCGGTCCAGCGCAGCGTCACCTTGCCGTCGCCCGCGCTCGCGGTCAGCCCGGACGGCGCCTGGGGCAGCCCGCCGACCGAGGTCTCCCGTACGGTGCTCGAGGCGGGCCCCTCACCACCCGCGTTGTCGGCGGTCACCTTGAACTCGTAGACGTGCCCGTGCACGAGCGAGCCCCAGGTGGCCGAGGTGCGGTCGGTGGGGTACACCGACCGGGTGAAGGCGGTCTGCCCGGCGGTCACGTCCCGGTAGTAGATCCAGTAGAAGACGTCCGGTCCCACCGGGTTCCAGTCCAGGTCGATGCTGCCGTCGCCGGCGGCCAGCGCGGTGAGCCCGGTCGGCGCGGCGGGCGGCTGGTAGAACGCGGTGGCCCGGACCACCGCCGAGGTCGGCCCGTCGCCGGTCTCATTGTTCGCCGCCAGCTTGAACTCGTACACGTGGTTGTGGGCGAGCAGCCCGGGGCTGAAGGTGCAGCAGGTGGTCACCGGGATCGAGAGCTTGGTGAAGCTCGTCTGGCCGGCGGTGACGTCGCGCTGGTAGACCCAGTAGTAGAGGTCGTCCCCCGGCTTGGTCCAGGTCAGCTTGATCTTCCCGTCGCTCTGCGGGGTCGCCGTGAGCCCGGTCACCTGGCCGGGCAGCGGGCGGCGCGGCGTCGCCTGCACCACGTTCGACGGCAGCGACTCGCCGCCCTGCGCCGTGGTGGTCACCTTGAACTCGTAGGTGTGCCCGTTGGCCAGGTAACCGATGTTCACCGTGCAGCAGGTGGCGACCGGCAGCGGCAGCTGGGTGAACGCGGTCTCGCCCTCGGTGACGTCCCGCCGGTAGACCCAGTACCACGCGTTCGGGGTGGTGCTCGCGCCCCAGGTCAGCTGGACCTGGCCGTCACCGGCCGTGGCGGTCAGGGTGCCCGGCGCCGCCGGCCTCGGGTACGTGGAGGTGGCCTGGGCGGTGTTCGACACCGCCGACTCGCCACCCAGGTTGCTTGCGCTGACCGTGAACTCGTACTGGTGGCCGTGGAGCAGGTAACCGGCGGTCATCGCGCAGCAGGTGGTGATCGGCAGCGGCAGCTGGGTGAACTCGGTCTCGCCCGCGGTCACGTCCCGCTGGCGTACCAGGAAGTGCACCCCCTCGGACGGGCCCTGCCAGGCCAGGTCGATCTGGCCGTCGGCGCGGGCCGTGGCGGTCAGGTTGGTCGGCGCGGCCGGCACCGCGTACCGGGCGGTGGCGCGGACCGGCGCCGACCGGGGCGACTCGCCGCCGCCGTGGCTCGCGGTGACCACGAACTCGTACTCGTGGTCCTTGGTGAGCCAGGTGGCGGTGACCGTCAGGTCGACCGGGTTGTTGTCGTTGACCGGCGCGAACTCGGTCTCCCCGGCGGTGACGTCCCGCCGCTGCACGTCGTAGCGCCAGGCGTAGGGGACGGCCGACCAGGTGAGCTTGACCGAGCCGTCGGTGCCGGCGGTCGCGGTCAGGTTGGCCGGGGCGGGCGGCGGCGCGATGGTCACCGCGACGCTGCGGGTCGGGGACGGCTGCCCGGAGCCGGTGGCGTTGCGCGCGGTGACCCGGTACTCGTAGGTGTGACCGGTCTTCGTGCCGCCCAGGTCGGCGCTGGTCCCGGTGGGCTGGGCCACCCGGGCGAAGTGGGTCTGGCCGACGGTGACGTCGCGTTGGTGCACCTCGTAGCTGATCCCGGTGCCGGTGACCGCCGGCCAGGACAGGTGGACCGCGCCGGTCGGGTCGGCGGTGGCGGTCAGGTTGGCCGGGGCGGCGGGCAGCAGCGCCGGGTCGGGCGCCGGCGGGGGCCAGGCGACGTCGACGAAGCGGGGCCGGTAGATCCGGGCGTCGCTGTACAGGTCGTCGTCGTTGAGGCTGTGCACGTTGTACGACACCAGCAGCCGGCCGGACGGGGCCAGCTCCGGGTGGAGCCGGGCGTCGTAGACGATCACGCCCTGCCGCGCCGCCGGTTCGGGCGCGGTGAACAGGTCGATCGGGCCGCTGAACGGGCCGGTCGGCGAGGCGGCGGTGTAGGCGATCACCTGCGTGCCGAACGTGACGTTGCCCTGCACGGTGACGACCACGTACTGGTCGCCCACCCGCTGCGCGCCGAACGCGGTGCCGACGCCGGAGAGCGGCAGCCGCGCCGAGGTGGCGACCCCGCTGGACCAGCCGGTCCCGGTCCAGAACTGCCAACCCCCGGTGAGCCCGCCGGCGGGCACCCGGGCCAGGTGGGCGAAGCGCTGCTGGTCGGCGGCCACGTACTCGGAGCCGTAGACGTACGTCCAGGGGCCGTCCTCCAGCACCGCGGCGCCCCACGCGACGGTGTCGCCCAGCGGCAGCTCGGTGACCGCGGTGGTGGTGAGGCCGGGCAGCGCCAGGGTGGCCAGCGCGGTGCCGGTCAGCACCACGTCGAGGCTGCCCTCGCCGGTGCGCTTGTAGCGGTTGACCAGCGCCCGGACCGAGTTGCCCTCGACCGTCGCGTCGGCGATCCAGTACCACTCGCCGGTCACCCCGGACGGGATCAGCGACTGCGGGGCGGTGGTGGTGCCACCGTGGACGGTCGAGGTGAGCGCCGTCCCGTCCTGCACCACCGCCGAGTTGTTGATCATCGGACTGCTCCGGGGCCGGCTGAAGTCCGCGTTGACGGTGCCCAGCATGGTGTCGGAGAAGAGCCAGGCCATCCGCCCGTCGGGCAGCGCCACCGAGGCGGTGCTGTCCGCCCCGCTCCAGCGCCCGCTGGTGTTGCCGTAGTTGTTGAAGAGCGTCGTGAGTGCGGCCCCGGTCATCCCGCCCGACGGCAGTTCCGCCGCCCGGGCCGGCGCGGCCGGCACCACCAGTCCGACCCAGCCGACCGCGGCCACCAGGCCCGTCGCCAGTCGGGCACGCCAGCGTTCCCCCATGGTTAATCCCCATTTCCCGGCGCGCGGGCGCCCCCGGCGAGCGCCACGGCGCGCTCATTGGCGGGGAAGGTATCAGGACCCCGGGGCGGTGTGGATCATCCGGACGGATCGATCCAGGGAAATTCGATGCCGCTGCCCGCGCGGGGTCAGGCGAGGGCGCCGGCGGCGAGCCAGCCCACCGCCAACGCCACCCCGACCCCGACCGGCCAGGGCCACCAGCGTCCCGGCCGGCGCAGCCGGAGCCAGCCGGCCAGCAGGCAGCCGGCCGCCGCCAGGCAGGCCAGCAGCAGCACCAGCCACCATGCCGCGCCCCGGTCGGCGGCCCGGCCCGCCCCGGTGATCTCGGGGCTGAACCAGGCCAGCAGGTAGCCGTAGAGCAGCAACAACGGGCCACCGGCGAGCGACGCGAGCAGCGCCAGCAGCCGGCGGGTCCGCACCGCCACCCCGGCCCCGGGCGTACGACTGGTCACCGCACCACTATGGCGGGGCGGCCACGGGCCGCGTGACGGGGGCGGCGTACCGGCGTCCACAGCGTCGCCGGCCCGGCCGGCGGCGACCCGCTCACGGCGGCCCGGCGGTCCCCGCCGGCCGCCCCGCCCGCCGCCCGGCGGCGCGGCCGGGATGCCTGGTCAGGCGGGTGACGGGACGGTTGTCGGTACCGACCGCTACGGTTCGGGGGTAGCACGATCACGGGAGGTCGACAGCGGTGGCCGAAGGCGGCAGCGTGTCCGAAGAAGCGGTTCCCCAGGCGGTCAGCCCGGCCCAGGAGGCAGCGGCGGGCGCCGAGCCGACCCCGGAGGCGCGGGAGCGGCACGCCACGCTCAGCCAGGAGCTGACCGAGCACCAGTACCGCTACTACGTGCTGGACGCGCCGATCATCTCCGACGCGGAGTTCGACCAGCAGTTACGCGAGCTGGAGGCGCTGGAGGCGGAGTACCCGGCGCTGCGCACCCCCGACTCGCCGACCCAGCGGGTCGGTGGCACCTTCTCCACCGACTTCACCCCGGTCACCCACGCCGAGCGGATGCTCTCGCTGGACAACGCCTTCGCCGACGAGGAGCTGGCGGCCTGGGCCGAGCGCGTCGAGCGCGACGCCGGGGGCCCGGTGCCCTACCTCTGCGAGCTGAAGGTCGACGGCCTGGCCATCAACCTGACGTACGAGAACGGCCGGTTGGTCCGGGCCGCGACCCGGGGCGACGGGCGCACCGGCGAGGACGTCACCGCCAACGTGCGCAGCATCCGGGACGTGCCGGCCCGGCTCACCCCCGCCGACGACTTCCCCGACGTGCCCGGGTTCCTCGAGGTGCGCGGCGAGGTCTACTTCCCGGTCGCGGCCTTCGCCGACCTCAACGCCGGCCTCGTCGAGCAGGGCAAGGCCCCGTTCGCCAATCCGCGCAACGCCGCCGCCGGCAGCCTGCGCCAGAAGGACCCGCGGGTCACCGCGTCCCGGCCGCTGCGCCTGGTGGTGCACGGCATCGGCGCCCGGAAGGGCTTCCAGCCGGCCGCGCAGTCCGAGGCGTACGCGGCGCTGAAGGCGTGGGGGCTGCCCACCAGCGACCGCTGGCGGGTGGTGCCCGACCTGGCCGGCGTGGCGGACTTCATCGCCTACTACGGCACGCACCGGCACGACGTCGAGCACGAGATCGACGGCGTGGTGGTGAAGGTCGACCCGGTCTCCATCCAGGGCCGGCTCGGCTCGACCAGCCGCGCGCCGCGCTGGGCGATCGCCTTCAAGTACCCGCCGGAGGAGGTCACCACCAAGCTGCTCGACATCGACGTGAACGTGGGGCGTACCGGCCGGGTCACCCCGTTCGCCGTCCTGGAGCCGGTCCGGGTGGCCGGCTCCACGGTCGCCCTGGCGACCCTGCACAACGCCCAGGAGGTCGAGCGCAAGGGGGTGCTGATCGGCGACACGGTGGTGCTGCGCAAGGCCGGTGACGTCATCCCGGAGGTGCTCGGCCCGGTGGTCGACCTGCGCCCCGCCGACGCCCGCCTGTTCGTCATGCCCACCACCTGCCCGGCCTGCGGCACCCCGCTGGCGCCGGCCAAGGAGGGCGACGTCGACATCCGCTGCCCCAACGCCCGCGGCTGCCCGGGCCAGATCCGGGAGCGGGTCTTCTACCTGGCCAGCCGCCGGGTGCTCGACATCGAGGCGCTCGGCGAGAAGAGCGCGGCGGCGCTGCTGGACGGGCAGATCATCACCAACGAGGGCGACCTGTTCCAGCTCGACGCCGAGCAGCTGGCCCGCGCGCCGTTCTTCGTCAACAAGGACGGCACGCTCGGCAGCAACGCCACCAAGCTGCTGGACAACCTGGCGGTGGCCCGGGAGCGGGACCTGTGGCGGGTGCTCGTCGCGCTCTCCATCCGGCACGTCGGCCCGACCGCGGCGCAGGCCCTGGCCCGGCACTTCCGCTCGATCGACGCGATCGAGGCCGCCGGCGAGGAGGAGCTGTCCTCGGTGGATGGTGTCGGCCCGACCATCGCGGCGAGCATCAAGGAGTGGTTCGCCGTCGACTGGCACCGCGAGGTGGTGGCCAAGTGGGCCGCGGCCGGGGTACGGATGGCCGAGGCGGGCGGCGAGGAGGGGCCGCGCCCGCTGGACGGGCTGACCGTGGTGGTCACCGGCACGCTCGCCGGGTTCAGCCGGGATCAGGCGTCCGAGGCGATCCAGAGCCAGGGCGGCAAGGTCACCGGCTCGGTCTCCAAGAAGACCAGTTTCGTGGTGGTGGGGGACAACCCCGGCAGCAAGGCCGACAAGGCGGCCAGCCTCAAGCTGCCGATCCTCGACGAGGACGGCTTCCGGGTGCTGCTGGAGTCCGGCCCGGACGCCGCCCGGGAGGTGGCCCGCGTCGAGGGCTGAGCACCGGCCCATTTTGGATCTTGACGGGACCTTGCCGCGTATACCAACTTAATTACGACTACGACCGATTCGTGACTGTCGTGTCGGGGAAATCGGCACCGAGGGCGTTTCATTGGCGTACGGCGTGTGAACGGGCACGCCCCGGCTGCCCCCGGGAGGTGCGATGGAGACCGCCGATCCGCGAAACTCCGTGCCACCCGGGCGGAGCGGGCCGTTCTTCGGCTTCGTGGTCGCGGTCGGTGTCCTGGCCGTGCTCGTCTCGGCCGGGCCGCTGGCCGGGCTCCCCGGGCGGCTGTCCGCGATGCCGGCGGCCTTCTGGACCATGGCGGCGCTCGCCGTCGCCTGCGACGCCCGACCGTTCCTGCCGCCCGGTCGCCGGGCCGGCTCGGCGGTCTTCCCGTCGACCTGCTTCACCTTCGCCATCCTGCTCGGCTGGGGGCTCGGCCCGGCCGTGGCGGTGCAGGCCGTCGCGGTGGCCGTCTCCGGCTGGCGGATGGGGCACGCCCCCTGGCGCACCGCCTTCAACGCCGCCCAGTACGCCTGCGCCCTCGCCGCCGCGTACGCGGTGACCCGGCTGGGGCCCGGCGGTCTCTTCGACGGGGGGCGGCTGTACTGGACCGACGTGGCGGTGGTCGGCGCCGCCACCGCGGCCTGGTTCGCGGTCAACTACGCGCTGGTCAGCTCCGCGATCCGGCTGCGTTTCGGGGACCGCTGGTGGCCCACCGTCCGGCTCGGCCTCGCGTACGAACTGCTCTCCACCGGGTCGCTGCTGCTGCTCGCCCCGGTGCTGGTGGCCGCCGCCCGGGCCAGCGCCGCGCTGATCCCGCTGGTGCTGGTGCCGCTCTTCGCGGTCTACCGGATGGCCCGGCTCTCCGCCGAGCGGGAGCAGTTGGCCGCGCTCGACCCGCTCACCGGCCTGCCCAACCGCAAGGCCCTGCTCACCGAGGTGGCCGAGCAGGTGCACCTGCACGCCGAGCGGGCCGCCCGGGGTGAGCCGGACGGCCACCTGGCCCTGCTGCTGCTCGACCTGGACCGGTTCAAGCACGTCAACGACGCGCTCGGGCACGCGGTCGGCGACCGGCTGCTGGTCGAGGTGAGCGCCCGGCTGGCCGCGGTGGTCGGCGAGGGTGAGCTGCTGGCCCGGCTCGGCGGCGACGAGTTCGCCATCGTTGTACCCGGGATCACCGGCGCCGAGCAGGCGCGCGAGCGGGCCGGCCGGGTGGTCGCCGCGCTCGCCGAGCCGGTGCCGCTGGACGGGCTGCCGCTGGACGTCGGCGGTTCCATCGGCGTGGCGATCTACCCCGACCACGGCGAGGACTTCGCCACCCTGATGCGCCACGCCGACGTGGCCATGTACGACGCCAAGCACCGCAACGACACGGTCGCCGTCTACGCGGCCGAGTCCGACCACAACTCGGCGGAGCGGCTCAGCCTCCTGGCCGACCTGCGCCGGGTGCTGGAGGCCACGCCGCGCCGGGTCGAGGAGCCAACCCCCGGCGTACGCGGCGGCGACGGCGCGGCCCTGGCGCCCGCGCCGGGCCTGGCCAACCCGGGCCGGACCGCCCGCGGCGACGCGGTCGCCCGCAACGGCGGCCGGGGCCGGCCGGCCCGCCCCGGCGACGGGCGGCGGCGCTGGCTGCGCCGCCGGCCGGCCCGGGTGGAGGGGCGGGCCGACGACGAGCTGATCAACCGGATCGTCACGAGCGCCGACCCGATCCGGCGGCGGTCCCGCGCGCTCGCCGCCGAGGAGCCGGTGGGGGTCGCCGGTGACGCCGCCCGGCTCCCGGAGGCGTCCACCGCCGCCGCCCGCCTCGCCCCCACGTCCGCCCCGCCGCTGGACCGGGACGGCGGGACGACCGACGACCTCACCGGCCGGCCGCGAGGCGGTGCCGGCGAGGCCGGCGAGCAGGCGGCGGCCACCGGTCCGGTACCGGGCGCCGTGACCGACCCCGCCCCGCCCCGGCCGGGCGGGAACGGCCGGCGGCCGGCCGCTCCCCGGGCGGGCGTGCCCGGTGCGGCGGGTCCGGGCGGCGGACCGGGGGACGGTGCGGCGGGTCCGGGCGGGGTGACCGGCGGCGGCCCCGGGGACGGTCCGGCCGGCGACCCGGGCGAGATCACCATGTACTACCAACCGCAGATCGCCATCGCCACCGGCGAGGTCGTCGGGGTGGAGGCGCTGCTGCGCTGGCGGCACCCGCGCCGCGGCATGGTCGACCCGGGGGAGCTGATCCAGGTCGCCGAGCAGAGCGCGGTGATGCGGCTGCTCACCCGCCGGGTGGTCGACGACGTGGTGGAGCAGGTGGCGAAGTGGTCGGCGGCCGGCATCACGCTCCGCGCGGCGCTCAACGTCAGCGTGCGTGACCTGCACACCGGCGAGATCGCCGACCAGATCGCCGACCGGCTCACCCGGTACGGCGTCAGCCCGGACCGCCTCCAGGTGGAGATCACCGAGGGTGCCCTGATGGCCGATCCGCGGCGGGTGCTGGCCAGCATCACCCAGCTGCACCGGATCGGCGTCGGCATCGCGCTGGACGACTTCGGCACCGGGTACTCGTCCCTGCAGCACCTGCGCCGGCTGCCGCTGTCCGAGGTGAAGGTGGACCGGTCGTTCGTCCTCGGCATGGCCGACGACCCGGACGACGCGGCGATCGTCCGGTCGATGATCGAGCTGGCCGGCGCGCTCGGCCTGCGGGTGGTCGCCGAGGGCGTGGAGGACGAGCGCACCTGGCGGCTGCTCCACGCGGCCGGCTGCGACGTGGCCCAGGGCTGGTTCCACGCCCGGCCCATGCCCGCCGCCGACCTGGTCGCCTGGCTGTCCCGGTACCGCCCGGTCCGTCCGGTGGGCCCGGCCGACGGCGACGGCCCCCGCCGCCCGTCCCGCTGAACGGGGCCGCGGGGGAGTCGGGGGCGTCGGGGCGACGGGGCGACGGCGGGACAATAGACTCGCTCCGGTCACCGCGCGTCATCGTCACCGTGGCACGCGCGGCCGGCACACCGCAGACGCAGCAGGACAAGCCACTGAAGGGGGCAGCCGATGGCCGCCATCTCCCGCGAGGAGGTCGCGCACCTCGCGCGACTGTCGCGGCTCGCCGTCACCGAGGAGGAGTTGGACACCTTCGCCGGTCAGCTGGACGTGATCCTCCAGTCGGTCGCCCAGGTCGGCGAGGTCGCCGCGGCGGACATCCCGCCGACCTCCCACTCGGTGCCGCTGACCAACGTCCTCCGCGAGGACGTGGTGACGCCCTGCCTGACCCCGCAGGAGGTGCTCTCGGGCGCGCCCGACGCCGAGGAGCAGCGGTTCCGCGTCCCGCGGATCCTGGACGAGGATGTGGCCTCATGAGCGACCTGACCAAGCTGACCGCCGCCGAGATCGCCGGGCTGGTGGCCACCGGGGAGACCTCGGCCGTCGAGGTGACCCGGGCCCACCTGGACCGGATCACCGCCGTCGAGGACCGGGTCCACGCCTTCCTGCACGTCGACACCGAGGGCGCCCTCGCGGCCGCCCGCGAGGTGGACGAGCGACGGGCCGCCGGCGCCGAGCTGGGCCCGCTCGCGGGCGTGCCGGTCGCCGTGAAGGACGTGCTGGCCACGAAGGGCGTGCCGACCACCGTCGGCTCGAAGATCCTGGAGGGCTGGCGCCCGCCGTACGACGCCACGATCGTGCAGCGGCTGCGCGAGGCCGGCACGGTGATGCTCGGCAAGACCAACATGGATGAGTTCGCCATGGGCTCCTCCACCGAATACTCCGCGTACGGGCCGACCCGTAACCCGTGGGACCTGGAGCGCATTCCGGGCGGGTCGGGCGGCGGCAGCGCCGCGGCGCTGGCCGCGTACGAGGCGCCGCTCTCGATCGGCTCGGACACCGGCGGCTCGATCCGCCAGCCGGGCGCGGTCACCGGCACGGTCGGCGCGAAGCCCACCTACGGCGGCACCTCCCGGTACGGGCTGGTCGCGTTCTCCTCGTCGCTGGACACCCCCGGCCCGTGCGCGCGTACCGTGCTGGACGCCGCGCTGCTGCACCAGGTGATCGGCGGTCACGACCCGCGCGACTCCACCTCGATCCCGGCCCCGGTGCCGGACGTGGTGGTCGCCGCGAAGCTCGGCGCGAACGGCGACCTGACCGGCGTGAAGCTCGGCGTGGTCACCGAGTTCACCGGCGAGGGCGCCGAGCCGGGCGTGATGGCCGCGTTCCGCGAGTCGGTGGAGGCCCTCGCGAAGCTGGGCGCCGAGATCGTCGAGGTCTCCTGCCCGCACTTCAGGTACGCGCTGCCGGCCTATTACCTGATCGCGCCGAGCGAGTGCTCCTCCAACCTGGCCCGGTTCGACGGCGTCCGGTTCGGCCTGCGGGTCGGCGACGACGGCAACCGGTCGCTGGAGGAGGTCATGTCGCTGACCCGCGAGGCCGGCTTCGGCCCCGAGGTGAAGCGCCGCATCATGCTCGGCACGTACGCGCTCTCCTCGGGCTACTACGACGCCTACTACGGGCAGGCGCAGAAGGTCCGTACCCTGATCACCCGGGACTTCACCGCGGCGTTCGAGCAGGTGGACGCGCTGATCTCGCCGACCACCCCGTTCGTGGCCTTCCCGATCGGGGCCCGCACGTCGGACCCGTACCAGATGTACCTGGCCGACCTGTTCACCATCCCGACCAACCTGTACGGCGGGCCGGCGATCTCGGTGCCGTGCGGCCTGGCCGACGGGCTGCCGGTCGGCTTCCAGATCATGGCCCCGACCATGGCCGACGACCGGATGTACCGGGTCGCCGCCGCGCTGGAGTCCACGGTCGGCACCTTCACCCCACCGGCACTGTGAGGCAGGAGCACCGATGACGACGACACTGCCCGCCTACGACGAGGTCGTGGCGCGCTACGAACCGGTGATCGGTCTGGAGACCCACGTCGAGCTGGGCACGAACACCAAGATGTGGTGCGGCTGCCCGACCGACTTCGGCGGCGAGCCGAACACCCGGGTCTGCCCGGTCTGCCTGGGTCTGCCCGGCTCGCTGCCGGTGGCCAACAAGGCGGCCATCGAGGCGACCATCCGGATCGGGCTGGCGTTGAACTGCTCGATCGCCGAGTGGTGCCGGTTCGCCCGAAAGAACTACTTCTATCCGGACATGCCGAAGAACTTCCAGATCAGCCAGTACGACGAGCCGCTGTGCTTCGACGGATACCTGGACGTCGAGGTCAACGGGGAACTCGTGCGGATCGGCATCGAGCGGGTGCACCTGGAGGAGGACACCGGCAAGACGCTGCACGTGGGCGGCGCCACCGGCCGTATCCACGGTGCCACCGAGTCGCTGGTCGACTACAACCGGGCCGGCATCCCGCTGGTCGAGATCGTCACCAAGCCGATCCCCGGCACCGGCGCGCTCGCGCCGGAGGTGGCCCGGGCGTACGTCACGGAACTGCGCGACGTGATCCGCTCGCTGGGCGTCTCCGACGTCCGGATGGAGGAGGGCTCGCTGCGCTGCGACGTGAACACCTCGCTGAACCTGCCGGGCGCGGAGTGGGGCACCCGCACCGAGACCAAGAACGTCAACTCGCTGCGCTCGGTCGAGCGGGCGGTCCGTTCGGAGATGCTGCGCCAGGCTTCGGTGCTGGACGCGGGCGGCCGGATCGTCCAGGAGACCCGGCACTTCCACGAGGACACCGGCGACACCACGTCGGGCCGGTCCAAGGAGACCGCCACCGACTACCGCTACTTCCCGGAGCCGGATCTGGTGCCGCTGGCGCCGGACACCGCCTGGGTGGCCGAGCTGAAGGCGGCCCTGCCGGAGCTGCCGCGGCTGCGCCGCAAGCGGATCCAGCAGGACTGGGGCCTGTCCGACCTGGACATGCAGTCGGTGGTCAACGCGGGCGCGGTCGAGCTGATCGAGGCGACCGTGGCCGCCGGCGCCACCCCGGCCGCGGCCCGCAAGTGGTGGCTGGGCGAGCTGTCCCGCCGCGCCAACGAGACCGGCGGGGAGTTGGCCGACGTGGGCGCCACGCCGGCCCAGGTCGCCGAGCTGCAGGGCCTGGTCGACGCCGGCAAGCTCAACGACAAGCTGGCCCGGGCCGTGCTGGAGGGCGTGGTGGCCGGCGAGGGCTCGCCGACCGAGATCATGACCAACCGGGGGCTGGAGGTCGTCTCGGACACCGGGGCGCTCACCGCCGCCGTGGACGAGGCCATCGCCGCCAACCCGGACGTCGCCGACAAGGTCCGCAGCGGCAAGGTCGCGGCGGCCGGCGCGCTGGTCGGCGCGGTCATGAAGACCACCCGCGGCCAGGCGGACGCCAAGACCGTCCGCGAGCTGATCCTGGAGCGCCTCGGCGCCCAGGGCTGAGCCCCACCCGGAGGGCCGCCGCCGTGACCCGGTGGCGGCCTTTCGACCTCCCCGGAGTACGCGCGCGACCCGCGCCACCCCCTCGCGAGGGCGTCAACGGCGACGCCCGGATGGAGTCACCGTGAACCAGCACGACCTCGACGTCCTCGACGAGATCCAGCGCCGGGTGCTCTGGCTCGCCACCCGCATCGTGGATGCCGCCAACCACGACCGGGACACCGGCGACGGGGTGAAGGTGGGCGGTCACCAGGCGTCCAGCGCCTCGCTGGTCACCGCGATGACCGCGCTCTGGTTCCACCACCTGGACGGCGAGGACCGGGTCGCGGTGAAGCCGCACGCCTCGCCGGTGTTCCACGCCATCCAGCACCTGCTCGGCAACCTCGACCGGTCGTACCTGCCGAAGCTGCGGGCGCGCGGCGGCCTCCAGTCGTACCCGTCGCGGACCAAGGACCCGGACGGGGTGGACTTCTCCACCGGCTCGGTCGGTCTGGGTGCCGCCGCCCCGCTGTTCGCCGCGGTGACCCGCCGCTACGTGGACGCGCACTTCGGCGCCCGGCCGCACTCCCGGTTCGTCGCGCTGATCGGTGACGCGGAGCTGGACGAGGGGAACATCTGGGAGGCGGTCGCCGACCCGGCCACCACCGGCCTGGGCAACGTGATGTGGCTGGTCGACTTCAACCGCCAGTCGCTGGACCGGGTCGTCCCCGGGGTGCGGATCAACCAGTGGCGGGGCCAGTTCGAGGCCGCCGGCTGGCACGTCGTCGAGGTCAAGTACGGCCGCAAGCTGGCCGAGGCGTACGCCCGGCCGGGCGGCGCGACGCTGCGCGACTGGATCGACCTGATGCCCAACGAGCAGTACCAGTCGCTGTTCGGGCTGGCCGGGCCGGCCCTGCGCAAGCAGTTCCTGGACGGCGCGCCGGCCGAGGTGGCGGCCTTCGTGGCGGACATCCCCGACGACGAGCTGGGCCCGCTCGTCACCGACCTGGGCGGGCACGACCTGGAAGCCATGCTCGACGCGTACGCCCAGTGCGACGCGGTCAGCGACCGGCCCAGCGTGGTCTTCGCGTACACGGTGAAGGGGTGGGGGCTGCCGATCGCCGGCAACCCGCGCAACCACTCGGCGCTGCTCAGCACCGAGCAGGTCGACGCGCTGCGGGCGGCGCACGGCCTGACCGCCGAGACCGAGTGGGACCGCCTCGACCCGGCGTCGGAGGCCGGCATCCGGGCCGGCGAGCGCCGGGAGGCGCTGTCCCGCGCGCCGCGCGAGCGGGCGCTGGGCGTCACCGTGCCGGAGACCACCCGGGTACGCGCGAACAAGCCGGTCTCCACCCAGGAGGTCTTCGGCCGGGTGCTGGTCGACCTGGCCCGCGACCCGCAGGTGGCGCCGTACCTGGTCACCACCGCCCCGGACGTGGCCACCTCGACCAACCTGGCCGGGTTCATCAACAAGACCGGCGTGTTCGCTCCCACCGAGCAGCGGTCCTGGACCGAGGACCGGATGCTGCGCTGGACGGAGAGCCCCGGCGGCCAGCACATCGAGCTGGGCATCTCGGAGATGAACCTGTTCCTGCTGCTCGGCCAGCTCGGGCTGTCGTGGGACCTGTCCGGTCAGCCCTTGCTGCCGGTGGGCACCGTCTACGACCCGTTCGTGCTGCGCGGGCTGGACGCCTTCCTCTACGGCACGTACTCCGGTTCCCGGTTCGTGGTGGCCGGCACCCCGTCCGGCATCACGCTGGCCCCGGAGGGTGGCGCGCACCAGTCCACCATCACCGCCTCCGTCGGCCTGGAGCTGCCCGGGGTCACCTTCCTGGAGCCCGCGTACGCCGGCAGCCTCGACTGGCTGCTCTGCGACGCGCTCGGCCAGATCGCCCAGGGGGCGGCGCCGGCGGCCACCGCCGCGCCGGCCGAGGACGGGGCGTACTACTTCCGGCTCAGCACCCGCCCGATCGACCAGGCGCCCTTCGAGGCGGCCCGGGCCCGGATCGGTGACGCCGTGCTGCGCCGGCAGGTGGTGGCCGGCGCGTACCGGCTGGTGGACGCGCACGAGGCGTACCCGCAGCTGGCGGACGCCCCGGTCGTGCAGCTCGCCGCCTCCGGGGCGGTGCTGCCCGAGGTGCTGGCGGCCGCCGCGGAGCTGGCGGAGGAGGGGGTCGCGGCGCACGTGGTCGACGTGACCAGCCTGGACCGGCTCTACCGGGCCTGGCAGCGGACCCTGCGCCAGGGGGTGCGGACGGCGACCGTGCCGAGCGTGCCCGGCGCGCTGCGCTCGGCGTTCGCCGACCGGGTCCCGGTGGTGACCGTGCACGACGCGGCCTCGCACGCGATGGCCTGGCTCGGTTCCGCGCTCGGCGCCCCGGCGGTCCCGCTCGGGGTCGACGAGTTCGGCCAGTCCGGCAGCGTCGCGGAGCTGTACGAGCTGCACGACCTGCTCCCCGGCAGCATCGTCAACGCCGCGCTGGCCGCCCTCTCACTGCGCTGACCCGGCGCCGCCGGCGCCCTTCCGCCTCCGCTCGGCGCCGGCCTCTTCGCCGGCCCGTCGCCGCCTCTTCGGTGGCCTCGTCGCCGGAGGCGGCGGAGCCGCGAGAGTCCGCAGGAGGGCTTGCGGGTGGTCCGGTCGGTCGGCCGGCGGCGGCAGCCGGCGGTGACGGTCCGTGTACCGCTGCGCCGATGGCTGCAGAGCAAAGGCAGAAAACTGGCCGGCTGCCCGGGGGCGGGAGATTACCCTCCGTGATTGAGCGTGCGGCGACCCGGCGACGACCCGGCCCGCCTCAACCCGTGGTGGTGGGGCTGGGGGAGGAGGAGGGCGGGACCGGGGACTCCGAACCGCCCCGGGTCGGGGTGGGGGTGACCGGCACCTGGTCGCCCTTCTTCGGGTCCTGGATCACGTGCCGTTCCAGGTTGACCTGCGACTGGCCGGTGCCGCCGACGGTGATGTCGTCGTACGCCTGGAGCAGTTTCTGCTGGTCGAAGTAGAGCACCGACATGGTCAGCGGGGTGGGCTTCTCGCCCTCCAGGCCGCGCAGCCCGGCACCGCCCGTGGAGCCCTCCACCATCAGCGTGGTCGGTTGCTTGCCCGGCACCTGCGGCAGCTTCGACACCTGGCGGGCATGGGCGTGCCCGGCGAGGACGAGCGGGCAGGTGCCGGAGAGCGGCCCGGCCGAGGCCGGATCGTGCACCAGGGCGATGTCCACCTTCCGTGGCGATTCGTTGACCGTGGTGGCGAGCTGCTCGCCGACCCCGATCACCTGCTCGGCGACCTGCTTGGTGAGTCCGCTGCCGGCCGGGGAGGTCTCCTTGTCCGGGGTGAACCGGGGGTCGCCGATGCCGGCGATGGTCAGCCCGGACACGGTGACGGTGGAGTTGTCCAGCACAATGGCGTTGGGCTGCTGGTCGACCGCCGCCGCCGTCTTCGCCGAGTCGTGGTTGCCCCGGATGTAGACGTACGGCTTCTTCAGCAGGCCGATCGAGCCGACGAAGGACGCCTCCGGCTCGCTGCCCCAGTCGGTGATGTCCCCGGTGTCGATCACCACGTCGATGTTGAACTGCTCCACCACCGTGCGGATCAGCTGCCAGCCCGTCGGGTTGAGGTGCATGTCGGAGACATGCAGCACCCGGGTGGTCCCCGGCGACGGCTGGACCAGCGGCAGGGAGGAGACCGTGGTGTAGAGCTTGCTGACGTTGCCCACCAGCCGCTGGAGCTGCTCGGCGTAGCGGGTGTAGTCGTTGGCGATGCGCCGCGCGTCACCCACGATGGCCGGGGCGTTGACCAGCAGCCCTTCGTAACGGGGCTCCTCGATGGCCTGCGGGCGGACGGTGGCGGCGGCCAGCCCGAGGCTGCCGGCGCCGACCACGAGCGCGAGCCCGCCGGCCCAGGCCATCCGGCGGACGTCCCGGAAGACCAGCCCGGCCAGCAGCACGGTGGCCAGCACCACCGAGGCGAGCGTCCGCAGCCCGAGGCGCATCACCCCGGAGCGGACGTCCTCGACGGCGGACTGGCTGGCCCGGCTGATGCTCGCCGGGTCGTCGATCAGCGCCTCGGTACGCCGCTGGTCGAGCGCACCCAGCTCCACGGTCAGGTAGGCCGGCCCGTCGTGGCTGTCGAGCAGCAGCGCGCCCAGCGGCGGTACGTCCACGGTCGTCCCGCCGCTCAGCGAGGGGCTGAGGTTGAGCTGCGCCCGGAACGGCCCGATGTCGGTGCTGACATGCCCGCCGGCGTACGTGCCGCCGACGACTCCAGCCAGCGTGACCACGAGCAGGGCCAGCACCGTGCCGAGCCGGCGCAGCCAGCCCGGCGGCCGTCCGTTCCGCCGCGGTCGCGACGCCCAGCGGCGGGCGCGCCCGGTGGCCGGGGCCGCCTCGTCCCCGGTGCTGCGCTGCTCGTTCTCCTGGCCGTCCATGCTGAGATTCTGTCCTGCCCGTCGACGGATCTTGGGAAACCGCGGGAAGCGTCGAGCTTCTCACGTGCGACAACTCCAGTTCGGCGCGTCTGGCGCCGCGCGGCGTCCGAGGGGCGGGGCGGTCAACTTCGGCCGGCGCCGCCGTCCGCGAAGACCAGCCGCAGGATCCGGTCGTCCTCCGGCGCCGGCTTGCCCCGCCCGTCCCGGTTGGAGGTGGTCACCCAGATCGAGCCGTCCGGGGCCGCCGCCGCGGCCCGCAGCCGGCCGTACTTGCCGGTGAGCAGGGCCCGTGGCTGCCCGAGCACGGTGCCGTTGCCGGTCAGTTCGACCAGCCAGAGCCGCTCGCCGCGCAGGCAGGCGGTGACCAGCAGCCGCTGCACCGCGGCCAGCCCCGAGCAGGACGCGTCGGCGGTCCGCCACTGGGTGATCGGGTTGACGTAGCGCTTGTCGTCGGCGCGTCCCTCCACCTGCGGCCAGCCGTAGTTGCGGCCCTTGTCGATCTGGTTGATCTCGTCCCAGGTGTTCTGGCCGAACTCGACGGCGTACATCCGCTTCTCCGGCGTCCAGGCGAAGCCCTGCACGTTCCGGTGCCCCAGCGACCAGACCGGGGAGCCGGGGGTGGGATTGCCGGGCGCCGCCTTGCCGTCCCGGGTGATCCGCAGGATCTTGCCGCCGAGGCTCTTCGGGTCCTGTGCGGCGGCGGACCGGCCGGCGTCGCCGGTACTGGCGTAGAGGAAGCCGTCGGGGCCGAAGCCCAGGCCGCCACCGTCGTGGTTGCCGGCCTTGGGGATGCCGGTGAGGATCGGGGTGGGTGCCTTGCCCAGTTCCAGCTTGGCGATCCGGTTGTCCTGCTCGGTGGTGTAGTAGATGAAGACCGTGCGGTCCCGCGCATAGGCCGGGGAGACCGCGATGCCGAGCAGCCCGGCCTCGCCGCCGGCCGCCACGTCGGGCACGGTCTGCGCCACGGTGACGGTCAGGCCCTCCGGCCCGGATCCCGGACCGACCCGCAGGATCCGGCCGCTGTTGCGCTCGGTGACCAGCGCGGCGCCGTCGGGCAGGAAGGCGATCGCCCACGGGACGGTGAGCCCCTTGGCCAGCACGGTGGCGACCACCTGCTGGCCGGCGCCGCCCGGGCTCGCCGACGCGGAGGGGGTCGGCAGGTTCGGCGGCTCGCCGGCCGGGTCCGGTTCAGGCTCGCCGAAAGCGCAGCCGGCGGTGCCCAGCAGCAGCGCCGCGCAGGACGCCGCGAGCGCCGCCCGGAGGCGGCGGGGGCGGTGGTACGGGGGACGCGCGCTCACCCGGCCCAGCCTAGCCGGATGAGCGTGAATCCGGGCCCGCCGGCGTCCGGGCGGTCGGCGCGCCCGACCAGCACGACCTGCCCGTCGTCGACGGTCGGGTCCGCCCGTCCGGCTGCGGCGGCAGGGGGTCGCCCGGCTATCGTCGGCGGTCGTGAAGGTATGGATTCCGCATCGGTCCGGCCGGGAGCTGCTCGGCGAGCTGCCGTCCGGCGTCACGGTGGAGCTGCTGGAGGACCCGGCCCGGCTCCCGTCGTCCCCGTCCGGGGTGCGGTTCTGGGTGCCGCCCTTCCTCTCCGGCCCGGCCGCCGGGGCGCTCCTCGCCGAACTGCCCGACGTCGAGGTGGTGCAACTGCTCTCCGCCGGCGCGGACGCCTGGGTGGGCCGGGTCCCCTCCGGGGTGGCGCTCTGCGACGCCCGGGGCGTGCACGACTCGGCGACCGCCGAGTGGGTGGTCGCGGCGATCCTGTCCGCGCTGCGCGGCTTCGGGCCCCTGGCCCGGGCGCAGGCGCGCCGGGAGTGGGCGTACGACGAGGTGGCGCCGACCGACGAGCTGGCCGGCAAGCGGGTGCTGATCGTCGGCGCCGGGTCGATCGGCGCCGCGGTCCAGGCCCGGCTGGACCCGTTCGAGGTCGACTTCACCCTGGTCGCCCGCACGCCGCGCCCCGCCGACGGGGTGCACGGGGTGGACGAGCTGCCCGCGCTGCTGCCCGAGGCGGACGTGGTGGTGCTGTTGGTGCCGCTCACCGAGCAGACCCGAGGGCTGGTCGACGAGAAGTTCCTGGCCGCCATGCCGGACGGGGCACTGCTGGTCAACGCCGCCCGGGGCCCGGTGGCCCGGACGTCGGCGCTGGTCGCCGAGCTGGCCTCCGGCCGGCTGCGGGCCGCGCTGGACGTCACCGATCCGGAGCCGCTGCCCGCCGACCATCCCCTGTGGGAGCTGCCGAACGTGCTGCTCACCCCGCACGTGGCCGGCTCGGTACGCGGCCTGCTGCCGCGGGCGTACCGGCTGGTGGGGGCGCAACTGCGCCGCTTCGTGGCGGGAGAGCCGCTGGCGAACCGGGTGGTGGACGGGTACTGAACGTCGGTCGCTCAGCCGGCGCCCTCGGTGAGTTCCTGCCCGGTGGCGGCGACCAGGCGGGGCAGGTCGCCGGCGCGTACCGCCGGGAGCACCAGCACCTCGCCGTCGTCGAGCCGGACGAGGGCCCGCCCGCGATCGTCGGCGGTCAGCTCGGCCACCCGCTGCCAGGGGATCCGCCGTTGCCCGAGGAGCGCGCGCAACCGCAGCTCGCGGGCGTCGGCGTCGGTGCCGGAGCGCCAGGCCCAGATCGCCACGGCGAGGGGCAGGAGCAGCACCCAGGACAGCCACCAGCGGGCGCTGGCCAGCGGCAGCGCGCCGATGAGCGCGACGATCGCGGCGACCAGGATGGCCTGGTTGCGGCGGAAGTGGACGGTCTCGGCGCGGCTCACCCTCCGATGATCGCACCCCGGGCTGGCGGGGATCCCGGCGGGCGGGACTACTGGTCCCTTCGAAGGAAGTGTGACGAAGGCCACTGTGTAACCGCGTAACGTCTCGTATCGAGGATCGTTTCTAGGCGTGGCCGCGCCGGCCCACCCGGCGTCGTCCGCGACCGTCACCCCGACCGCACCACCCCGCACGCCGCACCGCAACCGCACCGCCCCGTGCCCCCTCACGAAGGCGATCGCCGTGCTCGTCACTCACCCCGCCACCCCACCCCGTCGCCACCCACCCCGTCGCCGCCCACCGCTGGCCGACCTCCACGTGTCGCTGGCCGGCACCCTGCTCGTCCTGGCCGGGGCCGTCGGCCTGGTCCCGGCCCACTCGGCCGTGGCGCTCACCGTCGCCGCCGGCTGCGCCCTGGCCTGCGTCCGGCTCGCCTGGCTGGCCGGCAGCCCGCCCGCCACCCGCGCCTCCGGCCCGCCCGCTCCCGCGACCCCGCCGGGTTCCGCAACGGCGCCGGGCTTCGGAACGCCGCCGGGCTTCGGAACGCCGCCGGGTTCCGGAACGCCGCCGGGTTCCGGAACGCTGCCGGGTTCCGGGGTGCCGCCGGGTTCCGGAACGCTGCCCGGTCGGGAGGCCGTGCCCGCTGCCGGGACCGTGCCCGCTGCCGGGACCGTGCCCGCTGCCGGGACCCCGCCCGGCCCGGGGACGTCCCGGGGCGCCGGGAACGCACCGACGCCCGGCGCGGCGCCGACCGGCCGGCAGGCCCGCCGGATCGCGCTGTCGCGGCGCGTCGCGGCGATCCTGGACGCCGCGGTGCTGGTCGCCGGGCTCAGCGTGGCCGTGCTGCCGCTGACCGGGGCGCCGCACCGGCTGGTGGTCGCCCTGATCGGCCTGGCCGTCAGCCTGCCCCTGTACGCGGTGGCCCTGCTCCGGCTGCCCGGCCGGTCCCGGCTCTCCCGGGCGGCGCGGATGCGCCGCACCGTCGACGTCGTCGGCCTCGGGGTCAGCCTGGCCTTCGCCGGCTGCGTGCTGCTGCCGCCGGGGGCCGGTCCCCCGGTGGCGCGTCCGGTCACCGCCGCCGGCGCGTTCGGGCTGGCGGTGCTGTTCGCCGCGGCGCTGGCCGAGCGGCGGCGCCGGCCGGGCGCGGCCCGCTGCTTCAGCGGCGCGGCGGCCACCCTGGGCGGGCTCACCGTGCTCGTGGTGCTGCTCGCCTACGAGGCGCCGGAGCGCGCGGTGCTCCTGGTCGCGCCGCCGCTGCTGCTCGGGGCCCTGCTCACCGCCGCGGGCGCCCGGCGCGTGGCGGCCGGCGAGCGGCCCGCGCCGGGTGGGCCGCCGGCGGCCTGGCCGGCGTTGACCGGGCCGGCCGGCGTCGCCGCGCTCGCCGCCGGCGCCCACCTGTGGCTGGTGGGGGAGTTCTCCGGCCCGGAGATGGTGCTCGGGCTGGGCGTCATCCCGCCCATGGTGCTGCGGGAGGTGCTCGCCGCGGCGGACCAGCGGCGGCGCGCCGAGCGGCTGGCCGCCCGGGAGGCCCGGCTGGGCGTGCTGGCCGGCGCCGGCCGACCGGCCCTGGACGGGCCGGCCGCCGACCCGCTCGCGACCCTGGCCGACCGGCGCGAACTGCTGCGCCGGCTCGCCGGGCGGGAGGGCGGCGCGCTGCTCGTGGTGGACCTGCACGCGGCGGACGACGCGCCGGTCGCCCCGCTGCTCGCCCAGGTGGCCCGCCGGCTACTGGCCGGTCGCGGTCCGGGTGACCTGGTGGCCCGCCTCTCCGGCACCGAGTTCGCGGTGCTCACCGACGTCGGGCCGGTGCTCGCCTACGGCCTGGGTGACCGGCTGCTGGCGGCGCTGACCGAGCCGTTCCCGCAGCCCGCCGGGGTGGCCCGGCTGCGGGTCAGCGTCGGGCTGGCGGAGACCACCGGCGGCGACCCGGAGGACGTGCTGCGGCAGGCGGAACTCGCCCGGCGGCGCGCGGTGCAGCTCGGCCGGGACCGGGTCGAGTGGTACGACGCGTACCTGGAGGAGCAGCTCGTCCGCCGGCTGGACCTGGAGCGGGAGCTGCCCGGCGCGGTCGCCCGGGGCGAGCTGGATCTGGTCTACCAGCCGGTGCTGGCGCTGGCCGACCGGCTGCCGGTGGGCACCGAGGCGCTGTTGCGCTGGCGCAGCCCGGTGCTGGGCACGGTGCTGCCGGACGAGGTGCTGCCGGTGGCGGCGGATCTGGACCTCGCCGGGGAGGTGGGGCGCTGGGTGCTGGACCGGGCCTGCCGGCAGCTCGCCAACTGGTCGGACGGGGGCCGGGAGCTGTGGATGGCGGTCAACGTGACGCCCCGCGAGCTGTCCGCGCCCGACTTCGTGGCCCGCACCGCGACCGCGCTGGCCGCGTACGACGTGCCGCCCGAGCGGCTGGTGGTGGAGGTGGCCGAGCCGGCGGTGGCCGCCGAGCTGCCCACCGTGGTGGCCCGGTTCGCCGGTCTCCGCTCCCTCGGGGTGCGTACCGCGCTGGACGACTTCCGGGCCGAGCACGCCTCCCTGGCCCAGCTCCGGCGGCTGCCGATCGACCTGCTCAAGGTCGGCCCGCATCTGGTCGGGCCGGTGCCGGACGGGCAGCGCCCGCTGATCGACGTGGTGGCCGCCCTGGGCGACCGGCTGGGCGTGGAGGTGGTGGTGGAGGGGTTGGAGTCGGACGCCCAGGTGGCCGGGGCGCGCCGCGCCGGCTGCCGGTACGGGCAGGGTTTCGCGCTCGCCCGGCCGGCGACCGCGGAGCGGGTGGAGGCGTGGTTCGAGGAGTTCCCCTCGACGCGCTGAGCTGCCGACGACCGGGCCGGGCCGCCCACCGGGGGCAGGCGCCGTTCCGGGCGGGACTGAACCGGTTCACCGACTCCGCGGCGGGGCGGTGCTGCCGCGCGGGGTGAGGTGGGCCGTCTCGTCCTGCAGCCCGCTGACCGGCTCGCCGGCGATCACGGCGAGCAGCTGCCGGGCGGCGTGCGCGCCGTACGCCGGGATGTCCCGGCCGAGCGCGGTCAGTGGCGGGTGCACGAGCTGACAGAGCGGGGAGTCGTCCCAGGCCACGATGGACAGGTCGCCCGGCACGGCGAGCCCCATCTCCTGGGCGACCGAGAGCCCGGCGATGGCCATCACGTCGTTGTCGTAGATCACCGCGGTCGGCCGCTGGGCGGAGCTGAGCAGCCGACGGGTGGCCCGCGCCCCCTCCTCGCCGGTGTAGTCGGACCAGACCGTGGCGGCGTCGTCGAGCCCCAGCCGCCGGCACACCTCGGCGAACGCCTCGGTGCGGATCTCGGTGTGCAGCAGCGAGGGCAGGCCGCCGACCCGGGCGATCCGCCGGTGCCCGAGCGCGACCAGGTATTCCACGGTCTCCACCAGCGCCGCCGCGTCGTCGGACCAGACGCTGGCCAGGCTGCCGGTGTGGCCGGGACCGCCGATCACCACGGCGGGCAGTTGCAGCTCCTCCAGTGCCGGCACCCGCCGGTCGTCGGTGCGCAGGTCGCAGACGAAGACGCCGTCCACCCGGCGCTCGGCCCACCACCGCCGGTAGACCGCGATCTCCGCCTCGTGGTCGGCGACCACCTGGAGGGTCAGCGCGTACGAGCGGGCGGAGAGTTCGGCCTCGACGCCGCTGATCAGCTCCATGAAGAAGGGCTCGATGCCCAGTATCCGGGCCGGCCGGCACAGGGCCAGCCCGACCGCCTTGGCGGTGGCGCCGGAGAGCGCCCGGGCCGCGCTGCTCGGGCTGAAGCCGATCTCGGCGGCGATCGCCAGGATGCGCTGGCGGGTCGCCTCGGAGACGCCGGGCTGCCCGTTCAGCGCGTAGGAGACCGCGCCCTTGGAGACCCCGGCGCGCCGGGCGACATCGGCGATGGTCGGCCGCTTCACCGGCGCGCTCCTCCACTTCTCGGGCCCCGTCGGGGCGGTCCGTCCGCCGCCGGTTCGACCGGCGGCTGCCACGCTACTGCACCGGGCCGACCGGCCCGTCGCCCTGGCGAGCTTCGGAACCGGACCGGACGGCCGGCCACTTGCGCGGTTAAGCGTACGGGTTGGCCGGGGGGTCGTCGCCACCCCTCCACCCTCGATCGTGCGCCAGAAAGCGCTCTACCAGTCAACATTGCGCTCTCGTAGCGCCGAGAAGGCCATTGAGGGATCGCGCCGTTAACCGCCCGTTGACAGTCCAGAGGGCGGACCGTACGGTGTGCTCACTTATCCGGTTCAGTCAACGTTCCTCTATCTCGGGAGCGTTCCCATTTGGCGCGGAGGATGACATGAGACGGTCCTGGACGCACTGGGCCCGGGTGGCCGCCGTGGGTGCAGTAAGCCTGGTCATGGTCGCGGCGTGCAGCGGCAAGAGCAGCACCGGCGGTGGGGACTCGGCGGGTGGCCAGGTCACCTTGAAAATCAACTTCTGGGGCGACTTCGGGCTCCAGGACCTGAAGACCCGGTACGAGGCCGACCACCCGAACATCAAGATCCAGCTGAACTCCGGCGAGTACAACGCCCAGCACGAGGACCTGCAGAAGAAGCTGGTCGCCGGCAACGGCGCACCGGACATCGCGGCCATCGACGAGGGCTTCATGGTCCAGTTCCGCAGCCAGTCCGACAAGTTCGTCAACCTGCTGGACAAGGGCGCCGGGGAGTACGAGAGCAAGTACCTGCCCTGGAAGTGGAAGCAGTCCCTGTCGGCCGACGGCAAGACCCAGATCGGCCTCGGCACCGACGTCGGCGGCCTGGCGATGTGCTACCGGACCGACCTGTTCAAGGCCGCCGGCCTGCCCACGGAGCGCGACCAGGTCTCCGCGCTCTGGCCCACCTGGGACAAGTTCATCGAGGTCGGCCAGGAGTACACCGGCAAGACCAGGAAGAAGTTCATCGACTCCGGCACCAACCTGTTCAACCCGATCCTTGGCCAGCAGCCGGTCGGCTTCTACAACGAGCAGGACCAGCTCCAGATGGACGGCGGCCCGAAGGTCGCCTTCGACTACACCGTCAAGGCGGTCCAGGCCGGCCTGTCCGCCAACCTGGCCAGCTTCCAGGCCGACTGGGACAAGGGCTTCACCAGCGGCTCCTTCGCGGTGCTCGCCTGCCCGGCGTGGATGCTCGGCCACATCAAGGACACCGCCCCCGGCACCGAGGGCAAGTGGGACATCGCCGCGGTCCCCGGCGGCGGCGGCAACTGGGGCGGCTCGTTCCTGACCATTCCCAAGCAGGGCAAGCACGTCGACGAGGCGTACCAGCTGCTGAAGTGGCTGGTCGCGCCCGAGCAGCAGATCGAGATCTTCAAGAAGGTCGGCAACCTGCCCTCGCAGCCGGCGCTCTACGCCGACCCGGCGATCGCCGACTTCAAGAACCCGTTCTTCAACAACGCGCCGGTCGGGCAGATCTTCCCGAAGATGGCCCAGGGCCTGACCCCGCAGTACCTCGGCAAGAAGAACGGCCCGACCCGGGTCGCCGTGGAGAACGTCATCACCCGGGTGCAGAACAAGAGCCTGAAGCCGGACGCCGCCTGGGGCGAGGCGGTCAAGCAGGCCGAGAAGGCCGCCAACTCCTGACCCAGCACCGGTGGCGGGGCGGGCGGTGGCCCGCTCCGCCACCGCCTCACCCCGTCACCCGATCCCGGCCCTGGAGTGTTCCGATGTCCACCACCCGTGCCGCGCCCGCGCCGTCGAGCCCGCGTTCCGCGCCGAGGCGCGGCCGCTCCGCCGACGACCGGCGGCTGACCTGGCGCGACCGGCTGTACCGCTTCGACCTGCGCTACCTGCCGTACCTGATGGTCGCGCCGTTCTTCCTGCTGTTCATCGTGTTCGGGCTCTTTCCGCTGCTCTACAACGGCGTGGTCTCGCTGCGCAACTACCGGCTCGACGACCCGACGCTGCCGTACTGGGCCGGGTTCGAGAACTTCGGCAAGCTCGTCGGCGACGAGGACTTCTGGAACGCCCTCTACAACACCTTCGGCATCTTCCTGCTCTCCTCGGTGCCGCAACTGCTGCTCGCGCTGGTGGTCGCCGCACTGCTGAACCGCCGGCTGCGGGCGCAGACCTGGTGGCGGGTCGGGATGCTGCTGCCGTACGTGACGCCGATCGTCGCCTCCACGATGGTGTTCAGCGTCTTCTTCTCCCGCGACTTCGGCATGGCCAACTGGGTGCTCGGCCTGGTCGGCCTCGGCGGCCCGGACGACCCGATCGACTGGCGGGCCGACAAGCTGCACGCCTGGATCGCCGTCGCCACGATGGTCAACTGGAAGTGGATCGGCTACAACGCTCTGCTCTACCTGGCGGCCATGCAGTCCATCCCGCGCGACGTCTACGAGGCGGCCGCCATCGACGGCGCCGGGCCCTGGAAGCAGCTCTGGCGGATCACCGTGCCGATGATCCAGCCGGTCGTGCTCTTCACGGTCATCCTCTCCACGATCGGCGGGCTGCAGCTCTTCACCGAGCCGATGCTCTTCGACCCGAACGCGCAGGCCGCCACCGGTGGGCCGAACGGCGAGTGGCAGACCATCGCCCAGCTCATCTACAAGGTCGGCTGGAAGGACCTCAACCTCGGCTACGCCGCGGCGATGTCCTGGGCGCTCTTCCTGATCATCCTGATCGTCGCCGGCATCAACTACCTGCTGACGAACCGCCTGTCCGGAGGTGGCAACCGGTGAGCGCGAGGAACGCAGCGCAGCGGAGTACCGCAGTCGCGAACGAAAGGGAAGCCCGGTGAGCGCGAGGAACGCAGCGCAGCGGAGTACCGCAGTCGCGAACGAGAGGAGGCACTGATGACCGCCGTGGCACCCCCGCGTACCGCCGCGCCGGCCCGCCGCCGGCCGCGGCTGGTGGGCCGGGCCCCGCAGGACACCGCGGCCGGGTTCTGGACCTACCTGTTCCTCGCCGTGACGATGCTGTTCGCGGCGTTCCCGCTGTACTGGATGTTCGTCATCGCCACCAGCGACGACGAGGCGCTCGCCAAGCTGCCGCCGGCGATCGTCCCGGGCGACCGGTTCCTGACCAACGTCGAGGAGGTCTTCTCCCTCCAGGACGTCTACTTCGCCGCCTCGCTGGTCAACAGCGTCATCGTCTCGACCGTGGTGACCGCCTCGGTGCTCTTCTTCTGTTCGCTGGCCGGGTTCGCCTTCGCCAAGCTGCGGTTCCGGGGCAGCCGTGCGCTCATGCTCTTCGTGGTGCTGACCCTGACCGTGCCGAACCAGCTCGGCATCGTGGCGCTCTACATCGTGATGGGCAAGCTCGGCTGGAACGGCACCCTGCTCGCGGTCATCGCCCCCGGCCTGGTCACCGCGTTCGGCGTGTTCTACATGCGGCAGTTCATCCTGAACACCGTCCCGGACGAGCTGGTCGAGTCGGCCCGGGTGGACGGCGCCACCACCATGCGGGTGTACGGCACCATCGTGCTGCCCGCGATCCGTCCGGCCCTCGCGGTGCTCGGCCTGCTCACCTTCGTGGCCACCTGGAACGACTTCCAGTGGCCGCTGATCACGCTGGGCGGCACCGACTTCCCGACCTCGATGGTGGCGGTCTCCGACCTGGCCAGCGGCAATTATGTGATCTACCGGCGGGTGCTGGCCGGCGCGCTCATCGCGACCGCCCCCCTGCTGGTCATGCTGTTCATCGGTGGACGTCAGATCGTCCGCGGAATCATGGAAGGCGCGGTGAAGTCGTGACGTGGCAGGAGTTGCCCGAGGGTTGGGTGCTGCGGGCCGTACCGGGTCCGCAGGTGCCGCCGGAGGTCGCCGGGCAGGCGGTACCGGCCACCGTGCCCGGCTGTGTGCACACCGACCTGCTGGCCGCCGGCCTCATCGCCGACCCGTACCTGGACGACAACGAGAACCGGCTCGGCTGGATCGGCCGGACCGACTGGCGCTACGAGACCAGCTTCGCCTGGCAGCCGGGCGACCAGGACCGGGTCGACCTGGTCTGCGCCGGGCTGGACACGGTCGCCACGGTCGCCGTGAACGGCGTCGAGGTCGGCCGCACCGAGAACCAGCACCGCGGCTACCGGTTCCCGGTCGGTGCGCTGCTGCGCCCCGGCGCGAACACGCTGACCGTCCGCTTCGACTCGGCCTACCGCTACGCCGAGGCGCACCGGGACCGGCTCGGCGACCGGCCGAACGCCTACCCGGAGCCGTTCGCCTTCATCCGCAAGACCGCCTGCAACTTCGGCTGGGACTGGGGACCCACCGTGGTCACCGCCGGCATCTGGCAGGAGATCGGCCTGCACTCCTGGTCGACCGCCCGGCTGGCGACGGTCCGCCCGCTGGTCACCGTCGCCGGGGGCACCGGCCGGGTGGCGGTGCACGTCGAGGTCGAGCGGGCGGCCGAGGAGCCGCTGACCGTGCACGCCGCGGTGGCCGGCGTGGCCGTCGAGGTCACCGTGCCGGCGGGGGAGCGCGCGGCCGTGGCGACGCTCACCGTCGCGGACCCCGAGCTGTGGTGGCCCGCGGGGTACGGCGAGCAGCCGCTGTACGACCTCGAGGTGACCCTGCGCGCGGCGGACGGCCGGACGCTGGACGCCTGGTCCCGCCGGATCGGTTTCCGCTCGGTACGCCTGGACACCGCCCCGGACGCGCACGGCTCGGCGTTCACCCTGCACGTCAACGAGGTGCCGGTGTTCGTCCGGGGCGTCAACTGGATCCCGGACGACGCGTTCCCCAACCGGGTCACCCGGTCCCGGCTGGCCGAGCGGTTCGGCCAGGCGCTCGGGGCGAACGTCAACCTGCTCCGGGTCTGGGGCGGCGGCCGGTACGAGTCGGCGGACTTCTACCAGCTCGCCGACGAGCTGGGCCTGCTGGTGCAGCAGGACTTCCTCTTCGCCTGCGCCGCGTACCCGGAGGAGGAGCCGTTCCGCACCGAGGTCGAGGCGGAGGCCCGGGTGCAGGTCACCCAACTCGCCGTGCATCCCTCGCTGGTGCTCTGGACGGGCAACAACGAGAACATCTGGGGCTGGCACGACTGGGACTGGCAGGAGCCGCTCGCCGGCCGCACCTGGGGGCGGGGCTACTACCTGGACCTGCTGCCCCGGATCGTCGGTGAGCTGGACCCGACCCGGCCGTACTGGCCGGGCAGCCCGTGGTCGGGCCGGGAGGAGATCCACCCCAACGACCCGGCGCACGGCACCATGCACATCTGGGACGTCTGGAACACCGACGACTACCTGAAGTACCGGGAGTACCGGCCGCGGTTCGTCGCCGAGTTCGGCTACCAGGCGCCCGCGGCGTACGCGACCCTGCGCCGGTCGATCTCCGACCGGCCGTTGGCGGCCGACTCGCCGGGGATGGCCCACCACCAGAAGGCGATCGACGGCGATCGGAAGCTCCAGCGCGGGCTGGACGCGCACCTGCCGGCCCCGGCCGACTTCGACGACTGGCACTACTACACCCAGCTCAACCAGGCCCGCGCCATCCAGGTCGGCGTCGAGCACTTCCGGTCGCTCCGGCCGGTCTGCATGGGCACCATCGTCTGGCAGCTCAACGACTGCTGGCCGGTCACCTCCTGGTCGGCGGTGGACGGCGACGGCCGGCGCAAACCGCTCTGGTACGCGCTGCGCCGCGCGTACGCCGACCGGCTGTTGACCGTGCAGCCGCGCGGCGGCGGGCTGGCGCTGGTCGCGGTGAACGAGACCGCCGGGGTGTGGCGCGCGCCGGCCACGGTCACCCGGCTGGTGCTGGACGGGGAGCCGCGGGCGAAGACCTCGGTGGAGCTGGACGTGCCGGCGTACTCCTCGGTGGTGCTGGCGCTGCCGGCGGAGCTGGCGCGGCCGGACGAGGCCCGGCGCGAGCTGCTGGTCGCGGAGGCCGGCGACACCGCCGAGCGGGCGCTGTGGTTCTTCGCCGAGGACCGGGAGGTCGAGTGGCCGGCGGCCGAGCTGGACGCCACGGTCGAGCCGGCCGGCGACGGCCAGCGGGTCCGGGTCACCGCGCGGACGGTGCTGCGCGACCTGACCGTGTACCCGGACCGGCTCGACCCGTCGGCGCAGGTGGACCAGGCCCTGGTCACCCTGCTGCCGGGAGAGTCGGCGACGTTCACGGTACGCGCGGACGCCCCGCTCGATCCGGTGGCACTGACCCGCCGCCCGGTGCTGCGCTGCGTGAACGACATCACCGGCGATACGGCGTGACCTGGCTGGCCGATGCGCTGTGGGCCCTGACCGGGTGCCGGCGCGACCGAGGCGGAGCAGCCCGACACGCAGGACCCGGACAACCTCCGCGCGAACTGCGCCGCGTATCCGGGACGGCGGTGTTCTCATCCAGGGAGCACCGCCGTCCGAATCCTGTCGTCAGCGGCTCAGCGCAGCGTGTCGATGAGTTGCCAGACGGCAGTCGACGGGTTGCGATCGGGGGCGGGACCGAGCCGCTGTGCCCTGACGACCGCATTCTCGACCCCGTCGCGGAAGTCGTTGAAGTTGAGAGCGGTCTTGTCCCAGTTCTTCACCGCACGACGTAGCTTTTCGTGGACCTTGTCGGCGTTTTTGAGGTAGCCGGAACAGTCCACATGGTGGAGGAGCAGCCACACCTCGAAGCAGGGGTTCGACCAGACCAGCCGCACGCCGAGAGCGGCAGCCTCAGCCTCTGCCTGCGCGGCCTCGTAGTGGTCGACATCGCAGACCCCCCATGCCTCGTCGAAGTCGTCGCGCTGGCGGCGGCGGGCGGCACCCCTGGCCATGTCGATGGGCGATCCACGTTCCACCACGACGACGACCCGTGGCCGCACCCAGGGCTCCTGCTTGAGGGCAAGCAGATAGGACCGCTCGGTGGACTGGCCGTTGGTGGCCACCAGCACGGTACGCAGTTGGTCTCGGGTGCCGATCCTGCGGCGGAGATCCGTCTCGCGGCTGTAGTCGCGCGTGCCGCCCGAGTTCCTCCCCTTACGACCGGCCGGTTTCACCGCGCCCCCTGATCGCGAGAGCCTGCTCGAACAGGGGGGTTGAGAGGTCCGGAACAGCACCGTAGTTTCCGTTGAGGTAGCGCCGTTGCCGGTTCTCGCCCTCCTTCCGAGGCTTGAAGTCGGTGAGTGGATACAGCGAGGAGCAGCCCTGGTCGTCTTTCGCGGTGAACCAGATCTCGTCGCGGTGCAGGACCTCCTCCGCATCGACGGTGCCGAGCAGCGCCGCGTCATGACTGGTGAAGAGTAGTTGGCTACGCAGGGGGTTTGCGGTCGAGCTTCGGAACATACTGATCAACTTCGCGGTCAGGATCGGGTGCAGACTGGAGTCGATCTCGTCGATGAGCATCGTCCCGCCGGACTGGAGGATCGCTGTCGCCTGCAATCCGAGCGAGAGCAGTTGTCGCGTTCCGGTTGACTCGTCCTCGAAGTCGAAGAAGACGTCGCCGTCCGTCCCCCGGTGCGCGAATTGTGGCCGAGCACGGCGGGTCAGGGCGCGTTCCCCCGCTGCTCGGATTCTTCCCCGCATGCCTCCGGCGGCCTGCGTCGCCCGCAACTCCTCCAAGTCAGAATCGCCAGCGGGATCCGGCGGTATGCGCATGTCCACGATTCCGATGTCGGCTGCTCGCAGCAGGTCGACGATGACCGGCCGCATCGCTTCGAGTCGGGCGGGGTGAGCCCCTGCCCAGGCATCTGGTCCCAGATGCCTGGTGATCCGGTAGAACCACCGGTAGGTGTCGTGCAAGGGCTGTGGATCCGCCGGATCGGGCTGGGCGTGGCCGTGCCCGAACCGGGCTACGGTGCTGAGAAAGAGGGCCGTGGGCGCGGTTATGCGAGAGATCTGTTCCAGCTCCGGCTGCCTACCCGACTCTTCACCCCAGGTGAACGTGTCACCTTCGCGCTCGAAGACCCGGCGACGGCGTCCCACCGGATAGTGGTAGAGCCACTCGTCTAGAACCCGCTGGTCGTCGATGGTGAAGCCGTACGTGTGGCGGACCCCGGCGATCAGCAGGTCGACGACATATCGCGACGGTCCTTCGAGCGATTCCGCGGCCAACCGGAACGGCTCCCGCGCCAGTCCCAGTCCGGGCTCCACGGCGCGATCGGACTGCACCGCCATGCGACGCATGAATCCAAGGGCATCCAGGCAGTTCGACTTACCGGAGGCGTTTGCGCCGAAGATTCCGGCGACGAGGACGGCGCTGACCCCGCCTCCGCCCGGCTCGCCGCTGTCTCCGTAGACCGGAGTCAGGTTGAGTTGGTTCTCGTCGCGGAACGAACGATGGTTGGTGAAGCGGAAACTCAGCAGCATTGGCGCTCTGCTTCCTGATGACGGTGGTTCCGAGCTCATTCTTGCGGAAAAAGTGCAGGAAGTCACGGTTAGCCCTCAGTCAAGTCACACCGACGGCCCGCGCCCAAGTTGCAGATCTTTGCAAGTGCTAAAGTCTTCAAGGTCTCGGGGAGGGATGTTTCATGTCGGTACCGCTGTACCAGGCGAAGGCGGAGCTGTTCCGCACCCTCGGGCACCCGGTCCGGATCCGGGCGCTCGAACTGCTCCAGGACGGGCCGAAGCCGGTCCGCGACCTGCTGGCCGCCATCGACGTCGAGCCGTCCAACCTCTCCCAGCAGCTCGCCGTGCTGCGCCGGGCCGGCATGGTCACCTCCTACCGGGAGGGCCCGCTGGTCATGTACGCGCTCAGCACCCCCGACGTGGCCGACCTGCTCGCCGCCGGCCGGCGGATCCTCGGCGCGGTGCTCACCGACCGGGACGCGCTCCTGGACGAGCTGCGCGCGTCCGGGACGGACCGGTGAACACCACCGCCCCCGCCGGCCCGGCGACCCCGGCCGACAGCCACAGCCCCGACGGCGGCGTTCCCCGGCCGGGCCGCCGGGGCGGCGCCGGGGCCGGCCTGCGACAGGCCGGACGCCTGATCGGGGAGCGCGTCGGCGGCCTGCTGCCCGGCCAGGCCGACCTGCTGGCCGCACGCCGCTCGCCGCGACGGGACCTGCTCGCCGGTCTCACCGTCGCCGTGGTGGCGCTGCCCCTCGCCCTCGCCTTCGGCGTCACCTCCGGCCTCGGTGCCGAGGCCGGCCTGGTCACCGCCGTGGTCGCCGGCGCCGTCGCCGCGATCTTCGGCGGCTCCAACCTCCAGGTGTCCGGCCCCACCGGGGCGATGACCGTGGTGCTGGTACCGGTGGTGCAGCGCTTCGGGGCCGGCGGCGTGCTGATGGTCGGCGCGCTGGCGGGGCTGCTGCTGATCGGCCTCGCCCTGGCCCGCCTCGGCCGGTACGTCCGCTACCTGCCGGCCCCGGTGATCGAGGGCTTCACCGCCGGCATCGCCGTGGTGATCGCCCTGCAACAGGTGCCGGCGGCGCTCGGCGTGACCGGCGCGCGCGGCGAGAAGGTCTGGGCGGTGGCCGTCGACGCGGCCGCCCGGTTCGCCGCCCAGCCGCGGCCGGTGCCGGTCGCCGTGGCGCTCGGGGTGGCCGCGCTGATGCTGCTCGGCGCCCGGTGGCGACCCGGCGTGCCGTTCTCCCTGCTCGGGGTGGCCGCCGCCACGGTCCTCGCCGAGCTGGCCCCGGTCGACCTGGTCCGGATCGGCCACCTGCCGCAGGCCCTGCCCGCGCCGTCGCTGGCCTTCCTCGACCTCGGCGCGCTCGGCACGCTGCTGCCCAGCGCGGTCGCGGTCGCCGCGCTCGCCGCGCTGGAGAGCCTGCTCTCCGCGACCGTGGCCGACGGGATGACCGTCGGGCAGCGGCACGACCCGGACCGGGAACTCTTCGGCCAGGGCCTGGCGAACCTGGCGGCACCGCTCTTCGGCGGCATCCCGGCCACCGCCGCGATCGCCCGTACCGCCGTGAACGTCCGCGCCGGGGCCTCCTCGAAGCTCGCCGCGCTCACCCACGCCGTCGCGCTGGCCGCGATCGTGCTCGCCGCCGCGCCGCTGGTCGGCCGGATCCCGCTCGCCGCCCTGGCCGGGGTGCTGCTCGCCACCACCGTCCGGATGGTGGAGGCGGCCTCCCTCCGGGCGCTGCTGCGCGCCACCCGGGCCGACGCGCTGGTGCTGGTGCTCACCTTCGCGGTCACGGTGATGTGGGACCTGGTCACCGCGGTGGCGGTCGGGCTCGCCGTGGCGGTGGTGCTGGCGCTGCGCGCGGTGGCCCGCAGCGCGCGGCTGGAGCAGGTGCCGCTCGACCAGGGCGAGCACAGCGCCGAGGAGCACGCGCTGCTCGCCGAGCACATCGTCGCGTACCGGCTGGACGGGCCGCTCTTCTTCGCGGCGGCGCACACCTTCCTGCTGGAGTTGACCGAGGTCGCCGACGTGCGGGTGGTGATCCTGCGGATGTCCCGGGTGTCCACCGTCGACGCCACCGGCGCGCAGGTCCTCGGCGACGCCATCGACCGGCTGCGCGGCCGGGGGATCACCGTGCTGCTCTCCGGCATCACCCCCGGCCACGACCAGGTGCTCAGCACCCTCGGCGTCGCCGCCGAGCTGCGCCGCGACGGCCTGGTCTTCCCGGACACCCCGGCCGCCATCCGGTACGCCCGGGACGTCGTCCTCGCCGCGAGAGCGGCCTAGCTCCGCCACCCCGGGCGCCCGCTCCCCTCGTCGTCGGCCCCGAGCGGCACCGGCCGCGCACCTGAACCGCACCGGCCGGCGTGGGCCGGCGGCGTCAGCTCAGTGACGTCGTGGCCGCCCGCAGTTCGACCAGGGCGGCCAGGGCGTAGGGCGCCAGCTCGTCCCCGGTGTCCTCGCTCGCGGACCAGTCGGCGTAGCCGCGCTTGAACGCCAGCACGCCCAGTTCGCCGGCGAGGGCCGCGATCGGGTCGGGCACGCCCCAAGCGACCAGGGCGGCGGTCATCGCGGCCGCCAGGCTGACGCCTTTCAGGGCGTCCCGCTGCTGAAGCTCCTCGCTGGCGGCGATCGCCGCCTTCAGGCGGGCCGCGAGGTCGCGGTTCATCGAACCCATCGCGCTGGACGCCCGCTCGAGACCGGCCGCCACCGCGTCGAGCGGGCTGGCGCCGGCCGGCGCCGCGGCGATCCCCTCGGCCAGCAGGCGGCTCAGCGTCTCCTGGCCGGCCACCAGGACTTCCCGTTTGTCGGTGAAGTGCCGGAAGAAGGTGCTCTTCGTGACGCCGGCGCGCTCGACGATCTGCGCGACGGTCGTCGCGTCACGCGGTCTCGGGCGGGCCCCCGCGCAACGCGGACGCGTCGACGCGGTGAGTGGAACGCCATGGCTGTCAACCGGGGCCGGAGACAGCCATGCCGTTCCACCGAGCGGCTAGTTGGGCAGGGCGGCCAGGCCGGCCAGCAGCTCCCATCGCTCGGCCTCGGTGAGCGCCGCGTACGCCGGCTCGTCGCGGCGGTCGGTGTCCGCCTCGATCGCCGCGCGTTCCGGCCCGTCCGGCAGCGCGCGGATCTCCTCGGCGGTCAGCCCGGCGGCCCGCCACGCCGCCCGGTGCGCGTCGGCGCGGTGGTGGCGCAGCGAGCCGAGCCGGGTGATCAGCAGCACCGCCGGGGAGGCGCCCTCCGGCTCGTACGGCGGGGACATCGCCCGGAAGGCCGGCCCGCCGGTGGCCTGCGCGTGCGTCAGCACCCGGCCGACCAGGTCGGCGAGGCGAGGCACGATGCTCAGGCCGGGCAGCATCCCGGGCAGCCTGCCCCACAGTTCCTCGGCGGCCTCCCCGCTGGCCCGCTGCGCGAACAGCGCCAGCTCGCGGCCCAGGTCGGTGAGGTGCCACGCGCCCTCGGCGTCCCGCACGACGATGCCCCGCTCCAGCTCCTCGTCCATGCTGCCCGAGGTGTAGATCAGGCCGTCGGCGAGCGCCTCGGCGGGCATCGGCCGGGCCAGCACGCCGGAGAAGAAGCTGTTCTCGGCGCCGAGGGCGCAGCCGCGCTCGGCGTAGAACGCCTCCATCCGGGCCCGGGCCGCCAAGCGGGCGCCCACGTAGACCCGGTCGATGACCGGTCGGATCAGTCGCGCGTAACTCACCGTCGTCTCCACGACGGCGGACCCTACCGGGAACGGCGTGGGAAGGGGGGCCCTGGCCAGCCCGCCGGCGGCCTCGGGCCCCCCTTCCGTTCCGCTTACTCCGGCACGCGCCGGTAGGCGCCGTCGCTGGCCGAGGTGGCCATCGAGGCGTACGCCCGCAGCGCCGCCGACACCGGGCGCTGCCGGTCGACCGGGGTGTACGGGCGATCCCGCTTCTCCTCGGCCACCCGGCGCGCCTCCAACTCGTCGGCGGGCACGTTCAGCTCGATCGACCGGCCCGGGATGTCGATGACGATCTCGTCGCCCTCGCGCACCAGCGCGATCAGCCCGCCGGAGGCCGCCTCCGGGGAGACGTGCCCGATGGACAGCCCGGAGGTGCCGCCGGAGAACCGGCCGTCGGTGAGCAGCGCGCAGGAACGGCCCAGCCCACGGCCCTTGAGGAACGAGGTCGGGTAGAGCATCTCCTGCATGCCGGGGCCGCCCTTCGGGCCCTCGTACCGGATCACCACCACGTCCCCGGCGACGATCTCCTTGGCGAGGATCGCGGTCACCGCGTCGTCCTGCGACTCGTAGACCTTGGCCGGGCCGCGGAACGTCAGGCACTCCTCGGGCACGCCGGCGGTCTTCACCACGCAGCCGGCCGGTGCCAGGTTGCCGTGCAGGATGGCCAGCCCGCCGTCCGCGCTGTACGCGTGCTCGCGGTCCCGGATGCAGCCGCCGGCCGCGTCGGTGTCCAGCGACGACCAGCGGTTGGCGGTGGAGAACGGCTCGGTGGTGCGCACCCCGCCCGGGGCGGCGTGGAACAGCTCGACCGCCGCCGGGGTGGCCGAGCCGCCCCGCACGTCCCAGTCGGCCAGCCAGCGGTCGAGGCTGGGGGAGTGCACCGCGCGCACGTCGCGGTGCAGCAGCCCGGCGCGGTCCAGCTCGCCGAGGATGGCCGGGATGCCGCCGGCCCGGTGCACGTCCTCCATGTGGTACTGCGGCGAGTTCGGCGCGACCTTGGCCAGGCAGGGCACCCGGCGGGAGATCTGGTCGA
The DNA here is from genome assembly GCF_044465125.1 of Micromonospora sp. NPDC049836. Lineage (NCBI taxonomy): Bacteria > Bacillati > Actinomycetota > Actinomycetes > Micromonosporales > Micromonosporaceae > Micromonospora > Micromonospora sp. NPDC049836. Next base: position 170,272 of record NZ_JBITLH010000011.1, read on the forward strand.
TGTCCGCCACCGAGAAGTCCAGCTCCGCCTCGCGGGCGGCGGCGAGCAGGTGCAGCACCGTGTTGGTCGAGCCGCCCATGGCCACGTCGAGGGCGACCGCGTTCTCGAACGCCGCCCGGCCGGCGATCGCGCGGGGCAGCACCGAGGCGTCGTCCTTCTCGTACCAGCGCTTGGCGATCTCGACGACGGTGCGGCCGGCCTCGACGAAGAGCGACCGGCGCGCGGCGTGGGTGGCGAGCGTCGACCCGTTGCCGGGCAGCGCCAGGCCGATCGCCTCGGTCAGGCAGTTCATCGAGTTGGCGGTGAACATGCCCGAGCAGGAGCCGCAGGTCGGGCATGCCGAGCGCTCGATCTCGCCGAGCTGGTCCTCGGTGACCGCCTCGTTCGAGGAGGCGATCATCGCGTCGATCAGGTCGATCTTGGAATGGACGACGCCCTCGATCGCCACCGTCTTGCCGGCCTCCATCGGGCCGCCGGAGACGAAGACGGTCGGGATGTTGAGCCGCAGCGCGGCCAGCAGCATGCCCGGGGTGATCTTGTCGCAGTTGGAGATGCAGACCAGGGCGTCCGCGCAGTGCGCGTTGACCATGTACTCCACCGCGTCGGCGATCAACTCCCGGCTGGGCAGCGAGTAGAGCATGCCGCCGTGGCCCATCGCGATGCCGTCGTCGACCGCGATGGTGTTGAACTCCCGGCCCACCCCGCCGGCCTCCGCGACCGCGTCGGCGACCAGGCCGCCGAGGTCCTTGAGGTGTACGTGACCGGGGACGAACTGGGTGAAACTGTTGGCGATGGCGACGATCGGCTTGCCGAAGTCGTCGTCGGTCATCCCGGTGGCCCGCCACAGGGCCCGGGCGCCGGCCATCGTCCGACCGTGGGTGGAGGTCCTCGACCGCAGCTCAGGCATGGCTACCAGTCTTGCACCGCCCGGCGTGCCCACCCAGCGGCGCGGGGTCCGTGTCCCAACAGTTGCGCACCCGATGCCCCACGGGGTGCGCCCATCCGGCACAGTTGAGGTCGTGCATCCCTCCCCGGGTCTGGTCGCCGTCGCGGCGCTGAGCGGGCTGGCCGCCGCCGGCGCCGTCGCGCTGCTGGCCGGGTCGGCCCACCGCCGGGTGGGGCCGCACCGGCAGGCCCACCTGCTGCTCGCCGTGGCCGCCGGGACGGCGCTGCTCAGCCTGCTCGTCGGGGTCACCGTCGTCCTGCTCGCCGTGCCGCACTGGGCGCACGAGCAGGGGCACCGCACGCACTGGGCGACCATGGTCTCGATCGGCAGCGCGGTCAGCGCGCTGGCCCTGGGCGCCGCCCTGCTGCGCCTGCCCGGCGCGGCGGCCACCCGGGCGGCCACCGCCCGGCTGCTGCTCGACGGCGTGATCATGGGCAGCGCGCTCTGGTTCGTCGGCTGGGTGCTGTTCAGCGCGCCGACCCGGCTGCTCGGCGCGGCCACCCCGATGGCCTGCCGGCCGATCGTGCTGGCCACGGTGAGCGCGGCGATCACCGCCGGGCTGACCCTGATCATGGTGCTGCGGGCCGCCCCGCCCGGCGGCCGGCTGCTGCTGCTCGGCGCCGGGGTGACCGGGGTGAGCGTCGGCGGCCTGGGCGTCAGCGCCGGGCTCTGCCAGGGCGGGCCGGACATGGCGCTGACCGGCGCCGTGGTGCTGGCCGGGGGTCTGCTGGCCGTCGCGCTGGCGGTGCACCGGGTGGACCTGCCGGGGCAGTTCGACGTCGACCTGATCCGCCGCGACGGCGAGTACGCCTTCGTGCCGATGTTCGCGATGGCCGCCTCGGCGATGTACCACCTGGCCCAGGGCGGCCGGTTCGACGCCTTCGGCATCATCGCCGGCAGCGTCGAGGGCTTCGCCCTGGTCGCCCGGCAGTACCTCGCCCTCAACGACGTCCGCGGCTACGCCGGCCGGCTGGTCGAGCGGGAGGCCCACTTCCGCGAGTTGGCGCACACCGACCCGCTCACCGGGCTGGCCAACCGGCGCGGGCTGCTGCGGGCGCTGCACCGCTGCGCCGAGGCGGGCGTGCCCTGCGTGCTGCTCGGGCTGGACCTGGACGGCTTCAAGAACGTCAACGACATGCGCGGGCACGACGTCGGCGACGCGGTGCTGGCCGAGGTGGGCCGGCGGCTGCGCGGCAACCTGCGCCCCGGTGACCTGGCCGCCCGGCTCGGCGGGGACGAGTTCGCGGTGCTCATGCACGGCGTCGACGACCCCGGCCCGGTCGCCGAACGGCTGCTCGGGGTGCTCGGCCGCCCGTACCAGGAGGGCGACGGGCCGATCTTCCTGTCGGTCAGCATCGGGGTGGCCGGCACCTGCGGGGAGACCGAGGTCGAGCTGCTGCTGCGCAACGCCGACCTGGCGCTGCGCTACGCCAAGCAGCGCGGCAAGAACCGGATCGAGCGCTACGACGCCGCGTACGACCAGCTGCTGCGCCGGCGCACCAGGCTCGAGCACGAGCTGCGCGGCGCGATCGAGCGCGACGAGCTGCGGCTGGCCTTCCAGCCGGTGGCCTCGCTGCCGTCGGTGCGCCCGGTGGGCGCGGAGGCGCTGCTCCGCTGGCACCACCCGGAGCTGGGCAACGTCCGCCCGGACGAGTTCATCCCGCTCGCCGAGGAGTGCGGGATGATCTCCAAGCTGGGCGCCTGGGTGCTGCACCAGGCCTGCTACCAGCTCTCCCGCTGGCTCGCCGACGGCCACGACGTCTGGGTGTCGGTGAACGTCTCCCCGCGCGAGCTGCACGCGCCCGAGTACGTCGTCCAGGTCGCCGACGCGCTGCGCGCGCACCACGTGCCGCCGCAGCGGCTGGTGCTGGAGGTCACCGAGCACGCCGTCGCCACCGACCTGGACGAGCTGATCCGGCGGCTCAGCGCGCTGCGGCTGACCGGGGTACGGATCGCGCTGGACGACTTCGGCGCGGGCTACTCCTCGCTCGGCCAGCTGCGCCGGCTGCCGATCGACATTCTCAAGATCGACCACGGTCTGGTGGCCGAGCACGAGCCGGTCCGGCCGGTCGGCCGGGACGGCCCGGCGTTCGCCCCGATGGTGGACATCGTGATGCGGCTCGGGCACCACTTCGGGCTGGAGGTGATCGCCGAGGGCGTCACCAACCCCACCGAACTGGCCGCGGTGGTCGCCGCCGGCTGCCGGTTCGGGCAGGGCGCCCTCTTCGGGTGGGGCGTGCCGGCCGAACACCTGGAGGCGATGCTGGAGGCGGCCACCTCGCCCGGCGCCCGGCCCGCCACGCTGCCGCCGGCCCCGCCGCCCCCGCCGGTCCGCCCCGGGCCGTCTCCGCTGCTGCCCCGGCTCCGGTCGAATCCCCCCGCGCCGCGTCCCCCGATCGAGGGATCAGCCCAGGTGGCGAGGGGTGGTGAGAGCGTGCCGGGAGCCGACACGCCCACGTCCGTGAACCAAAATGTGGGATCAGTTGACTCATCGCGTGAGATGCGTCAGGCTTAGCCACATGTCGTCGATCCGGTCGCTGCGAGTACTTACCTGAGCGCACTCTCCCTGACCGAGAGTGCGCTGGCCCCGTGCATCCTGCACGAGGGCTTTTTTGTTGCCGTCAGACCATCGCCGGGACGCCCGCGTCCCTCCTGAGAAGCGCATCACCCACTCCAGCCGAAGGCCTGAACCGCCATGACGAGACCCACGCCAGAGACCCTCGCCCACTCCGTCCGGCGAGCCCGCCCGGCCACCGAGCCGGCCGGTGACCCCGAGCACGCCCCCGCCCCCCGCCCCGGCGCCACGCCGGCCGCCCCGGCCGTACCGCCCCGGGGCACGGACGCCCGCACCGCGACCGAACGGCAGTCCACGCCGGCACAGGTCTCCGGCGCCGGCTCGCTGGTCCGCTCGCTCGAGGCCCTCGGTGTCGACGTCGTCTTCGGCATTCCCGGCGGGGCGATCCTGCCGGCGTACGACCCGCTCTACGACTCCACCGTCCGGCACATCCTGGTCCGCCACGAGCAGGGCGCCGGGCACGCCGCCACCGGCTACGCCCAGGCGACCGGCAAGGTCGGCGTCTGCATGGCCACCTCCGGGCCGGGCGCCACCAACCTGGTCACCCCGATCGCCGACGCGTACATGGACTCGGTGCCGCTGGTGGCGATCACCGGCCAGGTGGCCCGCCCGTCGATCGGCACGGACGCCTTCCAGGAGGCGGACATCCAGGGCATCACCCTGCCGATCACCAAGCACAACTTCCTGGTGCAGACCGCCGAGGAGATCCCGCAGGTGCTCGCCGAGGCGTTCCACCTGGCGGCCACCGGCCGGCCCGGCCCGGTCCTGGTGGACATCCCCAAGGACGTGCTCCAGGCGCCGACCACCTTCTCCTGGCCGCCCACCCTGGACCTGCCCGGCTACCGGCCGACCCTGCACCCGCACGGCAAGCAGATCCGGGAGGCGGCCCGGCTGATGAGCACGGCCCGCCGCCCGGTGCTCTACGTCGGCGGCGGCGTGCTCAAGGCCGGCGCCACCGACGGGCTGCGCAAGCTCGCCGAGCTGACCGGCATCCCGGTGGTGACCACCCTGATGGCGCTCGGCGCGTTCCCCGACTCGCACCGCCAGCACCTGGGCATGCCCGGCATGCACGGCACCGTCGCCGCCGTCTACGGCCTGCAGAAGGCCGACCTGATCGTGGCCCTGGGCGCCCGCTTCGACGACCGGGTCACCGGCAGGCTCGACTCGTTCGCCCCGGACGCCGCGGTCGTGCACGCCGACATCGACCCCGCCGAGATCGGGAAGAACCGGCACGCCGACGTGCCGATCGTCGGCGACGCCCGGCACGTGATCGAGGAGCTGATCGCCGCCGTCACGGCCGAGCGCTCGGCCCGGCCGGCGGCCGACCTCGGCGACTGGTGGCACCAGCTCGACGACCTGCGCCAGCGGTACCCGCTCGGGTACGAGGAGCCGGCCGACGGCACCCTCTCCCCGCAGTACGTGATCAAGCGGCTGGGCGAGATCGCCGGCCCGGACACCATCTACGTGGCGGGCGTCGGCCAGCACCAGATGTGGGCCAGCCAGTTCATCTCGTACGAGAAGCCGTACACCTGGTTGAACTCCGGTGGCCTCGGCACCATGGGCTACGCCGTCCCGGCGGCGATGGGCGCCAAGGTCGGCAAGCCGGAGACCACGGTCTGGGCGGTGGACGGCGACGGCTGCTTCCAGATGACCAACCAGGAGCTGGCCACCTGCGCCCTGGAGGGCATCCCGATCAAGGTCGCCGTGATCAACAATGGCAACCTGGGGATGGTCCGGCAGTGGCAGACCCTGTTCTACGGGGAGCGCTACTCCAACACCGAGCTGGGCACCCACAAGCACCGCATCCCGGACTTCGTGAAGCTCGCCGAGGCGCTCGGCTGCGTCGGGCTGCGCTGCGAGAACGCCGCCGACGTCGACAAGACCATCGAGGCGGCCATGGCGATCAACGACGCGCCCGTGGTCATCGACTTCGTGGTCGGCAAGGACGCGATGGTCTGGCCGATGGTGGCCGCCGGCACCAGCAACGACGAGATCATGTTCGCCCGGGGCGTCCGCCCCGCGTTCGACGAGGACGAGCTCTAGTCATGACCGAATGCACCGAGCGCAGCGAGGGCCGTGAGGGCATGACGAGGAAGGCACAGCCATGACGATGCACACGCTGTCCGTGCTGGTGGAGAACAAGCCGGGTGTCCTGGCCCGGGTCTCCGGGCTGTTCTCCCGGCGCGGGTTCAACATCGACAGCCTCGCCGTGGGCGAGACCGAGAACCCGGACGTCTCCCGGATCACCATCGTGGTCAACGCCGAGTCGTCCCCCTTGGAGCAGGTCACCAAGCAGCTCAACAAGCTGGTCAACGTACTCAAGATCGTGGAGCTGGACCCGCAGGTCTCGGTGGCCCGGGAGCTGCTGCTGGTCAAGGTTCGGGCCGACCGCAGCGCCCGGGGCCAGGTGCTCGAGACGGTCGCCCTGTTCCGCGCCCGGGTGGTCGACGTCGCGCCGGACACGCTGACCATCGAGGCCACCGGCACCCCCGACAAGCTCGACGCGCTGCTGCGTGACCTGGAGCCGTTCGGCATCAAGGAGATGGTCCAGTCCGGCACGGTGGCGATCGGCCGCGGTTCCCGCTCGATCACCGCCGGCCCGGCGCTGCGCGCCGCCTGATTCGCACCCACCAGATTTTCGACGGGCCGACGGGCACCGCCGTAGGAAAGGGAAGTCAATGAGCGTTGAGGTGTTCTACGACGACGACGCCGACCTGGGCCTGATCCAGGGCCGCAAGGTCGCCGTGATCGGCTACGGCAGCCAGGGCCACGCGCACGCGTTGTCGCTGCGCGACTCCGGCGTCGACGTGGTGATCGGCCTGCCCGCCGGCTCGAAGAGCCGGCCGAAGGCCGAGGAGCAGGGCCTGCGGGTGCTGACGCCGGCCGAGGCGGCCGCCGAGGCCGACGTGATCATGATCCTGGCGCCGGACACCGCCCAGCGGGGCCTCTACGCCGAGGCGATCGCCCCCAACCTCGCCCCCGGCAAGGCGATCTTCTTCGGCCACGGCTTCAACATCCGGTACGGGCTGATCAAGCCGCCGGCCGAGGTGGACGTGGCGATGGTCGCCCCGAAGGGCCCCGGTCACCTGGTCCGCCGCCAGTACGTCGACGGCAAGGGTGTGCCCTGCCTGGTCGCCGTCGAGCAGGACGCCAGCGGCAACGCGTTCGGCCTGGCTCTGGCGTACGCGAAGGCGATCGGCGGCACCCGGGCCGGGGCGATCCGGACCACCTTCACCGAGGAGACCGAGACCGACCTCTTCGGCGAGCAGGCGGTGCTCTGCGGCGGCGCGGCCGCGCTGGTGCAGACCGGCTTCGAGGTGCTCACCGAGGCCGGTTACGCCCCCGAGGTGGCCTACTTCGAGTGCCTGCACGAGCTGAAGCTCATCGTCGACCTCATGTACGAGGGCGGCATCGCCCGGATGCGCTACAGCATCTCCGACACCGCCGAGTACGGCGACCTCTCCCGCGGCCCCCGCGTCATCGACGCCCGGGTCAAGGAGGAGATGCGCAAGATCCTCGGTGAGATCCAGTCCGGCGAGTTCGCCCGCGAGTGGGTCGCCGAGGACGAGGCCGGCCGGCCGAACTTCGCCAAGTGGCGGGCCGAGGGCGCCGCGCACCCGATCGAGGAGACCGGGCAGAAGCTGCGGGCCATGATGAGCTGGGTCGACCGGCCCATCACCGAGACCGCCTGACCAGCCTTCCCCGCACGGGGGCCCCCGCGGCCCGCGACCCGACGCTCTCCCCGGCGTCAGATCGCGGGCCGCGGTCATCTCCCCACCCGCCCCGTCCCCGGTGGCCCCGCCCCCACCGACCCGACGTGACGGGCCCCGGTCCGCTCTGCGCGCGAGACGCTGGCACCCGATTGCGGCAGGTCGGGCCTTCCCTCGCGGCGGAGGCCCCGACTTTCCGCATTCCGTGGGTCTGCCCGTCGTGGGCTGGCCCCGGCGTGGGCTGGCCCGGCGTGGGTCGGCCCGGCGTGGGCTGGGCCGGCGTGAGTCGGCCCGGCGTGGGCTGGGCCGGCGTGCGCGGCGGCCTGTCCTGGGGTGCGTGCGCCCTCGACGGGGCGGGGGTGGGTCCGCCTGGTGGGAGGGGGTGACGGACGCCTCGGGCGGGCTGACGTGCGTGAACGGCGGATGTCGAGCGTGCGAAGGCGCTGTGTGAGGGCGCTCACCCCGAGGTACGGGACACGGCCGGCGAGCCGCCCCCTACGATCCCTACTAGGTGCGTCAGCCGGCACCTGACGGCCATGGCACAGATCGGCGCAGGGCGCAGCGCGGCGTCCCGCCGCCCCAGGCCGACCGAAACCGAGCGTCTACGAGGACCGATGAATCCTGTCGTACTGATCGCCGAAGAACTCGCTCCTGCCGCCATCGAGGTGCTCGCGCACGACTTCGACGTGCGGCACGTCGACGGCACCGACCGCCCGGCCCTGCTCTCCGCGCTCTCCGAGGCCGACGCGGTGATCGTACGCAGCGCCACCCAGATCGACGCCGAGGCCATCGCCGCGGCGCCGCGGCTCAAGGTGGTCGCCCGGGCCGGTGTGGGCCTGGACAACGTCGAGGTGCCGGCCGCCACGGCCCGCGGTGTCATGGTCGTCAACGCGCCCACCTCGAACATCGTTTCGGCGGCCGAGCAGGCGGTCGCGCTGCTGCTGGCCGTGGCCCGCAACACCGCCAGCGCCAGCGCCGCGCTCAAGGCGGGGGAGTGGAAGCGGTCCAAGTACACGGGCGTGGAGTTGCAGGGCAAGACGGTCGGCGTGGTCGGTCTCGGTCGCATCGGTGTGCTCTTCGCCCAGCGGATCGCGGCGTTCGGCACCCGGCTGATCGCGTACGACCCCTACATCCAGCCGGCTCGGGCCGCCCAGCTCGGCGTCCGCCTGGTGGGGCTGGAGGAGCTGCTGCGGGAGAGCGACTTCATCTCGATCCACCTGCCGAAGACGCCGGAGACGGTGGGCCTGATCGGCGAGAAGGAGCTGGCGATCGTCAAGCCCGGCGTCCGGATCGTCAACGCCGCCCGGGGTGGCCTGGTCGACGAGCAGGCCCTCGCGGACGCGATCGCCGAGGGCCGGGTCGCCGGCGCCGGCGTCGACGTGTACGCCAAGGAGCCCTGCACCTCCTCGCCGCTGTTCGCCTTCGACAACGTGGTGGCCACCCCGCACCTGGGCGCCTCCACCCACGAGGCGCAGGACAAGGCGGGCCTGGCCGTGGCGAAGAGCGTCAAGCTGGCGTTGCAGGGCGAGTTCGTCCCGGACGCGGTGAACGTGCAGGCCGGTGGCGTGGTCGCCGAGGACGTGCGGCCGTTGCTGCCGCTGGCCGAGAAGCTCGGCCGGGCCTTCACCGCGGTGGCCGGCGGGATCGCCGCCAGCGTCAACGTCGAGGTGCGCGGCGAGGTCGTCGCCCACGACGTCTCGGTGCTCAAGCTCGCGGCCACCAAGGGGCTGTTCAGCTCGGTGGTGGAGGAGCAGGTCACCTACGTCAACGCCCCGCACCTGGCCGCCGAGCGTGGCGTCGAGGTCACGCTGGCCACCCAGGCCGAGACGGTCGACCACCCCAACCTGGTGACCGTACGCGGCGCGCTGCCGGACGGCCGGACGGTCAGCGTCTCCGGCACGGTGACCCACACCGGCAGCCGGGACGTCATCAAGCTGACCGAGGTGGACGGCTTCGACGTGGAGATCGGCGCCGAGGGCATCCTGGTCTTCCTGCGCTACGCGGACCGGCCGGGCGTGGTCGGCACGGTCGGCACCCTGCTCGGCGCGGCCGGCGTGAACATCGCCGCCATGCAGGTCGCCCGCCGGGAGGCCGGTGGCGAGACGCTGATGACCCTCACCGTCGACCAGGCGCTCGGCGCGGATCTGCTCAGCTCGGCCGCCGACTCGATCGGCGCGGTCGCGGCCAGCGCCGCCGACCTGCGCGACGAGTAGGCGCGGCCAGCGCCGACCTGCGCGACGAGTGGTCGCGGGCAGCACGGATCGGGGGCCCGGCCGGACGGCCGGGCCCCTCGTCGTCCGCGCTGCTCAGCTGCGGACGCGGGCCGGCGGCGGGTACACCGAGCCGTCCTGGACGTCGAAGAGCATCAGGTCGTGCTCGCCGGCCAGCCGCTCGATGTCGAGCAGCACCTGGTCCTCGCAGGTGGGGAAGAGGCTCATGGCCACGTGGTCGGCGGCCGCGTGCAGCGGGGCGACCTCCCACGGGGTGCCGGGGCCGGCCGGCCGGTCCGGGTACGCCGCGGTGATCGCCCGGTAGAAGCCGACCACCCTGGGATCGGGGTGGTGGTCGACGTGCCGCCCCTCGCGGCACCGCCGCACCGCTGCCCGTACGTCGTCGGGCGTGGCCCCGGACGGCAGGGCCCACACGCTCAGATCGAAACTCACGGCGGACAGCGTGCCATCCCGCTCCGCCGCCGTCACCCCTGCCCCGCCCCGGGTCGACCGGGCATTGACCGGCCCGGGTGCGGGGACGGTCCGCTGTGGAGACTCTTGCGTCGAGTTGCGTCGATTCGCTAGCGTACCGGTGCGGTCACTGGCTGAGTCGAAACTCCGGCCCGTCTTCGGGTGACGCGGTCGCAGTCCCGGCCCACCGGCCCGCACCCCTCGATTGCGCGAGCCACGCGCACTCGTCGCTGACCGGCCCCCACGGTCGTTGCCGAGACCGTGGGGGCCGATCGCGGGCGGCGCCCCGGGAAGCCTTGCCGGTGCGGTGGAAAGCCCGAAACGCCCGCGGGCGCAGGGGGAGTGTCCAGAGGCGACGGTCAGCGCCGGCGGTGCGCGAAGAGCGCCCGGTAGTCCGAGCCGTTGCGGAACCAGGCCAGCCCTGCCGGCCCGGCCGCGTACAGGGCGGTGGCGTAGGCGTCGGCCACCGCGAGGTCCGGTCCGACCACGGTGGCGGCGACGAGTTGGTCGGCCGGTTCGCCGGTGTGCGGGTCCACCACATGTCCCCGGCGCCCGCTCACTCCGGAGGTGCCCACCGCGCCGGCCGTCATCTCCAGCACCAGCGGGGCGCGCCGCGAGTCCGTCGGGTGGTGCAGGGCGACCCGCCACGGTCCGCCGTGCGCGGCGTGCCCGCGTACGGTCAGGTCGGCGCCGCTGAGCACGGCGTAGTCGTGCACGCCGGCGGCGCGCAGCCGGTCCGCCGCCCGCTCCACCGCCCAGCCGCCGAGCAGGCCGCCCGGGTCGAAGCCGCCGGGCACCGCCCAGGCGTCGAACCATCCGTCGGTCGCCGCCCGCATGGCGGCGCAGCGGTCCACCAGGTCGGCCAGCGGGGGGTACGACTCGGGGCTGATCTCGCCGCGCCGCAGCATCGAGACCAGGCTGTCGGGGCGGTTCGGCCCGTACGTCAGGTCGATGGCCCGCAGTTCGGCGACCGCGTCACGCAGTGCCGCCCCGACGACCCGGCGGCCGAGCCAGTCGGGGGCGTTGAGCAGCAGGGTGTACTCGGCGGTGGAGGTCCGCACGGTGTGCTGGACGCTGATCCGGTCGGCGGCGTCGGGGCCGGCCCGGTCGAGCCGGTGGGTTCGGGTGCCGAGGCGCAGGTCGGGGCGGCGGCTGTGGAAGGCCGACTGGTCGACCCACCGGGTTCGGGGCTGCTCGTCGGCCCAGCGGGCCCGCCGCGCGTCGATCCGCATCGCTCCGCTCCCTCGCTGGCGGCGCCGCAGCGCCGCGGCGAAGCCGGTCCCGGGCCGTGGTCGACCCGCTGCCCTGACCCTAGGGTGCGGAGATGATCGCCGCATGAATGCCGCCTGGGAGCATGCTGTGTATCGCGACGTCCCGAATGTTGGAAGGCGCGTACCGGGAGCCGGGACGGCGACGTACCGTTGCGCAGAACGACGAGGTGAGGGAGCGCCAGGTGGCACGGATCGCGGTGGTGGCCGGGGACGGCATCGGGCCCGAGGTGGTCGGGCAGGCCCGCAAGGTCATCGACGCGGTGCTCCCCGGGGTGGCGGCCACCGAGTACGACCTCGGCGCGGCCCGCTACCACCGCACCGGCGAGGTGCTGCCCGACTCGGTCCTCGAGGAGTTGGCCGGGCACGACGCCATCCTGCTCGGCGCGGTCGGCGACCCGACCGTGCCGCCGGGGGTGCTGGAGCGTGGTCTGCTGCTCAAGCTCCGGTTCGCCTTCGACCAGTACGTCAACCTCCGCCCGTCCCGGCTCTGGCCGGGGGTCGCCGGCCCGCTGGCCGCCGTGAAGCCGGGCGAGGTCGACCTGGTCGTGGTCCGCGAGGGCACCGAGGGCCTGTACGCGGGCGCCGGCGGTTCGCTGCACCGGGACACCCCGGCCGAGGTGGCCACCGAGGAGAGCCTGAACACCCGGCACGGCGTGGAGCGGGTGATCCGGGACGCCTTCGCCCGGGCCCGCCGCCGGGAGCGGCGCAAGGTCACCCTGGTGCACAAGACCAACGTGCTGACCCACGCCGGCTCGCTCTGGGCCCGGGCGTTCGAGGCGGTGGCGGCCGAGCATCCCGACGTGACGACGGAATACCAGCACGTCGACGCCGCCGCCATGTTCCTGGTGACCAACCCGCAGCGGTACGACGTCGTGGTCACCGACAACCTGTTCGGCGACATCCTCACCGACATCGCGGCCGCGGTGACCGGGGGCATCGGGCTGGCCGCCAGCGGCTGCATCAACCCCGAGGGGCGCTACCCGTCGATGTTCGAGCCGGTGCACGGTTCCGCGCCGGACATCGCGGGCCGGGGCGTCGCCGATCCGGTCGCCGCGGTGCTCTCCGCCGCGCTGCTGCTCGACCAGCTCGGCCACGCCGACGCCGCCGGGCGGGTCACCGCCGCGGTCGCCACCGAGCTGGCCGGTCGTACGCCGGGCACGTCGCTGCGCACCGAGGAGGTCGGCGACCGCCTCGCCGGGTACGCCGTAGCCTGACCGGGCCGTCACTCGGCCCGGTTCCGGGCCGCCAGACCCGTGCCGGGCTGAATCCGCCCGGTCGTCGCAGCCCCAGCCACCCGGTTCTTCGATGTGTCGGGCCGGTGCTATCCGCTGAACGACCGTTCGGGGTAAGTTTCTGGCACCAGTGACGTCGGCGTGCGATCCCGCATGCCGTGGACCCGCAGGGAGGTCAGCGCGATGAGCGGTGGTGACATGCTCGATTTCGAGATCCGTCCGAATCCCGCGCCGGTATCCGCCGCCGACCGGGCCGCCCTGCTGGCGAACCCGGGCTTCGGCCGGGTGTTCACCGACCACATGGTGACCATCCGCTACGCCGAGGGCAAGGGCTGGTACGACGCCCGGGTGGAGGCCCGCGCCCCGATCCCGATGGACCCGGCCGCCGCCGTCCTGCACTACGCGCAGGAGATCTTCGAGGGGCTGAAGGCGTACCGGACCGCGGACGGATCGGTGACCATGTTCCGTCCGGAGGCCAACGCGGCCCGCTTCGTCGCCTCGGCGCACCGCCTGGCCATGCCGGAGCTGCCCCCGGCGACGTTCGTCGAGTCGCTGCGCCGGCTCGTGGAGATCGACCAGGACTGGATCCCGGAGCACGAGGACGCCAGCCTCTACCTGCGGCCGTTCATGTTCGCCAGTGAGGTCTTCCTCGGCGTCCGCCCGGCCAACGAGTACCTCTACTGCGTGATCGCCTCGCCGGCCGGCGCGTATTTCGCCGGTGGCGTGAAGCCGGTGACGGTCTGGGTCTCCCCGGACTACACGCGGGCGGCGCCCGGCGGCACGGGCGCGGCCAAGTGCGGCGGCAACTACGCGACCTCGCTGGCCGCGCAGGCCGAGGCGATCGAGGCCGGCTGCGACCAGGTGGTCTTCCTGGACGCCGTCGAGCGGCGCTTCGTCGACGAGCTGGGCGGCATGAACGTCTTCTTCGTCTACGACGACAACACCCTGGTCACCCCGCCGCTGAGCGGCACCATCCTGCCCGGCATCACCCGCGACGCGATCCTCACCCTGGCCGCCGAGGCGGGGCACCGGGTGGAGGAGCGGCCGGTGAGCTTCGCCGACTGGCAGGCCGACGCCGCCAGCGGCCGGCTCCGCGAGGTCTTCGCCTGCGGCACCGCCGCGGTGATCACGCCGATCGGCGGCGTGCGCTTCCCGGACGGCGAGTTCCTGATCGGTGGCGGCGAGTCGGGTCGGTCCACCATGGCCCTGCGGCAGCAGCTGGTGGACATCCAGCGCGGCCGTGCCGAGGACCGGCACGGCTGGGTGCGGCAGGTGCTCTGAGTTCCCGTCGACGGCCGGCACCGGACGGTGCCGGCCGTCGCGCGGGGGATCAGGCGAGCAGGTGGGCGCGGAGCGCGTCGAGCTGGGCGTCGGTCACCCCGGCGTGGCGCAGGTAGCCCTCGATCGAGCCGTACCCGGCGCGCAGTTCGGCCAGGAAGAGCGTCATCGCCTCGGCGGGGGAGGCGAGGAACGGGCGGGGCAGCGGATCGGCCTCCGGCATGGTGGCGGTGAGCCAGGCGCTGAACCGCTCGGACGCCTCGGTGCTGAGCGCGTAGTCGGCGGCGATGGCGTCGTCGGCCACGCCGAGCACCCCGAGGGTGAGCGCGCAGACGATGCCCGTGCGGTCCTTCCCGGCCACGCAGTGCACCACCACCGGCGCGTTCGCGCTGTCCGCGATGAGCCCGACCGCCTCGGCCAGGCCCGCGGTGCCGGTCTGCGCGAGCGCCGCGTACCGGTCGGCGAGCCAGCGGGCCAGGTCCTCGTGCTGCTGGTACAGCACCTCGGACCAGTTCTGGTGCTCGGGGTGGATGTGCCGGTAGGTGAGCCCGTCGTACGCCGGCACCCGGCCGTCGCGGGTCACCTCGCTGGGGCGGCGCAGGTCGATGACGGTGCGGATGCCGAGGGCGGTGAACGCCGCCCGGTCGGTCTCGTCGATGCGGTGCAGGGAGTCGGAGCGGAAGAGCCGCCCCCGGCGCACCGTGCGGCCGTCGTGGCCGGGGTGACCGCCGACGTCGCGGAAGTTGAACAGGGCGGGGAAGGGGCTGCGGTGCGGGGTGTCCGTGGCGTCCACCCTGACACGGTAACGGCCGGTGGGACACCGTGGTATCCCACCGGCCGTCGGTGCAGGTTTCTCCGTTACCGGGCGGTACCCGGCGGGATCGACGAGTAGGTGTCGTCGTAGTAACCGCCGAGCTTCTCCCGGTACGCCGGGTCCGTGTCGGTCGACTCGTCGTACTCGGGCGCGGCCTTGATCTGGTCCTTGCTCCGGTCGACGTAGACCTTCCGCTCGTCGTGGTCGACGTGGTTGACGGTGCCGGCCGGCAACATGACCTTCTTACCGAAGATCCACGGACCGGTGTCCACCACGAGGAAACTGGAGTTCACCTCGTGACTGGCCCGGTCCACCTTGCCGATGCCACCGTCCGTCGCCTCCACCTTGTAGCCGACCAGGTCCATGCCGGTCACCCCGGCATCGGCCCGGTAGCTCCACGGATCGAAGCGCCCGGCGGGCGTGCCGCCCGCGAAGGCGCCCTGACCACCCTGGGTCAGCGGATCCGGCGTCCCGTGGGTCGTTCGAGGGTCGAGCCGCTCCATGGCGTCAACACTCCCTTTCTCGACTTTCTCGGGGGATGTGCCTGTCGGATCCCTTCCTACCCGGGTGCGGAGATCGCTACACCGGCCGGTTCAGGCGAGCGCGGCCTCCGCGTCCAGCGTCACCGCGGCGGCGTGCACGACCGCGGCGATCCGCAGCCCTTCGTGCACCTGCTCCCGGGTGAAACCGGCGGCCCGCAGGGTCTTCTCGTGCGACTCCAGGCAGACGCCGCAGCCGGTGATCGCCGAGACGGCGAGGCACCAGAGCTCGAAGTCGCCCTTCTCCACGCCCGGCCGGGCGATGATCTGCATCCGCAGCCGGGCCGGCATCGAGGCGTACTGCTCGTCGCCGATCAGGTGCTTGGCCCGGTAGTAGATGTTGTTCATCGCCATGATCGCGGCCGCGCCCTTGGCGGCCTCGACCGCCTCGGGCGTGAGGTGCCCGGCCGCCTCGGCGGCGATCTCCCGCAGCACCACCGGATTGCGGGCCGCCACCGCGCAGGCCAGGGCGGTGCCCCAGGCCTGCTCCGGCTTCAGGGTCGAGGTGCCGACGGTGGAGCCGAGGTTGAGCTTGATGTCCTTGGCGTACTCGGGCAGGGCCGCCTTGACCGCGTCCAGACCCATGCTCAGGCCCCGGTCCCGGCGAGCAGCGCGTTGGCGTCCAGGGTGGCGCCGCCCTTGTTCCAGTTGCACGGGCAGAGCTCGTCGGTCTGCAGGGCGTCGAGCACCCGCAGCACCTCGGAGACGTTCCGGCCGACCGAGCCGGCGGTCACCATGGCGAACTGGATCTCGTTGTTCGGGTCCACGATGAAGGTGGCCCGCTGGGCGACGCCGTCCTCGCCGAGCACGCCGCACGCCCCGGTCAGCTCGCGCTTGATGTCGCTGAGCATCGGGAAGGGCAGTTCCCGCAGGTCCGGGTGGTCCTTGCGCCAGGCGTAGTGGACGAACTCGTTGTCCACGGAGACGCCGAGCACCTGGGCGTCCCGGTCGGCGAACTCACCGTTCAGGCGGCCGAACTCGGCGATCTCGGTCGGGCAGATGAAGGTGAAGTCCTTCGGCCAGAAGAAGACCACCCGCCACTTGCCCTCGTAGGACTTGTGGTTGATCGTCTCGAACGCCTGGTCGGCGTCGAGCGACACGCAGGCGGTGAGTTCGTACTCGGGGAAGCGGTCACCGACGGTGAGCACGGGTCCTCCTAGACAGCGGTTTGTCAGCGGCGCGAGGGCCGGTAACTTGATCAGTTCCAGATACTTCCGCAGCCGGGTTTCCGCCGCTCGGCGGCCAGATGACTTGTGAAGTCGATCACCGGGGCCGGCCGGCGCGGCGGATCTCGCCGGCGCGCGGGATGTCACCACCCAGAGTCACCGTCCCGGGATGTGGGTTTTCCCTCCCAAAACCGGGAGCGGAGTGGCAGAGTGGCCGTCGTGACCAGCTCCGTCCTGATCATTGGCAGCTAGCGCGCCGGCATCCCTTCCGCCGAGCGCGCAGACCTCCCGCATCCGCGGGGGGTCTTTTTGTTGCTCCCGCAGGTTCGAGACGAGGACTCCCATGACCTTCCAGGTGTACGACACGACGTTGCGCGACGGTGCGCAGCGCGAAGGGCTCAGCTACTCGGTCGTCGACAAGCTCGCGGTGGCCCGCCTGCTCGACGACCTCGGGGTCGGCTTCATCGAGGGGGGCTGGCCGGGCGCCGTACCGAAGGACACCGAGTTCTTCCGGCGGGCCCGGACCGAGCTGGACCTGAAGCACGCCGTCCTGGTCGCCTTCGGGGCCACCCGCAAGGCCGGCCTCGCGGTCGACGCCGACCCGCAGGTGCGCGGGCTGCTCGACGCGGAGACCCCGGCCGTGGCGCTGGTCGCCAAGGCGGACCTGCGCCACGTCGAGCGGGCGCTGCGCACCACCGCCGAGGAGAACCTGGCCATGATCCGCGACACGGTCGCGTACCTGGTGGCGCAGGGGCGGCGGGTCTTCGTCGACGGGGAGCACTTCTACGACGGCTACCGGCACGACCCGGCGTACACCGCCGCCGTGGCGGAGACCGCGCTCGCCGCCGGTGCCGAGCGGTTCGTCCTGTGCGACACCAACGGCGGGATGCTCCCGTCGCAGGTCACCGCCGCGATCGCCGGGCTCACCGCGCGGACCGGGATCGACCCGGCCCGGCTCGGCATGCACGCCCAGAACGACACCGCCTGCGCGGTGGCCAACACGATCGCCGCGGTCGAGGCCGGCGTCCGGCACGTCCAGGGCACCGCCAACGGGTACGGCGAGCGCCCCGGCAACGCGGACCTCTTCGCGATCGTGGCCAACCTCCAGCTCAAGCTCGGCATGCCCGTCCTACCGGAGGGCTGCCTGGAACAGATGGTGCGGGTCTCGCACGCCATCGCCGAGATCGCCAACATCGCCCCCGACACCCACCAGGCGTACGTCGGGGCCGCCGCCTTCGCCCACAAGGCGGGGCTGCACGCGAGCGCGATCAAGGTCGACCCGTTGCTCTACAACCACGTCGACCCGGCGGTGGTGGGCAACGACATGCGGATCCTGGTGACCGAGATGGCCGGCCGGGCCAGCATCGAGCTCAAGAGCCGCGAGCTGGGTGTGGATCTGGCCGGCCATCCGGAGGCGCTCGCCACGGTCACCAAGCGGGTCAAGGAGCTGGAGGCCGGCGGCTGGTCGTTCGAGGCCGCCGACGCCTCCTTCGAGCTGCTGGTCCGCGCCGAGCTGCCGGACCGGGCCGTGCCGCGCCCGTTCGCCCTGGAGTCGTACCGGGTGCTGGTCGAGCACCGCGAGGACGGCGCGGTGGTCTCCGAGGCCACCGTGAAGATCCGGGTACGCGGCGAGCGGGTGATCGCCACCGCCGAGGGCAACGGCCCGGTCAACGCGCTGGACGAGGCGCTGCGGGTGGCGCTCGCCCGGCACTACCCGGAGCTGCGCGAGTTCGAGCTGGCTGACTACAAGGTACGCATCCTGGAGGGCAGCCACGGCACCGGCGCGGTCACCCGGGTGCTGGTGGAGACCGCCGGCGCCGGCCGGGACTGGACCACCGTGGGGGTGCACCCCAACGTGGTCGAGGCGAGCTGGCACGCCCTTGTGGACGCGCTCAGCTACGGACTGGACCGGGCCCGGGTCTGAGACCGGACCCGGTTCCCGGGCCGGCTCAGCCGGCGGCGGGCAGCCGCAGCTCGGCCAGGACGGCCCGGTGGTCGCTGCCGGGCAGTCGGTGCGTGTCCACCGAGCGGACCGCGATGCGCCGGTCGGCCAGCACGTGGTCGATGGTGACCGGCGGGATCGGGTCGCCGTCGTACGGGCCCCAGGTGCCGGCGAGCCCGGCGCCCACCTGGTCGGCGGCGTCCACGTACCCGGTGGCGATGAGGTCGCGCAGCGGTGCGTGGTCGAGGGTCGCGTTGAAGTCCCCGGCCAGCACGCTGAGCCGTCCGCGGGGCGTGGCGGTCGGCTGGGCGCGCAGGTCGGTCCACCAGTCCGGCACCACCTCGACGGCGTACGGCGCGGCCGGGTGCGCCGACTCCACCCGCAGCGGTGGCGCGCCCGGCACCGCCAGCGTCCCGTGGGCCTGGGTGAAGCCGAAGCCCTCGTTGCGCCGGAACCCGCCCTCGCCCAGCGGGTAGCGGGCGTACAGGCCGGAGCCGGTGGTGCCGACCTCCGGGTTGAGGACCCGGTACGG
This sequence comes from Micromonospora sp. NPDC049836, assembly GCF_044465125.1. Classification (NCBI taxonomy): domain Bacteria; kingdom Bacillati; phylum Actinomycetota; class Actinomycetes; order Micromonosporales; family Micromonosporaceae; genus Micromonospora; species Micromonospora sp. NPDC049836. The sequence goes on from NZ_JBITLH010000011.1 coordinate 188,958, forward strand.
CAGCAGCGTGGCCAGCCCCAGCCGGTCCAGCTCGGCGGCGATGCCGGGGGTGAACTCCTGCACGGCCAGCACGTCGACCCGCTGGTCCCGGACCAGGCCGACCAGCACCGCCGGGTCCGCGCCGCCGACCAGCAGGTTGGCGGTGAGCAGCCGCAGGGTCGGCCCGTCGACGGCCGGCTGCGCCGCGCCGACCGCCCGGGGCGCCACCGCGCCGACCAGGGCCAGCGCGGCCAGCGCCGCGACCACCGCCGGGGCGATCCGGCGCAGGGCGAGCGCCAGCGCCAGCGGCAGCAGGGCGCCGGCGGCGACGTACGGGGTGAAGGCGACCGCCTGCACCAACGGCCCGCGCTCCAGGCCGGCGAGGCGGAGCACCGCCCAGGCCGCCGCGGGCAGCACGGCGAGCCAGCAGCCCACCGTCGTGGCCCGGCGCGCCCGGGTGGTGGTCCGTCCGGCGCTGGTCAGGGCGGTCACCGCGTCACCGTACCGGCCGGCGGTGCCGCCGAGCGCCCCGCCGCCCGGCCCGACCATTTCATGAATGGCGTTCCACTCGCTTTTCACAATTCCGAAGAGTGGCGTTCAATGGTCGACACGCTAAATGTGAACTATTGACCGTACGCATTTTCCGGTGCTAGTTTCCATCTGGTTGAGACGTCGCGACTCTCCGTAGTATCCCCAGTTCAAGCCGGGTGCAGAAGGTCGGTTCGGCCGACGATAACGGTGCGCGTGAAGCAGATCTCCGATGGTCTGCCCAAGGCTGCGCCCGGCGCTCGCCACAGCCGCCCGGCCCGGTCTCGGGTCGGGTCGGATCACCACGGTCACGAATAGGGAGACCTGTCATGGCGACATTCTTCAGACCCAAGGCGACGGTGGTGGCCCTCGCCGTCCTGACCCTCACCCTGGCCGGCGGCGGCATCGCCGTCGCGGCCCAGCCCAGCGCCAAGGCCCCGACCGGCTCCGTCCAGCCCGGTGCCCGCCAGCCCGGCTCTGGGAGCCAGCCGCCGGTGACCGCGGCCGCCGCCCGCCGCGCGCAGGCGGCGCTGAACGCCGCCCTGGCGCCGCCGCCCACCGGCACCACCGCGTGGGCGGTCGTCAGCGCCAACGGCGTGCTGCTCCAGCACTCCGTGAACGTGGTCTCGGCCCAGCGCTTCACCTGCTGCGGCGCCGGGCAGTACGAGGTCGTCCTCGACTACGACGTGCACTCGAAGGCGTTCACGGCCACCATCGGGACCAACGACGCGGCGAACGTCCCGCCGTCGGGCGAGGTCGCGGTCGCGCCCCGCTACCTGACCCCGAACGCGGTCTTCGTGCAGACCCGCAGCTCGTCCGGGAACGCCGCGGACCGGTCGTTCCACCTGGCCATCCACAACTGACCCGCGCCGAGGTGCCGGCCCCCGCCGACGGCGGGGGCCGGTGCCGTTTCCGGCCGGTCTGTTCCCGACTGCTCCGCCCGGCGCCGCCCGCGCCGTTGTGACCCGGCCGGGGGAGTCATCCCGATCCGGGCCGGGAAGGGACGGTCACGGGCGGAAAATCCGACGTTTGTCCGACCTCCGGCCCGGGAAGCAAGCACCGTGACGGACATCTCGGACACCCTGGCCAGCGTGCCCAGCCCGGTCGAGGCCGACGCTAGCGGCGTCGAGCTGGAACAGACTCTCCTCGAGGTCAAACGCGTGATCGTCGGGCAGGATCGGCTCGTCGAACGGCTGCTCACCGCCCTGGTGGCCGACGGGCACTGCCTGCTGGAGGGCGTACCCGGAGTGGCCAAGACCCTGGCCGCGCAGACTTTGGCCACCGTGGTCGGCGGCACCTTCTCCCGGATCCAGTTCACCCCCGACCTGGTCCCGTCGGACATCGTCGGCACCCGCATCTACCGGGCCTCCACGGAGAGCTTCGACGTCGAGCTGGGTCCCATCATGGCGAACCTGGTGCTCGCCGACGAGATCAACCGCGCCCCGGCCAAGGTGCAGTCGGCGCTGCTGGAGGCGATGGCCGAGCGGCAGGTCTCGATCGGCGGGCGGAGCTGGCCGGTCCCGGAGCCGTTCCTGGTGCTGGCCACCCAGAACCCGATCGAGTCCGAGGGCGTCTACCAACTGCCCGAGGCGCAGCGCGACCGGTTCCTCATGAAGGTCGTCGTCGACTACCCGAGCGACGCCGACGAACTCGCCATCCTCTACCGGATGAGCACCAGCCGACCCACCCCCCGGCAGGTCCTCGACCCGGTCCGGCTGCGTGCGCTCCAGCGCCGGGCCGCCGACATCTTCGTCCACCACGCCCTCGCCGAGTACGTCGTCCGGCTCATCCTGGCCACCCGCGACCCGGGCCGGTTCGGGTTGGCGGAGGTCGCCCCGCTGCTGGCGTACGGGGCGAGCCCCCGGGCCACCCTCGGCCTGGTCGCCGCGGCCCGTGCCCAGGCCCTGATCCGGGGCCGGGAGTACGTCCTGCCCGAGGACGTCCGGGAACTGGCCGTCGACGTCCTCGCCCACCGGCTGGTGCTCTCCTTCGACGCGGTGGCCGACGGTGTCTCCGCCGAGTCGGTGGTACGCCGGCTGGTCGAGGCGGTGCCACCGCCCCGGGTGGTTTCCGGGCAGGCCGAGGTGGCGGCCGACCTGGCGGCGGCATGAGGCGCCGGACCGTCGCGACCCTGCCCGAGCCGGGCCTGGCCGACCTGGCGCCCGACCAGCGGCTGCGCCGGCTGGAGCTGACCGTCTCCCGCCGGCTGGACGGGCTGCTGCACGGCCAGCACCGGGGTCTGCTGCCCGGCCCCGGCAGCGAGGTGTCCGGCAGCCGCGAGTACCGGCCCGGCGAGGACGAGGTGCGTCGGATGGACTGGGCGGTCACCGCCCGGACCACCGTGCCGCACGTCCGCGAGGTCGACGCGGACCGGGAGCTGACCACCTGGCTGCTGGTCGACGCCAGCCCGAGCATGGAGTACGGCACGGCCGCCCTGGACAAGCGGGAACTCGCGGTGGCCGCCGTGGCGGCGGTCGGCTTCCTCACCGCCGGGGTCGGCAACCGTCTCGGCGCCCAGGTGCTCGCCCCGGACGGCATCCGCCGGTTCCCGGCCCGCCACGGGCGTACCCACCTGCTCGGCCTGCTCCGGGCCCTGCTGGCCGCGCCCCGGCACGGCGGCTACGACGTGGACCGGCCGGGGGCACGGGCCGTCCCGCCTACGCTGGTCGACGGCCTGGCCGGCGTGCAGCGGATGGCGACCCGGCGCGGGCTGGTGGTCGTCGTCTCCGACTTCCTGGACGGGCTGCCGGACGACCCGGACGCCGCCCCGCCCTGGGAGGCCGCGCTGCGCCGGCTCGCCGTCCGGCACCAGGTGCTCGCCGTCGAGGTGACCGACCCGCGCGAGCTGGACCTGCCCGACGTCGGCCTGGTCACCCTGGTCGACCCGGAGACCGGCCGGCGCCGCGAGGTCTGGACCGGCGACCCCACCCTCCGGGAGCGGTACGCGCAGGCCGCCACCGCCCAGCGGGACCAGCTGCGCCAGGCGCTGCGCCGGTCCGGGGCGACCCACCTGGCGCTGCGCACCGACCGGGACTGGAGCGCCGACATCGTGCGGCACGTGCACACCCAGCGTCGGCTGGCCACCGCGCCGGCCGCGTCCCGCGGAGGTCGCGGATGACCTGGCAGTCACCGGGGCGGCTCTGGCTCCTGCTCGGCGTCGCCGCCCTCGTCGCCGGCTACCTGGCGATGCAGCGCCGGCAGAGCCGGTACGCGGTCCGGTTCACCAACCTGCGGCTGCTGGACCGGGTGGCGCCGCAGCGGCCGGCCTGGCGGCGACACGTACCGGCGGGTCTCTTCCTGGCCATGCTGGCGCTGCTGGTGGTGGGCTTCGCCCGGCCCAGCGCCGAGGTACGGGTGCCCCGCGAGCGGGCCACCGTGATGGTGGCGGTGGACGTCTCCACCTCGATGCTCGCCGGCGACGTCGACCCGGACCGGCTGACCGCCGCCAAGCAGGCCGCCCGCCGATTCGTCGACGGCCTGCCCGACGAGTTCAACGTCGGCCTGGTCGCCTTCGCCGGCAGCGCGGCGGTGCTGGTGCCGCCGGGCACCGACCGGGACGCCCTGCACGAGGGAATCGAACGGCTGGCGGAGGGGGCCACCGGCGTCCAGGGCACCGCCATCGGGGAAGCGATCAGCACCTCGCTCGGCGCGGTGAAGAGCCTGGACGCCTCGGCCGCGAAGAACCCGCCGCCGGCCCGCATCATCATCCTCTCCGACGGGGCGAACACCTCCGGGATGGATCCGATGGAGGCGGCCGAGCAGGCCGTGGCGGCCAAGGTGCCGGTGCACACCATCTCCTTCGGTACCCCGTCCGGGTTCGTCGACCGGGGCGGCCGGGCGATCCAGGTGCCGGTCGACGGGCAGACCCTGCGGGCGGTCGCCGAGGAGACCGGCGGCGGCTTCCACGAGGCCTCCACCAGCGCCGAGCTGCGTGCCGTCTACGAGGACATCGGCACGTCGGTCGGCTACCGCAAGGAACGGCAGGACATCTCCGCCCGCTTCATCGGCCTGGGCCTGGTGCTCGCCATGGGCGCGGCCGCCGGATCGCTGCGGTGGTTCTCCCGCCTGCCCTGATCGGCACCACCTGCGACGCAGCACGCTGGACACGTGAGGAGCCAGGTATGGCAGTGCAGACCGGACTCGGCGAGCCGCGCGGACCGTGGTTCGTCTCGCCGGAGCTGGACCCGGACGGGCGCGGACGGTGGGACGTACCCGGCTCGGAGCGGGGCGGGGGACGGCCGGGCTGGCGCGGCCGGTTGCTCAGCGCGATGGCCGTGGTGGCCCTCTCCACGGTCTCCGGGGCGGCGGCCGGCACCTGGGCGGCCGACCGGGACGTGCCCGGACCGGCGGCGGCCTCGGCGGCGCCGGTCCCGGCGGAGCTGGTCACCGCCGCCGAGAAGACCGTGCCGGGGGTGGTCTCGGTGATGGTCGGCGGGGCCTCCGGCTCCTCGGCCAGCGGGTCGGGCTTCGCCATCGACCGGGAGCAGCACATCGTCACCAACGACCACATCCTGGCCCGCGGCGGCTCCGGACCGGTGACCGTGGAGACCTCGGACGGGCACCGGTTCACCGCCGAGGTGGTGGGGCGGGAGCCGGCCAGCGACCTGGCGGTGCTCAAGGTGCCCGCGTCGGCCGGGCTGTCGCCGCTGCCGCTGGCCAAACCGAACTCGACCCGGGTGGGCGAACCGGTGCTGGCGGTCGGCTCGCCGCTCGGCCTGGCCGGCACGGTCACCGCCGGTATCGTCAGCGCGCTCAACCGCCAGGTACGCATCGGCAACGGCCGGCACACCGCGGTGCAGACCGACGCGTCCATCAACCCCGGCAACTCCGGCGGGCCGCTGGTCAACGCCCGGGGCGAGGTGGTCGGGGTGAACACCGCCATCGCCACCATCGACGGCAACGGCTCGATCGGCATCGGCTTCGCCATCCCGATCGACCAGGTCCAGCACACCGCGGACACCATCATCGGACGGGGCGGCTGACCGCCCGTCGCGGCCCTGACCTGGGTGGACGCGGCCGGCGGGAAGTGTCGGATATCCGGCGCGGGAGCATCGGGCCATGGAAATATTACGCTGAGTATGGATACTGGCGTGGGTGGAGCAAGCTGTCATCGCGGCCCTCCTCGTGGTGGGCCTGGTCATCGGCGCCGGTGTCGGCGCGGCGTACGCCCCCGCGAAGCGGGGCTGGAAGGACTACCGGACCATCCGGACCAGCGTGCCCGGCGCGCGGCGCACCGCCTGGGTGGCGACCCGCGCGGCGATCACCAAGATCGGTGTGATCGCGTTGCTGCTGGTCGGTGCGGCGGCGTACGCGGCCGCCGGAAACGATCACGAACGGGCCGGTCCCGGGCCCACCCCCACCCCGACCGTGACCCGCTCCCCGGTGCACCGCTCGGGGCGTTAGCCTCGGGGGCGTGGACGGCGGACTGCGGGTGACGGACCGGCTCGTGATCCCCGACAACGAGCTGCGGGAGCGCTTCTCCCGGTCCTCCGGGCCGGGCGGGCAGGGGGTCAACACCACCGACTCCCGGGTGGAGCTGAGCTTCGACCTGGCCGGTTCGCCCAGCGTGCCCGAGCCGCTGCGCACCCGTGCCCTGGACCGGCTCGCCGGCCGGCTGGTCGACGGCGTGCTCACCGTGGCCGCCAGCGAGCACCGCGCGCAGTTGGCCAACCGGGAGGCCGCCCGGGAGCGGCTGGCCGCCCTGCTGCGTGAGGCGGTCGCCCCGCCGCCGAAGCCCCGCCGCCCCACCCGGCCGTCCCGGGGCGCGAAGGAACGCCGGTTGGCCGAGAAGAAACGCCAGTCCCAGCGCAAACGCGACCGCCGGGTGGACGGCGACTGACCCGCCGAGCGCCCACCGCCGCCGCCCGTGGGCCGTGCCTGCGGCCGCCTGTGGCCGCCGCCGGTGGCCGCCGTCCGGGGCCGTCGCCGGTGGTCGACGTCGGGCCGGAAACGGTTTGCCGTGGTCGGCGGCTGCCGCCGAGAATCCGCCGGTGCCGACCGACTTCGCCAGCAAGCCCGTCCTGACCGGCGAGCGGGTGCTGCTGCGCCCGCTGACCGCCGACGACGCCGCCACCTTCCAGGCCATCCTCGCCGACCCGGAGGTGATCCGGCTGACCGGCAGCCCGCAGCGCGAGTTCGACCTGGACCGGCTCCGCGACTGGTACGGCAGCCGCGGCGCGCAGGCCGACCGGCTCGACCTGGCCGTGGTGGACCGGGAGAGCGGTGCCTGCGTCGGTGAGGTGGTGCTCAACGAGTGGGATCCGGGCAACCGCGCCGCGAACTTCCGCACCCTGATCGGGGCGGCCGGCCGGGGCCGAGGGCTCGGCACCGAGGCGGCCCGGCTGATCGTCGGGTACGGCTTCGAGCGGCTCGACCTGCACCGCATCTCACTGGAGGTGTTCGCGTTCAACCCGCGCGCCCGCCGGGTGTACGAGAAGATCGGTTTCGTGGCCGAGGGCACGCTGCGGCAGGTGCTCCGGGACGACGACGGTTGGGTGGACGCCACGGTGATGTCGATCCTCGCCCCGGAGTGGGCGCGGCACCGGGGCCGCCCCGAGGGCTGAGTCCGGCAGACGGGACCGGGTTGAGCGGCGGGCGTCGAACCGCTTCAATACCCACGGGAGCATCAGGGCCGTCACCGACCACCTCGTCACGTGACAGGAGACCCGTTCCCATGCCCCGTACCCCGCTGCGCGCCGCGCTCGTCGCGCTCGCCGCCCTCCTTCCCGCGCTCGCCCTCGGGCTGGCCCTCGTCTCGACGGCGCCGCCGGCCGCGGCGGCCGCGACCCCGGTCCGCGTCATGCCGCTCGGTGACTCCATCACCGGGTCGCCGGGCTGCTGGCGGGCGCTCCTCTGGAACCGCCTGCAGACCACCGGCTACCCCGACGTCGACTTCGTCGGCACGCTCGGCCCGCAGGGCTGTTCGGTGCCGTACGACGGGGACAACGAGGGACACGGCGGCTACCTGGTGACCAACGTCGCCAACCAGAACCTGCTGCCCGGTTGGCTCAACGCGACCCGCCCCGACGTGGTGCTCATGCACTTCGGCACCAACGACGTGTGGAGCAACATCGCGCCGACCACCATCCTGGCCGCGTACTCGAGGCTGGTGGACCAGATGCGGGCCAGCAACCCGGCCATGGCCGTGCTGGTCGCGAAGATCATCCCGATGAACCCGCCGACCTGCGCGGAGTGCGGCCAGCGGGTGGTCGCCCTGAACGCCGCCATCGACGGCTGGGCCGCCGGCAAGACGACGGCGGCCTCCCCGGTCGTGGTGGTCGACCAGTGGACCGGCTTCAACACCGCCACCGACACCTACGACGGGGTGCACCCGAACGCCGCCGGCGACCAGAAGATGTCCGACCGCTGGTACCCGGCGCTCACCGCCGCGCTGGGCCGAAGCACCCCGACGCCGACGACGAGCCCGACCGGTGGCCCCACGCCGACGACGAGCCCGTCCGGCGGCCCGACACCCACCCCGACGACGAGCCCGACCGGTGGGCCGACGCCGACGCCGACGACGAGCCCGTCCGGTGGGCCGACACCGACGCCGACGGGCGGCTGCGCGGCCACCTACCGGACCGCCGGGCAGTGGCCGGGCGGCTTCCAGGGCGAGGTCACCGTGGCCAACCCTGGCAGCGCCCCGATCGCCGGCTGGACGGTGCGCTTCACGCTTCCCGCCGGTCAGCGGATCATCCAGGCGTGGGGCGCCGAGCTGACCCAGACCGGCACCACGGTGACCGCCCGCAACGCCGGCTGGAACGGCACCCTGGACCCGGCCGCGCAGACCAGCTGGGGATTCCTGGCCGACGGCAGCCCGATCATGGTGCCGTTGACCTGCACCGCCGGCTGACGCCGACCCAAGCCCCGCCCGGGCCCCACCCGGGCCCCACCCAAGCCCCACCCGGGCCCCACCCAGGGCCGGCCGCGCCGCCGCTGGCGGCGCGGCCGGCGCACGGTTTGCGGAAAGGTGTGGTATCCAGACGCTCGGAAGCCACACTCTGGCGCAATCGGGCCTCCACGCGCGCCGCGCGGGCCCGGGGCGTCAGCCCGGACGCGCCCGCCCGGACCCGACGGCACGGCGGCGGCCAGGGCGTGTCGGCTCGGCGCGTGGCGGCCTGGGCGTGGCGGCGGTCAGTCGGGTGCGGCGGCGAGGAGCCGGTCGCACTCGGCCAGCAGGCGCTGCCGTAGCGGGGCGGCCCGTTCGGCGAAGGACCGCTGGGCCTGCGCGTACTCCTGCCGGCCGGCCATGGTCTCCACCCGCACCGGCGGGTAGCCCAGCTCGGCCAGGTCGTACGGGGAGGCGCGCATGTCCAGCGTGCGGATCTCCCGCGCCAACGCGAAGCAGTCGGCGACCAGTTCCGAGCAGACCAGGGGCGAGAGCTTGTAGGCCCACTTGTAGAGGTCCATGTTGGCGTGCAGGCAGCCCGGCTGCTCCAGCGCGTGCTGGCTGTCCCGGGTCGGGGTGAGCACGTTCAGCGGCCGGGCCGGCGCGGTGAAGAACCGGAACGCGTCGAAGTGGCTGCACCGCACACCCCGCTCCTCGACCACCGCGGCGGTCGCCGCCGGGCTGAGCCGCAGCGGCCAGGCGTTGTGGCGTACCTCGTCCTGGGTCTGCCGGTAGACCATCGCCCACTCGTGCATGCCGAAGCAGCCCAGGTGGGCGGGGCGGCCGGCGGTCGCCGCGAGCAGCGTCCGGATCCAGGAGATCGACTCGGCGCGCCGGGCGCGTACCCGCTCGGTGTCGAGGGTGAGCCCGGCGGCGCCGGCGCGGTAGTCCGGTCCGAACTCCGCCGGGTCCGCGTCCCGCAGCACCACCCCCGCGCCCGGGTGCCAGCGGCGCAGCTGCGCCGGGCGGTGCGAGTAGTAGGTGAAGAGGAAGTCCTCCACCGGGTGCTTCACCCCGCTGCGGCGGCGGGCCAGGTGCGGCGCCAGCCAGGCGTCGACCCGCTCCTCGTGGGCGCGACGCCGGGCCTGCCAGTCGGCCGCGTCGAGCGCGGCGGCGGGGGCGAGGGCGGCGGTCACGGCCCCCAGGGTACGACCGCCGCCCCGCCCCCGGTCAGGCCACGTCCACCCGGACGCCGGCGGAGAACACCCCGCTGCGCAGCTCCAGCTGTTTCGGCGGCTGGTCGCCCTGGAGCGTGAAGACCAGCGGCAGGAGCACCCGGCTGCCCGCGGCGACCGGCTGCGCGAACACGTCCCGGCCGAGGTTGGCCACCCGGGTGGCGTCCTCGTCGGCGGCCACCCAGCTGCCGCCCGGCAGGTACGCCCGCTGGAGCTGCCCGTGCCAGGTCTGCTCGCCCGGGGTGAGGTTGCGCACCCCGACCGTGGCCAGGCACTGCCGCCCGTGCTGGGTCGACGGCAGCTCCCCGACCCCGCAGGCCACCCGGTAGACGGTGAACTCGAACGCGGTCTCCCGCAGCGGCATCCCGACCGGGCCGGTGACGCTGCTGCCCAGCCACGCGCCGCTGGTCGGCTGCTTGGTGGTGTCGATCGCGGCGACCCGCTGGGTGGCCGTCCACGCGGCCGCCCCGACCACGCCGGCCAGCACCGCCGCCGCGACGCCCACCACCAGCCAGATCGGCGGGGTACGCCGCCGTGCTCCGACCCTGGGCGTGGCGGGGCGGGGATGCAGCGTGCCGCGTTCCGCCGGTCCGGCGGCGCCGCCCACGACGGGCGGGACCCCGGCGTTGGCCGGCGCCGGCCCGCCCGGCCGCAGCCCGGAGCGCCGCCGGCGCCGCTGCCACCCCCACCAGAGCACGCCGCCGGTGACCACCAGGAGCACGGCCAGCGCGGCCAGCAGCACCGGGGGACGTCGCCAGGCCGGCGCGGCGGTCACCTGCGCCGCCGGGACCGCCGCGGCGGGGCCGGTCCAGGTCGCCGTCGTGCAGTCGTACGGGCGGGTGCCGTCGGAGCCGTAGACGCAGGTGGGCGCGGTCACCGACCCGCCTGCCGGGGTCCCGCTGAACGCGGTGTTCAGCGTGGTGGTGCTCTGCGCAGGCAGCCGCAGCCGCCAGGTCACCTCGCTGGCGCCGGCCGAGCCGATGGTGCCGGTGGTCCGGCCGCCGCCGGTCACGCCGGTGGTCGTCGCGCCGGCCGGCACCTCCTGCCGGACCGTGGTCTCGACCATCGTGTTGCCGGCGTTGCGTACCTGGATCTGGTATCTCGGCGTCGCCGTGCCGGCGGGGGTCACCGCCACGGTGACCGGCGGTTTCGACAGCTGGATCGGCGCCGGTTTGGTCGGTGCCACCGCGGGCGGCGCCGCCGGCATCCCGGTCGGGATCGGCGTGGCCCGTTCCGCCGGCGCGGGTGCCGCCGCCGGTTGCCCGGGCGCGGCCACCGGTTGCGCGGACGCGACCGGCCCGGCCGCCGCCGCGCCCGGTGTCGCCGCCGGTGCGGCGGGTCCCGTCGGCGACGCGGCCGGGGTGGCCGGTGCAGCGGGTCCCGTCGGGGACGCGGCCGGGGTGGCCGGTGCCGTCGCCGGCCGGGCGGGTGGGGTCGCCGGTTTCGCCGGTGACATCGCCGGTCGGGCGGGGGCGGCCGCCGCGCCGGGCGTCGCCGGGGCGAGCGTCGGTAGGGCGGCGAGGACGCCGAGGCAGTTCACGATCACGGCCAGGGCCCTGTGGTGTCGTCTCGATGCAGGCATACGAACGAACCTCCGGACCCGAAGCTATGGGCCCCGGCCCGCCGGGCGGGTACGAAGCCGCCATTCCCGCCCCGGCCGGTGCCGGTACGCGTATCCTGGCGCGCCGCCCCGGGACCGGTCGCCGCCGTACCCGCCGTCCGGGGCCGGCCCGGCCCGGCCTGCCGCGCCCGGCGTGGCCGGGCGTCGCGCGGGGATAGATTGGCCGGGTGCGTATCGCTCGTTTTGCTCATGCCAAGGGAATGTCGTTCGGGGTCGTCGAGGGCGAGCCGGAGGCCGGGCCGCAGGGCCTGACCATCGCCGAGATCGAGGGACACCCGTTCGGCCAGATCCAGTTCTCCGGCGCCCGCTGGGCGCTCTCCGATGTGCGACTGCTCTCACCGATCCTGCCCAGCAAGGTGGTCTGCGTCGGCCGCAACTACGCCGAGCACGCCGCCGAGCACGGCAGCGAGGTGCCGAAGGAGCCGCTGCTCTTCCTCAAGCCGTCCACCTCGGTGATCGGCCCCCGGGACGCGATCCGCCTGCCGATCTTCTCCAAGCAGGTCGAGCACGAGGCCGAGCTGGCCGTGGTGATCGGCGCGCCGGGCGCGCGGCGCGCGGACCGGGCCGCCGCCGAGCGGGCCATCTTCGGCTACACCTGTGCCAACGACGTCACCGCGCGGGATCTGCAGCGCTCCGACGGGCAGTGGACGCGGGCCAAGGGGTTCGACTCGTTCTGCCCGATCGGCCCGTGGATCACCACCGGGCTGGACGTCTCCGACCTGGAGATCCGCTGTGAGGTGGGTCGCAACCCGGAGGAGATGGAGGTACGCCAGCTCGGCCGGACCAAGGACATGGTGTTCGACGTCCCGGGGCTGGTGTCGTACATCTCGCACGTGATGACGTTGCTCCCCGGGGACGTGGTGCTGACCGGTACGCCGGCGGGGGTTAGCCCGCTCACCGACGGGGATACCGTCTCCGTGCGGATCGAGGGGATCGGCGAGCTCACCAACCCGGTGGTGCCGGTCGCCTGACGCGTCCGACGCCTCGTTTCCGCAGGTCACCTGCGGTGTGAGGGGTTGGATTTGGCCTGTCGGCAGCGGGAGGGTAAAGTTCATTCCCGGCGCCGCAAGGGGCCAATGGGGTATGGGGTAATTGGCAGCCCGACTGATTCTGGTTCAGTTAGTCTAGGTTCGAGTCCTGGTACCCCAGCGCAGCCGCGGGTTCGCAAGAGCCCGGGCCGCTGGACTCGTCAGCTCACGCTGACGGAGTGCAATGAAGGTTCTGGCCCCGTCGTCTAGCGGCCCAGGACGCCGCCCTCTCAAGGCGGTAGCGCCGGTTCGAATCCGGTCGGGGCTACAGTGCTGGCAGCCCGTCCCGTTGTCCGGGGCGGGCTTTCTGCTGTCCGGTCCACGCGCAGAGGGTGACCCCCTCGACGGTGCCGGACGCGATGCCGCTAGACTACTGCGGCACCGCCCGGCAGGGTGGTGAAGCAGAAAAAGTGCCTGGCCCCGTCGTCTAGCGGCCCAGGACGCCGCCCTCTCAAGGCGGTAGCGCCGGTTCGAATCCGGTCGGGGCTACATCCACGAACGGCCCGCCTCGCCCCGCGAGGCGGGCCGTTCCGCATCCCCCACCCCGTCATCCCCACCCCGGTTCCCACCCGAACTCCCCTCGCCCCGGGGTGGCCGCTGCCCCGGTGATCAAGGACTTCGCGGCACGCACGCTGCCCCGCCCCCAACTCCTCGATCACGAGGGCGAGGGGGAGGAGGCGGCTGGGCGAGCGAAGATCTTGGTACGAAACGGCCCTCCTGGGGGCCGTTTCGTACCAAGATCTCGCAGCCTCGCAGCCTCGCAGCCTCGCAGCCTCGCAGCCTCGCAGCCTCGCAGCCTCGCAGCCTCGCAGCCTCGCAGCCTCGCGGCAGGGCAGGGGGTCAGAGGCCGGAGAGGCGTTGGCCGGCGCGGACGACGGCCATGGCGTGGCGTTCGCCGGGGCGGCGGCCGAGGCGTTCGATCGGGCCGGAGATGCTGATCGCGGCGATGACCCGGCCGGTGCGGTCGCGGATCGGGGCCGAGACGCTGGCCACACCCGCCTCCCGCTCGGCGACGCTCTGCGCCCAGCCGCGGCGGCGTACCTCGGCCAGGGTGCGCCCGGTGAACTTCGAGCGCGGCAGCAGCGGCATGACCGCCTCCGGTGGCTCCCAGGCGAGCAGGATCTGCGCCGCGGAGCCGGCCGTCATGGGCAGCACCGAGCCGACCGGGACGGTGTCCCGCAGGCCGCTGGCCCGCTCGGCGGCGGCCACGCAGATCCGCTCGTCCGCGCGGCGCAGGTAGAGCTGGGCGCTCTCCCCGGTGGCGTCGCGCAGCGCGGCGAGCAGCGGCTCGGCCGCCGTCAGCAGCACGTCCGGGGCGGCATTGGCCAGTTCGCCGAGCCGGGGGCCCGGCCGCCAGCGTCCCTGGGTGTCGCGTACCAGCATTCGGTGGATCTCCAGTGCCTGTGCCAGCCGGTGCGCCGTTGCCCGGGGCAGCTTGGTGCGTTCAACGAGTTCGGCCAGGCTGGCGCCGTCGACACAGGCGGCCAGGATGACCACCGCCTTGTCGAGAACGCCGACACCGCTCATACTGTGTCCCACAAGCCGAAATTTACCTCCCAGAATTTAGGATGTCCAGATGGTGGGAGTCACTCAACCGAGGACCCTGGCCGAGAAGGTCTGGGACGCGCACGTGGTCCGCTCCGCCGACGGCGAGCCGGACCTGCTCTTCATCGACCTGCACCTGCTCCACGAGGTGACCAGCCCGCAGGCCTTCGACGGGCTGCGCCTGGCCGGCCGCCGGGTCCGCCGGACCGACCTGACGGTCGCGACCGAGGACCACAACACCCCGACCGGGTACGACGACCCGGCGTTCCGCTCCCGCCGTGGTGACCTGCTCACCATCGCGGACCCGACCTCGCGTACCCAGATCGAGACGCTGCGCCGCAACTGCGCCGAGTTCGGCGTACGGCTGCACCCGCTGGGCGACGAGAACCAGGGCATCGTGCACGTCATCGGCCCGCAGCTGGGCCTCACCCAGCCCGGCATGACGATCGTCTGTGGCGACTCGCACACCGCCACCCACGGCGCCTTCGGCGCGCTCGCCTTCGGCATCGGCACCAGCGAGGTGGAGCACGTGCTGGCCACCCAGACCCTGCCGCAGGCCCGCCCGAAGACCATGGCGGTCAACGTCACCGGCCAGCTCGGCCCCGGCGTCACCGCCAAGGACCTGGTCCTCGCGCTGATCGCGCAGGTCGGCACCGGCGGTGGGCGCGGCCACATCGTGGAGTACCGGGGCGAGGCGATCCGGAACCTCTCCATGGAGGGGCGGATGACCATCGCCAACATGTCCATCGAGTGGGGCGCCAAGGCCGGCATGATCGCGCCGGACGAGACCACCTTCGCGTACCTGAAGGGGCGGCCGAACGCCCCGCAGGGCGCCGACTGGGACGCGGCGCTGGAGTACTGGCGGACGCTGCCCACCGACGACGGGGCCAGCTTCGACACCGAGGTGACCCTGGACGCGGGGCGGATCACCCCGTTCGTGACCTGGGGCACCAACCCCGGCCAGGGCGCGCCGCTGGGTGCGGCCGTGCCGGACCCGGAGGAGTTCCTCACCGAGCCGGAGCGGCTCGCCGCCCGCCGTGCCCTGGAGTACATGGACCTCGCGCCCGGCACCCCGCTGCGCGACGTCGCCGTGGACGTGGTCTTCGTCGGCTCCTGCACCAACGGCCGGCTGGAGGACCTGCGCGCCGCGGCCGACGTGCTGCGCGGGCACACGGTCGCCGACGGCGTACGCATGCTGGTGGTGCCCGGCTCCGCCGCGGTGCGCGAGGCGGCCGAGGCCGAAGGGCTGGACAAGGTCTTCGCCGACGCCGGCGCCGAGTGGCGCTTCGCCGGCTGCTCCATGTGTCTGGGGATGAACCCGGACACCCTGAAGCCGGGCGAGCGCTCGGCCTCGACCTCCAACCGCAACTTCGAGGGCCGCCAGGGCCGGGGCGGGCGTACCCACCTGGTGTCCCCGCCGGTCGCCGCCGCCACCGCCGTGGTCGGCCGGCTGGCCGCCCCCGCCGACCTGTAGAAGGGCTGCCGAGAGATGGACAAGTTCACCACCCACACCGGCACCGCCGTGCCGCTGCGCCGGTCCAACGTGGATACCGACCAGATCATCCCCGCCGTGTACCTCAAGCGGGTGACCCGGACCGGTTTCGCCGACGGGCTGTTCAACGCGTGGCGGGAGGACCCGTCATTCGTCCTCAACGATCCCGCCTATTCGGGTTCGTCGATTCTCATCGCCGGCCCCGAGTTCGGTACCGGCTCCTCTCGGGAGCATGCCGTCTGGGCGTTGCGGGACTGGGGCTTCCGCGCCGTGATCGCCCCGCGCTTCGGCGACATCTTCCGCGGCAACGCGCTCAAGGAAGGTCTGCTTCCGGTCGAGCTGGAATTGAAAGCCGTGGAGGAACTCTGGGATCTGGTGGAATCCGAGCCGACCACTCCGATCACGGTCGACCTCACCGCCCGGGAGGTCCACGCCGGGGACGGCACCTGGGCCTTCCCGCTGGACGACCACAGCCGCTGGCGGTTGATGGAGGGCTTGGATGACATTGGACTCACCCTCCGGCACGAGGCCCAGATCAGTGCCTTCGAGGCGTCCCGACCGCCGTTCCTGCCGTCGGTAGCCTGACCGCAGATGGCTTTTCGCCCCCACCGGCCGGGCCGGTGGGGGCGAATCCGTTACGACACAAGGGCTTTTTTCCACCGAATGTTTGTGTCCAGGCAGCACAGGGCATACCGTGCGCGCAGAATGGCTCGCGTCGAGTCAGTTGCACATTCGGGAGGAAGTCGTGAACAAGGCCGAGCTCATCGAGGCGCTCGCCGTTCGCCTGGGGGACCGGAAGACGGCGACGGCCGCGCTCGACGCGGTCCTCGCCGAGGTCCAGGCGGCGGTCACCAAGGGCGACAAGGTGGCGATCACCGGTTTCGGAGCGTTCGAAAAGCGCGTCCGGGGCGCTCGAACAGCGCGCAACCCACGGACCGGCGAGGCGGTGAAGGTCAAGAAGACCTCCGTCCCGACGTTCCGCCCGGGCGCGGGCTTCAAGGAGATGGTGGCCAGCGGGAAGGTGCCGAAGGCCACGGCCGCCGCCAAGAAGACCACCACGGCCGCGGCCAAGACCACCGGCGCGAAGGCGACCGGGGCCAAGGCGACCGCCGCGAAGAAGACCACCGCGGCCGGCGCCGCCAAGAAGACCGCGGCGACCAAGGCGACCGCGACCAAGAAGGCCGCCCCGGCCAAGAAGACCGCGGCCGCCAAGAGCACCACGGCGAAGAAGACCACCGCGACCAAGAAGGCCGCCCCGGCGAAGAAGACCGCGGCCGCCAAGAGCACCACGGCGAAGAAGACCACCGCCGCGAAGAAGGCGCCCGCGAAGAAGGCGCCGGCCAAGAAGGCCGCCACCCGGCGCTGACCGCACCGGCCTGAGGGCGCCCGCCGTTCGCGGCGGGCGCCCTTTCGTGGGTACGCCCGCCCGTCGACGTCGCGCCGGCTGCCCTTTCCCGGCTACGCCCGCCGTGCCGGCCGCCCTTTTTCGGCTACGCCGGCCGTTGACCGGTGTGCCGGGTGACCGCCACAATCCTCGTGCCGAAATCCCCCGTCGGTCCCGAGCGGAGGGCGCCGTGCGCCACCGTCACCTTCCCACCGCCGCGCTGGCCCTGGGCGTCGCCGTCCTGCTGGACGTGCTGCGGGTATGGCTACCGTCGATCATCACCATCTTCGGCCGGGCGGCCGAGACCCCGGCCGAACTCCTCGGCGCGTTCGCCCTCGGCTGGTTCGTGCTCGCCCTCGCCGCGCCGGTCCTGGTCCGCCGGCTCGGCGCGGGACCGGTGGGCCTGGTCGCGGCCGGGGTGCTGGCCGCCACCCGGCTCGCCCTGACCGCCGCGCCCGGCGGCCGGATCCAGCTCTGGCTGGCCTGCGCCGGCCTGCTCGCGGGCCTGGTCTGGCTCGCCGCCACCGCCGCGACGGCCGTCCGGCCGGTGCCGGGCCTGGCGTTCGGCCTGGCCGGGGCGGCGGTCGGGCACGCCCTGCTCGGCACCGAGGACCTGGTCTGGCGCGGTGGCCTGCTCGGGTGGACGGTGAGCGTGGTGCTGGTCGGCGCCTTCCTCGCCGCGCAGGGCGCCCTCCGGTCGACCGGTGGTGGCGAAACCGGGGCCTGGCCGGGCGGGACAGCCGGCCGGCTGGCCTGGCCGCTGCTCGGCCCGGTGCTGTTGCTGGGCGGCCAGTTGGCGTTCGCGCCGGCGGTCTGGGACGCGGCGGTCTCGTACCGGCACGGCGCGGCGGAGCTGGCCGGGCTCGGGCTGCCCCCGGCCCGCCTCGCGCCGCTGCCCGAGCTGGCGATCGGGCTGTTCCTGGTGGCGCTGCTGGTCCGCCCGCCCCGACCGGTGGCCCGGCTGCTCTGGCCGGCGGCGCTGCTGGCCGGCGCGGGACTCTTCGCCGCCGACCGGGCCGGCTGGCTGGCGGCGGCGGTCCTGCTCACCGCGGGCGGCCTCGGCGGCTGCCTCGCCCTCGTCGACACCGCCGCCGACCGCGCGAACCCGTTGCTGCGTCGCCGCACCGGCCCGGCCCTCGTCCGCGCGACGGTCCCGGAACACGCCACGCCCGCCGGCTCCGTCGCCGGTGCTGCCCCGACGACCGGGTCGGGGGAGGGCCCGGGTTCCGGCGAGTCGGTCGAGCCGGACCCGGGCGGCCGGGACGGTGGCGGGCGGCGCGGGTTCGCCGTGGCCGGCGGGATGCTGGGCTTCGCGGTCGGGGCGGTGGCCTACTACGCCGCCTACGACCTCGGGTACCCGAACGGCTGGGTACCGGTGCTGGCGGCGCTCGTGATCGCCGCCGTGGCCGTGGCCGCACCACCGGGCGTCGCCCGCCCGCCGCGCCCCCCGGCGCCGGTGGGTACGGCCATCGTGGCGATGCTGCTGACCGCCGTCGGGGGCGGGATCCACCGGCCGCCCCCGGCCCCGCAGCCGCCCGCGGCCCCACCGCCGGCGGTACGGGTCGTCGCGTACAACATCCGGATGGGGTTCGGACTGGACGGACGGCTCGACCTCGACGAGGTGGCCCGGGTGGTCCGGGACAACCGCCCGGACGTGGTGCTGCTGAGCGAGGTGGACCGGGGCTGGCTGCTCAACGGCGGCCACGACACGCTCGCCCTGCTGGCCGGCCGGCTGCGGATGCCATACGTCTTCGCGCCCGCCGCCGACCCGGTCTGGGGCGACGCGGTGCTGAGCCGCTTCCCGGTGCGGTCCGGCCGGAGTCACCCGCTGCCCGCGCACGGCGCGCCAACCGGGGCGCAGGCCCTGGGCGTCACCCTCGACCTGGGCGGCCGGGACCTGGCCGTGGTCGCCACCCACCTGCAACCGCCGCCCGGGCAGGGACCGGTGGCCCAGGCCCGCGAGGTGGCCGCCTTCGCCACCGGCTACGCGGCCGGTCGTCCGCTGGTGCTGGCCGGCGACCTGAACACCGAGCCGGGCGAGCCGGCCTTCGCCGCGTTCGCCGCGGCCGGCCTGGTGGACGCGCTGGCCGCCGCCCGGCCGCTGCCGACCAGCCCGGCCGACGACCCGCGCGCGCAGATCGACCACGTCTTCGTCTCACCCGGCCTGCAAGCCGCCGACGTGGCGGCGCCGCGCACCACGGCGAGCGACCACCTGCCCGTCGCGGTGACCCTCACCCTGCCCTGACGCCCGCCGTGTCCTGCCGTGCCCGCTGGCGATGGCCGCCGCCGGGGTCGGCTGTCAAGCAGGGCCCCTGCTGCACCACATGCGGCAGGCGGGGCCCCGCCCTCACAGCCGGTCGGCGCCGGCGAGGCGGTCGCCGGCGAAGGCGAGCAGCCAGCCGCCGCCCTTCGGGGTGGTGAAGTCGCCGGCCCGGCCGGTCAGCCGCTCCAGCATGCCCGGGATCACCTTGCCCTGACTGCACACCGCTACCGGTTCGCCGGCGACGGCCAACGCGGTGAGCCGGGCCGCCCCGGCCAGCGCACACTCGTCCGGTGACTGGCCCGGCCCCGGCTCGTCCAGGTCGCCGCTCACCTCGATCGGCAGGTCCAGCAGGGCGGCGGCCGGGTCGAGGGTCTGCACGCAGCGGCGCGCCGAGGCGGAGAGCAGGCGTACCGGGCGGACCAGGGCCACCAGGCCGGCCAGCGCCTGTGCCTGCGCCCAGCCCTCGGCGTCCAGCGGCCGGCCGTGATCCGGGCCGGTCCAGGTGGCGCGCCGGCCGGCGTGCGCGTGCCGGACCAGCAGGACGGTGCCGGTCACCGCCGGCAGCGCCGCGAACGCGGCGATCACCTCGGTGTCGTGCGGGTAGCTGACCAGGCGTACCGCGTCGTCGACGGGCAGCCAGCGGACCTCGTCCACCTCGGTGTCCGGCTGGAAGCCGCCCTCGGCCGCGGCCCGCATCGACCAGTAGTCGACCGACTTGGCCCGCCCCTCGCTGCGGTAGTGGACCGTGGGCAGGCGCAGTTGCGGCACCGCCCGTACGTCGGCCTCCTCGGCGACCTCGCGGACGGCGGCCCGCAGCGGATGCTCGCCCGGGTCCAGCTTGCCCTTCGGCAGCGACCAGTCGCCGTACCGGGGTCGGTGCACGAGGCAGATGTCGACGCCGGCCGCGCCGGGGCGCCAGACGACCCCGCCCGCCGCCCGGATCCGTACCGACTCGTCCTGCGTCATCCGCTCACCGTAAGCCCGCCCTGCGCGCACCGGGGCCGCTCAGCCGGCCCGCCCGCCGACCCGGTGCAGCAGCAACTCCTGCAGGTCGGTCAGCGGCGCCTCGTCGGTCCCGGTCCGCCGCTGCCAGGTGCCGTCGCCGGCCAGCTCGAAGGCGTCCACGTCCGGGCTGAACGCGGCGGTCAGCACCTGGTCCAGCTCGGCCCGGGCCACCGGGTCGCTGACCTGCACCAGCGCCTCCACCCGGCGGTCCAGGTTGCGGTGCATCAGGTCGGCCGAGCCCATCCAGAACTCGGCGTCGCCGTCGTTGCCGAACCGGAAGACCCGGGAGTGCTCCAGGAACCGGCCGAGGATCGAGCGCACCCGGATGTTCTCCGACAGCCCCGGCACCCCGGGCCGCAGCGTGCACATGCCCCGGATCAGCAGGTCGACGTGGACGCCGGCCCGGGACGCCCGGTAGAGCGCGTCGGTGATCTCCTCGTCGACGAGCGCGTTCACCTTGAACTGCACCAGCCCCGGCATGCCGAGCCGGACCTGCTCGATCTCCCGCTCGATCCGTTCGATCAGGCCGCTGCGGATGCCCTGCGGGGCCACCAGCAACCGCCGGTACGCGGTCTGCCGGCTGTAGCCGGTGAGCACGTTGAACAGGTCGGTCAGGTCGGCGCCGATCTCCGGGTCGGCGGTGAGCATGCCGAAGTCCTCGTAGAGCCGGGCCGTCTTCGGGTGGTAGTTGCCGGTGCCGATGTGGCAGTAGCGGCGGATCTGGTTGCCCTCCTGCCGGACCACCAGGGCGGTCTTGCAGTGCGTCTTGAGCCCCACCAGCCCGTACACCACGTGGCAGCCGGCGCGTTCCAGGGTGCGGGCCCAGCCGATGTTGGCCACCTCGTCGAAACGCGCCTTCAGCTCCACCAGCACCACCACCTGCTTGCCGGCGGCGGCCGCGTCGACCAG
Organism: Micromonospora sp. NPDC049836; assembly: GCF_044465125.1. Lineage (NCBI taxonomy): Bacteria > Bacillati > Actinomycetota > Actinomycetes > Micromonosporales > Micromonosporaceae > Micromonospora > Micromonospora sp. NPDC049836. The sequence goes on from NZ_JBITLH010000011.1 coordinate 209,775, forward strand.
CGCGTCCACGATGGGGGAGTCGCCGCTGGTCCGGTAGAGGGTCTGCTTGATGGCCAGCACGTTCGGGTCGGCGGCGGCCTGCTCGACGAAGCGCTGCACGCTGGTCGCGAACGAGTGGTACGGGTGGTGCACCAGCACGTCCCCGTCCCGCAGGGTGGCGAAGACGCTGCGCGGCACCTCGCCCTCGGCCAGCCGGGGATGGGTGGCCGGCACGAACGGCGGGTCCTTGAGGTCCGGCCGGTCCGCCTCGCCGTACACCTGCCAGAGCGCGGAGAGGTCGAGCAGGCCGCGTACCCGCAGCACGTCCTGGCTGTCCATGTCGAGCTCGCGGACCAGCAGCTCCAGCATGTGGTCGGAGATGGAGGCGGCCACCTCCAGCCGGACCGGCGGGCCGAACCGGCGCCGGGCCAGCTCCCGCTCCAGGGCCTGGAGCAGGTCCTCGTCGCGGTCCTCGTCCACCTCGACCTCGGCGTTGCGGGTGACCCGGAACAGGTGGCACTCCACCACCTGCATGCCGGAGAAGAGCTGCCCGAGGTGCACCGAGATGAGGTCCTCGACGGGCAGGAACCGCACCCCCGGCTCGTCGCGGGCCACCCGGACGAACCGGGGCACGTTGTTCGGCACCTTCACCCGGGCGAACAGCTCCGAACCGCCGTCCGGGTCGCGCACCGAGACGGCCAGGTTCAACGACCGGCCGGAGATGTACGGGAACGGGTGCGCCGGGTCCACCGCGAGCGGGGTGAGCACCGGGAAGATGTGCTCCCGGAACCAGGTGCGCAGCCGTTCCCGCTCGGCGTCGTCCAGCTCGCTCCAGCGCAGGATCCGGATGTCCTCGGCGGCGAGCTTGGGCAGCACGTCGTCGACGAAGCAGGCGGCGTGCCGGGCGACCAGGCCGGCGCTCTTCTCCGCGACCAGCTCCAGCTGGGTCCGCAGCGGCATCCGGTCGCCGCCGCGGACCGGCAGCCCGGCGGAGAGGCGGCGCTTCAGCCCGGCCACCCGGACCATGTAGAACTCGTCCAGGTTGCTGGCGAAGATGGCCAGGAACTTCGCCCGCTCCAGCAGCGGCGTGCGCGGGTCCTCGGCGAGCGCCAGCACCCGGGCGTTGAAGTCGAGCCAGGAGAGCTCCCGGTTGAGGAACCGGTCCTCCGGCAGCGGCGACGCGGCCGGCGGGCCGACGTCCGGGCCCGGCCCCTCGACCGGGTCCAGCGACTCCTCCAGGCCGGCCGAGGCGGGGGCACCCGGCTCGCCGGAGACGCTCTCCTCAGGCGGGCGGAGCCCCCGGAAGCGGCCGTCGGTGCCGCGTGATCGGGCGCCGTTGCGGGGCGCGGTCGGCTCGAGGGCGGTCGGCGGGCTGTCGGGGCGCTCGCGAGGGGTGCTCACCACCCCATGATTCCCCGACAAGGGTGAACGGAAAATGAACTCCGGCCAGGTTGTTCACGCCATCGTCGGCAAGGTCACCCGGACGACCTCACCGGCGGCGTCCCGCTCGATCCGGACCCGCTGGCCGAGCCGGAGCAGCCGCAGCCCGGAGGCGTCGAACGCGCGGGCCGGGAAGGCCAGCTCGGTGCCGTCGTCGAGGAGCAGCACGCCGCTGCGGGTGGACGGGTCGTAGGTGGCCACCGTGCCCTGCATGTCAGCACCGTACCCGAGCCGGCCGGCCGGGGCGGCGGCGAGCAGCGCGGCGGTGCGCGGGCCCGGGCCGAGCCGAGCCGCCGCGGCCAGGTCGGCGGCGGTGTCCACGTCGCGACGCAGGGTGGGCCAGTCGCCGGACAGCGACCGGGCCCCGCTGGCCGCGTGCGCCGCCGCCGAGCCGACCCCGAAGCGGGGATCCAGCGGCACCCCGGCCGGCGCGGCGAGCAGCACGGTGCCGCTGCCCGGGGTGTCCGCCACGAACCCGCGTACCCCCGGTCGGCCGGTGGGGACGGCCCGCAGCGCCGCGGCCAGCTCCGCGGGACGCAGCGCCGGCAGGTCGGCGGTGAGGGCGGCCACCGCGGCGTGCGGGCCGGCGACCGCCGCGCCGTGCCGGAACGCCGCGTTCAGCCCGGCCGCCGGGTCCGGCACGACCCGCGCGCCGGCCGCGGTGACCGCCGCGGCCACCCGCGGGTCCGCGGTGACCACCAGGACCTCGGCCACCGCCGGGCAGGCCCGCACCGCGCGGACCGTGTCGGCCGCCAGGGCCAGCGCCAGCTCCTCGTGGGGTACGCCCGGCAGCGCGCCCCGCAGCCGGCTCTTCGCCGCCCTGAGACGCTTCACCGGCACCACCACGGTCCAGCTCGGCTCAGGCACGCCGACCATCCTGCCAGCCGGGTCGCGGTACCCCTCACTGGCCGGACCGGGGGCGAGCAGGCATGATTTCCGTCGCGGGCGTGGGTGCGCGGCTCGGGGCATGGGGAGGAGACGCAGGTGGCGCGGCGGAAGGTGGGGTTCTGGCCACGGTTAGCCGTGGTGCTGGTCAAGCCGGTGTTGACGGTCTGGACGCGGCGCACCTGGCGGGGCATGGAACACCTGCGCCGGGACGGCGGGATCATCATCGTGCCCAACCACATCTCGCACGCCGACCCGCTGGTCGCCGCGCACTTCATCTACGACTCCGGGCGCTGGCCGCAGTTCCTCGGCAAGGCCAGCGTGTTCAAGGTCCCGGTGATCGGCTGGATCCTGCACCGGTGCCGGCAGATCCCGGTGGAGCGCGGCAGCGTCGAGGCGGTCAAGTCGCTGGACAAGCTGATCGCCGCGCTGGGCGAGGGCGGCGCCGTGGTGATCTACCCGGAGGGGACGACCACCCGCGAACCGGACCTGTGGCCGATGAAGGGCAAGACCGGGGCCGCCCGGCTGGCCCTGGCCACCGGCGCGCCGGTCGTCCCGGTCGTGATGGTGGGGCCGGAGCGGATGTTCGACCCGCGGACGGCGCGGTTCGGGCTGCGCCCGCGTACGCCGGTCACGGTGGTCGCCGGGCCGCCGGTGGACCTGAGCCGCTGGGCGGGGACCCCGCCGTCCCGGGCGGTGCTGGAGGAGATGACCGACACGATCATGCTGCGGCTGCGGGACATGGTCGCCGAGATCCGCGGCGGCACGCCACCGCCGCTCTGGGAGCGCCCGGCCCGCACCCGTACGCCCGGGGTGACCGAGTGAGCGGGCACGTGGCCGTGCTCGGCGCCGGCTCGTGGGGCACCGCGTTCGCCAAGATCCTCGCCGACGCCGGCCGGGACGTGACGATCCTGGCCCGGCGCGCCTCGGTGGCCGAGGCGATCCGGACCGGGCGCCACAACCCGGACTACCTGCCGGACGTGCGGCTGCCGGACCGGGTCACCGCGACCGGGGACGCCGAGGAGGCGATCGTCGGGGCCGAGGTGGTGGTGCTCTCCGTACCGTCGCAGACGCTGCGCGGCAACCTCGCCGAGTGGACCCCGTACCTGGACGCCGACGCCACGCTGGTCTCCCTGATGAAGGGCATCGAGCTGGGCACCACCAAGCGGATGAGCCAGGTGATCATGGAGACCGCCGGGGTGCCCGCCGACCGGGTGGTGGTCGTCTCCGGCCCCAACCTGGCCCCCGAGATCGCCGCCGAGCAGCCCGCCGCGACCGTGGTGGCCGGCACCGACAGCCGCCGCACCGCGCTGGTGCAGACCTCGATCCGCACCCCGTACTTCCGGCCGTACACCAACGACGACGTGATCGGCTGCGAGCTGGGCGGCGCGGTGAAGAACGTGATCGCGTTGGCGTACGGCATCGCCACGGCGATGGGCTTCGGCGACAACACCCGGGCCATGCTGATGACCCGGGGCCTGGCCGAGACCGCCCGGCTCGGCGTGGCGCTCGGCGCCGACCCGATCACCTTCGCCGGCCTGGCCGGCATGGGCGACCTGGTCGCCTCCTGCTCCTCGCCGCTGGCCCGCAACCGCACCTTCGGCGAGCACCTGGGCCGGGGGGAGAGCCTGGAGCAGGCCCAGACGGCCACCCGGCAGACCGCCGAGGGCGTGAAGAGCTGCCTGGCGATCCGGGACCTGGCCCGGGCGCACGGGGTGGAGATGCCGATCACCGAGCAGATCGAGCGGATCTGCCACGAGGGGATGGACCCGCGGCTGGCCGTGGACACCCTGATGAGCCGGACCGCGAAGCCCGAGTCGTACGAGTGAGGTGGCGATGAGTCAGTGGGGTGACGGAACCCGCAGCGTGCGCGCCGGGCTGCCCCCGGCGGAGCCCGGGCAGCCCTTCCTGCCGGGGCCGGTGTTCGCCGCGCCCTACCACCTCGACCCGTGGCGGGGGCCGGCCGCCACCCCCAACGGGTACGGCCGGCCGGACAACCCGACCCGGCGGCTGCTGGAGACGGCGATCGGGGAGTTGGAGGGCGGCGACTGCCGGGTCTTCGCCAGCGGGCAGGCGGCCATCACGGCGCTGCTGCTGGCGGTGCTGCGCCCCGGCGACACCGTGCTGCTCCCCGCCGACGGCTACTACCCGGTGCGCGCCTTCGCCACCGAGACCCTGGAGGGCTTCGGGGTACGCGTCACCTTCGTGCCGACCGCCGGGCCGTACCCGTCGTTCGACGGGGTCCGGCTGGTGCTGCTGGAGACCCCGTCGAACCCCGGCCTGGACGTGGCCGACGTGCCGGCGCTGGCCGCCGCGGCGCACGCCGCCGGGGCGCTCGTCGCGGTGGACAACACCACCGCCACCCCGCTGGGGCAGCGTCCGTTGGACCTCGGCGCCGACGCGGTGGTCGCCTCCGGCACCAAGGCCCTCACCGGCCACTCCGACCTGCTGCTCGGCTACCTGGCGACCCGCTCCGCCGGGCTGCTCGACCCGGTCACCTCGTGGCGGACCATGACCGGTGGGGTGCCCGGCGCGTTCGACTGCTGGCTGGCGCACCGCTCGCTGGCCACCGTGGACCTGCGGCTGGCCCGGCAGACCGCCAACGCCGAGGCGGTCGCCCGGCTGCTCGCCGGCCGGCCCGACGTCACCGGGGTGCGCTGGCCGGGGCTGCCCGACGACCCGGCGTACCCGGTCGCCGCGGCGCAGATGCGCCGGATCCCCGGGGTGCTCGGGTTCGACCTGGGCGACCCGGACCGGGTGGCCCGGTTCCTCGACGCGTCCCGCCTGGTCGCCGCCGCCACCTCGTTCGGCGGGCTGCACACCAGCGCGGACCGGCGGGCCCAGTGGGGCGACGACACCGCGCCCGGCTTCGTCCGGCTCTCCTGCGGCATCGAGGACCCAGCCGACCTGGTGGCCGACCTGACCGCCGCCCTGGACGCCAGCGCGGCCTGATGCCGGGTCCGCGCCGGCTCCGCTAAGGTGACGGGCGTGCCACGGCCCGCGCGGGCCCCGACCGGAGGAGGTGAGACCGATCCACCAGACCAGGACCGGCGCTCCCTCCGAGTCCGCGTCGCCGCGGGAGTAGGCGACGCCGGGAGCGCCGAGCAGCGCTTCCGAAAGGCAATCCGATGGCAACGCCCTCCCTCGACCGTCCCGCCCTCGTCCAGCGGCTGCGCGCCGCCGGCTGCGTCTACGCCGAAGACGAGGCGGAGCTGCTGATCGCCGCCGCCGCCGGCTCGGCCACGGCCCTCACCGACCTGGTCGACAGCCGGGTCGCCGGCCGACCCCTCGAACACCTGCTCGGCTGGGCCGAGTTCTGCGGCCTCCGGGTCGCCGTCACCCCGGGCGTCTTCGTCCCCCGGGGACGTACCGCCTTGCTGGTCGCCGCCGCCGTGGCGGTGGCCGGGCCGGCCCCGGCCGTGCTCGACCTCTGCTGCGGGTCCGGCGCCGCCGCGCTGGTGCTGCACGGCCGGCTCGCCCCGCGGTGGCTGGCCGCCGCCGACATCGACCCGGCCGCGGTGGCCTGCGCCCGGCGCAACCTGGACCCGCTGGGCGTGGCCGTCTACCAGGGCGACCTGTTCGCGCCGCTGCCGGCGCGGTGGCGGGGGCGGCTCGACCTGGTGGTGGCGAACGCCCCGTACGTGCCCAGCGACGCGGTCGCGCTACTCCCGCCGGAGGCCCGGCTGCACGAGGCGCCGGTGGCGCTGGACGGCGGGGCCGACGGCCTCGCGGTGCTGCGCCGGGTGGCGGCCGGCGCGGCCGAGTGGCTGGCGCCCGGCGGGCACCTGGTCGTGGAGGTCAGCGCTGGACAGGTGGCGGCGCTCTGCGCGGCGCTTGCCGGCGTCGGCCTGGTCCCGACCGTGATGCGGGACGACGACCTGGAGGCGACGGCGGTCACCGCCCGCCGCCCGGGCTGAGCCCGCCCACGCTCTGCTCGCGTGCTGTCCGCGCTCTGCTCGCGTGCTGCTCGCGCTCTGTCCGTGTGCTGTTTGCGCTCTGCCCGCATGCCGCCTGGCCGTGCGCCGCCCGCGTCCCGGCCGTGCGCCGCCCGCGTCCCGGCCGTGCGCCGCCCGCGTCCCGGCCGTGCGCCGCCCGCGTCCCGGCCGTGCGCCGCCCGCGTCCCGGCCGTGA
>NZ_JBITLH010000011.1:216305-219942 GCF_044465125.1 Micromonospora sp. NPDC049836
CGGGCGCCGCCCGCGTCCCGGCTGCGTCCCGTCCGCGTCCTGGCTGCGTCCCGGCTGCGTCCCGGCTGCGTCCCGTCCGCGTCCCGTCCGCGTCCCGTCCGCGTCCCGTCCGCGTCCCGGCCGCGTCCCGGCCGCGTCCGGGCCGCGTCCGGGCCGCGTCCCGCCGGTGCCCCGGCCGCGCGCCGTCCGCGTCCGGGCCGCGCCCCGTCGGCGCGCTGGCCGTGTCCCGGCGTCGCCCACCGACAGATGAGTCCGCTCGTCAGCGATATGCCTCTGTGGCATAAAGATGCCGCAGAGGCATATCGCTCATCTGCGACGTGCCGTCCCGGCCACGACACGCCGGGCTGGGACATCCGGGCCGCACGAGAGCGGCGACCGGCTGCCGGAGGCGGAGGTCGCCGGGCCGGGGCCCGGGACATCCGGGCTCTGGCGACCGGCCGCCGGGCGGAGGCGGAGATTCCCGGGCCGGGGGCCGGGGGCCGGGGGCCGGGGGTCGGGGGCCGGGGGTCGGGGGTCGAGGGTCGAGCGCCGGCGGCCGGGGGTCGGGGGCCGGGGCGGCGGCGGGTGGGGTGCGAAGCATGGCGGGCCGGTGTCCACCGAACTAGCCTCAGGTCAGGTTCGGTGGGAGGGGGTGGCCGTGGGCGGTGCGGGTGTGCCGGTGGTGGTGGGCCTGGACAACGGCGGCAACAGCAACAACGTCACCGTCCTGACCATGGACGGCCGGTTCCTGGTCGACGGGCTGGTGGAGAGCCCGAGCGAGGTCCAGGCCGGGCCGGAGGCGGCCATCGAGGCGCTCGCGCGGGCGTTCGACGGGGTCCTCGCGCTGACCGGCGTGCCGCGCGAACTGGTCCGCGCCGTCGGGCTGGACACGCCCGGGCCGGCCAGCGCCACCGGGGTCATCTCCTCGCGCGGCTCGACCAACTTCTCCCAGCCCGCCTGGCGCGGCTACGACGTCCGCGGCGCGCTGGAGCGCCGGCTCGGCCTGCCGGTGAGCTACGCCAACGACGGCAACGCGGCGGCGCTCTACGCCCACCACGTCCACTTCGGCGCGGACGCGATGAGCCGCTCCTCGGTCGCCGCCATCGTCGGCACCGGCCTGGGCGGCGGCGTGGTGGAGGCCGGCCGGGTGGTCGGCGGGGCGGCCGGGATGGCGGGGGAGTTCGGGCACGTGCACATCCCGCTCGACGGCTTGCTCGCGCCCGGCCAGTCGTCCCCGGTCTGCGCCTGCGGCTTCACCGGGGACGCGGAGAGCGTCGCCTCGCTGACCGGGATCGAGCGGAACCTGCTGCCGTACTGGTTGGCGCGGTACCCGGGGCACCCGCTGGCGGCGGAGGAGCCGAGCCGGGCGGCGAAGCTGGTCCGCGGCTACGGCGAGCGGGGCGACGTGCTGGCCCGGCAGGTCTTCGCCCAGCAGGCCATGGCCCTGGGGCGGCTGTTCACCATCGCGGCGAACTTCACCGACCCGCACGCGTACTTCGTCGGTGGTGGGGTGGTGGAGGCGGCGCCGGAGTTCCGCGACTGGTTCCTGGCCACCGTCCGGGAGCACACCGTGCTCCGGGACGAGCAGGCCGCGGTGGCCACCTTCGCCCTGGTGCCGGAGCGGGACATGGCCGGTGCCCGGGGAGCGGCGATCGCCGCCCTGGAGGCGATCCGGGTCGGCGCCGGGCCGCTGGTCGCCCGCTGAGCCGGGCGAACCGGCGCCCGGCGCCGACCCGCCTCGCCGCCGGGCCACCCGCCTGACGCCGGCTTGCCCGCCTCGGCGCCGCGTTGCCCGCTGACGCCGGCTTGCCCGCCTCGGCGCCGCGTTGCCCGCTGACGCCGGCTTGCCCGTTTCGGCGGTCGGGTCGCCCGCCTCGGCGGTCGGGTCGCCCGCCTCGGCGGCCGGGTCGCGGCCGGGGTCAGCGGCGCGGTGGGGCGGCGGTGAAGGCCGCCCAGGCGGCCGGGGGAAAGACCAGCACCGGTCCGGCCGGGTCCTTGGAGTCGCGGACCGCCACCGCCCGCGCCAGCCGGGACATCTCGACGCACGCCCCCTCGTCGCCGCTGTGGCTGCTCTTGCGCCAGTGGCTGACCGTCGCGCGGTGGCCGTTCGTGCCGTTCATCGGATCTACCTCTCGTTCAGCAGGCGGAGGAGCTGGTCCCGGCTGGCTGCCGGGCTGAGCGCCACGGTCCGCAGGTGCTCCATGATTTTGGTGCAGGTACGCAGGTCGCCCGGCCGGTCCAGGACCATCTGCCCGGCGACCGTCTCCACCGAGGCGATCATCGGGTCCTCCGGGTCGGCGAACTCGAGGATGTGCAGCGAACCGCGCGTCCCCCGGTGGTAGCCCGCCGCGAGCGGGATGACCTGGACGGTGATGTTGGGCAGCTCACCCACCTTGAGCAGGTGCCGCAGCTGGGCCTCCATGACCGACCGGTTGCCGACCGGGCGCAGCAGCGCGCCCTCGTCGATGATGGCGTCGAAGATGGGCGGTTCGTCGCTGGTGAGCCGCTGCTGCCGGTCCAACCGCAGGTGCACCCGCTGCTCGACCTGCTCGTCGGTGAGGGTGTGCGGGCCGCCCCGCATAACGCCGCGGATGTAGTCGGCGGTCTGGAGCAGGCCGGGCACCACCGAGGGCTCGAAGTTGGCGATGCCGGTGGCCTCGGCCTCCAGCGCGATGAAGTCGATGGTCCGCCGGTCCAGCAGGTACGAGTAGGAGACCCACCAGCCGGGCTTGCGGGCGTCCTTGGCCAACTGCACCGCCGCGGCGATCTCGTCGGTGCCCACCCCGTAGAGGGTGAGCAGGGCACGCACGGTGGCCGGGCTGATCAGCGTCTGTGCGTTCTCGTACCGGGACAGCGTGCTGCGGGTGCTGTTGATCTCGTCGGCCGCGGCCTCGAGGGTCAGCCCGGCGGCTTCCCGGTGGGTACGCAGGGCGATGCCGAGCCGTCGGGCCCGGGCGGTCTTCGGCGCCATGCATCGATGGTCGCACATCAACGGGAAGAATGGCATGAGAGAACTTCGATGAGAGTTGCATTCACGGCTGTCCAAGTGTCAATCTGTGATGGCGTCCTCACCGCCGGTTGTCGTGGCGACGGTGGTGGTGGGTGACCGGAGGGGATGGGGCGCGCGGTGATCGGGTTTTTCTCCCCCACGACCCGATCGCCGCGTGCCCCCGCACCGGCGAGCAGACGGAGAGGGAAGCGCATGACGGCGACCGGATGCCGCCCGGCGGACGGGAGGGGACGGCGATGACCCGTTTTCTCGTGGTCCTCACCGACGTCCGGCCCCTGGAAGGGACGGGCCGCAACGAGCGCACCAGCCCCGAGCGCCGCCGGCAGGTGGTCGGCGCGAGCAGCCGGGAGGCGGCGGAGCGGATCGCCGGCGCGTTCATGGCGCTGGGCATGGTCCGGGCGGGCCGGCAGCGCGTGAAGGTGATCGCCGTGGGACGCCGCCCACGGCTGGGACAACTGGACTGAACCCGCCCGCTGCCGGACCCGGTACCCGGCAGCGGAACCGGGGGGGGGGGGGGGGGGGGGCGCCCCCCCCCCCCCCCCCCCCCCCCCCCCGCCACTCCCCCGTCGAGCCCGGGCGTGAGGTGACCGTGATGACGCCGACCGTCAGCCGGCTGCTCCGCTGGGCCGCCGTGATCGGGGTGGGTGT
>NZ_JBITLH010000012.1:0-200275 GCF_044465125.1 Micromonospora sp. NPDC049836
CGATGGTCATGGTGGCGACGCCGCCACCAGTTCAGAGCCAAAACAAGCCACTACCAGCGAAGACAACGACTCCGCGAAGTGCGGCTGGAGTACTAGAAGGGTCTGAGTTGGTACCCGATGAGCTCTTCGCCTTGGCTAGCCGACTCTGGGACCTGCGTAACCGCGTCGTCCACGGGACCGAAGTACCGAGCACCAAGGACGCCCATGAGTATGTGCTCTCCGCATGGCGTTTGGCAGCCGCGCTGAGCCGGCTGGTTCCCCACTACGGCACCCCGCCAGTACAACTCCCGGCGCAAGTCCCGACAGGTGAAGGCTGAGTCTCAGACCAGGTGGGGCGCGGGTTAGACGTAGGCCGAAATCCTCATACGTTGCTGTTGCGCCGCTGGGGCGCGCCAACGGAGGCGGACACCATATCCAACCCGACCACCGTCGACGCCGAGCCGAAGCGGACCACCAAGAAGAGCACCGCGGCCAAGTCCGAATTCGCTCCCAAGGTCACCGACAAGGGCCGCCTGGACCACGTCGTTGTCGATCCGCACCGTCTCGAGCTTCTCGCCCGCCTCCGTCATCCGCACGATCAGCGAGCAACGCCGATGCAGATCAATACTCGCGATCTGCCGGCCGTCGTACTCTGCCTGTATGAGGGGCCCCCTTCGTTGTGAGACGTGAGCACCCCGAGCATCCCGCCCGGGACCCACGAGGAGCGAGGCCCCGCTCCTTCATGCCATCAAGCGGCGACTTGAACCCCAGCAGGGCACTCCGCCCCGGTCGCGGACTGCCGTGGATGGCGAGCCTGTGCGGCTCAAAGACCCCGGTTTTCCGCCGGAAGGTGTGGACGACGAGGACCGGTTGCCCCGGTACCTCCACGAGGCCCAGGACGACGGTCGCCTGTAAGGCCCGTGACGCGGTTCGGTTGGTAACCGCGGCCCGCCGGGCCGCGTTCGTGCGTCTGGGGCGACCTGAGAGCCCCTCGCTCTGGCAGCGTGTCGCGCAGGTCGGGTACGCTGGCGGCCGCAGCGCTACAAACCGCACTCCGTGCGATGGCAAGACCGGACCTGCCCGCGAAGGCCGTCCGATGGCGAGTCGTAAGGGATCGGCTCGGTTCACCAGTCAACGAACTGGTCGAGCTGAACTATGCCCTGCGCGGACGTCTCTCGACCAGATGAGTGAGAGGCGAGATCGTGGGGCTCGTAGAACCGGGACTCTGGGTGGCGCTCCCTGGCGCTATTGCTGTTGTTTCATCTCTGGCGTTCCGTCTGGTCCGCGAGAAGATCCGCGCCGACCGGGACCGGGCGTTGGTGGAGATGGCCCTCCGCGACAGCGAACCTGGCGATCGTCGGGACATCCTTGAAGGGCTAGCGGAACTGCGCCTGCTGAATGCCCAAGCGCTTCGTGGCGAGGAGCCGGGTAGCGATCTCGCGCCCGCGACGCCGGGGAGACAGCGCACGACGCCGGGCGCGAGGGGCACTCAACAGATCACGCATAGCCTCTCGTGCATCGTCACGACGAGCCTTATCCCGGTGCAGGACGGCTACCACAGCACACAGGAAGACCGGATCAGCGCACTTCCTAACCAAAAGCCCTACAGTGGGCAGACCCAGAACCGCCGCGATGGCGATCGGGTCAGCTGGTATCCATGACCACACCGGACTACTCCCTGACAAGAGGCGGGAGCGCCTTGGATCAGATGGTCAGGGGCTCCCAGCGGACAAGATCGACTGAAGTCCGCGAACGTCCTGTTGCTCGGCTGCGATGACTTTCAATGGAGCGGACCACCTCGGTAGACACGTGCTCAACGCGGGTAATCCTCTGCATCGACAAGCCGAGGATTCGTCGGATGACGATCTTGACATGCCGCGCCAGCATGCCGCCGATGTCAAGGCGAGACCAGCGTCGCGCCAATTCCGCATGAGCCTCTGTCGCAACATGATCGACAATGAGGACCCAGGTCTTGCCGGCACCGACACTGCTCGATATGAGACTGCGCCTCGCGATGTTGCCACGAAGCCGCTCCACGGTCGCGGACTCGGTCAGGTCCCGCTCAGCGCGTGACAGTTTCTTAGGAAGCGATCGGAAGAGGTCCTGGTGCAGCCCGTCGGTCCCGGCGAGCCACCTCCGTTGATCCAAGTCAACAAGTGCGGGGAGGACGTCTACCTCAGCAACATCGGTAGAGAGGTCGATCTTGAAAGACTTACGGGTGGAGGTGGCGGGGTGCCGGTACGTCCGCCCCACAGCTTGGAGCAGCAGGTCAACGGGCCGTATCGGTGAGACATAGCCATCTACCGCAGCGCCCGTGATCTTGTCGTAGTACTTGGTCAGCTTGCTAGAGACCCGATCGGCCACCTCGGGCTGAGCCAGGAGCGTTGTGACGTCAACGTCCGCGCGACTGAGTCGCTGCGCGCGGGTATACCGCCCAAGCGAGTCAGTGGCGTACGGCTTGTAGACAGGGTAGCGGGTCAACCGACAGTCGATCCGGTGTACAAACCGACATCACATCGTCAGGCTGCCCGCCTCGGAGCCGGACTGCTTCTCCGCAGGTCAGCCCACGTACGGCGGTGTCGTTTTCGGCGAACCTCGACGCTGCGGCGCCGGGCGTCAGTCCGCCGTGGCCTGGGAGGTCGTGCCATTGTCCACGTAGCTGGTCTGCTGCTCCACGAGTTCGTCCACGAGCGCCGAGAAGGTGTCCGTCACCCACTGCGGCCTGTGTAGCTCCTCGTTCCGCCCATGCATGAAGTGCTGGAGAGCAACCTCGGGCTGCTGGGATCTCCAGGCGGCCAGCAGGCTACCGGCGTCCCGGCCGTTGTCGGCTGCGTGCTCGACCAGACCGAGGTCGTGGAGGAAGATGACTCCCAACGCCGTCGCCCGTCTGGTCTGCAGCGTCCCGTTCGCGGCCAACACCTCCTGAACCCGGCGGTGGACCGCCGGGTTCCACGGCAGCCCGTCGTCCGGGGTGACGATCAAAGGGACGAAGCGGGTGCCGGGAACCAGGTTCCGGCCGGTGAGCTGTGGGAGGGACTCGGTGAGATGCCGGATGGTGGATGCCATCTGCTGGGCCTTGTTTCCGGCCAGGACGGCCGCCAGTTCCTTGTCCAGCTCGGAAACGTCCGCGCTACCACCCACCACGCGGTGGGAGAGCCGTCGGTTGTTCGCGTCCAGGCAGATCCACACGTCGCCGCAGTCCACGACCCAGTCGCACACCTTTGGCGTGCTCTTCTTCGTCTTCCAGGCGTGCCACATGTCGCTCTCGGAGTACACCCGCTTGAAGTGGCCCTTTGCAGGGAAGATGCGCCGCAGAAGCTCCCCGAAGCTGTACTCAAATTGGGAATTGAGACAGGACCTAAACGCCTCCTCGCGTCCGCCCGTGATCCTCTGGTTGGTGCCGCCGTCGATCTTTCGAAGGTGGTCAGCAAGATCGAACTCGGGCACCTGACCGAAGGCTCGCTCCAGCACGAAGCCGACCCGGATGATTTGCGCCGACCCATCGGGCAGCCGGACGATGGGCCGGCGACGAAGATCGTTGAACTCCCATGGCTGCTGCGTGGCAGGCGGCTGTCGCGCCACCCGCTGTTGCAGATCGGCCAGGGGCACCTGCCAAGATCGGTTACCGACCTCGTCCCTCGCCAACTTCCGGCGACGACGTCAGACAAGGCGGACCGGTTCCCCGCCCTCCTGTCAAGGATTATTTCGGACCACTTCTTGACCGTGACAACGATCGACACGTAAACCGCGGTGTGGCATTCTGCCATTACGGACCGGGGACTGCCGCAAGGAGCGCATCAGGCCGGTCCAAGGACTTTAACAGCACGGTAGACGCGGCCGGCTTCTCGAAGACTTGGCCATGGCAGTAGGGTGGCACCGATCTATGATGTCCGGCGAGCGGGTGGTGCTATTCTCCGACATTCGCGGCCGAGAGGGATACGCAAAGATCTTTTTTCCGATCTCCACGATGGCTATCGGCACCATCTTGCGTGCTCACGGCTTGAACGTCAGGATCGTTGACGCTCAGGTCGACGAGGACTGGCCCGACACGCTCCGGAGGGCGCTGCCACAGTGCCTCTTTCTTGGCATCTCCGCACTAACCGGACCATCGCTGAGCGCGGCGTTGGATGCCGTGGCGCTGGCACGCGAAATCGCGCCGGGACTACCGGTCGTCTGGGGCGGTTACCACGCCACCCACAACTTCCGCGCAATCTTCGCCGAAGGGTTGGCAGACTACGTCATCAGAGGTGCAGGTGAGGAGGCGGCTGTCCGGTTGGCTGAAGCATTACAGCCGACCGCGCAGGGCGGCCGCGAGGAGTTGCTCGATCAGATTCCGGGCCTCGTCCGCCACCAAAGTGGTGAATTGCGGATCAATCCACAGCGCAAGCTCGGCAGCATGGGCAGCATTCCACCGCTTGATTATGCACTCGTCGATGCGGAGGCATACCTTGCCGAAAACGGACGGGTTCTGCATACGATAACGAGCTATGGCTGTCCGCATGGCTGCTCCTTCTGCGTGGAGCCGACCCAGAGCCTACGGAGGTGGCGGGGGAGAGATCCCGGTCGCGTAGTCGACCAGTTCGAGCAACTCATCCGCATGTACCAGCCACGGGTGCTGAGCTTGCACGACCCCAACTTCTCCTCCAGTCCACAGCGGGTCGCCGACATCGTTTCGGAGATACTGCGACGCGGTCTACGATGCTCAATACTTTGCGATATGCGGGCGCGGGACGTGCTGCGGCTCGCCGATTTGATGGATCTGCAGCGCTTGCGGGAAGCGGGTTTCGACAGCATCTTTTTAGGGCTGGAGTCCGGATCCGACCGCATGCTCGCGTTGCTGCGGAAGGGTTCGACCGCACAGGATGCGATCGACGCGTGCGTGCTCCTCGACCGCGCCGGCATCACGACGTTGGCAAGCTTCATGCACGACATTCCCGGTGAGACGGCCGAGGACAGCGCACAGACATTCGAACTGCTCGGCACCATAGGCGCCCTCCGGCATAACCGGCAGCGCCACCACTTTTTTACCCCTTACCCAGCGACGCCCCTGTTCGATCAGCTCGCCGCAACGGACCAGACCATAGCAACGAGAAGTCAGCGGCAATGGGCCGAGACCGGCACATACTGGGGTAGCACCGTCTGGCCTGGGCGCCCGCAGTTCCGGCGGCAGATTGTCGAGCGGCTTCGCCAACTGAGCGAAAAGTTTCCGTGGGCAATCGAGGACAGCGGCCTTCCGCAACTGGAAACGCCGGCCACTGCGTACAGGGCGCGGCAGAGGTTGGTGCATGCCCGAGGCGCCCTCCGAGGCCCGCAGGAAAGGGGTTGACGGCATGCGTGTGGCATTCACCGGATCGAGTTCGACGGGAAAGTCGACCCTCGCCAGCGCTCTCATGAAAGTCGAATCGTTTCGGCGTCTGGCGCCCCGCTATCTGCCAAGCGAGGGCAGGGAAATTCTCAGCGAACTCGGGTTCACCGGATTGGACACGATGACTCAGGACCAGACCGCGTTCTATGAGCTTGCCTACTTCGCCCGCAAGGTTAGTCGCGAGCTGAGCGCGGATGCCTTTCTTACCGATCGCTCGTTCGTTGACGTCGCCGCCTACTGGATCGAACGTGACGCAAAAGGTCGTGGTGCGTATCTTGAGTCGTTGCTCGTGGACCCCTGTCAACGACTAGCTCGCGGCTACGACCTGCATTTCCTGCTGCCCATGGGGTTGATCCCCTTCGAGGAGGACGGACGTAGGTCGTCAGACGGCCAGTTTCATGCCAGGATCGATGCCTGCATTCGCCGCCTTCTCGACCAATGGTGCATAGCCTATGTCGAGGTAACCGAGACGGAGCTCTCCGGGCGCGTGGAACTCGTCCTCAAGGCCCTCGGGCAGCGGCGTGCCGACGTGCCAATCGGGGACCGGCTAACCAATGCCAACAGCACGTTCAGGGAGGGTTCGTAGTGGAGTTGGAGTTTCGGTTTCGTCTAAATGACGACGAGGTTGCTCAGTGCATGGAGAAGTTCGACTGGTCTCCGCCAATGAGAGTCTGCGACCTGACGCTCGGCCCATCGGGTGCCACGTCGATGCAGACGCATGGCTGGGTGATCCGGCTGCGGCAGACGCCGGGGCGGACACGGCTAGAGTACAAGGCGCCAACGAACTCAGACTGGTCGGCTTGGATGGAGATCGGCACGGACGTCGCGGACTTCAGCGCCACTGCCGAGATACTTCGGCTGGCTGGGCTGCAGGTAGGGCTCCTGCTCGACCGAGTCCGACGCACCGCGACGGACGGGTCCGTGACACTTTCGCTGGACGATGTCAAGGGCTTGGGCCAGTTCGTCGAGATCGAAGTGGAGGCGGACGGTCCCGACGACCGCGTCGCCCATGGAGAATTGGAACGGATTCGAGGAGAGCTTGGCTTGCTGGGGCGCGAAGCGGCTCGGCCGTACGGTGAGCTGCTGCTCAACCGACTGGAATCCGAGCCGGACTTCCGGCTAAAGCATGAGCAGATGATCAAAGCGGTGCAGTAACGGGCTACGTCGATGAGTGATCCGAGGATGCCGACAAACCGCAGTCCGGAGCGGTATCTCCAGCAGCTGCTGGGACCTGAACCGCTCGAACTCGTCGAGTCCCTGTTGACACGCTCACGGCTGCCCGACGGGCGCTTCGAGGCGCACGAGTTCGGTCGAAACCAGCACTCGTCCGCCTCAGGTGGTGGTCTGCTGATCGGGCTGGCTGGCATCCCGACGGTCCCGGACCGGCTGCTGCATCCGGTGGTCCGGGCAGTCGAAGAGTTGGTCGGTGAGGATGGAATGATTCGCGGGCACGATGCGCACCTAGACGCACCACCGACGACGTGGGGACAGGCCCAGATCCTGCTTGGGCTGCTGATCCGGCCACACCTCACAGATCCGCTTGGGGCGAAGGTCAGGGCGCTGGCTGACCGGCTTATCGAGGTGCAGGATCCGTCAACGGGCGCTTGGCCGCTGCGGCCGGGCGACGAACCGAGAGCCCTGTTTGCCTTCTACCCGGCACTCTCCCTCACCCGGCTCTCGACGCTCAACCCGGTCGGGAACGCGTCCATCCGGTCCGCCTTGCTGCGATCGCGCGAATACCTGACAGAGACCATCGAGGAGGACCGGGACTCTCCGGAGGAACAGCTGCTCGCATTACGCGCGCTGGAGGTGCTGTCCCGGCTGCGCCTAGCGGAGTACGACGACCCGGCTAGGCTGGCCGAGTTGCGGATGACCGTACTGGACCGTCTATGGCCAGCGGGAGCCGTGATGCGGGTGCAGAACCGGCCAGTTGTCGTGTACCCCCAACCGACGTGGCACGCGATGATCTGGAAGCCTCTGCTCTACCTCGCTGTCCGGGGCGCCTCGCCACTCGCGCCGTTGCCGGTGCGGCTGGGATACGAACTCGTCACGACCTTCGACCCCGCGGTCAAGGCTTGGCACGGGCCTACCCGCCCGGCGGGGCCCGGAGTCTCCTGGGCATCCGCGCTTGCCCTGCTCGCAACCTACCGTCTCTCCCAGGACTTGATCAAGGCCAGCATCGACCTCTCCGACTGGCTACAGCGGTGCCGGGACCTTGAGACCCAGACCTATGACTTCGACGTGGCGATTTCATTCTCGGGCGTAGACCGGGAGATCGCAGTAGAGATCAGCGAAAGGATCAAGTCCGCCGGCTATCGAGTCTTCTACGACCGCGACTACCAACACGTGCTACTCGGCGAGGACCTAGCCCAATACCTTCAGGATACCTACTTCCGACGGAGTCGATTCGTCGTGGCAGTGATATCCAAGGCGTTTGTCGCCTCTAAGTGGGCCGGGAACTGGGAATGGAAGGCCGTCCTCGCGCGGATGCAGGCCCAAAAGGGGGCGTACCTGTTGCCGTATATTGTCGAAAACGTCGAACTGTTCGGGCTCAATCCCACCTTGGGATATGTCGACGGTGCTCAGTTCAACCCGGAACAGTTCGCTGACCTCGTGGTACGCAAACTACGGACAGGCCGCCGACATGACGAGTGACTCCATCGGGGGCCGGTACGAGCAGCTGGTGCCCGAGGGGGAGCAACTGTTTGAGCGGCCGGCCCTGCGTTTTCTGTTGACCGACACATGCAACCTGCGATGCGTCTTCTGCCACAACGAGTTCCAGGGTGACGTTGGTAGCCGGCCCAGGGAAGCTTGGAACTGGGATCTAGTGCAAGCCCTGCTGGCGGGCGCCGCGATCCAGGACCGTCCGCGCGTGAAAATCTCGGGAGGAGAGCCGACGCTGCGCTGGTCGACGCTCCTCCAACTTCTCCACATCAGCCGTGGGGCCGACGCCCGGGATGTGACGCTGTTCAGCAACCTCACACTCCTGTCCCGGTCCAGGGTTAGCACGCTCCGGGATGCCGGTGTCGACCGCGTCGCCGCCAACCTGCCGTCATTCCGGAGTGAGATATTCGCCAGCCGTACCGGGCAGGACAGGTGGGCCCTCAGCCTCGTACTCGAAAACGCGGCCCTGTTGCGGTCGGCGGGAATCGCCGTCCAATTCAACCTGGTAGTGCCTCGCCTCAACGACGAGTCCGCTGCTAAGGCCTTTCTCGCCGCGGAACTCGCCGCAGCGGACGCCTCCTCAGCCACGTGGGATACCATCTCCCTGGTTGCCGACGACTGGTCATCAGATCCGACTGAGGTGCAGGGCTGGATCCGGCGATGGCTCGGGTCGGACTGGGGCCTCGTCGAGCGGACCGAACGGCCCTACCGGTCACACGAGTTCGACTGGGATGGCCGGCGGGTGCTCGCCAGCCGATGCACCCGCTGGAGCAAGGAAGAGGAGCGGGCCCAGGCCGATGTCTATGTTGTCGCTCCCGGGCGGATCCTGGGGTCCCTTGTTCGAGGCAGGGCATATCGGACCGCACCCGATCCGGCGAGCCGAGGGTAGGATGCCTCAGTGATCGGCCAATTGCCTGACGCGGTCATGGCCCACGGACCCGGTTCCGAGGCCGCCCGTCTGACGTCTGAGTTCGTGCGTTCGCGCCTCGGTAATGAACCGACGGGGCACGATTGGTGGCATGCACTTCGGGTGCGTAGGCTTGCATGTCACATCGCCCAAGCGGAGGGCGCGCACATGCAAGTGGTCGAACTCGCGGCCCTGCTGCACGATATCGCCGATGCCAAGTTCACCGGGAATGACGATGACGGCCCGCGCCTCGCCGCCGAATGGCTCCGGTCCATTGACGTCGAAGAGACGGTGGTGGCCGCCGTCCGAGACATAGTCGCGAGCATTTCCTTCAAGGGCGCGCTGCTCCCTGAGGAACCACTCTCGCCCGAGGGTGCCTGCGTCCGGGACGCGGACCGCCTCGACGCCATGGGCGCCGTGGGAATCGCTCGGACGTTCGCCTACGGCGGATACGTCCGCCGGCCGATTCACGATCCAGAGCAGCCGCCGATCCTGCACGATTCCGTGGAGTCGTACCGCCGTACGTTGGGCACCACGACCAATCATTTCCACGAAAAGCTGCTCTTGCTGCGGGACAGGCTGATGACGCCGACCGGGCGTGCGCTCGGGCGGCGTCGGCATCAAGTGATGGTGGATTTCCTGCGGGAATTTGACGTGGAGTGGGAGGGCCGCGACGTAGAGCTGTCCTCAATCGACGGGATCGCTTGGCCGGTTGGGACCAACATGGATAGCTACTACGGCAGCCATCCCGGTTGACGGAACAAAAGGGACGCCAACGGCTGGAGCTGAGCGTCCACGGCGCTCAGGACGCCTCTGCTCGGATCGATCCCGATGACAAGCTGAGCAGGTGCGGCGGTAGAGCTGGAGGGCATGGACATGCGTGCTTCTTATGGTAGGGGTGCCTCACCACCGAGAAGCGCAGACCAACCCAGGCTAAACAGACCTCTCTCGAGCCCCTCTCGCCGACGGCCGTGGCTGGTATGCAGGCCCTGCAGCAGCCCGTAGGCGCCAAGTGTAACTCCAACAATCCCAACTACAGCCTCGAAGATCATGGCCGCGGGCCAGGCTCTCTACCATAAGTTGAACGCTCTCTGGCACCGACCGCTTTATACAAAGGGAATGCCGTTCGTTACACAGACGCCGCGGTACCGACGCACCAAGCAGAATGGCCTCGTGATGGTGATGTTGAGGTGAGTGAACGTGCACCCTGTCCCTTCTGTGCTGCGGCTGAGGGAGCATCGCGGACGCCGGTGGTGTACGAGACTGAGAAAGTTCTGGCGCTGTTTCCGCTGCATCCGGCTACGCGGGGGCACACGTTGGTGGTGCCGCGCGATCATATGCCAGACATCTCGGCTCTCGATCCGGCCGCCGTGCCGCCGCTGATCGAGACGTTGCTGTTCGTTGCAAAGACAATCCGCCAGGCGCTCAATCCCGAAGGCCTTAACGTAATTACTTCGGCCGGCGCTGCGGCGACCCAGACAGTGCGGCACCTGCACATCCATCTAGTTCCCCGGTGGCACGACGACGGCTTCGGGAAGATCTGGCCGGAGCCAGGCCCCTCCTTCGCCGAGCGGGAGATTCGAGAGATGGCCGAGACGATTCGCATCCGTCTCTGCTGGCGGACCAACTCCATTATCTCAGTGTGATGGCAATGATGATGATGGAGACGTCGATCACCAAAGCGCACCGTAGAACAACAACAACAACAACAACGTACCCGAGAACGCCGCCGACGCCCAAGTGGTCTGGACGCGGTAGGTGGCGACGTTCATCGACAGCAGGTCGGTGCCGGAGGTGGACCGCCGCACATCGTCGTACAGACGACGAAACAGCCTCTCCTGCCACAGGTAGTAGCCGTCCAGAAACCAGAATGCAAGCAGCGGGACCAGCCCAACCACGGCGAGCGCCCAGGTCTGGTGGGGCAGTAAGTAAGGCGAAGAAGGCGGCGGCGATGGTCAACACCCAGCTCTTGATCAGGAAGGAATTGGTACCAAGCCGGGTGATTGCCGCCTGGATGAACTCCAGGTGCTTGATCCGGTCGGCACCGAGTCCGCCTTGATCGGTCACTTTAGTGCTCCTCGCCTGTGAGTGGGAGTGTGAATATACCTGCGCCCAACGGCTAACAAAGGCCGCAGCCAAGCCAGTTCATAGCCAGCCGGTTGGCGAGAGCCGCCATATCTTCGCTGGTCGTAGGCGGACGTCACCTGCGGAAAGGCCATCCCCTTCCGCACGCGGATACGCGGATCGCGCCTACGGCATGCATCGAAGTCCGGCGCAGCCATTCGATTGATAGTAGCGAGGGTGGATGGTGGCTCGCGTCCGCTGGAGTGGTGTACGACTTGCCCGCGATGGGCGTGTTGCGTAGATGAGGTAAGGCCATCGCGTAGATCCTTTAAACGTCCAAGTCAGATAAGGAGAAGAGAAAGCGATGGCCGCATCTAACTGTGAACGCTGTTGAGCTGCGGCGCGAGCAGATCGAGGCTGCGTCGCCGGACGTGTTGGAGACGATGGTCAAGACGTTCGCGCAGGCGGTGATGTCCGCCGAGGCGGATGCGATCTGCGGCGCCGGGTACGGGCAGCCCAGCGACGATATCTGAAGATCCAGCATCGACAGCGGCGGCCACCCCCCTGCTGAAACATGTAAATGTCGCCTGAAACCTGCTCTGAAAACATTCTTGGTGGCCTGAAGTCTTCGGTGAGAACCGACAGCCGGGCCGCTGTCGCGCCCGCCGCGCGGCCGCCGGAAGCGGTGAGCTGCGCCACACCGTCGACCGGAGCACCGGCACCTACGCGACCGACCCGACCGGCGGCGGCGACGCGGCCGGACGGACCGCCGGTGGCGACGCGGCCGGTCGGGGCACCGGCGGCGACGCGGCCTCCCGGAGCACCGGGGTCCGCGTCGCGGGCCGGCGACCGGCCGGGCCGGCCTCGCATCGCCAGCAGGACCGCCGCGAAGACCGGCAGCCAGCAGAGCCGGGCCAGTACCCAGAGCAGGTCCCGCGGCGCGGTGTGCAGGCCGGGCAGGGCGAGGCCGGCATGCGCGAGCAGCGCGGTCACCCCGACCAGCACGGGCTGGTGACCCAGGTAGACGCCCATGGCGGACCGGTTGACCGCCGCCACCACCCGGGCCGGGCCCGGCCTCGCCAGCAGCCGCCGCACCGCCGGACGGAGCAGCAGGGCCAGCCCCACCTGGGTCACGGCCAGGGCCACCGCCACGAGGGACGGCGGGCTGAGGTTCGACATCGCCGCGCCGGGGACGCCGACCGCGCTGGCCGGGTAGCCGAGCGTGAACAGCGCGGCCAGCGCCACCGCGCCGGTACCGGCCAGCACCGCCCCGGCCCGCCGGCCGGCCAGCCGGCCGTCGGCGTGGGCCAGGCCGAGCAGCCAGGGCACGCACCAGGCGGCCAGGAGCGCGACCGGCAGTCGGCCCGGCGCGGCCGGCAGCAGCCGACCCGCCAGATCCGCCGCGGCGACCAGGGCCACCGCCGGGGCCACGCAGCGCCCGGGCCCCCACCGGCGTACGGCGGCGCGCAGCGGGACGATCAGCGCGGAGAGGGCGACCAGCGGGAGCAGGAACCACAGTGGGCTGATCGCGAGCTGGAGCGCCACGGCGAGGGTGGCGTCCGGGGTACCCGTGACGATCGCGGCGAGCAGCACGGCCGAGCCGATACCGAGCAGCGCGAGGATGGGCAGGACCAGCCGGCCCAGCCGCCGGGCCCACCAGCGCGCCGCACCGCCCGGATCGCCGGCCAGCGAGCGGGCGGTGGCGTACCCGGAGACGAAGAAGAACAGCCCGAGGGTCTGCAGCAGCCAGGTGACCGGCGCCAACCCCGGCATGGCGGCCAGCGGGCTCGCCACGTGCAGCGTGCCGTCGGCGTCCAGCACCAGCGCGGTGACCAGCCAGTGCCCGAGCACCACCCCGCCGATCGCGTACGCCCGCAGCGCGTCGATCACCCGGTCCCGGCCGTTCACCGGGTCACCTCCCGGGCGCCGGCGCCGTCCAGCACCACCGACGCCACCGCGGCCGTCGTGGCGCTGCCGGCGGTCAGGTAGTCGTCGTGACCGGCCACTCCGGTCACCGGCAGGGATCGCGCGCCGAAGGCCGGGTCGCCGGGCCGGCGGCCGTGGCCGAGCCCGAGCAGCCGGACCTGCGGCACCCGGCGGATCCAGTCCGCCGGCGCCTCCGCCGCCCACACCCGTACCGGGCCCAGGTCGCCGGCCCGGTCGACGCCGAGGCCGATCCCGCCCACCGTCACGACGTCGGTGACCTGCGGCGGGGCGTCCCGCGCGGCGAGACCGACGACCAGCGCGCCGTAGCTGTGTCCGAGCAGGGTGATCCGCGCCCGCGGGCGCCGCTCGGAGAGCTCACGCACCTCCGCGCGCAGCGCGGCCGCCCCGCGCCGGGCGGCGGCCGAGCCGGCGGCGGACGTCACCGTGTCCGGCGGGTCGTAGCCGAGCCAGGCGAGCACGGCGACCCGCGCGCCCGGCGCGGCGCTGTGCAACGCCCGGTACACCTCGGCCGCCTGCCGGGCCGGCGCGCGGCGGGCGACACCGCCCAGGCCGCGGTCGAAGTCCGGCAGCGTGCTGCCCACTCCGGGCACCAGCACCACGATCCGGTCGGCGGTGGCCAGGTCGCCGAGGACCTCCACGGCGAGACCGTCGCCGCGGGGCTCGAAGGCCAGGAACCGCCGGCCCGCCGCGGCCCACCCGTCGTACGGCGGCCCCGCCGCCCGCAGCCGGGCGTCCACCGTCGGGTACGCCTCCAGATAGGCCACCGGCGCCAGCGGACCGGGCCGGGCCGGTACCAGCAGGCCGAACCCGAGCAGCGCGGCCAGCGCCATCCGGGCGGGTCGAATCCAGTGCATCGTGGTGCCCCCTCCGCGAGTTCTCGGCGGAAGGATGCGGTGCGGAGCGGTCGAAGATCGTCACCCCACGGGGCGGTTCCCGGCGTGCTACCCGGGAGCTACTCGCCGGCGGCGACCAGACCCGTCTCGTACGCGAGGACCACCGCCTGGGCGCGGTCACGGAGCCGGAGCTTGGCCAGGATCCGCCCGACGTGGGTCTTGACCGTCTGCTCGGCGACCACCAGGTCGGCGGCGATCTCGGTGTTCGAGCGGCCCCGGGCGATCAGCCGCAGCACGTCCGTCTCGCGTGGGGTGAGCGCGGCCAGGTCGGTCGGGCGGGGACGGCGGTGCGCCGGCCGGGCCGCGAACTCGGCGATCAGCCGGCGGGTCACCGCCGGGGCGAGCAGCGCGTCACCGGCGGCCACCACCCGTACCGCCTGCACCAGGTCGGCGGCCGGCGCGTCCTTGAGCAGGAAGCCGCTGGCGCCGGCGCGCAGCGCCTCGTACACGTAGTCGTCCAGGTCGAACGTGGTCAGGATGAGCACCCGGGGACGGTCGGTGCGGCGGTCGCCGAGCAGTTGCCGGGTCGCCGCGAGCCCGTCCAGCACCGGCATCCGGACGTCCATCAGCACCACGTCCGGGTCGAGCCGGCGGGACGCCTCGACCGCCGCCGCGCCGTCCGCGGCGTCGCCGACCACGAGCAGGTCCGGCTGGGCGGCCAGCAGCGCGCCGAACCCCTGCCGGACCATCGCCTGGTCGTCGGCGATCAGCACCCGGATCATCGCGTCGGGTCCTCCGTTCCCAGCGGCAGTTCGGCGGTGACGGCGAACCCGTCGGCGGTCCCGCCGGCGCTGAACGTACCGCCCAGCAGGCGGGCCCGTTCCCGCATGCCGGTCAGCCCGTGCCCGCTGGTCGGCTGCGCCGGCGCCGGCGGCCCGCCGGTGTCGCGTACCGCGATCGCCAGCACCCCGTCGTGCTCCCGCAGCCGGACGGTCACCGCCGCACCGGGCGCGTGCCGCGCCGCGTTCGCCAGCGCCTCCTGCACGATCCGGTACGCGGCCAGCCCGACCGCGTCCGGCGCGTCCGGCGGTGGGCCGTCCAGCCGGACCGCCATCCCGGCGCGTTCCGCCGCCGCCACCAGGTCCGGCACGTCCGCCATGCCGGGCTGCGGCGCCGTGGCCGCCGGGTCGGCGTCGCTGCGCAGCACCCCGAGCAGCCGGCGCAGCTCGGTCAGCGCCTCGCGGGCCGAGCCGGCGATGTCGAGGAACTCGGTCCGCGCGGCCTCGGGCACCGGGCCGACCCGGTACGGGGCGGTCTCCGCCTGCACGGCGATCATCGACATGTGGTGTGCGACGACGTCGTGCATCTCCCGGGCGATCCGGGTGCGTTCCTCCAGCACCGCCCGTCGGGCCTGCTCCAGCTCGCTCCGTTCGGCCTGCTCGGCCAGCGCCCGCCGGGCGTGCACGTTGCGCCGCACCAGGTCACCGAGGACCAGCACCACCACGAACAGCAGGATGACGCCGCCCTGGTTGGACCGCGGCACGAAGATCCAGATCGGGAGGAGGCTGAACAGCCCGAGCCAGGCCAGCACCGCCCGGTCGACCCGGACGGCCACCACGACCAGCACGGCGAGGATGACCAGGACCTGGCTGGGGCTCCACGGCCAGTCCTCCGTCGGCGGCCGGTTCGTCGTGCCGAGGAGTTGCCCGAGGAACATGATCCGCCAGGCCCACAACGGCCGGGCCAGCAGGATCGGCAGCGGTGCGACGGTGAGCGCCGCGAGCAGCCAGGCGGTGGCCGTCGGCAGCTTCCGCTCGTCGAGCAGGAACTGCGCGGTGATCAGGGTGAACCCGAGCAACGCCAGTAGCGCGAGCGGCGGGCCGGCGGCGGCGAGCCGGGGCCAGCGGCGCAGCGACGGCCGGGCCGGCGGGTAGTCCGGTCCGGCCCAGACGCGGCGCAGCGCCGCCAGGCCGGCGCGGACGGGGCTGGTGTCCATCCCCCGCAGGCTAGTGCGGTGGCCGGCGCCCGTCGTGCCACCCAGGAGTGACCCGGCCACCCCTACCTGGGTATGACCCGCGGTTAGCGATTACCTATCGGTAACCCCTAGGCTCGCCAGCGACCGAGAGATCAGCAGACCAGAGGGGGAACCGTGGCCCGTACCGTGCTGGTGACCGGCGGAAACCGGGGCATCGGCCTGGCCATCGCGCAGGCCTTCGCCAAGCAGGGCGACCGGGTGGCGGTGACCCACCGCAGCGGCGACGCTCCCGAGGGGCTGTTCGGCGTGCGCTGTGACGTGACCGACGCCGAGTCGGTCGACGCCGCCTTCGCCGCCATCGAGGCCGAACTGGGTCCGGTGGAGGTGCTGGTCGCCAACGCGGGCATCACCGACGACACGCTGATCATGCGGATGTCCGAGGAGCAGTTCACCCGGGTGCTGGACACCAACCTGACCGGCGCGTTCCGCTGCGCCAAGCGGGCCTCGACGAAGATGCTCCGGGCCAGGTGGGGCCGGATGATCTTCGTCTCGTCGGTGGTCGGCCTCTCCGGCGGCGCCGGACAGGTCAACTACGCGGCCAGCAAGGCCGGCCTGGTCGGCGTGGCCCGCTCGATCACCCGCGAGCTGGGCAGCCGCAACATCACCGCGAACGTGGTGGCACCCGGCTTCATCGACACCGACATGACCGCCGGGCTGCCCGAGGAGCGCAAGGCGGAGATCCGCAAGTCGATCCCGGCGGGCCGGATGGCCAGCGCCGACGAGGTCGCCGCCGTGGTCACCTGGCTCGCCTCGGACGCGGCCGGCTACGTCTCCGGCGCCGTCATCCCGGTCGACGGCGGCCTGGGCATGGGTCACTGAGAGAGCACGGAGGAACTGGCAATGTCCGGACTGCTGGCCGGTAAGCGGCTGCTCGTCACCGGCGTCATCACCGACGCCTCGATCGCCTTCTCGGTCGCGAAGCTGGCCCAGGAGAACGGCGCCCAGGTCGTGCTCACCGGCTACGGCCGGCTCTCGCTGGTCGAGCGGATCGCCAAGCGGCTGCCCGAACCGGCCCCGGTGATCGAGCTGGACGTCACCAGCACCGAGCACCTGGCCGGCCTCGCCGACAAGGTGCGCGAGCACGTCGACGGCCTCGACGGGGTGGTGCACTCGATCGGCTTCGCCCCGCAGAGCTGCCTGGGCGGCGGCTTCCTGGACGCCCCCTGGGAGGACGTGGCGACCGCGCTGCAGGTCTCCACCTACTCGTACAAGTCCCTGGCCATGGCGGCGCTGCCGCTGATGTCGGCGGGCGGCGCGGTGGTCGGGCTCACCTTCGACGCCACCAAGGCCTGGCCGGTCTACGACTGGATGGGCGTGGCCAAGGCCGGGCTGGAGTCCGCCTCCCGCTACCTGGCGCTGCACCTGGGCAAGCAGGGCATCCGCAGCAACCTGGTCGCCGCCGGCCCGCTGCGTACCATCGCCGCCAAGTCGATCCCCGGCTTCGATCAGTTCGAGACCGCCTGGGCCGAGCGCGCCCCGCTCGGCTGGAGCCTCACCGACCAGGAGCCGGCGGCCCGGGCCTGCCTGGCGCTGCTCTCCGACTGGTTCCCCGCTACCACCGGCGAGATCGTCCACGTCGACGGCGGCTACCACGCCATCGGCGCCTGAGGGGTGAGCCGGGGCCCCTCCCGCGACCGCTCCGGTTGCGGAAGGGCCCCGGGTCACACCCGAATCCCGGGGGCCATCGCCGGGCCGGCCCGGGCCTCGGGGGAGAATGGACCCATGGCGTACGACGCGTTGGTGCTGGTCTCCTTCGGCGGGCCGGAGCGGCCGGAGGACGTGGAGCCGTTCCTGCAGAACGTGACCCGGGGACGGGGCGTGCCCCCGGAGCGGCTCGCCGAGGTCGTCCAGCACTACCTGCACTTCGGCGGGGTGTCCCCGATCAACCAGCAGTGCCGCGACCTGCTCGCGGCCATCCGCACCGACTTCGCCGAGCACGGCGTGGACCTGCCGGTCTACTGGGGCAACCGGAACTGGGACCCGATGCTCGCCGACACCGTGGCCCGGATGCGTGACGACGGGGTGCGGCGGGCGCTGGCCTTCGTCACCAGCGCCTACGGCGGCTACTCCTCCTGCCGGCAGTACCAGGAGGACATCGCCGCGGCGCGGGCCGCCGTGGGCCCGGACGCCCCGGTGATCGAGAAGCTCCGCCAGTTCTGGGACCACCCCGGCTTCGTCGAACCGCACGCCGACGCGGTACGCGCCGCGCTCGGGCAGCTCGACCCGGCCAAGCGGGACACCACCCGGGTGGTCTTCACCGCCCACTCCGTGCCCACCTCGATGGCGGCCACCGCGGGTCCGCAAGGCGGCCGGTACACCGCGCAGCTCGCGGAGACCGCCCGGCTGGTGCACGCGGCGGCCGCCCCGGACCTGCCGTACGACCTGGTCTGGCAGAGCCGCTCCGGGCCCCCGCAGGTGCCGTGGCTGGAGCCGGACATCAACGACCACCTGGCCAGCCTGGCCGAGCAGGGCGTCACCGCCGTGGTGGTCAGCCCGATCGGGTTCGTCTCGGACCACCTCGAGGTGGTCTGGGACCTGGACACCGAGGCGCTCGAGACGGCCAAGCAGCTCGGCCTGGACTTCGTCCGGGCCGGCACGCCGGGCACCGACCCGCGGTTCGTCGCGATGGTCCGCGAGCTGGTGCTCGAGCGCACCACCCCGGACGGCGAGCGGCTGCGGCGCCGGCTCGGCGAGCTGCCGATGTGGGACACCTGCCCGACGCCGTGCTGCGTGCCCCCGGCCCGCCGTCCCTGAACCCGACCGACCACCGACATCCCATGGGGACGACACATGCATGAGCGCAAGCCGGTGCAGAGCTGGCTCACCGACATGGACGGCGTACTGGTGCACGAGGGGCAGCCGGTGCCCGGCGCGCCCGAGTTCGTCAAGAAGCTGCGCGGCTCCGGCAAGCCCTTCCTGGTGCTGACCAACAACTCCATCTACACGCCCCGTGACCTGCGGGCGCGGCTGGGCCGGATGGGGCTGGACGTGCCGGAGGAGGCGATCTGGTCGTCGGCCCTGGCCACCGCCAAGTTCCTCGCCGACCAGCGGCCGGGCGGCACCGCGTACGTGATCGGCGAGGCCGGGCTGACCACGGCGCTGCACGCGGTCGGCTACGTGCTCAGCGACTTCGCGCCGGACTACGTGGTGCTGGGGGAGACCCGCACCTACAGCTTCGAGGCGATCACCAAGGCGATCCGCCTGATCAACGACGGCGCCCGGTTCATCTGCACCAACCCGGACGTCACCGGTCCGTCGGTCGAGGGCGCCCTGCCGGCCGCCGGCTCGGTCGCCGCCATGATCTCCAAGGCGACCGGGGTGGAGCCGTACTTCGTCGGCAAGCCGAACCCGATGATGATGCGCTCGGCGTTGAACACCATCGACGCGCACTCCGAGTCCACCGCCATGATCGGCGACCGGATGGACACCGACATCCTCTGTGGCCTGGAGGCCGGGTTGGAGACGATCCTGGTGCTGACCGGGATCAGCTCGCGGGCCGAGGCGGAGCGGTATCCGTACCGGCCGTCCCGGATCGTCGAGTCGGTGGCCGACCTGATCGACGAGCTGTAGCCGCCGCCGCGGTCAGGGGCGCAGCGGGGCGTTGCAGGCGGCCACCAGGGCCTGCCGGCAGGCGGTGGTCAACGGGCGCAGCGCCGCGTCCCGCTGCTGCGCCTCGTAGGTGTTCACCGCCCCGCCCGGTGCGCTCTCCCCGGCCAGGGCGAGCACCCGGTCCAGCACCGCGGCGCGGGCGAAGAGCCGCCGGGCCCGCGGGTCGAACCCGGGCGGCAGGTCGGTGATGCCGTCCGGGCGGCGCAGCGCGGCCAGGGCGCCGGCCAGTTCGGGCCGCCACTGGGCCACGTCCAGCCGGGTGAGGGCCGCGGTGGTCTCGGCCAGCACGGCGGCCAGTTCGGCCTCCGCCTCGGCGGCGCCCGGCACGGCGAGCGACGCCCGGGGCGCGTCCGCCGGCAGCGGGAAGACCCGCCAGAGCACGGTTTCCCAGGTCATGCCCGAGCCCGAGGTGTGGCTGCGCACCTCCGGGACCAGGCCCAGCCCGCTGGCCACCACCGCCTCACCGGCGAGCAGCGCGGCGCCGGCGAAGTCGCCCGGGCCGGGCAGCCCGCGGGGGTCGCCCGGGGCGGGCAGCACCAGGCGGATCTCGTCCGGGGAGAGCTTGGCCAGGCTGGGTAGCGCCTCGCGGAGGGAGACGTCGGTCCAGGTGCCGGGCGCGTCGGCGACCAGGTGCTCCTCGTCGCCGGCGATCTCGTCGGCGACCTCGTCGAACGGCACCAGGCCGGCACGCCAGGCACGCACCCAGGCGACGAACCGGCTCGACCGGCGCGGAGCCAGTGTGGCCGCGCCCGCTGCGGGGAGGGACATGCCGAAAGGGTACGTGCTCGCCGCCGTCGCTGTCTCGGCTGCCGCTCCGGTGGCGTGACCTGCCCCTGACTACCCCCTTCGCCCCTTTCTGTGTCCGGCGCGGAACGCCTGGTCGGCGCGTCGCCGGGCGACACGCCGGTGCGCTGGCTAGCGTGATCGACATGGCGGGGCGATACGACGGAGACGTGCTGGCGGGCGGCTGGCGGCGGCGCAAGGTCACCCCGGAGGTGGACGCCGAGCCCGACCTCGTGGTCGAGGACGCCGAGTCCGGGTTCTGCGGCGCGGTGGTCGGCTTCGACTCCGGCGCGGTGGTGCTGGAGGACCGGCACGGCCGGCGGCGCAACTTCCCGCTGCTGCCCGCCGCGTTCCTGCTCGACGGCCGCCCGGTGACGCTGCGCCGCCCGGCGCGCGCCCCGGTGCCCGCCGCGCGGCGGCGTACCGCCTCCGGCTCGATCGCGGTCGACAACGTTCCGGCGCAGGTGGCCCGGGCCAGCCGGATCTGGGTCGAGGGCGTGCACGACGCCGCGCTGGTCGAACGGATCTGGGGCGACGATCTGCGCGTCGAGGGCGTGGTGGTGGAGCCCCTGGACGGCATCGACGCGCTCGCCGCCGAGGTGCGCGCCTTCGCGCCCGGGCCCGGCCGCCGGCTCGGCGTGCTCGTCGACCACCTGGTGCCCGGCTCGAAGGAGAGCCGGATCGTGGCGCAGGTCACCTCGCCGCACGTGCTGGTCACCGGGCACCCGTACGTGGACGTGTGGCAGGCGGTGAAGCCGGCCGCGCTGGGCATCCGGGCCTGGCCCGTGGTGCCGCCGGGGCGGCCCTGGAAGGAGGGGGTCTGCGCGGCTCTCGGGGTGGCCGAGCCGGCGGACCTGTGGCGGCACATCCTGTCCCGGGTGAACAGCTTCGCCGACGTGGAGACGCCGCTGATCAACGCGATGGAGCGGATGATCGACTTTGTGACGTCGCCGGCCTGAGTGGTTGCGGTTGGGGGCCGGGGCGACCGTGCCCGGCTCCGGGCGGTCAGGCTTGATCCCTCCGCCGGGCACGGTCGCCCCGGCCCCGTCGTGGGCCGGCTGGTCCCATCGCGTCGCCCTCCGGCCGCGTCTCCGCCGGTCAGGGTTCCTGGTCGGGGTCCCTGGTGAAGACGAAGGTGGCGATGTCCAGGGCGACCGGGTGCCCGGAGTCGTCGCGGAGGACGGTGAGGATCTCGCCGTCCTGGGAGCCGGATCGGCCCCGCCAGCGGTCCGGGCCCTCCGGGGTGAAGCGCAGCAGCGGCCGGCCGACCGGGCCGCCGACCAGTTCGCCGGCCGGGTCGATGCGGAACTCGTACTCGCTGCCCATCCACCACCAGCGACCGGTCAGCTCGGCCAGGGCGGCGGGCGGGGCCTGCGCCGGGCGCCACGGCGCGGGGGCGGCCGGCTCGGCGTCCAGCACCAGGGTGAGGACCTCGCGGGCCAGCCCGACAATGTGGTGCCCGGCGCGCAGGCCGTACGAGTTGGCGAAGTCGACCACGGCGGTGCGGGTCGGCCGGTGCACGGCCAGGCCGGCGATGTACCCGGGCATGGAGCCGCCGTGGCCCAGGTACACCCGGTCGCCGACCCGGTAGAGCTCCACGCCGAGGCCGTGCCCGCCGGTCCAGGAGTCCAGGTCGCTGATCACCACGGGCGCGCACATCTCGGCCAGCGTTGCCGGGGCGAGCACGTCCGGGGCCGGATCGGCCAGGAAGGCCGCCCAGCGGGCCAGGTCCTCGACCGTCGACCAGAGCTGGCCGGCCGGCGCCATCGCCCCGGTGTCGGTGCGCGGCTCCTCGCGCAGCGTCTCGTGCCAGGGGTGCACCACGTAGCCCCGGGCGTAGGGCTCGGTGGGGTGGTAGGTGGTGCGCCGCATGGCCAGCGGTTCGAGCAGCCGTTCGCGGAGCAGGTCCGCCCAGGGGGTGCCGGTGATCTGCTCCAGCACCCCGCCGAGCAGCCCGTACGCCAGGTTCGAGTAGTGGTAGACGCGGTGCGGTGGGTGGGCGATCTTCGCCGGGGTGAGCCCGGCGACCAGGGTGGCCAGGTCGCTGCCGGCGGCCCGTTCCCACCACTGCCCGTCCGGCTCCCGCTGCAGGCCGCTCGCGTGCCCGAGCAGTTGGCGCAGGGTGAGGGCGCCGACCGGGGTGCCGGGCAGGTGCTTCTCGAGCGGGTCGTCCAGGGCCAGCCGGCCGGCGTCGCGCTGCTGCATCACCAGCACCGCGG
Source organism: Micromonospora sp. NPDC049836 (assembly GCF_044465125.1). NCBI lineage: Bacteria > Bacillati > Actinomycetota > Actinomycetes > Micromonosporales > Micromonosporaceae > Micromonospora > Micromonospora sp. NPDC049836. Next base: position 22,406 of record NZ_JBITLH010000012.1, read on the forward strand.
TCATGGTCTTGCTGATCGAGCCGATCCGGTACTGCAGGTCGGCGTCGGGGCGGGGCTGTTCGCCGGCGAGCGCCACGTGCGCCAGGGCGCCGTCCCGGACCACCCCGAGGGCGAGGGAGGGGCCACGCCCCTCCGCCTGGGCCCGGGCGACCAGCAGGTCGACCTGTCGGGCGGTCTCGGGCAGCAGGGCCATGTCGTCCTCCTCGTCGCTCCGGCGCCGTTCGCCGGGACCACGTGATCATGACAGTTCGATGAAAGGTGCGTCGACGTGTCACGATCGGTAGGTGGACGCCGTGTTCTGGATCGTGCTGGGTGTGCTGCTGGCGGTCGCCGAGATCTTCACGACGACGCTCTTCCTGATCATGTTCGGGGCCGGGGCGTTCGCCGCCGCCGGGGCCGCGGCGCTCGGCGCCCCGGTCGCGCTCCAGGCTCTGGTCTTCGCGGTGGTCTCCGCGCTGTCGCTGTTCCTGGTGCGGCCGGTGATCAAACGGCACGCGATGCCGGCGCTGGAGAGCGGCGACCAGCCGTTCGGCGTCGAGGCGATCGAGGGCTCCAGCGCGGTGGTGCTGGAGACGGTGGACGCCGAGCGGGGGTTCATCAAGATCGACGGTGAGCTGTGGACCGCCCGGTCGTACGACGCGACGCGCAGCTACGCGCCGGGCGAGCGGGTGCAGGTGATAAAGGTCCGGGGCGCGACCGCCCTGGTCTGGCAGGACGAGATCTCCACCCCGGGCGGGTTGCCCGAAGGGGAAAGGTGAAGATATGGAATTTGCAGCGATCGTCTTGATCGCCGTCGCCGTGATCGTCGTGGTCACGCTCGTCAAGGCCGTGCGCATCGTGCCGCAGCAGCGGCAGGACGTGGTGGAGCGGCTGGGCAAGTACAAGCGCACGCTGAACCCGGGGCTCAACCTGCTGGTGCCGTACATCGACGCGGTGCGCACCAAGGTCGACATGCGCGAGCAGGTGGTCAGCTTCCCGCCGCAGCCGGTGATCACCTCCGACAACCTGGTCGTGTCGATCGACACGGTGCTCTACTTCAAGGTGGTCGACTCGGTCCGCGCCACCTACGAGATCTCGAACTTCCTGCAGGCCATCGAGCAGCTCACCGTCACCACCCTGCGTAACGTGATCGGCTCGCTGGACCTGGAGCGGGCGCTGACCAGCCGCGAGGAGATCAACCGGCACCTGTCGGGCGTCCTGGACGAGACCACCGGCCGGTGGGGCATCAAGGTGACCCGGGTGGAGATCAAGGCGATCGAGCCGCCGCCGAGCATCCGCGACTCGATGGAGAAGCAGATGCGCGCCGAGCGGGACCGCCGGGCCGCGATCCTCAACGCCGAGGGGCACAAGCAGTCGCAGATCCTCACCGCCGAGGGTGAGAAGCAGGCCGCGGTGCTGCGCGCCGACGGTGACCGGCAGGCCCGGATCCTCCAGGCGGAGGGCCAGGCGAAGGCGATCCGTACCGTCTTCGACGCGATCCACCAGGCCAACCCGAGCCAGAAGGTGCTCGCCTACCAGTACCTGCAGGCGCTGCCGCAGATCGCCAACGGCACCGCCAACAAGGTCTGGATCGTCCCGACCGAGCTGACCAAGGCCCTGGAGGGCATGGGTGGCGCGCTGGGTGGCCTGGCCAACATGGTCGGCGACATGCCGTCGCCGGAGGCCACCAAGAGCGCCGGCGAGGTCGAGCGGGAGGCCGCCGAGGCCGCGCGGGCGGCGGCGACCGCCGCCCAGGAGATCCACAACGAGGTACGCGTCGCCGAGGCGCAGGCCACCGGGGGCAACGCCCCGCAGGGGCTGCCGGCTCCCGAGCCGGTCTCCCCGCAGAGCCTGCTCAACGACCCGACCGACCAGCGCGAACGGGGCTGACCGGCGCCCGCCGGCAAATCCGAGAATCACTCATACGGCGCCCCGGCGCCTGCCACGATCGGTCTGAGGACCGGTGGTGGCGGGGCCGGGGCGCCGTCGTGTGCCCCCGCGCCGCCCGGAGGCGGAGCGAGGTGTCGCATGAAGGACCCGGCGGACAGGCTGTTCTCCAGGACCCCGGTGCCCGGCGCGCACGACCCCGCCGGGCCGGTGGGCACCCGGCGTACCGGGGGCGGGTTCCGGGTGCTGCCGTTCGTCGCCGAGCCGGGACCGGCGGCGCCGGCCACCGACGCCAGCTGGGCCTGGTCGGTCCGCCGGTTCGCCCGGGCGGCGGTCTGGCTGCTGCCCGCGTACGCGATCCTCTACGGCCTGGTGGCGATGGCCAGCGACGGCGGGGTGGGCAACGACCCCTACCCGGCCGACGGCCGGCCCGTCTACCTGGTGGGCTGGGTGGCCGCGGTCTGGCTCGGGCTGCTCGCGCTGCTGGCGCTCACCGGCCTGCTCGCCGCCACCCGCTGCCGGCGGGTCGCGCTGGTGGGTCTGCTCGCCAGCATCGGCGGGATGGTGCTGATGCTGCCCTTCGCCGGGCTGGCCGAGCAGGCCCCGGTCTTCGGCACCACGGCGCGCCACATCGTGCTGTTCGGGGCCACCTGGTACAGCCTGGGCTGGTTGCTCACCGGCTGGTCGGTGGCCCGCTCCGGGCTGTTCAGCATGGGTGACGGGGTGATGCTGATGATCGCCGCGCCGCTGCTCGGCCTGGGCGGCGCGCTGATCGGCTCGCTGCAGACGTTCGGCGCGATCTTCGTGCTGATCGCCGGGATCGGCATCGGCTACCGCTCGGGCCGTCTGGTGCCGGCCGTCATCGCCCGCGACGCGGTGGCCGCCAGCGTGGCCGCCACCCCCGCCCCACCCCCCAACGGTCCGTTGCCGAGCTGACCCGGGCCTCCCCGGGGCCGGCCGCAAGCTGCGAGGTCACCGTGAGGTAACTGACAGTTGGCTGGCGAACTGGCCGGTTGGCGGCTTTCGCGGTAATCCTGGGGTGCATGCCGTCACCCCGGTCGCCGCTGTCGCGGCTCTTCACCGTGCTCCTCGCCGGCCTGCTGGCCGGGCTCGCCCTCGCGGTCGCCGGCCTGCCCGGCAGCCTGCTGGGCGGGTTCGCCGCCAAGGCCGCCCTGGGCGCGTACGCGGAGCTGCCCGACGCGCTGCGCACCCCCACGCAGCCGCAGCGCTCGTACCTCTACGCCAACGACGGCAAGACCCTGATCACCACGTTCTACGACGTGAACCGCAGCGACGTGCCGCTGGCCGAGATCGCGCCGGTGATGCGGCAGGCGATCATCGCGGCCGAGGACCGGCGCTTCTACTCGCACGGCGGCGCCGACCCGCGCGGCATCGTCCGGGCCCTGGTCGCCAACGTCAAGGGCGGCGGCACCGAGCAGGGCGGCTCCACGCTGACCATGCAGTACGTCCGTAACGTGCTCAAGACCGACCCGTCCCGCACGGCCGAGGAGCGGCGGGCCGCCACCGAGCAGACCGTCGGGCGCAAGCTCCAGGAGATCCGGTACGCGAACGCGCTGGAGAAGACGCTCAGCAAGGACGAGATCCTCAACCGCTACCTGAACATCGCCTACTTCGGCTCCGGGGCGTACGGCGTCGCCGCGGCCAGCCAGCGCTACTTCGGCAAGGCGCCGGCCGACCTGACCCTCGGCGAGGCCGCCCTGCTCGCCGGCCTGGTGCAGTCGCCCGACGCGTACAGCCCGATCGACGGGGACAGGGACCAGGCCGTGGCCCGGCGGGCGTACGTGCTGGACTCGATGGCCGAGACCGGGGCGATCACCGCGCAGCAGGCCGCCGCGGCCAAGGCCACCCCGGTGACCCTGCACCCGACCCCGCAGCCCAGCGGCTGCACCGCGGTCGCCCGGGGTCACGACGACTGGGGCTTCTTCTGCGACTACCTGCGCCGCTGGTGGCTCGGCCAGCCGGCCTTCGGCCACACCGTCGAGGAGCGCGAGCAGGCGCTGCGCCGCGGCGGCTACACCGTGGTCAGCACGCTCGACCCGAAGATCCAGCAGACCGCGCAGCAGCAGGCCACGAAGGTCTACGGGTACGACAACAAGCGGGCCCTGCCGATCGCCGCGGTCGAGCCGGGCACCGGCCGGGTGCTGGCCATGGCCGTCAACCGGCACTTCAGCCTGGCCGACAACCCCGCCGGGCGGGCCAACCACCCGAACACGGTCAACCCGCTGATCTCCGGCGGCGCCAGCGTGCACGGCTACCAGGCCGGCTCGACGTTCAAGCTGTTCACCATGCTCGCCGCGCTGGAGGCCGGCAAGCCGCTGGCCACCGGCTTCGACGCCCCGGCCAAGCTGCCCACCCGGTACGCCTCGGACGACGAGGGCAACTGCGACGGCAAATGGTGCCCGGCCAACGCCAACCCGGCGTGGATGGACGGCTACCGGATGATGTGGGACGGCTTCGGCCGCTCGGTGAACACCTACTTCGTCTGGCTCGCCGAGCAGGTCGGCGAGGACAAGGTGGTGGAGATGGCCCAGCGGCTCGGCATCACCTTCCGGGCCGACTCCGACGCCGCCTTCGCCAAGGACGACGCGGAGAACTGGGGCGCCTTCACCCTGGGCGTGGCCGCCACCACCCCGCTGGACCTGGCCAACGCGTACGCCACCGTGGCGGCCGAGGGCACCTACTGCACCCCGCTGCCGGTGGTGTCGGTGACCACGGCCAACGGCGCGAAGGTGGACGTCGGGCAGCCGTCCTGCCGGAAGGTGCTGGACACCGACGTGGCCCGGGCCGCCACCGACGCGGCCCGCTGCCCGGTCGGCCAGCAGTCGGCGTACGGGCAGTGCAACGGCGGCACGGCGACCTCGGTGGACCGGATCGTCGGCCGGCCGGTGGCCGGCAAGACCGGTAGCTCCGAGCAGAACGCCACCGAGACGTTCGTCGGGTTCACCCCGCAGGTGGCGGTCGCCGGGATCGCCGCCAACCCGGACGACTCGACCGACCTGGTCGGCTCGGCTGTGCAGGCCAAGGTCATCGACGGGGTGGCCCGGGTGATCAGGACGGCGGTGGCGGGCAAGCCGGTGCGGGACTTCACCGCACCCAGCCGCGCGCTGGCCGGCGAGCCGCGTCGGCCGCAGCCCCGCGACACCCCGACGCCCGACGACGAGCGCCGGCCGGGCCGGGACAACCTCCCCTCGGACCTGCTGCGCTGGCTCCAGGGCCGCGGCCGCGGCTGACCGTTCCCGGCCACGGCGGCTGAGCGTCTCCGGGGCCGCCGGCTGGCCGTTCCACGGTCGCCGTCGCCGCTGACCGCCTGCTCCGAGCGCTCAGGGCGATCATCACGGGGCGGGTCACGGCCGGACCGTAGTGGGTGCGGGCAGATCTTCTGGAAAAGTTCGGGCCGGGGTGTCGGATCGGGTCGGGCGGCTCCGACCCACCGATGAGCGCGCCCGCCGGGGCGCCCACCGAGCAGGAGGACACCATGCGCAAGCTCGTCTACTGGGTGCACCAGTCGGTCGACGGCTTCATCGAGGGGCCGAACGGCGAGTTCGACTGGCCGGTGATGGGGCCGGAGCTGTCCGGGTACTCCTTCGAGCTGACCGACCGGGCCGACGCCTTCCTCTACGGCCGCAAGGTGTGGGAGCTGATGTCGTACTACTGGCCGCGGGTGGAGGAGCTGTCGCAGGACCCGCACGACCTGCGGTTCGCGCCGGTCTGGCGGCGTACCCCCAAGATCGTCATCTCCCGGAGCCTGGACCGCGCCGAGTACGACGCCCGGGTGATCGGCCGTGACCTGGCCGCCGAGGTCGCCGAACTGAAGGACCAGCCCGGCGGCGAGTTGCTGCTGACCGGCGGCTCGGGCGCGGCGGCGGCGCTGACCCGGCTCGGACTGATCGACGAGTACCAGGTGGTCGTGCACCCGGTCGTGCTGGCCGGCGGCACCCCGGTCTTCCCGGACAAGGACCGCCTCGACCTGCGGCTGGTGGAGACCCGGACCTTCGACGGCCGGTCGGTGCTGCTGCGCTACGAGCGGACCTGACGGTCAGCGGCCGCGGGGACGGTACGTGGCGATGACGGACGGCACCCCGGGCCGCGTCGGGCCGGCCGGGCGGACCAGGCAGAATCGTCCGGTGCCCGTCCACGAGATCACCGACCCCGACGACGACCGGATCGCCGACTACCGCGCGCTGACCGACGTCGAGCTGCGTACCAGGTGGGAGCCGCCGCACGGCCTGTTCATCGCCGAGGGGGAGCTGGTGCTGCGGCGGGCGCTGCGGGCCGGCTACCCGGCCCGGTCGTACCTGGTCGACGCGAAGCGGGCGGACCAGCTCGCCGACCTGGACACCGGGGACGCCCCGGTCTACGCGGCCACCCCCGAGGTGCTCCAGCGGGCCACCGGCTTCCACGTGCACCGGGGCGTGCTCGCCTCGTTCCACCGCAAGCCGCTGCCGTCGGCCGCCGCGGTGCTCGCCGACGCCCGGCGGGTGGTGATCCTCGAGGACGTCAACAACCACACCAACCTCGGCGCGATCTTCCGGGCCGTGGCGGCGCTCGGCGTGGACGCCGTGCTGCTCTCCCCGACCTGCGCCGACCCGCTCTACCGGCGCAGCGTCCGGGTCAGCATGGGCGAGGTCTTCGCCATCCCGTACGCGAAGCTGGACCCCTGGCCCGACGCGTTGGCCCAGGTCCGGGCGGCCGGTTTCACCGTGCTGGCGATGACGCCCGCGCCCGACGCGGTGCCGATCCAGCGGCTGGACGCGGCGCAACGGGCCCGGGCCGCGCTGCTGATGGGCGCGGAAGGGGCCGGCCTGACCCGGGCCGCGATGGACGCCAGCGACGTCCGGGTGGTGATCCCGATGCGCCGCGGGGTGGACTCGCTCAACGTGGCCGCCGCGACCGCGGTGGCCTGCTGGGAGCTGGGCCGCGACGATCCACCGTCCGCGGGTGGATGACACGTTGCCCGATCCATTTGCATGACCATGCGATGCGGTGCATAATCTTCCCTGTGTCCAAGGTTCTCACCTCCCTGCCCATCGGTGAACGCGTCGGCATCGCCTTCTCCGGTGGCCTCGACACCTCGGTCGCGGTCGCCTGGATGCGCGACAAGGGCGCCATCCCCTGCGCGTACACCGCCGACATCGGCCAGTACGACGAGCCCGACATCGGCTCCGTGCCCGGCCGCGCGCTCAGCTACGGCGCCGAGGTCGCCCGACTGGTCGACTGCCGAGCCGCCCTCGTCGAGGAAGGCCTGGCGGCGCTGACCTGCGGCGCCTTCCACATCCGATCGGGCGGGCGGGCGTACTTCAACACCACCCCGCTGGGCCGGGCCGTCACCGGCACCCTGCTGGTCCGGGCGATGATCGCCGACGACGTCCAGATCTGGGGCGACGGCTCGACGTTCAAGGGCAACGACATCGAGCGCTTCTACCGGTACGGCCTGCTGGCCAACCCGCAGCTGCGCATCTACAAGCCGTGGCTCGACACCGACTTCGTCACCGAACTGGGCGGACGCAAGGAGATGTCGGAGTGGCTGCTCGAGCGGGGCCTGCCGTACCGGGACAGCACCGAGAAGGCGTACTCCACCGACGCCAACATCTGGGGCGCCACTCACGAGGCGAAGACCCTCGAACACCTCGACACCGGCATCGAGACGGTCACGCCGATCATGGGCGTCCGGTTCTGGGACCCGTCGGTGGAGATCCCGACCGAGGACGTCACCATCGGCTTCGACCAGGGCCGCCCGATGACGATCAACGGCAAGGAGTTCGGCAGCGCGGTCGACCTGGTGCTGGAGGCCAACGCCATCGGCGGCCGGCACGGCCTGGGCATGTCCGACCAGATCGAGAACCGGATCATCGAGGCCAAGAGCCGGGGCATCTACGAGGCGCCCGGCATGGCGCTGCTGCACGCCGCGTACGAGCGGCTCGTCAACGCCATCCACAACGAGGACACCCTGGCGAACTACCACAACGAGGGCCGCCGCCTCGGCCGGCTCATGTACGAGGGGCGCTGGCTGGACCCGCAGGCGTTGATGCTGCGCGAGTCGCTGCAGCGCTGGGTCGGCACGGCGGTCACCGGCGAGGTGACGTTGCGGCTGCGCCGGGGCGAGGACTACTCGATCCTGGACACCACCGGCCCGGCGTTCAGCTACCACCCCGACAAGCTGTCGATGGAGCGTACCGAGGACTCGGCGTTCGGCCCGTCGGACCGGATCGGCCAGCTCACCATGCGCAACCTGGACATCGCCGACTCGCGGGCGAAGCTGGAGCAGTACGCCACCCTCGGCATGGTCGGCGGGGCGAACCCGGAACGGATGATCGGCGCCGCGCAGGCGGCCTCGACCGGGCTGATCGGCGCCATGCCCGAGGGTGGCGCGGAAGCCATCGCCTCCCGGGGCGTCTCCTCCGGCGACGACGCGGCACTCGACCGCGCCGCGATGGAGTTCGGCGTCGACTGACCTCCTGCTCCTCCCCGGGCCGGCCTCTCCTGCCTGCTGATCGGCTCGGGTTGCGGCATGTCGGTGCCTTGCGGGCCGTGGAAGGGCCGCTTTGCCGCAACCCGCGTGCTCGCGTGCTCGCGTGCTCGCGTGCTCGCGTGAGTCTGTGCGGTCGCCTCGACGTCGGCCCGGAGCCGCTACCGGGTCCGCGCCGAGCGGCGCCCCGCACCGACGGATGCCCCGGCCGGTCCGACGGTCCTTCGAGTTCGGCGGTGACGCAGGGTAGCGTGTCGCCCGTGTTCCCTACCGTCCGTGAGGTGCTCGCCCTGGTGCCGGTGCGCCACGGGGCGCCGCGCCTGGTCGCCGGGGACGCGGGGCTGGACCAGCCGGTGCGCTGGGTGCACGTGGCCGAGGTGCCGGACATCGCCACCCTGCTCGGCGGCGGGGAGTTGGTGCTGACCACCGGTATCGGGCTGCCCGCCGACGACGCCGGTCTGCGGGCGTTCATCGGCGACCTGGCCGACGTCGGGGTCTCCGGCCTCGTGGTGGAGCTGGGCCGCCGGTACGTCAGCGGGGTACCCCGGGTGATGGCCGCCGCCGCCGAGCGGCGCGGGCTGCCGCTGGTCGAGCTGCGCCGGGCCACCCCGTTCGTCCGGATCACCGAGGCGGTCCACGCGCTGATCGTGGACGCCCAGCTCACCGAGTTGCGCGCCACCGAGGAGATCCACCAGCGGTTCACCGAGCTGTCCGTGGAGGGCGCCGAACCGGCCGAGGTGGTCCGGCAGGCCGCCGAGCTGGCCGGCTGCCCGGTGGTGCTGGAGAACCTGTCCCGGCAGGTGCTCGCGTACGACCCGGCGGGGGAGAGCGCCGAACTGCTGCTGGACGGCTGGGAGCAGCACTCCCGGCGGATCCGGCCGGCCGGGCGCACCGCGTACGACCCGGACAGCGGGTGGCTGGTGACCACGGTCGGCGCCCGGGGCCAGGACTGGGGGCGGCTGCTGCTGCGCTGGCCGGCCGGCGGTGAGCTGACCACCAGCACAGTCGCCCGCGTCCCGGCCGAGGAGGAGCGCCCGGAACCGGCGCCCCGGCGTCCCGCCGCCACCGGGCCCGACGGGTCGCCCGACGGAAGGCCCGACCGGGCCCAACCCGTCCACCCGGCCGGACCCGCCCACCCGAGCGGAGCGGCGCAACCGGCCGGATCCGCCCACGCGGCCGGACTCGTGCAGTCGGCGGGACCCGCCCACCTGGCCGGAAGCACGCACTCCGCGGAATCCGGCCGCTCGGTCGGGTCCGCCCACCCGGACGCGGGACCTGCGGACCCGGCCGAGCCCGCCGATGCGGTCCTGGTCCGGACCGCCGCCGAGCCACCGACCCGGCTGACCATCCTCGTCGAGCGGGCCGCCTCGACGCTGGCGCTGGGCCGGCTGATCCGGCGCGACGCCGAAGGGCTGGAACGGCAGATTCACCGCACCCTGCTCACCGCGCTGCTCGACCACTCCCGTCCGGTGGACGAGGTCGCGCTGCGGGCCAAGGCCCTCGGCGTCACGCTCGATCGGCGGCATCTGGTCGGCGTGGTGGTCCGGCACCGCGCCGACGACCCGGACGCCGGCGGGCCGGCCGCGGACCCCGCCGTGGAGTCCGGCCCGGCCCGGCTGCGCGACCTGTCGGAGGCCGTCGGTCAGGCGCTGCGCGAGGCCCGGCTGACCGGCCTGACCAGCGCGGTAGACGACCAGGCGGTGGGCGTGCTGCTCGCGCTGCCCGACCCGGCCGCCGAGGAGAAGGCGCTCGCCGCCTTCGCCACCGCGCTGCGTCGGGTACGCCTCGACGCCGCCCCGGCCCGCCCGCCGGCCGCCCGGGGGATCCGGCCGGTCGACCGCGCGGTCTCCGGCCCCACCCGGCCCGACGGCCCTCAGACCGGTGCCGTCCGGCGCGACGGTCCCGAGACCCGTGCCGTCCGGCCCGACGGTCCCGAGACCCGTGCCGTCCGGCCCGACGGTCCCCAGACCCGTGCCGTCCGGCCCGACGGTTCTCCGGCCGACGCCGCACGGCTCGAAGGTCCTCCGGCTCGCGCCGGCCAGCCCGACGGTCCTCACGCTGGTGTCGCCCGGTCCGACGGGTCCCACACTCGCGCCGCCCGGCCCGACGGGGCCCGCGCCACCCGGCTGCCGGAGGGGGCCGCCCGGCCGCTGGTGGTGGAGTCGGGGCGGGCCGGGGTGCCGGGGGCGCGGGTCGCCGAGGGCGGATCGCGGGCCCAGCAGCCGGGGCCGGTGGCCGGGGTGATCATCGCGGCCGGCTCGGGGGTGAGCAGCCTGCGCGAGGCCGGACGGTCCCTGGCCGAGGCCCGCCAGATCGCCGAGACCGCCCGCCGGGACCGGCGGGACCTGCCGATCTTCCGGCTGCCGCACGTCGGGCTGGCCGGTCTGCTGCACCTGCTGCGGGACGAGCCGCGCCTGCAGACCTTCGTCGAGCGGGAACTCGGCGCGCTGCTGGCGTACGACGCCCAGCATCCGCGGGAGCAGTTGCTCGGCACCCTGCGGGCGTACCTGGAGCAGGGCCGCAACAAGTCGGCGGCGGCCGCCGCGGCGCACCTGTCCCGGCCGGCGTTCTACGAGCGGCTGGCCCGCCTCGGCCGCATCCTCGACGTCGATCTCGACTCGGTGGAGGCCTGCCTCTCCCTCCACGTCGCCCTACTGGCCCTCGACGCCGTCCGCGCCCCCTGACCCCGACCCCACGCCGGACGCCGGACGCCGAGACGCCGGGTGCAGGACTCCGGGCGCGGGCCGCGCGGTCAGGTCAGGGCGGTCAGTGCCTTGGCGTAGGGGGCGGGGACGTGGTTCGGGCCAGCGGGGGTGAAGACGTCAGACGTGGCCGCGGCGTCCCAGGCGCTGGCCGGGAGGGCGTCGACCAGGGCGCGGACCACCGGAGCGTCCCGCCACTGCTCCTGCTGGGCGAGCAGGCTCAGCGCCACCACGGACTCCTCGACCTCGCCGACGCACTCGAACGGCTTGTGCCCGTCCACGCCGAGCAGTTCCCGGTACCCGGGGATCTGGGTGGGGTCGGCGAGCAGGTCGCCGCCGAAGATCCGGGTGACCCGCTCCCGGGTCATGAACGGCGCCATGGCCAGGAAGACGAACCGGCACTTCGGGCAGTCCCGGCACCACCGCTCACTCGGGTCGCGCAGCTTGAACGCGGCGTTGCAGCTGGTCACCACGGCGTCGTACCGGTCGATCTCGGCGAAGAGGCGGGCGATGTGCAGCTCGGAGAGCGACCGCAGCAGGGAGAAGTACGGCTCGGTCAGCCCGGCGTGCTCGGCCAGCGCGGCGCGCAGCAGCCCTTCCGCCTCGACCCCCTTGGACCACTGATGGTTGATCTCGTGACCGTTCCAGATCAGGTTCGGGTCCGACGCGGAGCGCTCGTTGGACATCACCACCGGCCCGAGGCCGTGCAGCACCGCGGTGGCGACCGCGATCAGCGAGTTGATCGCGGTGACCGGGATGTGCCCGTTGCGCGCGCCGGCCGCGTTGAGGTCGAACAGCACCGGGTCGATCCGCCGCCGGGCCGCCAGCGGCACCAGGTCGGAGGCCTCGTTGACCGAGACGATGACATGGTTCGGGTTGACCGAGAACGGCACCGGGTCGAACCCGGCGCGGCGCAGCGCCTCCAGGGTGACGATGGAGTCCTTGCCGCCGCCCACCGCCGACAGCGGGCGCCGGTCGGAGTTGTCCAGCGGCGCGGCGGCCGGCACCGAGCCGGTCGGCACCTCCGGGCGCAGCTCCAGCACGTGCGGGAGCTGGTTGCGGTACGCGTACTCGGCGAGTCCCTTGGTGTAGACGGCGGTGACCAGCTCGACGGCGGCCGCGCCGAGCGGCGCCGGCAGTACCAGCCGGGGCGGCGCGGCGGCCTTGTAGTAGCTGACGCCGGCGACCACGTGCAGCAGTTCGAGGACCCGGTTGAGGGTGGCCGCGGTCTCGTCGGTCACCGGCTCGGCCGGCAGCGGGAGGGTGATCGCCTCAGTGAACCGCTGCTCGCCGTCGGGGCCGGTCAGGGCGTAGTCGAACAGCACCTCGCCGGTGCCGAAGTCGATCGAGTAGGACGGGAAGGTGAAGGCGTCCATCCGCCGGAGCTGCTCGTTGCGCACACGCCATACTAGGCCCTGGTTCGTCCGGCCGTGTCCGGCTGCGTCGGACCATGCCCGCCGACCGCCGTCGTGACCCCCGAGGAGTGCCTGTGCGCCTGTCTGATCTGCGCGGACGACATGTCGCCGTCTGGGGCGCCGGCCGGGAGGGCCGGGCCGCGGTGACCGCGATCGCCGCGCACGGCCCGGCCGGCCTGGTGGCCGTCGACGACAGCGCGAACTTCCTCACCCTGCCCTGGGAGGGCCCGCTGGCCGCGGCCGCGCCGCTGGTCACCGGGGAGGAGGGCTTCGCCCGGCTGGCCGCGGCCGACGTGGTGGTCCGTTCGCCGGGCGTGCCGAACACCCATCCGTGGATGGTGGAGCTGCGGCGCCGGTCCGTCGTCGTCACCCAGGGCAGCGCGCTCTGGATGGCCGACCACGCGGACCGGACCGTCGGCGTCACCGGCAGCAAGGGCAAGAGCACCACGTCCAGCCTGATCAGCCACCTGCTGACCGCGATGGACCGGCCGAACGTCTTCGGCGGCAACATCGGGGTGCCGCTGCTCGACCTGCCCGACGCCGAGCTGTACGTGCTGGAGCTCTCCAGCTACCAGTGCGCCGACCTGACCGACTCGCCCCGGGTGGCCGTGGTGACCGCGCTCTTCCCCGAGCACCTGGACGCGCACGGCGGGGAACGGGAGTACTACCGGGACAAGCTGAACCTGCTGGCGCACGGCCCGCACACCGTGGTGGTCAACGGCGCCGACCCGCGCCTGGCGCTGGAGTTGGGGGACCGGGCGGCGGTGCGGGCCGGTTCGCCGGACACCACGCACGTGGCCGTCGGCCCGGACGGCGCACCCTGGTTCCACCTGCGGGACACCCCGCTCTTTCCGCGGGCCGTGCTGCCGCTGGTGGGCCGCCACAACGAGGGCAACCTCTGCGTCGCGCTGGCGGTGCTCGACGCGCTCGGCGTCGACGTGGCCGGCCGCAAGGACAGCCTCGCCGTGGCGGTCGCCGGGTTCCAGGGGCTGGCCCACCGGCTCACCGAGATCGCCGACCCGTCCGGGCTCACCTTCGTCGACGACACCCTGGCCACCAGCCCGTACGCGGCCATGCATGCGATCGACGCGTACGAGGGCAGACCGCTGACCGTGATCGTCGGCGGCACCGACCGGGGGCTGGACTACGCGCCGCTGCGGGAGCACCTGGCGGAGCGGGAGATGACCGTGATCGGCATTCCGGACAGCGGCCCGCGCATCGTCGAGGCGCTGGCCGGCCTGCCGGGGGTGCGCACCGAGATCGCCGACGACCTGGTCGACGCGGTGGCGTTGTCCCGGAAGCTCACCCCGGCCGGAGGCGTGGTGCTGCTCTCCCCGGCCGCGCCGAGCTACGGCCGGTTCCGCAACTTCGAGCACCGGTCGGAGGTCTTCGCCCAGGCGGTGGCGGACACCGCCCGCTGAGCCGGTCGGGCCCGCGGACACCGCCCGCTGAGTCGGGGGCGGCCGCGGGGCCGGCTTCCGCCGGCTCAGCGTGGGTCGCCCGAGGCCGCCTCGGGCGTGCCCGCCCGGGCCCGCGCCGGGTCGAGTTGCGTCGGGAGGACGGGCTCGGTGCCGGGTTCCGGCGCCCGGTGCCGGGGCCCGGTCTCGTCCGACGGGTCCGGCTCGCCCGCCGAGGGCTCCGCCGTCGGGCCCCGGGCCGGGGTCGTCTTGTCCGGTGTCCAGGCGAACGCGAGCGCCCCACCGACCAGGGCGAGGAGCATCCCGACCAGGAAGCCACCCAGGTTGGAGGTGAGCCAGGAGACCAGCCCGAGCAGCAGCGACAGCAGCGCGTAGAAGACCCGCTGCTGCGGGGTGGCGACCAGCAGCACCCCGCAGATCACCAGCACGGCCGGCACCAGGTACGCGGCCAGCCCCTGTGGACCGACGTGCAGCAGCACCCCGAGCGGCGCCCGCAGGGTCACCAGCATCTCGATGCCGCCGAGCGCGATCAGCAGCCCGGCGGTGAACGGCCGGCCCCGCCGCCAGCGGCGCCAGCGTCCACCGTGGTGGACGGCCGGCGCCGGGGCGGTTGGTTCCTCGGTCACCTCAGCACCCGTCGGAGCTGAACGACATGTGCAGGTTCGGCAGGGTGAACACGGCCGCCGTGGTGGCGTAGTTGTTCTGCCGCAGGTTGGTGATGGTCACCGTGTCGGCCTGCTGGGCGAAGACGCCGGGGTTGCCGCGTACGCCGGGCACCTGGTCGACGGTGCTGGCGTCCTGCCCGACGTTGATGTTCCGGAAGGACGCGTTGCCCGCCACCTCGTCGCCGTCGACGACCAGGGTCCGGGCGGTGACCGGCTTGCCGGACCCGCCGGCGGTGATCCTGAGGTTGATCCCGCCGAGGCTGATGCTCTGGCAGAGGTTGGTGAGCTCGGCCTTGTCGATGGCCGAGACGATGACCACCACCTGGCCGCCGGTGTCGCCCTGGTTGGGGCTGTCGGGGATCATCTGATCGAGGGTGGCGAACTGCTCGAAGCCGGTGCCCTCGAGCCGGTCCGCGGTGACGGTGAACGGCATGCCCGAGATGGCGAACTGCGCGCCGAGCACGCCCTGCGCGGTCAGCACGACCATGCCGGCCGCGCCCACCGCGACGGTGCCGAGCGTGACGGCGAACCGGCGCCAGCGCACCCCGCTCTGCGGCGGTCCGGGTTCCAGCGGTGCGTTCTGCTCCGACATGGCGGCTCCTTTTCGAGATCAATTCATCGTCGACGATGCGAGAGGTGTGTCGTCCGATGCCGTGCGAGAGACCTGAATTGGCTGCGCATGGTGCCGCGCCTAGGGCGCAGGCCGAAGTTACCGCTGGGTAAGGGACCGGTCAACAGTCTGTAGCAGACAGTTGGGCGGCATTTGCGAAATGGGGCCAACGGTCAGAAACCGCAGCGGTTTTTCATCAAAGGGGCTCGCCGGGGGCGGCGCACGGGGCGGCGATGCTCGGGCCGTCGCCGGCGCGTACCGGCCGGGTCGCCCGGCTCGCCTCGGCCGAGCCGAGGAAGGGCGCCACGGCCGCGTAGGTGAGCACGGGCAGCAGCAGTGGCAACTCCTCGATCGGGCCCCGCGCCACCCTGCTGCGGATGGTCGCGTGCAGGCCGCCGACCACGGTGGACACCAGCAGGTCCCGGTCGACGTCGGCGCCCGGTCCGGGTCCGGCGTCGGCGAAGAACCGGCGGAAGCTGGCGAGCAGCGCGTCGCGTTCCCGGCGCGCGTCCGGGCCGGCCGCGTCCACCTCGACCAGTGCCATCCGGGCGAAGGCGGGGACGCTCGCGAGCACCTCCAGAAGGGTGCGCAGTGCGGCCCGTGCGGCGTCCGGCCAGTCCGGACCGGCCTCCCGGTAGGCGTGCTCCATGAGCTGCGACACCACCGCGATGCCGTGCCGGTAGGCGGCGAGGAAGGCGTCCTCCTTGCCGGTGAAGAGCGCGTAGAAGGCCGGCCGGGTCACCCCGGCCGCCCGGCAGATGTCGGTCACCCGGGCGTTGTCGTAGCCCCGGGTGGCCACCTCCTGCACCAGCCCGTCGAAGAGCCGGTCGCGCTGGGTGGCCGCCACCACCTCGGCGGAGACGCGGCGGGGCCCGCGCTTGATGGCTCGCTCCGGGTCGCGGCCGGGGCGGGCGCCGGGAAGCGGGACCAGCGCCGGTTGCGGGCGGCGCGAAGTGGACAAGTGATCGACCTCCTTTGATGGATTGACTTTACGACCCTCCGGGGTTTATAAAAACTTCACTCTCGGTTGACGCCCTGTCACGATTGGTGATCACCTCGAACGGTCACCCCGAGTTCGTCGAAGGAGGGCGCTGTGGCAGCCATTATCGCCAACGAAGGGTGCTCTCCCAAGGCCGGAGAGGCGCAGGTGACGCGGCCACGCCGCAGTGCCCCACCCCGGGCGCGCTGACGACGCGGCACCCACCGCCGCCCGACCGGACCGCTCGGCGGGCCGTGCCGGGGCGTCCACCACCATCACCACCGTCCCCGATGGACGGTGCCCACCGTCCGGTCCGTACGGCCGGGCGGCGGCCGCGCCCGCCCCCCATGCGGCGCGCGGTCCGACATCCCCGTCCCACACGGAAGGAACAACCATGCCCAGGTACGGACGAATCGGCGCGAGCCTCGCCGCCGCGGCGCTGCTGGCCAGCAGCCTGATCGGCGCCGCCCCCGCCACCGCCGCCCCGCTCGCCTCCTCGGTGCTGACCTACGGCAGCATCGGCGGCAGCGCGGTCTCCGTCGGCGACGTCATCCAGGCCAGCCTGGCCAGCGGCACCAGCGCCACCTTCTACTCGTCCACCAGCGGCAGCACCGGCGTGAAGTGTGCCGCGTCCAGCTTCAGCGCCAAGGTGCTGAGCAACCCCACCGCACCCGGCACCGCCACCGAGAGCCTGACCGCGCAGAGCTTCACCAGCTGCACCACCAACGTGTTCGGGACGACCGGCGTGCAGAGCGTCACGGTCAACAACCTGCCGTACGCCACCTCGGTCACCAGCGCCGGCGTCCTCACCATCACCGGCTCGATCCAGAGCACCGTGGTGCTGAACACCCTGCTGGGCCCGACCACCTGCGTCTACAAGGCCGCCAGCCTCACCGGCACCGCAACCAACGGCACCAACTCGATCACCTTCACCAACCAGGTGCTCACCAAGTCCTCCGGACCCGTCACCTGCTTCAGCACCGCGTACTTCTCGGCGCGCTACTCGCCGGTGAAGGACATCACCAAGAGCGGCAGCCCTGCCGTCTACGTGAACTGACCGCAACCGGAGCGGGGCGCGGCGGTTCGCCGCGCCCCGGGCCGGTACCGACCTTGAGCGCAGCGCAGCGCCGCGCCCCGAGCCGGGCCGGTACCGGCCCGGCCCCGAGCTGGGCCGGTACCGGCCCGCAGCGCCGCGTTCCGAGCCGGGCCGGGCCGGGACCGGCTCTCAGGGCAGCGCCGCGTGCAGGGCGCGCAGGGACCGGATGGCTGAGCGGATCTCCTGCAGGTACCGCCCCGGGGTCAGCGTCGGCTCCGGCACCCCGGCCACCGCCGCCAGCGCCGGGTCCACCCCGACGGTGTCGATCCCGCAGCCGTACGGCACGGCGAGGGTGCGCAGCGCGTCGCAGTGCTGGAACGGCACGTAGATCGGCGCGGTGACCATCAGCACCGCGTCGCCCGCGCACAGCCGCACGTGTTCGGCCCAGAACCGCTGGGTGTCGGCGGTGTGCGCCCGGCGCCGGTCCGGCTCGGTCGACGGAGCGGCCAGGACCCGGACCGGGGGCAGACCGGCGGGCCGGTAGGTGCGCGACGACCAGGACCGGTGCGGGTGGTCGGCGTCCTCGCCGATCTCCTCGCTCGGCGCCGACACCCCGAAAGCGGCCCGCACCCCGGCGTCGAGCACGTCCACCTCGGTGGCGCAGCCGGTCACCCCGGCCTCGGCCAGGATCCGCGACTCGGCCGGGGAGAGCGCCCGGAAGCTGCCCAGCACGGCCACCTCGCCGGCCACGCCGACGACCGCCCGGGCCAGGTGCGCGGCGTACGCGGTGCGGCGCAGGCAGGCGTGCGCCAGCCCGCCGAGCACCAGCAGGTGGGCGTACCCGGGCAGGGCCGGCCGGTCGGCCCGGACCAGCCCCAGCGCCCGCGCCGCATCCAGCACCAGCCCGACGGTGGCCGGGTCGAAGGCCGGCTCGCGGGCGTCCGGACGTTCCCGGCCCTGCCGGAAGTCCCAGTGCCGGGCGGAGAAGTCGTCGAGCCCGGCCAGCACCGCACCGACGTCCCCGGCCGGCCACTCGCCGCCGAAGTGCCCGACCAGGGCCCGCAGCGGCGGGGACTCCACCCAGGCCCGCACGCCCGCCGCGAGTCGCCCGGCGCTCGTACCCGCCGCGCCCGCCGGCAGCGCCACCTCCGTCGTCCGCACCCGGCGGATGCTACCGCCGGACGGCGCGGCGGATCCGGACGTTGTGGATCGTGGCTACCCTGGGGCCCTACGGGATCGGAGGCGTCCGATGGCGGGTGACCTGGTACGACGACAGGCCCGGGGACGGGCCGGGGCCGCGGACGGCTTCGTCCGGCTGGTCGCGCACACCGACCCGGTCGCCCTGATCGGCATCACGCTCTCGATCTTCCTGTCGGTGACCCTGGACCTGACCAACGCGGCCACCGGGGTCGAGTCGCTGCTGGCCGGGCTGATGGGCATCACCATCTCGCTGCTGGTCGACTCGCTGGCCCGGGCCGAGCGCCGGTTCCACCTGCGGACCCTGCTGGACGGGCCGCCCTGGCTGGTCCGCACCACCCCGCTGGTGGCCGGCGCGGTCCGCGACGCGGCCGAGCAGCACGCCGGCACCCGGGTCGCCGCCGAGGCGCGCCGCCGTTACGAGGAGTTCCGCCTGACGGCCGAGCAGCTCGCCGCCGGCCGGATCATCCGGCCCGGTGACGACGGCGAGGACCTGGTGGGCGCCACCCGCGACTGCACCGGGCAACTGGTCGCGCTGACCAACGTGATGCCCCGGGTCAGCGGGGAGCTGAGCTGGTGGCGGGGGGAGGTGGGCCGGCGCTACTGGGAGGCCAACGTCGCCGCCCTCGCCCGGGGCGTCCGGATCACCCGGATCTTCATCTACGCCACGCTCAGCGAGGAACTGCGCGAGCTGGTGGAGACGCAGCGCCGGGCCGGCGTCCGGGTCGGGCTGCTGCCGCACGGCGCGGTCAGCCCCCAACTGCACGTCAACCTGGTGGTCTGGGACTCGTCGAGCTGCTGGGAGGCGAGGATGACCGCGCACGGCGAGATCAGCGAGCACCAGTTCTCGGTGAACCGGTCCGATGTCGAGCGGCTCGACCGGGTCTTCCGGCTCTGCGCCGACGTCGCCCGCTTCACCGACTGAACGGAAACCGCCATGACCTGGGGTGCCGTGCTGCTGGTGACCGCTGTGGTCTGGGCGGTCAGCATGCTCCGTTCGGTCCGGCTCCGCGCCCTCGTCTACAGCCTGCCGCTGCCGATGACCCTGGCCCTGGTCGCCACCGGACACCGGGTCGACGGGGCGCAACTGCTCGGGGTGGTCGGGCTCAATCTCTTCTTCGCGCTCGTCGCGCTGACCTACCGCCGGCTGCGCTGGCCGATCCTCCTCGCCGACCTGGCCGGGATCGCCGGTTACCTGGCGCTGAGCGCCGGGGTGCTGGCGGTGCCGCTGCCGTTCGAGGCCGCCCTGGCCGGCACCGTCGCGCTCTGGACGCTGGCCATGGTGCTGCTGCGCCGCCGCGCCCGCGCCCGAGGGCCGGCCGGGCGGCAGGAAGTGCGCGAGCCGGCGCGGGAGCCGGCCGGGCGGGAGGCCGTGCGCGAGCCGGCGCGGGAGCCGGCTGAGCGGAAGGCGGAGCAGGTGCCGGCCGGGCGGGAGCCGGCCGGCCGCGGGCGGGACGGGCTCGCCGCCCCCGCCAAGCTCGTGGTGATCTTCGCGGGCGCGTTGCTCACCGGGCTCCTCGGTGAGCTGCTGCGCGGCATGGTGGTCACCTTCCCGTACTCCGGGGTGCTGGTCGCCGTGGAGGCGCGCCGCGAACTCGCCGACTTCACCCGGCACTTCGCCCGCAACAGCCTCGGCCTGGTCGGCTTCCTGACCGGCTACCACTACCTGCAGGACACCTCGCCGGCGCTGGCGCTGGCCGGCGGCTGGGCCGCCTTCGCGCTGCTCGCCGCGGCCCTGCACCTGCCGCGCCGCCGCCCGGCCCGGTCGGCCGGTGCCGGGCCGCCCGTGCCGCCGCCCACCCGCGCGGCCCGGCCGGCCGCCGTCGGGCTGCCCGTGCCGCCGCCCACCCGCCCCGACGGTGGTCAGGGGCCCGCCCCGCGCCCGCGCACCGGCCCGGAACGCCCCGCGGCCACCTGACCGCTCGCCCGCCGGCGGCCGGCGGTGGCCGTTCCCCACGGACGGCCGCGGTCAGCGTCCGCCGGGGGTGCTGCGGATCGAGTGGTTGAATGCCCGTACGCCCGGCGGAAAGGTGGGTGCGGGGCGGGTTCGACGCCGGAAACCGCACCGGCTGGTTGACGCGGTGTCAGGCGCGGGCGGTCGCTGCGCTACACAGTGACAGTTGTCCCTGTGCCCGGCCGGTGAGAGCGTGCGAGGACCAACCGCCGCTGAAGGGTGCGCCGATGACCGCCGACGACCTGCTCGCCCGCCACCGGGCCGTGCTCCCCTCCTGGATGCCGCTCTACTACGCCGAACCGCTCGAGCTGGTCGCCGGCTCCGGCCGCCGGGTCACCGACGCGCAGGGCCGCAGCTACCTGGACTTCTTCGGCGGCGTGCTGACCAACATGATCGGCTACGACATCCCGGAGATCCGCGAGGCGGTCGAGCGGCAGCTGCGTACCGGCATCGTGCACAGCTCGACGCTCTACCTGATCCGCCAGCAGGTCGAGCTGGCCGAGAAGGTGGCCCGGCTCTCCGGCATCCCCGACGCTCGGGTCTTCTTCACCAACTCCGGCACCGAGGCCAACGAGGCCGCGCTGCTGATGGCCACCAACCACCGCCGTTCGCACCAGATCCTCGCCGTGCGCAACAGCTACCACGGCCGGTCGTACGCCGCGATGGGGGTGACCGGCAACCGGGGCTGGTCGGCCAGCGCCCTCAACCCGCTCCAGGTGGCCTGGCTGCACTCCGGCGAGCGGCTGCGCGGGCTGCTGGCCCGCCTCGACGAGGCCGACCGGATCGACGCGGCCGTGGAGGACCTGCACGAGGTCCTGGCCACCCAGACCGCCGGCGACGTGGCCTGCCTGATCGCCGAGCCGATCCAGGGCGTCGGTGGCTTCGTGCACGGCCCGGACGGGCTCTTCGCCGCCTGGAAGAAGGTCCTCGACGAGCACGGCATCCTGCTCATCTCCGACGAGGTGCAGACCGGCTGGGGCCGCACCGGCGAGCACTTCTGGGGCTACCAGGCGCACGGCGTCACCCCCGACCTGCTCACCTTCGCCAAGGGCATCGGCAACGGCTTCGCCCTGGCCGGCGTGGTGGGCCGGGCCGAGGTGCTGGAGGCGGTGCCGGCGATCAGCTTCTCCACCTTCGGCGGCAACCCGGTCTCCACCGCCGCCGGCAACGCCGTCCTCGACTACCTGCTCGACCACGACCTGCAGGCCAACGCCGCCCGGGTCGGCGCGATCCTCGGCGACGGCCTGCGCGCCGCCACGGCCGACCTCGACCGCGTCGCCGAGGTACGCGGCAAGGGGCTGATGCTCGGCGTCGAGTTCGTCCGCCCCGGCACCACCGAACCGGACCCGGCGCTCACCACCCGGGTGTTCGAGGCGTGCCGGGCCGGCGGCCTGCTGGTCGGCAAGGGCGGCCTGCACGGCAACGTGGTGCGGATGGGTCCGCCGCTGACCCTCACCGAGGACGAGGCCCGCGAGGGCCTGGCCATCCTGGTCGACGCGATCCGGTCCTGCGCCGCCGAGGCGGTGGCGCTGTGAGCGCGAGGAGTAAGCCGGTTCTGCGAGCCCCGCAGTCGCGAACGGAAGGTGTGGCACGGTGAACCAGATCGGGCACTTCATCGACGGCAAGCGGGTGGCCGGCGACTCCGCGCGGCGCGGCGACGTCTTCGATCCGGCCACCGGCCGGCGTACCGGTCAGGTGGCGCTGGCCTCGGCCGCGGACGTGGCGGGGGCGGTGGAGGCCGCCGAGCGGGCCGCGCGGGCCTGGCGGGACGCCTCGCTGGCCAAGCGGACGGCGGTCATGTTCGCCTTCCGGGAGCTGGTCAGCGCCCGCCGCGAGCGGCTCGCCGAGGTGATCACCGCCGAGCACGGCAAGGTGCTCGCGGACGCCGCCGGCGAGGTGCAGCGCGGCCTGGAGGTCATCGAGTACGCCTGCGGCATCCCCTCGGCGCTGCGCGGCGGCTACAGCGAGAACGTCTCCACCGAGGTCGACTCGTACAGCCTGCGGCAGCCGCTGGGCGTGATCGCGGTGATCTCGCCGTTCAATTTCCCGGTGATGGTGCCGCTCTGGTTCGTCCCGGTCGCGGTCGCCTGCGGCAACGCCGTGGTGCTCAAGCCCAGCGAGAAGGACCCGAGCGCGGCGCTGCTGCTGGCCGAGTGGTTCGTCGAGGCGGGCCTGCCCGACGGGGTGCTGAACGTGGTCAACGGCGACAAGGAGGCGGTCGACGCGCTGCTCGACCACCCGGGCGTGAAGGCGGTGTCGTTCGTCGGCTCCACCCCGGTCGCCCGGTACGTGCACCAGCGCGGGTCGCTGGCCGGCAAGCGGGTGCAGGCGCTCGGCGGGGCGAAGAACCACATGGTGGTGCTCCCCGACGCGGACCTGGACCTGGCGGCCGACGCGGCGGTCAACGCCGGCTTCGGCTCGGCGGGGGAGCGGTGCATGGCCGTCTCCGCCCTGGTCGCGGTCGAGCCGGTCGCCGACGCCCTGGTCGCGAAGATCGCCGAGCGGATGGCCGGGCTGCGCACCGGCGACGGCCGCCGCGGCTGCGACATGGGCCCGCTGGTCACCGCCGCGCACGCCGGGCGGGTCCGCTCCTACGTGGCGTCCGGGATCGCGGCCGGCGCGATCCCGGTGGTGGACGGCCGGACGGTCACCCCGGACGGGGACGACGGCGGCTTCTGGCTCGGCCCGACCCTGTTCGACCAGGTCACCCCCGAGATGTCGATCTACACGGACGAGATCTTCGGGCCGGTTCTCAGCGTGGTCCGGGTCGGCTCGTACGACGAGGCGGTCGAGCTGGTCAACGCCAACCCGTACGGCAACGGCACGGCAATCTTCACCAACGACGGCGGGGCGGCCCGGCGCTACCAGCACGAGGTGGAGGTCGGCATGGTCGGCATCAACGTGCCCATCCCGGTGCCGATGGCCTACTACTCCTTCGGCGGCTGGAAGTCCTCGCTCTTCGGCGACCTGCACGCGCACGGCGCCGACGGGGTCGCCTTCTTCACCCGGGGCAAGGTGGTCACCAGCCGCTGGCTGGACCCCCGGCACGGCGGGGTCAACCTCGGCTTCCCCACCCAGACCTGAGCAGGCGCAGCACGCCCGCCCCGGCCAGGTACGCGGCCAGCGCCGGGACGGGCAGCCCCAGCGGCTCGGGTGCGGTCTTGCGGGTGAGGCTGTTCAGCAGCAGCCCGGCGACGACGCCCGCGTACCCGGCGACGGCCAGCGCGGTGCGCGACCGCCCGCGCCGGCCGCGCGCCGGCGGCCGGGGCGGGCCGGGTGGACGGCGGGTGCGCGCCTCGATCGGGCCGAAGACGGCGACCAGGGCCGCCAGGACGGTGGCCAGGGCGAGCAGCCACGGGATCCGCCAGCCCCACCAGGCCGCCGAGCCGACCGGCGGCGTGGGCAGCACGCCGAGCGCGTCGAGCAGGCCGACCAACAGCACCGCCGCGGTGAGGTGCCAGAGGAAGACGGTGAGCACCACGGCGTTCACCGCGATCACCGCCTGCCAGGGGCCGGGCCGGCGCAGCCAGCGTCCGGCCGGCGCCCGCAGCAGCAGGATCAGCCCGAGCTGGGCGGTCGCCACGGCGAGCAGCGCCAGACTCGGCGGGGCGGCGTTGTCCAGCCGCGCGCCGGGCACGTTGAGCATCGCCACCGGGTACGGCCCGAGCACCGTGAGGAGCACCAGCGCGGCCAGGCCGCCGGCCAGCAGGGCCACCCCGGCGCGGCGGGACAGCGGTAGCCGCCGCCGGCGCAGCCCACGTCCCTCGCCACCGGGCGGCGCGGCGGTGTCGGCGGGCGGCACGGCCGGGCTACCGGGCGCGGTGTCTGCGGGCCGCGCGGGCGGCGCGGTCTCGCCGGGCGGCGCGGGGGTGGCGTCGCCGGGCGGCACGGCCGGTGTGCGGGTGTCGTACCAGGCGAAGCCAACCTGGTGCACGGCCAGCCAGCCGAACAGGTAGTTGCCGGTGGCCAGTCCCGCCGGCCCGAGCAGCCGGCCCAGGTCGCCGAGGGCGACGAGCCCGACCAGCGCCACCGGCACGGCGAGCCCGAACCGGCGGTGCAGCGCGTACATGGGTGGGGTCAGCGGCACCACGACCAGGTAGGCGACCAGGAACCAGAGGGGGATGGTGGCGAACCAGACCACCGTGCGGACCTGTGCCGGGTCCGCGCCGCGCAGGCTCGCTACCGCGGCGCCGGCCGCCAGCACCACCAGGAGCGCGGTGGTGGGCCGGACCAACCGCGCGCTGCGGTCGACCAGCCAGCCGGTGGTGCTGCCGCCCCGGCGCCGCCGGGCGTTCAGCGAGGCGGCGTTGGCGTACCCGCCGACCAGGAAGAAGACCGGCATCACCTGGGCCACCCAGGTCAGCGGCCAGGCCCAGGGGAGATCGCCCAGCGCGGAGTGGCCGGTCGGGCGGCCGGCGCGGTCGTACCCGATGACGCTGATCCCCCAGTGGCCGAGCACCACCATGGTGATGGCCAGCGCCCGGAGCAGGTCGGCGTAGCGCTCCCGCCCGGCCGGCGTGCGCTCGGCGAGCTGCCGCAGGCGGCGCATGGACCCAGGCTATGCCAGCCTCAGGCGGACGGTGGTGATAACGGTTCGGTCGTGAGGTCTTGTGGTCCGGGCCGCACTGCCGTAGAAATTCTTCAGCAACATCAACTTAAGTGAAGACAAGCAACAGCTGAACCCAGTGCCTCGACGTCGCGGCCGCCGTTCCCCCATCCCGGCCGGTCGCGCCTACCCGAACCGAGGAGATGCCATGAACAGGCGTGAGATCCTCCGGCGGACCGCTGCCGCCGGTCTGCTGGCCACCCCCGCCGCCGGCCTGCTCGCCGGCTGCGCCACCTCCGGCGGCGACGACGACAAGGGCGACGCCGGCACCTACAAGGGCACCAAGAGCGAGCAGAACCCGCTCGGTGTCAAGGAGGACGCCCCACTCGAGGTGGTGATCTTCAACGGCGGCTTCGGCGAGGAGTACGCCAAGGCCCACGAGGCCATGTACAAGGAGAAGTACCCGAAGGCCGAGATCAAGCACTCCGCCACCCAGGAGATCAACAAGACCCTCCAGCCGCGCTTCGTCGACGGCACCCCGCCGGACGTGGTCAACAACTCCGGCGCCGGTCAGATCGACTTCAACGGCCTGGTCAGCCAGAACGCGATCGCCGACCTGGGCGAGCTGCTCGACGCGCCGAGCCTCGACCAGCCCGGCAAGAAGGTGCGGGACACGCTGCTGCCCGGCGCCGTCGAGGTCGGCTCGTACGACGGGAAGTTCCTGGTCCTCAACTACACCTACACCGCGTACGGCATCTGGTACTCCACCAAGCTCTTCGCCGACCGCGGCTGGCAGTACGCGAAGACCTGGGACGAGCACATCGCGCTCTGCAAGCAGATCAAGGCGGCGGGCATCGCCCCCTGGACGTACGCGGGCAAGCACCCCCGCTACATGAGCTGGCCGCTGATCGCCACCGCGATCAAGTTCGGCGGCCCTTCGGTGGCGACCGCGATCGACAACCTCGAGCCGAACGCCTGGAAGTCCGACGCCATGAAGGCGGCGGCCGACGCCTGGTACCAGATCGTCAAGGACAAGTACATCCTGGACGGCTCGCCGGGCCTGGACCACATCCAGTCGCAGACCGCCTGGTGCCAGGGCAAGGCCGCCTTCATCTCCTGCGGCTCCTGGCTGGAGAACGAGCAGGCCAAGGTCACCCCGGCGGGCTTCAACATGACCATCGCGCCGACGCCGAGCCTGGGCGGCGGCGACAAGCTGCCGTTCGAGGCGATCCGGGGCACCGCCGGCGAGCCGTTCATGGTGCCGGCGAAGGGCAAGAACGTCGCCGGTGGCCTGGAGTACTTCCGGGTGATGCTCTCCAAGAAGGGCGCCCAGGACTTCACCAGGAAGGTCTCCAGCCTGACCGTGGTGGCCGGCTCGACCGAGGGCGTGGAGCTGCCGTTCGGCCTGACCAGCGTGGTCAAGGCGCTGGACGCCTCCGGCAGCAACGGCTTCAACTGGGTCTACAACAACTACTACCGCAAGCTCGAGCGCGAGCTGGTCGACGCCGCCTGCGGCGAGTTCTTCAGCGGCCGGAGCAACCCGACCGCGTTCCTCGACGCGTGCCAGAAGGGCGCCGACTCGATCGCCCAGGACAGCTCGATCAAGAAGTACAAGCGGGCCGCGTAACGTCCGGTCGGTGGGGGCGGGCCCGTCCCGCCCCCACCGGTCCGTCGCTGGGGGAGTAGGTCCTTCTCGTGAGACATGGCAAGTACCCGCTGATCATCACCTTCCTGGTGCCACCACTGCTGCTCTACGGCATCTTCGTGCTCTCGCCGTACCTGCAGGCGTTCCAGATCTCCACCACCAACTGGCTCGGCTACTCGGCACACGCCGACCCGGTCGGGATGGCCAACTTCCGGACGCTGTGGCACGACGGTCAGGTGTGGAACGCGATCAAGAACAACGCGATCATGCTGGCCGTGGTGCCGGTGGTGACCATCGCGCTCGGCCTGTTCTTCGCCACCATGCTCAACATGGGCGGCCGCAAGGGGCGGGCCGGCGTCACCGGCGTCCGCGGCACGGCGATCTACCGGATGGTCTACTTCTTCCCGCAGGTGCTCTCGGTGGTGATCATCGCCCTGCTCTGGAAAGAGGTCTACCACCCCAACAACGGCCTGCTCAACGGCGCGCTCCGGGCGCTCGGCCTGCCCGCGCCGACCTGGCTCGGCGACCCCCGCACCGCCTTCTGGTGCGTGCTGGCGGTGATGGTCTGGAGCAACGTCGGGTTCTACGTGGTGCTCTTCGGCGCGGCCATGTCGGCCATCCCGCGCGACATCTACGAGGCGGTCATGCTCGACGGGGCGTCCCGGTGGACCACCCTGCGCCGGGTCACCGTCCCGCTGCTCTGGGACACCGTGCAGGTCGCCTGGATCTATCTGGCCATCGCCGCGCTGGACGGGTTCATCCTGGTCCAGCAGATGACCAACGGTGGCCCCAACTTCTCCTCCGACGTCATCGGGCTGCGCATGTACGAGACCGCGTTCGGCAGCGAGAGCAAGTTCGGCTACGCCTCCGCGATCGGCGTGGTGATGCTGTTCCTGACCCTGTCGGTCGCGGTGCTGGCGCTGCGTACCGGCCGTCGTGATCGGATCGAGTACTCGTGACCACCATGGACCGCCCGGCGACGACCGCGGCCGAGACGCCCGAGCCGTCCCGGGGGGAGGATCGGCGGCCGCGCCGCGAACTGGGCGTGGCGAACGCCTTCTCGCACGGCTTCCTGCTGCTCTGGTCGGCGCTGACCGCGCTCCCGCTGCTCTGGATGTTCCTCAGTTCGTTCAAGAGCGACAGCGAGATCCTGTCCCACCCGTGGGGGCTGCCCGGCGCGCTGCGCTTCGAGAACTGGTCCCGCGCCTGGACCGAGGCGCACATCGGCCGGTACTTCCTGAACAGCGGCGTGGTGGTGGCCGGCTCGCTCACCCTCACCATGCTCCTCGGCGCCACCGCCGCGTACGTCTTCGCCCGGTACGAGTTCCGGGGCCGGCAGGCGGTCTACTACCTGTTCGTCGGCGGGATGATGTTCCCGGTCTTCCTCGCCCTGGTGCCGCTCTTCTTCGTGGTGCGCAACGCCGGGCTGTTCGGCACCTGGACCGGGCTGATGCTGGTGTACGCCGCCTACTCGCTGCCCTTCACGGTGTTCTTCCTGACCGCCTTCTTCCGGACCCTGCCGACCTCGATCGCGGAGGCGGCGCTGATCGACGGCTGCGGTCACTTCCGGCTCTTCTTCCGGGTCATGCTGCCGATGGCGCGACCGGGACTGATCAGTGTCGCGATCTTCAACTTCCTCAGCCACTGGAACCAGTTCATCCTGCCGCAGGTGCTCATGCAGGGCGACGACTCCAAGTGGGTGCTGGCGCAGGGACTCACCGCGCTCGCGGTCAGCCAGGGCTACCAGGGCGACTTCAGCGGCCTGTTCGCCGGCCTCACCATCGCCACCCTGCCGGTGCTCGCGGTGTACGTCGCGTTCCAGCGGCAGATCCAGACCGGACTCACCGCCGGTCAGCTCAAGTGAGGCGGTTGCCACAGGCAACGGGACAGCGCGACCGGTGACGGTTCCCCTATGGTGGGCCGGCATCATCAACGATCGACAGGGATCACATGTTCTTCCTCATCTACGATCTGCTCCTGCTGCTCGGCGGCATCGCGATGGTCGTCGTCGGCCTGCTGGTCAAGGAGCAGTCCAAGCTCTCCCGGGTCATCGACGTCGTCGCCGGCGTGGCCTTCTTCTGCTACGGCTTCTATCTGCTGTTCCTCTTTGACGGCGGCGAGTACCGGGTCTTCATCTACGTCTTCATCCTGCCGGTCCTGCTGATCGTGCAGGCGGTCAAGGCACGCAAGCAGGCCCGGGAGGAGGCGGCCGGGCAGCAGTTCGCCGGGGCGCCCCAGCCCGGGGCGTACGGTCAGCCGAACCCGTACGGGCAGCCGGTCCCCGGTCAGCAGCCGAACCAGGGCTGGTCGGCCGCGCCGGGCCAGCCGGCGCCGTACGGCGCGGCTCCGCAGGGCCAGTACGCCCCGCCCGCCCAGGGTCAGTACGGCGGCCAGGGCCAGCACGGCGGGGGCCACTACGGGCAGCCCGCCCAGGGCCAGCCCGCCCAGGGCCAGTACGGGCAGCCCGCCCAGGGCCAGCCCGCGCAGGGTCAGTACGGGCAGGGTCAGTACGGGCAGCCGGCGCAGGGGCAGTACGCCCCCGGCCCGCAGGGCCAGCCGGGTCAGTACGACCAGCAGCAGGGGTGGCCCGGGCACCCGAACGCCTGACGGTTCCACCGCCGACGGGCCGGTCGACGCGGGTCGGCCGGCCCGTTCGCCGCTTGACCGGTAGGAAATCTCCTACCTATTGTGGTGGGCATGACCGTGACTCACGTGAAGCTCGTCTCCGTACCCGTCAGCGACCAGGACCGGGCCCGCGACTTCTATGTCGACCTGCTCGGCTTAGATCTCATTTTCGACAACCCGATGGGCCCGGGTGGCCGGTGGGTCCAGGTCGCCCCGAAGGGGGCGGACACCGCGTTGACCCTGGTCACCTGGTTCCCGACCATGGCGCCCGGTTCGCTCAAGGGTCTGGTGCTGGAGACCGACGACCTTGACGCCGACGTGGCCGGACTGCGGGAGCGGGGCGTGGTCTTCGCCGACGACGGCATCCAGACGGCCCCGTGGGGCCGGTACGTCACCTTCGACGACCCCGACGGCAACGGCATCGTGCTCCAGTCGACCCGGGTCTGACGTGGCGGACGTCTTCGCGGCGTTGGCCAATCCCACCCGGCGCGAACTGCTCCGGCTGCTCCTGGAACGGGGGGAGCAGCCGGTGCAGCAGCTCGCCGACCACTTCGACATGCGCCGGCCGAGCCTCTCGGAGCACCTGCGGGTGCTCAAGGACGCCGGTCTGGTCACCGAACAGCCGGTCGGCCGGCAGCGGTTCTACGCGCTGCGTCCCGAGCCGCTGCGCGAGGTGGCCGACTGGATCGGCCCGTACGAGCGGTTCTGGCGGGCCCGTCTCGCCGACCTGCGTGACGTGCTGGACGGCCTGCCCGATGACTGAGCGGGCCACCGTGTCGGTGGACCAGTTCCTGGCCCATCCGCCGCGGAAGGTGTGGCGGGCGCTGACCGATTCCGATCTGTTGGCCCGCTGGCTGATGCCGAACGACTTCCGGCCGGTTCCGGGGCACCGCTTCACCTTCCGGACCACCCCGCGACCGAGGCAGGGCTTCGACGGCGTGGTGCACTGCGAGGTGCTGGA
Organism: Micromonospora sp. NPDC049836; assembly: GCF_044465125.1. Lineage (NCBI taxonomy): Bacteria > Bacillati > Actinomycetota > Actinomycetes > Micromonosporales > Micromonosporaceae > Micromonospora > Micromonospora sp. NPDC049836. The sequence continues at coordinate 52,512 of NZ_JBITLH010000012.1, forward strand.
ACTGGACGAGCCGCGCCGGCTGCGCTGGGCCTGGCGGGGCGGCCGGCTGGACACCGTGGTCAGCTGGTCGCTGGTGCCGGAGGGTCGCGGCACCCGGCTCTTCCTCGAGCATTCCGGCTTCGACCCGGACGACCCGGTGCAGCGGCGCACCTTCACCCTGCTCGACGGCGGCTGGCGCAGCCACGTCTGGCCCCGCCTGGAGCACGTCCTCACCGACCTCGCCTGACTGTGCGGTTGGTCCACGATCGGCGGGCCGGCGAGCGGGTGCGGGCCTCGGGCTACCCGGCGGGGTCAGGTTGCCGGGACCAGCAGCGCGTGCAGCGCCGCCGGGTCGGTGACCTCGGGCAGGTCCCGGGCGGCGAGCCAGGCGGCCGCGGCGGCGCCGTCGCCGGCGGAGTGCAGCGGTGCGTCCGGCCACCGCCGGGCCAGCTCGGCCCGGACCGCGCCGGCGAGCGGGGTGCCGCCGGTGAGCAGGCCGCCGCCGAGCACGACCGGATCGGTAGCGCCGGGCGGGCGGATCCGGGCGGTGCTCTCGGCGAGCAGCGCGGCCGCCTCGGCGACGAGTGCCTGGCCGGTCGGCTCGCCGTCGCGGGCCGCGGTCACCACCAGCGGCGCCAGCCGGGCCAGTTCCACCGGCGGACGCCGGGTCACGGCCTGCACCACCGCGTCGGCGGTCGCCCGGGGCCGGGCGGCCACCTCGGGGGCGCCGGTCAGTTCGGCGAGCACCCGGCGGGCCAGGTCACCGGGGGGCCGGGCCCGGTCCAGGTCGGCCAGCAGCCGGCGGACCGCCTCCCGGCCGAGCCAGAAGCCGGAGCCGGCGTCGCCGAGCAGCCAGCCGTGCCCGTCGGCGACGCGGTCCAGCCGCAGGTCGCGAACCTGGGCGGCGATGGCCCCGGTGCCGGCGATGAGCACCGTGCCGTCCGGCGCGGCGGTGCCCGACGCGTACGCGACGAGGGCGTCGCCGTGCACCGCGTAGGGGCAGCGCAGGCCGGCGTCGGCCCAGGCCCGGTCGAAGGCGGCCCGGCCCTGCGGATCGGCGAGCAGCCGGCCGGCGCCGGCGAGGCCGATGGTGCCGGCGCGGACCCGGGCCGGGTCGACGTCGGCGAGGGCGGCCCGCAGCGCGGACAGCAGTTCGGCGGCGGCCCGTTCGGCGCCGTGGCTGGTCGGGTTGCCGCCGCCGGCCCGGCCGGAGCCGAGGCGTACCCCGTCGAGGCGGACGGCGGCCGCGCGGGTGGACGTACCCCCGACGTCGAGGCCGACCACGACGGTGTCGGACATCCGGGCGCCTCCCTGCGGTCGGGCGTGCTGGCCCTTCATGCTGGTCGGCCGGGCTGCCGGAGGCAAGATCGGCCGGCCCCTGCCAACCTGTGCGCCAGGTAACAGTTTGAAAACTTCGCCCACGGTCTTGACACAGAGGGGCGTTCAGTAAGAACTTTTACCACTAACAGTTAACACTCTTTTCCGAAAGGCGTCCCATGGTTGATCACGAGGTGGACACCCCCGCGGGGACCGCGGTGGTCGACGCCGACGCGGTCGACCGGCGGGGTGCGATGGCGGTGAACTCCTCCGACGGGGTGCTGGCCAGGGTCCGGGCCGGCGCGGGGGAGCTGACCGGCGCGCTGCGCCGGGTCGCCGAGCACGTGCTCAGCGACCCCGAGGCGGCGGCCCGGGCGACCATCGTCGAGTTGGCCGAGCGTAGCGGCACCTCGCCGGCGACCATCACCCGGTTCTGCCGGGCCATGGGCTTCGAGGGCTACGCCGACCTGCGGCTGGGCATCGCGGCCGAGACCGGCCGGGCGCGCTCGGCCGGCTGGACGGTGGACATCGGCCGGGAGATCCAGCCCAGCGACCCGCTGTCCCGGGTGCTCGACCAGATCATGGCCGCCGACACCCGGGCCATGCACGACACCGCCGCGCTGCTCGACCTCGCCGAGGTGGAGAAGGCGGCGGTGGCCATCGCCGGCGCCAGCCGGGTGAACATCTTCGGCGCCAGCGGCAGCGCCCTGGTCGGCGAGGAGATGCAGTTCAGCCTGCACCGCATCGGGGTGGCCGCGTGGGCCTGGAGCGACGTGCACGAAGGGCTGGCCAGCGCCGCGCTGCTCGGCTCCGGGGACGTCGCGCTCGGCATCTCGCACACCGGGCAGACCCGCGAGACGATCGAGATGCTCGCCGAGGCGGGCAGCCGCGGCGCCACCACGATCGCGCTGACCGGCTTCCCCCGCTCGCCGCTGGCCGAACTGGCCGACATCGTCCTGGTCACCGCCAGCCAGGCCACCACCTTCCGGCCCGACGCGCTCTCCGCCCGCCACCCCCAGCTCGTCGTGCTCGACCTGCTCTACATCGCGGTGGCGCAGCGCACCCACGACCGCGCCCACGCGGCCTTCCGGCGTACCGCCCAGGCCGTCGACGGGCACAAGGACGCGAAGGGGGCCACCGCATGATCAGCGCCCGGCGGTACGCGGACGCCGTCCGCCCGATGCTGGACCGGCTCGTCGACACCCAGGCCGACGCGATCGACCGGGCCGCCGGCCTGATCGCCGACGGGCTGCGCGGCGGCGGCGTGCTCCAGGCCTTCGGCGCCGGCCACTCCGAGGCGTTCGCCGCCGAACTGGTCGCCCGGGCCGGGGGCCTGGTGCCCACCAACCGACTCTCCCTGCACGATCTCGTGCTGCACGGCGACGCGCCCCGCGACGTGCTCGCCGACCCCAAGCTGGAACGCGACCCCGAGGTCGCGCACCAGCTCTGGGCCCTCGCGGCGCCGCACCCGCGGGACGTGTTCGTGGTCGCCTCCCAGTCCGGCATCAACGGCTCGGTGGTCGAGCTGGCGACGCTGGTCCGGGAGCACGGTCACCCGCTGATCGCGGTCACCTCGGTCGAGCACACCGCTCGGGTCGCCCCACGGCACCCGTCGGGGCAACGGCTCGCCGACCTCGCCGACGTCGTGCTGGACAACGGCGCGCCGTACGGTGACGCACTGCTGCCGCTCGAGGGCGGCGGCGCGGTCTGTGCGGTCTCGTCGGTCACCGCGGCGCTGCTGGCGCAGCTGCTGACCGCCGAGGTCGTACGACGGTTCCACCTGGCCGGAGAGGTACCCCCTATCTACCTCTCCGCCAACGTCCCCGGTGGGGACGAGCACAACCTCGCCCTCGAGTCGCGGTACGCCGGGCGCCTCCGGCGGACCGCCTGACCCGACACCACAAGGAGAGACAAAGATGTCGGTTATCCCCGAGAACCTCGGTGACCTCAGCCGCCGGACCCTGCTCCAGCGGGCCGCCGCGGCCGGCCTCCTCGCCACCCCGGCGATGGGCCTGCTCAGCGCCTGCGCCGGCAGCGAGCCGAGCAAGTCCGACACCGGCGGCGCGGCGAAGAGCAAGGACAACCCGTTCGGCGTGAAGGACGGCAGCGCCGTCAAGGTGGTCGTCTTCAACGGCGGTCTGGGCGACCAGTGGGCCAAGGAAGACAAGACCGTCTTCAACGCCAAGCACCCGAACGTCACGGTCAACATGTCTTCCACCCAGAAGATCAAGACCGAAGAGCAGCCGAAGATGGCGACGCAGCCCAGCGACCTCGTCATGAACTCGGGCGCCGACAGCATGGACCGCAGCACCCTGATCAACGAGGGTGCCATCGAGCCGCTGGACGACCTGCTCACCGCGCCGGCCTGGGACAGCGACGGCACCGTCGCCGACAGCCTGCTGCCGGGCACCGTGGCCGACGGCACCCAGAACGGCAAGTTCTACGTGGTGAACGTCGCGTACACGGTCTGGGGCAACTGGTACAACGCCGCCCTGTTCAAGAAGGAGGGTTGGCAGGCCCCGACGACCTGGGAAGAGTTCTTCGCCCTGGCGCCGAAGATCAAGGCCAAGGGCATGGCGCCGTACGTGCACGACGCCATCCACGGCTACTACCCGCGCTGGGGGCTCTTCGCCAGCATCTGGAAGGCGGTCGGCAAGCAGGCCGTCGTCGACATCGACAACCTCAAGGACGGCGCCTGGAAGGCCGACGGCATCGTCGCCGCGCTCGAGCCGTGGGAGAAGCTGGTCAAGGACAAGCTGCTGCTCCCGGGCAAGCTCAACCACACCCAGTCGCAGCAGGCGTGGCTCGACGGCAAGGCCGCCTTCATCCAGGTCGGCACCTGGCTGAAGAACGAGATGGCCCAGACCATCCCGCCGGGCTTCGAGCTGACCCTCTCCGACTACTGGAGCAACGCCGGCGACAAGGCGGCCAAGGACGTGTACGCGGCCTCCGGTGAGGGCTTCGTGGTGCCGAGCAAGGCCCCCAACAAGGAGGCCGCCAAGGAGTTCCTGCGGGCGATCCTGTCCAAGGCCGGTTCGGCGAAGTTCGCCGAGCTGACCAAGTCGCTGGCCTCCACCAAGGGCTCCGGCGACAACGTGCAGGACTCCGCGCTGTCCAGCGCGAACACCCTGATGAAGAACGGTGGCTCCGAGCTCGTCTCGTTCAAGTTCCCGGACTTCTACGCCGACCTGGACAAGGAGAGCCAGAACCTGGCCGAGGAACTGATGGCCGGCCGGCTCACCGCCGCGCAGTTCGTCGACAAGATGCAGGCGGCCGCGGACAAGGTCGCCAAGGACTCGTCGATCAAGAAGCAGACCCGCACCGCCTGATCCGACGGAGAGAGTGAGTCCAATGCGGCACGGAGTCGCGCGTTTCGTCACGGGCTTCCTGGCCCTGCCCGTCGCGCTGTACCTGTTCTACGTGGTGTGGCCGTTCGCGCAGGCGGCGGGATACTCGCTGACCGACTGGGGAGGCTACTCGGATTCCCAGCGCTTCGTCGGGCTGGACAACTACGTCCGGCTGTTCTCCGACGAGCTGATCAGGAAGGCGTTCTGGCACAACGTCTTCTTCCTGGTCACCGTGCCGCTGTTCACCATCGCGCTGGCCCTGCTCCTCGCGTTCCTGCTCAACGTGGGCGGACGCGAGGACAGGGCCGGCATCCGCGGCGTGTTCGGCTCCGCCCTCTACAAGGTCATCTTCTTCTTCCCCCAGGTGCTGTCGCTGGTCGTGGTGGCCGTGATGTGGCAGCAGATCTACCGCAGCGACGAGCAGGGCCTGATCAACGGCCTGCTGATCAAGATCGGGTTGGTCGACGCGGACAACCCGATCGCCTTCACCGCCGACCCGGAGCCCTTCCTCGGCATCCCGGCGGTGCTCTGGTGGCTGCTGCTCATCGCGGTGTGGAGCGGCGCCGGCTTCTACATGGTGCTCTTCTCCGCGGCCATGCAGTCGATCCCGAAGGACATCTACGAGGCCGCGATCCTCGACGGAGCGGGCCGGTTCCACACCTTCTTCAAGGTGACCCTGCCGCTGCTCCGGGAGACCATCTCGGTGGCCTGGGTCTACCTGGGCTTCATCGCCCTGGACATGTACGCCCTGGTCTTCGTCATGACGCCGAGCCAGGGCGGCCCGAACCACGCCAGCGAGATCTTCGCGTCGGTGCTCAACTTCACCGCGTTCCAGAAGGGCCAGTTCGGCTACGCCTGCGCGATGGGTGTCGCGCTGGCCATCTTCACGATCCTGCTCGCCGCGCTGCAGCTCAGGATCACCCGTCGTGACCGTATCGAGTTCTGAAGGAGGGGCGACGATGAGCACCGCGACGCACGGCCCCATCCGGGCCGACCAGACCGTACCGTCCCGCTCCGCGCCGGGAGGCCGGGCGGAGGCCCACCGGTCCGGCTGGGGTTCCCGCATCTTCAACGGCTTCTCCCACGTGTTCCTGGTGGTCTGGGCCCTGATGGTGATCTACCCGCTGCTGTGGGTGGTGATGTCGTCGTTCAAGGACGACTCGGAGGTCATCCGCGAGCCGCTCTCGCTGATCCCCGACAAGCTGCACTGGGAGAACTTCGGCCGGGCGTGGACCGAGGGACACCTCGGCGCGTTCTTCCTCAACACCGTCCTGGTGATGGCCGGCAGCGTGACCCTCACCATGCTGCTCGGCTCGATGGCCGCGTACGCGCTGGCCCGCTACCAGTTCCGCGGCAACCGGCTGATCTACTACATGTTCCTCTCCGGCCTCACCCTGCCGATCTACCTGGCCGCGGTGCCGCTGTTCAAGGGGGTCTACAACACCGGGATCAGCTTCCCGCTGCTCGGCCCGAACAAGCACCTCATGCTGATCCTGGTCTACGTGGCCTGGTCGCTGTCCTTCACGATCTTCTTCATGCACTCGTTCTTCCGGACGCTGCCGGACACGATCGCCGAGGCGGCCCAGGTCGACGGGGCCTCACACAGCCGGACCTTCTTCAGCGTGATGCTGCCGATGGCCAAGCCCGGCCTGATCAGCATCGGCATCTTCAACGTGCTCGGCCAGTGGAACCAGTGGTACCTGCCGACCCTGCTCATGCAGTCGGTCTCCGGTGAGCCGAAGCACCAGGTGATCGCCCAGGGCCTGATCGAGCTGTCGGTCAACCAGGGCTACAAGTCCGACTGGTCCGGCCTCTTCGCCGGGGTCACCATGGCCATGCTGCCGGTCCTGATCGTGTACATCGTCTTCCAGCGCCAGGTGCAGTCCGGCCTCACGGCCGGCGTCAGCAAGTAGTCGCGCCACCCGCTGCCCGGTCCCGCCGTCGTCTGTCGGAGGGGCCGGGCAGAATCGCGTCCGTGCTGGTGGCGTTGGTGGCGGACGAGCGGGGCGGCGGCGTGCTGCAACCGCTCGACGGTGCCGGCCGCCCGGCCGGCCCGGCCGAGGAGGTCGCCGACCTGGCCGCCGCGGTCGGCGCGCGCGAGGCTGTCGACCGGCCCCGCTGGGTCTGGGCCACCGGCGCCACGCTCTACCCGGCGCTGCTGCGCGCCGGCGTCCGGCTGGAGCGCTGCCACGACGTCGAGCTGACCGAGGCGCTGCTGCTCGGGCACGCCGGCCGGTGGGGGGAGCCCCGCTCGCTCGCCGCGGCCTGGGCCCGGCTCACCGGGGCGCCGGTCCCGCCGGACCCGGCGCCCCGCCCGCCGGAGCCGCCCGGCCACGGGCAGGGCGCGCTCTTCGACGCGCCGTCCGGCCCGCCCGGTCCGGGCATCGCGGCGTTGACCCGGGTGTACGCCGACCAGCTCGCCCGGGTCGCGCGGACCGAGCATCCCGGCCGGTTCCGGCTGCTGGTGGCCGCCGAGTCGGCCGGTGCGCTGATCGCCGCCGAGATGGGCGCGGCCGGCCTGCCCTGGCGGGCCGACGTGCACGACGAGATCCTCGCCGAGCTGCTCGGCGAGGCGTCCCCGGTCGGCGGGCCGCCCCGCCGGCTGGCCGAGCTGGCCGGGCGGATCGCCGAGGCGTTCGGCGTCCGCCAGTTGCACGCCGACTCCCCGGCGGAGCTGCTGAAGGCGTTCGCGCGGGCCGGCGTCGAGCTGCCGAACACCCGGGCCTGGTCGCTGCGCGGGGTGGAACACCCGGCGGTGCCGCTGGTCCTGGAATACAAGGAGCTCTACCGGATCTGGACGGCGCACGGCTGGGCCTGGCGGGACGCCTGGATCTCCGGTGGCCGGTTCCACCCGGAGTACGTGCCCGGCGGGGTGGTCTCGGGCCGGTGGGCGACCCGGGGTGGCGGGGCGTTGCAGATCCCGAAGGTGATCCGGCGGGCGGTGGTGGCCGACCCGGGCTGGACGTTCGTGGTGGCCGACGCCGGTCAGCTCGAGCCGCGGGTGCTCGCCGCGGTCTCCGGCGACGAGCGGCTGGCCGCCGCCGGCGGCGCCGGGGACCTCTACGCGGCGCTGGCCCGGGACGCCTTCGCCGGTGATCGTGGTCGGGCCAAGGTGGCGCTGCTCGGCGCCATGTACGGGCAGACCGGCGGCGCCGCGCTGCCCGCCCTGGCCGTGCTCCGCAAGAGCTATCCGACCGCGTTCGGGTACGTGGAGGCCGCCGCCCGCACCGGCGAGGCGGGCGGGCTGGTCCGGTCGTGGCTGGGGCGTACCTGCCCGCCGGGGTCGGTCGGGTTCGGCGAGGGGGAGGAGGTCGAGCCGGACGCCGGGACGGATCCGCAGAGCCCGCGCGCCCGGGCGGCCCGCTCGCGGGGGCGGTTCACCCGCAACTTCGTCATCCAGGCCACCGCCGCGGAGTGGGCCTCCACCCTGCTGGCCACGCTGCGGACCGCGCTCGCCGGCACTCCGGCGGAGATCGTCTTCTTTCAGCACGACGAGGTGGTCGTGCACTGCCCGGCCGAGCGGGCCGAGGAGGTGGCGGCGGCCGTGGCCGCATCCGGGGAACGGGCCACCGGGCTGCTGTTCGGCGACACCCCGGTCCGGTTCCCGCTCGACCTCTCCGTGGTCGACTGCTACGCCGACGCGGCATAGCCGGGCAATTTTCCGTTTTGCCCCGCTACCCGGCCCCCCGGGCGCTCGTTGGGTCCGGTGTGCGTACGACGGGACGGACCGGGCGCGGCTGCGCTCCTTCCGTCCCCCTGGTCGAGGGGGCACCGCTGAACCGGATCGCAGGAATGATCATCGCCGCTGGTGGGGGCCGCCGGATCGGCGGGCCCGAGGCGTTGCTGCACCAGGGGGAGCGGGCCCTGGTCAGCCAGATGATCGACACGATGGGCGAGGCGGGCTGCGAGCAGATCGTGGTCGTCCTCGGCGCCGCCGCCGAACAGGTCCGGCAGACCACCGATCTGGGCGGCGCGACCGTGGTGGTCAACCGGGCCTGGGGTACCGGGGTCGGTTCGTCGATCCGGGCCGGGCTCGCCGCGCTGACCGATGAGGAGATCGAGGCGGTCGTGGTGGTGCCGGTGGACATGCCCGGGCTGACCGCCACCGCGGTCCGCCGGGTGGCCGCCCTGCCCTATCCGGACGTACTGGTCTGCGCCACCTACGACGGGCTGCGCGGCTATCCGATGCTCTTCGGCCGCCGGCACTGGTCCGGCATCGCCACCCTGGCCAGCGCCGACGTCGGCGCCCGGCCGTACCTGCTGGCGCACAAGGACCAGATCGTCGACATCGCCTGCGACTCGGTGGCCGACGGCAGCCGGATCGACAGCCCCGAACTGATGGCCCTCTACGGCCTGAGCATCCCGGAGCAGCGGGTCGGCGTCTGAGGTGGATTGAGTATCCGTACGGTTGTGGCCGGTGGGGCGGAGCGGCCAGGCTCGTGGCCATGCGCCGACTCGCCACCGTCCTGCTGTGCCTGGCCGCGCTCGTGAGCTGCGCGCGACCGGGCGCCGTGCCCGCGCCCGCCGACGGGCCCGCCTCAGCGGACGGGCCGGAGTCGGCTGACCCGCCCACGCCGGGCGACGTCACCGAGGGCGCCACCTGGTCCACCTATCAGGCCGACGTCACCGCCGTACGCCTCAGCGACGACCCGCGCTCGCTCCTGCTGACCGTGGCGCTGCTCGCCGGAGCCGACGGGTGCTCCCGGAACCCGCGGATCACCTACCTCACCGAGGAGAACAACCGCGTCTACGCCAACGTGGTGCAGGACTCGAGGCTCTCCGGTGTGGTCGGGGCCTGTCCCACCCAGACACCGGGCGAGGTGAGGCTGACCACGCCGGAGCCGATCGCCGGTCGCCTCGTCGTGCTCAACCAGGAGCCCTGGAAACGCGACGGTGCCGGGTACCACCGCTGCGACGCGACCTTCGGCTGCGACCCGATGCCGACCGACCACTGCGACCCCGCGTGGATCAGTGTCGCGGTGCGCGGCATGGACGTGTCCCGCCACTCGGTCGGCTCACCGGAGGGCTGCGACGGCCGCTGGCTGGTCATGACGGTGCCGTTCGACCCGGTGCCGTGCGGGGCCGAGGCGAGGGAGGGCTGCGACCCGTCGGTCACCGTACGCCGCTACTTCCTGCGCTGGGCCGGAGAGCGCGGCTGGGCGACGATCAGCAGCACGACGACGGCCGGCTGCGGACCGGTCCACGCCGTGGAGCCGGCCTTCCCGAAGAAGCTGTGCGCCGACCTGCGCAGGCCATGACGGGTCGGCGGAGCCCTCCGCCGCCGGGGAAAGGCCGGTTGGCGCGCCGGACGGCCGACTCGGGGCCGGGGTGGGGTGCGTCGCTGAACCGACACAGGCGCACCCTCGTCCCGACCTGTCCACCAGTGCCCAGCCGGGTGTCAGGATGCGGGCATGGCGTATGACGAGCACCTCGCGGACCGGGTCCGGGAACTGGTCGGGCGGGAGTCGGGGCTGACCGAGAAGCGCATGTTCGGCGGTCTGGCGATGCTGGTACACGGCAACATGGCGGTGGTGGTCCGCGGCGCCGGCGGTCTCATGGTCCGGGTGGAACCGGCGGAGTTCGACCGGCTGCGGGCGGAGCCCGGCGCGACGGCTACCGTGATGCGGGGGCGGCCGATGCGCGGCTGGATCACGGTCGACCCGTCGACCTGCGCGAGCGATACCGACCTGGCCCGCTGGGTGGCTCGAGGGGTCAGCTACGCCGGGACCCTGCCGGCGAAGTGATCCGTCCTCCTGCCGGCCGAGCTGCGGCGGACGGCTGGAACCGCCCCGGCCGTCCGAGGTCCGAGGTCCGAGGTCCGATGAGTTTGCGCCACGAGGGGAGTCCACACCGACATGACGAACACCCACACGCTGACAATCGCCGGGGCCGACCTTGTCTACGACGTGCGTGGCCCGCTGCCCACCGCCGACGCTCGCCCCCCGCTGTTCATGATCGGCCAGCCCATGGACGCCAGCGGCTTCACCACCCTGGCGTCGTACTTCCCCGACCGCACCGTCGTCACCTATGACCCGCGCGGCCTCGGCCGCAGCACCCGCCGGGACGGCCGGACCGACCACGACCCGGACGTCCAGGCCGCCGACATCCACGCCCTCATCGAGGCCCTGGGCGTGGGGCCGGTCGAGATGTTCGCCAGCAGCGGTGGGGCGGTGACCGCGCTGGCGCTGGTGGCGGCCTTCCCCGACGACGTGACCACGCTGGTGGCCCACGAGCCGCCCGTCATCCCGGTCCTGCCCGACGCCGCGGCCGCCGAACGCGCCCGCGGCGCCGTCCGGGACGTCTACGAGGCGAAGGGGTCGAACGCCGGCATGGCCGCCTTCATCGCCATGACGTCGTGGCGCGGCGAGTACACCGACGCCTACTTCGCCCAGCCCGCCCCGGACCCGGCCCAGTTCGGCATGCCGACCGAGGACGACGGCACCCGCGACAGCCCGCTGCTCTCCGACCAGTCCTGGGCGGTCAGCAGCTACCGCCCGGACGTGGCGGCGCTGACCGCGGCCCCGACCCGCATCGTGATCGCGGTGGGCGAGGAGTCCGCGGACATCTTCACCGGACGCACCTCGGAGGCCCTGGCCGAACTGCTCGGCCAGCGGCCCACCGTGTTCCCGAGCGGCCACGGCGGCTTCCTCGGCCCGGAGTCCGGCTTCCCGGGCCAGCCCGAGGCGTTCGCGCGCACGCTGCGGGACGTCCTCGCCGGCTGACCCCCGCCCGCTCCGCCCGCCGGGAGCCGCCTGCCCACTGCGGCGGGCGGCCCCCGGGGCGGGGCCACCCGCGCGGTTCTCGCCGGCCGCCGGCGTCGTGCTCGCCCTCCCGCCCGGTGTGGCTGCGGCGTCGTGCTCGTCGTCCCTGGCTCGGCCGGTCGTCGACGGCAATCCGGTCACTGTCCGTAGGCGATGCCGGCGCGGCGGTGAGGTGGCTGTTCGCGGGCGAGGACAGGGACGCCTGCTCGCGCCGTTCCGACGATGGTCCTGGTCAGGCGCCTGACGGCGACAGCCCGCCGCGCCCGTCGACGAACCAGGTGACGCGCAGTGAGTTTCTGGGCGTTCCGCCGGTGCGGCGGACACCCGTCACCCAGCGTCACACCCCGGGGCCTCGCGCCCCGCCGTCCAGGTGGGGCGGCAGGTCGAACAGCGCGGCGGCGTTGCCCCAGCAGACCGCCCGCAGCCAATCGTCGCCCAGGTCCAGCCCGGCCAGCCCGGTCAGTTGCGCCGCGTACGGGTAGGGGATGTTGGGGAAGTCGCTGCCCAGCAGCACCTTGCCGGCCAGCCCCAACGCGCGCAGCCGGGGCAGCTCGGCGGGCGGGAACGGTTCGAGCCGGTCGAAGAACGGGGTGAACGCCATCGTCGTGTCCAGCCGCACCCGCGGGTACCGCTCGGCCAGGTCGAGGAAGGCGCCGTAGTCCGGGGCGCCCAGGTGCGCCACGATCGCGGCGAGCCGGGGGTGCCGGGCCAGCAGCGCGGCGAAGGGCGCCGGCCCGGTGTGCGCGGTGCCCACCGGGGCGTGCCCGGCGTGCACCACCACCGGCACACCGGCCTCGGCCAGCAGCCCCCACACCGCGTCCAACCCCGGCTCGGTCGGCGGGAAGCCGCCCACCTGCACATGCACCTTGAACACCCGCGCGCCCCCGGCCAGCGCGTCCGCGACGTAACCGGCCGCCCCCGGCTCCGGGAAGAAGGTCGCCGAGGGCAGGCAGCCCGGCGTCCGCGCAGCGAAGTCCAGCGTCCACTGGTTCAGCGACGCGGCCATCCCGGGCCGGTGCGGGTACGCCAGCGCCGTGAACGCCCGTACGCCGAGGCGGCGCAGGTGCGCCACCCGGGCGTCGTCGTCCCACCGGTAGCGGATCGGCCACTCGGTGCCCACCAGCGGGCCGGCCGCGTCGAAGTACGCCCACACCTTGCGCAGCAGCCGGGGCGGCAGGAAATGGGTGTGCACGTCGGCGAGGCCGGGCAGCCCCAGCTGCCGCCAGAACCGCGGCACCGCCGCATCCTCGGCCGGCGGCCGGTTACCGTCCGCCGGCCCCGCGCCACCGTCCAGCAGGTCCGTCACATCTCAATGTTGAAGCGTTGCAGCACCGAGGGTGCGACCAGCCCCACCGCGGCGAGCACCGCGAGCACGGTCAGCGCCGCGCGCAGCACGATCGTCTCGCCCTTGCTGCCGGTACGCAACGCGATGGCGTTCGGCAGTCCCACCATCGTCCACATCCGGCGCCTGATCGGGATCGGCCAGAGAATAGGCACCCCGGCCCGGGTGATCATGTCGCCGAGGATGTGCACGAAACAGCCCACCCCGACCGCCAGACCGATCAGTGGATATCCCCGGTCGCCGGGCAGGTTGGCGAAGGTGAACCAGGCGGCGGCGGCCGACGCCAGCGTGACGATCACCCAGCCGGCCCGTTCGGCCCACTCGTCGAACAGACCGCGCAGCGCCAGCCCGATCATGAAGAACAGGATGCTGACCACCGCCCACTTGCCGAAGTGGCCGCAGAGCGCCGTGGTGCCCCAGCCGACGAGGAACGTGAACGGGAGGGTGTGGGTCAGCGTGCGGTGCCCGTTGTTGCGGCGCGGGTCCTTGCTCAGCTTCGTGGCGTAGTAGACGCCCAGCGAGATCTTCTCCACGACCTCGGCGATGAAGAGGCTGAACACCCCGAACGTCCGGGCCACCGTGGCGCCACCCTGGTTGCGGGTGACCTTGCCGGAGAGGTCGAGGTCGGGAAAGAGCGCCCCGCCGGCGCAGACCGCGGTGCCCACCGCCAGCGCCAGCGGCGTCTGGTGGTAGTCGGCGAACTGGTCCAGCGCCCAGGAGCCGGTCAGCCACACCGCCGCGCCGGACAGCGCGTGGGACGGTCCCATCATGTCGGCTCGCCCTCCCCAGAGATCTTGATCGACAAAACTACGCCACTGTAGTCAAGCCATCGGGTCGTGGGGCATCACCCGGACGGTCCACTGGGGAAGGCGTCCCGCTGCCCACCCCGGACCCACCCGTTCACCAGGCAGTATGTCCCGCTGGCCCGGCCGGCCCGGGGATTGTGTCGGTGATGGGACGCTGCGGCGTCAGCTCGCCGAGCGGGTCGCGCCACCGGGCCGGAAGCTGCGCCGGATCACGGCGAGCTGGGCGCCGGCGGCCGCCCAGTCGCGGTCCGAGGTGGTCCAGCCCAGCGTCCAGGTCCCGCCGTCGCGGGGCAGCGCCCGCAGCGCGTGCAGCCGCTCCCCGTACGGCGCGGACCACCGGCACTCCCACTCGGCGCCACCGTCGACCGCGGCGAGGCGCACCCGTTCGTAGCCGGGCAGCCGGCCCCCGCCGACCAGGTCCCGCTCGGCCGAGCGCAGCTCCTCGACCGGGTCGGTGCCGCCGACGTACGGCTCGACCCCCAGGATCCGGTTGGTCACCGGGTCCTGGAAGCACGTGGTGTTGCCCGAGCGCAGGTACCGCCAGCCGGCCGGCACGGCGACCCGGAACGTCGCGTTGGCGTACCAGACCCAGCCGGGGGGCAGCTCGCCGTCGGTGCCCGGGGAGGACTTCCCCGCGGTCACCGGCTCGCCGGCGGGGTCCGGCCGGACGCAGGGAAACGGTGGGGGCGGGGGTGCGCCGTGGCCGTCCGGCAGGCCGGGCCCGCGCTGCCACGGCTCACCGCTCGGCGTCCCGGTCGGTGCTTCGGCCCGCCGGTCCGGCTCGTCGGTGACCGCCAGCGCGGTGCCGACCCCGGCGGCCACCGCCAACACCAGCGCGCCCGCGGCGAGCGCCCAGCGGCGCACCAGCGCCTGTCGGCGCCCGCCCGGGCTGTCGCCGCCGGCCGGCCCGCCCGCCGCCGCACCAGCCGGCCCGCTTGCCGCCGGGCCAAGGTTGGCCGGGCCGCTCGTTGTCGGGCCGAGGTTGGTCGGCCCGCTTGCCGCCGGGCCGAGGTTGGCCGGGCCGCTCGTTGTCGGGCCGAGGTTGGTCGGCCCGCTTGCCGCCGGGCCGAGGTTGGTCGGCCCGCTTGCCGCCGGACCGTGGTCGGCCGGGCCGCTCGTTGTCGGGCCGAGGTTGGTCGGCCCGCTCGACGCCGGACCGTGGTCGGCCGGGCCGCTCGCCGCCGGGCGGAGATCGGCCGGCCCGCTCGTTGTCGGGCCGGCGGCGGGCGGCGGGCTGGTCGTGGTGAGGCCGGCGTCCGGGCCGGTGGCCGCGGCCGGGCCGGTCAGCCCGGCCGCTCGGCTCCAGGCCGGGGCGGCGGCCGCCGGCCGCGCCCCGGGCGGCCCGCCGGCCGGCGGGGTGGCGGCCGTGCCCGCGCCGTCCCAGGTCGGGGCGTCCGGACGCGCCGACGCCGGTACGCGCCGGATGACCACACCGGCGGCGGCGGCCGCCAGCAACCGGGCCGCCTCGTCGTGGCGCAGCCGCCGACGCGGGTCGCGGCGCAGCAGGCCGGCCAGCACCGGCTCCAGCGGGCCGGCGTGCGGGGCCGGATCGGGTGGCTGGCTGGCCAGCGCGGCAAGCGTGGCCATCGCGGTGCTCCGGGCGTACGGCGAGCGGCCCTCCACGGCGGTGTGCAGGGTGGCGCCGAGCGACCAGAGGTCCGCCGCGATGCTGGACACCCCCTCGGCGGCCCGCTCCGGGGCCACGTACTGCGGCGAGCCGAGGACCAGGCCGGGTCGGGTCATCAGGCCGTCGCCGCCGTCGAAGACCGCCAACCCGAAGTCGGTGAGCAGCACCCGGCCGTCCCGGGCCAGCAGCACGTTGGCCGGTTTCACGTCCCGGTGCAGCACCCCGGCCCCGTGCGCGGCGCCCAGCGCCGCCAGCACCGCCTGCCCGATGCCGGCCGCCCGGCGCGGGTCGACCGGCCCCTCGGCGTCCACGAGCTCCTGCAGCGAGCGGGACGGGACGTACTCCATGACCAGCCAGGGATCGTCGTCGACCTGGACCACGTCGTAGACGTGCACGACGTTGGGATGGCTGAGCCGGGCCGCCGTGCGGGCCTCGCGCAGCGTACGGCGGCGCAGCTCGTCCCGCTCGTTCGCGGCGAGCCACTGCGGCGGCAGCACCTGCTTCACCGCCACCTCGCGGTGCAGCGTCTCGTCGCGGGCCCGCCAGACCCGCCCCATCCCGCCGCGGCCGACCAGTTCGAGCAGGCGGTACCGGCCGGCGATCACTACCTGCTGCACCGCTCTCCTCACCGCTGGTGGAGGTCCACAATAGCCAACGGATCGGGCGGTACCTATCGCCCGTCAGGGCCGTCCCGGTCAGCTCGCGGCACCGGTCAGCAGATTGCCGTCCGGGATGGCGATGGCCGCACGGTTCCCGGCCAGCAGGGTGGCGGCCCGGCGCGCCTGGAAACCGTCGTGGTCGCGGCTGGCGGTGGCGTAGCTGCCGGCGGTGCGGGCCGCGATGGTCGCCCAGCCGTACCGCTCGGCCACCATGCTGCGGGCGCGGCGGGCCACCCGGCGGGCGAAGACCTCGTCGCCGAGCAGCTGGTCGACCGCGCCGGCCAGGGCGTCCGGGTCACCGTGCGGGAAGGTCACCCCGGTCACGCCCGGCTCGACGATCTCGGCCAGCCCGCCGGTCGCCGCCACCGCGAGCGGCGCGCCGGCCGCGGCCGCCTCGAGGGCGATCATGCCGAACGGTTCGTACAGGCTGGGGATCACCGTGGCGTCGGTGGCGGCGAGGACCGCCGGGAGCTGCCCGGCGTCCAGGAAACCGGCGAACCGGACCGTCTCGCCGACCTGCAGCCGCCGCGCCTGGTCGACCAGTTCCTGCCGGTACGGGCCGTCGCCGGCGATCACCACCCGCAGCCCCGGATGGCGTCGCCGCAACACCGGCACGGCGTGCACCAGGTGCTGCACGCCCTTCTCGTAGACCAGCCGGCCGGCGTACCCGACCAGCGGGCCGTCCCCGGCGAAGCGGGCCCGGGCGGAGGTGACCGCGCGGGGGCGGGCGTGCCAGGCCCGGCCGTCCACCCCGTTCGGCACCACGTCGACCCGCCCGGTCGGCACCTCGAACAGTCGGGCCACCTGGTCGCGCATGTAGCCGGAGCAGGCGATGACCCGGGCCGAGGCGTTGCTCAGCCAGTGCTCGACGCCGTGGATGGTGCGGTTCATCTCCCCGGGCAGCCAGCCCTGGTGCCGGCCCGCCTCGGTGGCGTGGATGGTGCTGACCAGCGGCAGGTCGAGGTGCTCGGCCAGGGTGACCGCGGTGTGCGCGACCAGCCAGTCGTGGGCGTGGATGACGTCGAAGCCGCCGGCGCCGGCGGCCCGCAGCGCGGCCCGGGTGAGCGTGTGGTTGAAGGCCATCGTCCAGGCCAGCAGCGAGCCGGTGGCCAGCGGGAAGCGGACCGGGTCCTCGGCCGCCCGGACGATCCGCACGCCGTCGGCGTACTCCTCCAGGGGTGCGCCGTCGGCGTGCCGGGTGACGACGGTGACCTCGTGGCCGGCGGCGGCCAGGGCCACGGAGAGGGCGTGCACGTGGCGGCCGAGGCCACCCACGAGCACGGGCGGGTACTCCCAGGACAGCATCAGCACCCGCTGGTGCCGGGTGGGCTGGAGGTCGAACACTGCGGCGTCAGCTGACATGCGGCCCCCTTTGAGTTGTGTCTCGCGCCCCCAGGCCGCACCGCGCCGGGTCCGTCGTGGGGTCGCCGCCCATCCTGCCGAGAGGTCGATAACCAGCGGAGACACGCTGGTTGCCGGTGTGTAACGGGTTACCGGCGGGGCCGCCAGACGCGCAGCGGCTCGGCCACCGACCAGGCCTGGAACGGGCAGCCGGTGGCGGCGTGCGGGGCGAGCCCGTCGGCGGTCTCGCTGACCGAGCCGAGGCCGTACTCGGTCAGGTGCCCGGTCAGCCCGACCAGCAGGTCGTCGACGGGCAGCCCGGCCCGGCGGTACGCGTCGACGAGCGGCCCGGTCAGCCACGGCCAGACGGTGCCCTGGTGGTAGCCGGAGTCCCGCTCGGCCGGGCCGCCCCGGTGCCGGCCGACGAAGCCGGGGGAGCCGGGCGCGAGGCTGCGCGGGCCGAGCGGGGTGAACAGCGCCTCGGTGACCCGCCGCAGCGTCGCCTCGTCCGGTTCCAGCGGGGCGTACGGCAGGGACCACGCGAGCAGCTGGTTGGGGCGGAGCAGGTCGTCGTCGTGGTGCGCCGCCCCGCCGAGCGGGTACGCCGGGGCGGGCGCGTCCACCACGTCGTGCAGCCAGCCGGCCGGCCCCGGGAACCGCTCCCGGAACGACCCGGCCGCCCGGGCGTGCAGCGTGCGCAGCCCGCCGGCGTCCCCGCCGGCCAGCTCGGTCAGCTCGGTCAGCTCGGCGAGCCCGGCCAGCCCGTTGACCCAGAGCGCGTTGACCTCCACCGGCTTGCCGGTACGCGGGGTCACCGGCACCCCGTACACCCGGGCGTCCATCCAGGTCAGTGCCACGTCGGGCGGGCCGCCCTGGGTGAGCAGCCCGTCGGCCGGGTCGACGCCGATGCCGTACCGGGTGCCGGCCACGTGCGCGGCCACCACGGCGTGCAGCGCGGGCAGCAGTTCCGCGCCGAGGTCGGTGTCGCCGGTCGACGTGACGTGCCGGCTCACCGCGTGCAGGAACCACAGCGTCGCGTCGACGGTGTTGTGCTCCACCCGCCCGGTGTCGGCGGTGTTCGCCAGCATCCCCTCCGACAGCGTCGCCGCGTACGCGCGCAGCAGCTCCCGCCCCTCGTCGGCCCGGTTGGTGGCCAGGAACAGCCCCTCGTAGGAGGTCATGGTGTCGCGGGACCAGGCGCCGAACCACGGGTAGCCGGCCACCACGTCCGGCCCGGTGGCGGTGCGGACCACGAACGCGTCGGCGGCCAGGGCGAGGGTCGCCTCGACCTCGTCGTCCGGCTTCGCGGCGGCCACCACCGCGCGGTGCCGCCGCCGGGCCGCCGCCACCAGCGCGGTCGCCGGCGGTGGCTCCTCGGCGAGGTCGTCCGCCCAGGCCAGCACGGACAGCTCGGCGCCCGGCTCGTCCAGCGAGGCGGAGAACCGGCCGGCGTACCAGAGGTCCTCGTCCGGGTGCAGCCCGCGCGCCGCCTCCTCCCGGTGGTGGACCCCGAGCCACCACTGCCCCTCGGGCGTCCAGTCCGGCCCGGCCAACCGGAACGCCCCCTCGATGACCGCCCCGCCGGCGACCGGGTCCAGCCGCGGGGCCGGACCGTCGGCGCGGCGTTCGCCGTGCGCGTCCCGCCAGGTGCAGGCGGCCGCCAGGTCGAGCCGGACCGGCCCGCCGGAGACCAGCCGGTGCACCACGGCCACGCAGGACCGGCCGTACGCCATGGCGATCTCCCGCTCAATCACCACGTCGCCGACGCGCCACCGCCAGCGGGGCACCCCGTCGGTCAGGTCGAAGCGTTCCAGCAGCTCGAACCCGCGCGGGTCGACCACCCCGGAGGCCCACTCGTGGGCGCCGAGCCGCACCCGGGTCCCGGACGGCAGGGTCACCGCCGGGTCGAGGCTGACCAGTCCCACCCGGCGGGACGCCGGCGGTTGACCGGCCACCACCAGCAGCCCGTGGTAGCGGCGGGTGCGCAGGCCGCTGACCGTGCCCATGGCGTAGCCGCCGCGCCCGTCGGTGACCAGCCACTCCCTGGACGCGCCGGCGGCGAGGTCGCCGCAGACCTGCGGTCCGAACCGAATGTCGATCAACTTTCCTCCACCGCCCGCGAGGTGTAACGCGCCACGACGACAATGGCCGCTGTGGTGATGTACCCCGGCGGCGTCGAAGATGTGCAGGTGATCACTGACCGTCCGACCTCCGCGAACCCCGACCCCGAGCGGCACCGGCTCGCCCAGGCCGACGCCGGCGAGCAGGACTGGCGCGCATGGGGTCCCTATCTGTCCGAGCGGGCGTGGGGGACGGTACGGGAGGACTACAGCGAGCACGGCACGGCGTGGGACTACTTTCCCCACGATCACGCGCGGTCCCGAGCCTACCGGTGGAACGAGGACGGGATGGCGGGCGTCTGCGACGACCGGCAGACGTTCTGCTTCGCCCTGGCGCTGTGGAACGGGCGCGACCCGATCCTCAAGGAGCGGATGTTCGGCCTCGGCGGGGACGGCGGCAACCACGGGGAGGACGTCAAGGAGTACTGGTGGTACGAGGACTCCACCCCCACCCACTCGTGGATGCGCTGGCGCTACCACTACCCGCAGGCCGCCTTCCCGTACGACGAGCTGGTCGCGGTCAACGCGCTGCGCGGCCGGGACGACACCGAGTACGAGCTGGTCGACACGGGGATCTTCGACGACGACCGGTACTGGGCGGTGACCGTCGACTACGCCAAGGCGTCCCCGACCGATCTCTGCGTGCTGATCACGGTGGCCAACCGGGGCGACACCGACGAGACCCTGCACGTGCTGCCGACGCTCTGGTTCCGCAACACCTGGGCCTGGGGACTGCCGGGCGGCGACCGGGTGCCCCGGATCGTCGGCACGCCGGCCGGCGCGTCCCCCGGCGCGGGCGCCCGGCTGCTCGGCGAGCACTGGGTGCTCGGCCAGTTGCTGCTGGAGGGGGAGGGCGAGCCCACCCCGCTGCTCTGCGACAACGACACCAACGCCGAGCGGCTCTGGGGGCTGCCCGGCCGGTCGCCGTACCCGAAGGACGGCATCAACGACCACGTGGTGACCGGCGCGGCCACCGTCAACCCGGACCGGGCAGGCACCAAGGGCGCGTTGCACTACGTGCTGGACGTGCCGGCCGGCGGGCAGCGGCAGATCCGGCTGCGGCTGACCCGTACCGCCCCGCCGCCGGCGAGCGCCCCGCCGCCCCCGGCGGAGCTCGGTGACGACTTCGACGCCGTGCTCTGGGCCCGCCGCGCCGAGGCCAACCGCTTCTTCGCGGGCGTCGTCCCGGCCGCGGCCACCGCCGACGAGGCCCTGGTCGCCCGGCAGGCGATCGCCGGGCTGCTGTGGGGCAAGCAGTTCTACCACTTCGACGTCAAGCGGTGGCTGGAAGGCGACCCCGGCTCGTCGCCGCCGCCCGCCGGCCGCCGGCACGGGCGCAACAGCGCCTGGTGGCACATGAACAGCTTCGACGTGATCTCCATGCCGGATCCGTGGGAGTACCCCTGGTACGCGGCCTGGGACCTGGCCTTCCACTGCGTCACCATGGCCCGGGTCGATCCCGGCTTCGCCAAGCAGCAGCTGCTGCTCCTGCTGCGTGAGTGGTACCTGCACCCCAACGGGCAGATCCCGGCGTACGAGTGGGCGTTCGGCGACGTCAACCCGCCGGTGCACGCCTGGGCGGCGCTGAAGGTCTTCGAGATCGACGGCGGCCGGGACCACGAGTTCCTCGCCCGGGTGATGCACAAGCTGCTGCTCAACTTCACCTGGTGGGTCAACCGCAAGGACACCGGCGGCAACAACGTCTTCGAGGGCGGCTTCCTCGGGCTGGACAACGTCGGACCGTTCGACCGCTCGGCCGCGCTGCCGGTCGCCGGCACGCTGGAGCAGTCCGACGGCACCGGCTGGATGGCCATGTACGCGCTCAACCTGCTCGACATGGCCATCGTGCTGGCCGAGCACGACCGCGCGTACGTGGACACCGCCACCAAGTTCTTCGAGCATTTCGCGTACATCGCGGCGGCCGCGTACGAGCAGGGGCTCTGGGACGACGAGGACGCCTTCTTCTACGACGTGCTGCGGCTGCCCGACGGCACGAAGGTGCCGCTGAAGGTCCGCTCGGTGGTGGGGCTGCTGCCGCTGGCCGCGGTCACCCGGCTCACCGCGCGGACCCTGCGCCGCCTGCCCGAGCTGGGCGCCCGGCTGCGCTGGTTCCTCACCAACCGCCCCGAGTACGCCGAGGTGATCGGCGCCCGCCGGCTCGGCCCGGACGGCCGCCAGCAGCGGCTGCTGTCCATGGTCGGCCCGGAGCAGGTGGTCCGGCTGCTCGCCCGGATGCTCGACACCGACGAGTTCCTCTCCGAGTACGGCCTGCGTACCCTCTCCCGGGCGCACCTGGACAAGCCGTTCACGGTCAGCCTGGGCGGGCAGGAGTTCAGCGTCGGCTACGAGCCGGCCGAGTCGACCAGCGGCCTGTTCGGCGGCAACTCCAACTGGCGCGGGCCGATCTGGATGCCGACCAACTTCCTGCTGATCAGCGCGCTGCGCGACTACGCCGCCTTCTTCGGCGACGACCTCCAGGTGGAGTACCCGACCCGCTCGGGGGTGAAGAGGACCCTGGACCAGATCGCCGACGATCTCTCCGCCCGGTTGATCTCGCTGTTCACCCGGGACGGCTGGGGCCGGCGGCCCATCTACGGCGCGGCCCAGCTGTTCCAGACCCACCCGGACTGGCGCGACCTGCTCTGCTTCCCGGAGTACTTCCACGGCGACAACGGCGCCGGGCTGGGGGCGTGGCACCAGACCGGCTGGACCGCCCTGGTGGCCGACCTGATCCTCACGTTGCGCCGCTGACCCGCGCGGCCACCCGCCGTCGAAAACCCGGCTGCCGCCGTCGTCGGGGCGCTGTAGCGTGTCCCGGTCCACCGACACCGGGGAGGGGTTCGTGATGGCACGCGGCCGGGACGCGGCGGTGCTGGTCTTCGACGCCGACGACACGCTCTGGGAGAACAACGTCGTCTTCGAGCGGGTGATCGACGACTTTCTCGCCTGGCTGGACCATCCGACGCTGGACCGCGCCGAGATCCGGGCCGTGCTGGACGACATCGAGCGGGCCAACGCGGTCGCGCACGGCTACGGCAGCAAGGTCTTCCTGCGCAGCCTCGGCGAATGCCTGGAGAAGCTGCGGTCGCGCCCGGCCACCGCGGCCGAGCGCGCCGAGATCGACGAGCTGGCGGCGGCGCTGACCGGCCACCAGGTGGAGCTGATGCCCGGGGTCGCGGAGACGCTGGACGACCTGGCCACCCGGCACGAGCTGCTGCTGCTCACCAAGGGCGACCGGGAGGAGCAGCAGCGCAAGCTCGACGCCTGCGGCCTGCTGCACCACTTCGGGGCCGCGCACATCGTGCCCGAGAAGGACGTCGAGACGTACCGCTGGCTGGCCCGGGAACACGGCTTCGACCCGGCCGCCGCCTGGATGATCGGCAACTCCCCCCGCTCGGACATCCGGCCGGCGCGGGCGGCCGGGATGAACGCGGTCTTCATCCCGAACCAGAACACCTGGGTGCTGGAGCACGACGAGCTGGACCCGACCGACCACCGGGTGATCCGCCTGGCCGCCTTCCCTGACCTGGTCCAACACTTCTGAGCTGGCGGTAACCTCCGAGCTGTGCCGCTCACCTTCCCGTCGCATCTGGCGCCGGTGCTGCCGCTGAAGCTGTGGCGCCCGCACTGGTTCGACGGGGTGGCGCTGGCCACCGGGGCGGTCGCCCCGGACGTGGGCTACCTGTTCACCGGCACCCGGCTCGACCCCGGGCTGCGCACCCACACCCTCGGCGGGCTGCTCTGGTGGTGCCTGCCGGTCGCGCTGGCGTACGCCTGGATCGTCCGCCGGGTGATCGCCGGCATCGCGGTGCACCTGCCCGGCGGGCGCCTCTTCGGCTGGCGCGATCACGCCGCGCTGGGCGCCGTCCGGCACCCGTGGCAGGTCACCACCTGCTCCGCGCTGATCGGCGCGGCCAGCCACGTCGCGTGGGACCGGCTCACCCACACCCAGCGGCTGCCCCGGCTGCTGGGCGTCGCGGACTTCCACGCGGCGACCGGCCTGTACTGGTGGCAGTTCGCGGACGTGATCGGCTCGCTGGGCGGCGCTCTCGTGGTGCTCACCCTGGCCGTCGGGGCCGCCCGCCGGGGTGAGATCGTGGACGGGGTACGACCGCCCGTGCCGCCGGCCCGTCCCGCGGTCTTCTGGGCGGTGGCGCTGCCGGTCACCGCGCTCGGTTGCCTGGTGCTGCCGGGCCTGCCGGCGGCCGGTGTCGCGGCGCCGGCCGGGGTGCGGCTGCTGCACCTGGCGGCGGTCGCGTTGATCGCCGGGGCGGCCGCCGCGGGTGCTCTGGTCGGGCCCCGACCGGAGGCCCGGCGCACCACTCGCCTCGAGGACAAACAGCGCCAGGTCGGCTGACCCCGTTACGCCGACATGCCGGTTTTCGACCTTGGCATCAATCACATTCCGGCGAGCCCGGTAAACCTTGTCCGGCCTGCGACGCGATGCCTAACCTGAGCCGGCGTTCACGGCTCTTCGGGGTGAGTCGGGAACGCGCCGAAGTCCGGTAGTTGGGCACCGTGGAGCTGAGTGCAGGCGGGCCGGCTCGCCGTGTTGAGCCCGGCGTGGCGGCGTGCCACGCCTGCCGGCGCTCGCGACGGCGGAGACCGCTACCACGCCGGACGGCTGGGGTCAGGACCGGGGAGTTGCGGACCCGGTCCTGACCCATCCGGCTTTTCGGGCGCCGTTGCGGGCACGGCCCGGTACGTCGCCGGTGCGTTGTGCCCGCCGACGGGCGGGCGTGCCTCGCCGGCCTGGCGTTACATCGACACGCCTTTCGGGCCGGGGCAGAAAAGTCACTCTTCACGGGGCACCGGGATCCCGGGCGAAGTGCCAGGATCGTCCGGGTGAAGCGGAGATCCCTCATCATCGGCGCCGCGGCCGGCGTCGTGGCGCCGGTCATCGCCGGCGGCGCCACGCCCGCCGCGGCGGCTGTCACCGATCCCGACGTCGGCGAGACCAGTCCCGCCCTGCCCCGCGGCGGCGTGGTCACCAAGAACCGTGCCTCGCTGCTGAGCACGCTGCCGAAGGAGACCACGCAGGTGGTCATCGTCGGCGCGACGAGTTGGACCACCACCTCCGCGACGCTCGAGACGTTCCGGAAGGTCGGCCATCGCTGGCGACCCGTGTCCGCGCCGCTGCCGGCCCGGATCGGCGCCAAGGGCTTCAGCGACAACCACGTCGAGGGCGTCGCGACCACGCCCACCGGCGTCTACTCCTTCGGCCCGACCATGTACGGCATCGCCGCGAACCCGGGCGTCCGCTACCCCTACCACCCGATCGTCACCAACGACTGGTGGAACGAGAACCCGGACTCGTCCGCCTACAACACCTTCCAGCACACCACCACCAACCCCGGCGGCTACAGCGAGGCGCTCTGGCAGGAGCGGCCCGCGTACACCCACTTCGCGGTGATCACCTACAACATGGCGCCGAACGTGCCCAAGCCGGTCCCCGGCGCCGGCAGCGGCATCTTCCTGCACGAGTTCAGCACGACCCCGTCGGGCCCGACCGCCGGCTGCGTGAGCCTCTCCCACGAGCACCTGGTCGGCGTGCTCACCTGGCTCGACCCGGCCGCCCACCCGCGCATCGTGCTCGGCCCCTACGCGGTGCTCGACCGCTACTGACCCGCCGGCTGCCCGGACCGGCCGATGCGCGCGCCCGGCCGGTCGGGGTAGCCTCCGGTCCCACCCGACGCCCGACCTGGGGACCCGCGTACGACATGGACACCATCAGCACCAACCCGCCTCCCGCCGAGGACGGGCGGACCACCTGCTACCGGCACCCCCGGCGGGAGACGCTGCTGCGCTGCGCCCGCTGCGACCGGCACATCTGCCCGGACTGCATGCGCGAGGCCCCGGTGGGGCACCGCTGCCCGGACTGCGTACGCGAGGACAACCGCACCGTTCGGCAGGCCCGGACCGTCTTCGGCGGTCGGCCGACCAGCCGCCCGGTGGTGACGTACGCGCTCATCGCGCTCACCGTGCTGGCCTACCTGCTGGAGTTGGCCCACCCGGCGATCCTCGACCAGTTCGACAGCATCGGCACCGCGCTGGTCGACGACGCCGGCCAGCGGTACGTCGACGACGGCGGCGACTACCCGGGTTACCGGCTCATCGGGATCGCGCACGGCGAGTGGTACCGCCTGATCACCTCCGCCTTCCTGCACCTGCTGCCCACCCAGGGCGTGCTCGGCATCCTGCACATCGTGTTCAACCTGTACTGGCTCTGGCTGCTCGGTCGGGTGGTCGAGGAACGGCTCGGCGGGCCGCGGTTCCTGGCGGTCTACCTGCTCGGCGCGCTCGGCGGCTCGGTGCTCGGCTTCCTCATCGACCCGCACCAGGGTGCCGTGGGCGCCTCCGGCGCGGTGTACGGGCTGGCCGGCTGCTACGTCGTGCTCGCCCGGCGGCTGCACCACCACCCGATCGAGCCGAGCCGGGTGATCATCCCGTTCCTGATCTGGATGGTGCTCTCCGCCGGCTGGACGTCCTGGCAGGGACACCTGGGCGGCCTGCTGGCCGGCGGCCTGGCGGCCGTCGGGATCGCCTACGCGCCGGCGAAGCGGCGGACGGCCGTGCAGGTGGCGGCGGTCGTCGCCCTGGCGCTGCTGCTCGTCACGCTGGTCGTGCTCAAGTCCCTGGCCCTCACCGGCTGAGCGGCGAACGCCGGCGCCGGGCGCGCCACGGCGCCGGGGCACCGGCCGGGCCCGGTTCGTGCAAGCATGCGCCATGATCGACGATCACCTGGCCGCCGTGCGGCACACCACCGTGAACGGCTGGCGTCGGCTGCTGGCGCTCCTGGTCGGCGTGCTGGCCGGCACGGTGGCGGCCGTCGGGCCGGCGCACGCCGGGAGCGGTTCGATAGGCGTGCTCACCTTCAACGTCTGCGGCGGATACATCGACACCTGCCGGTCCGATCTGGCGGCGGGCACCTGGGCCGACCGGCTGGCACAGGAGGTCACGGCCAAGAGCCCGGACGTCGCCCTGTTCCAGGAGATGTGCTTCGGGCAGAAGACCTCGCTGGAGGAGCGGCTGACCGGGTACGTGGCGACCTGGCTGACGTTCCGCGCCGACCACTACGGCTGTGGCAAGTGGGGCTCGGATACCAGGTTCGGCCTCGCCACCTTCGTGCGGGCGCCGTCGGTGCAGCAGGTCTACTCGACGCCGCTGCGCGAACTGCACCGCGAGACGGCGGACGTACGCGCCATGCTCTGTGTGAAGGCCCAGGTGACCAGCCGGCTTGCGCTGGTCTGCAACGTGCACCTCGGCCCCGACCTCGTCGACGGCGGCGCTGCCCAGGCCGCTGCCCAGATCGACGGGTGGGCCCAAGGGCTGCCGGTCATCCTGGGCGGCGACTTCAACGCCACCCCGCAGGACCGGAACATGAGCCACTTCTACCGGGGGCAGGGTGGCCTCGGGCGGTACACCGAGGCCGCCGAGCGGGACCGCACCCACTTCACGCCCAACTGCACCGGCCTGACCGCGTGCCGGTCCGGCCCGGCCACGACGCTCGGCGCCGGCACGCCCCCGGACCCCGCGACCACGGTGAAGTTCGACTACCTCTTCGGCACCGCCGACCGGCTCGTCTGGACCAATGACGGCGTCCGGGACACCGGGCTCAGCAAGCAGGACCACCTGCTGCTGTACGGCACCGCGACGTGGTCGGACGACACGGTCGCCCCCGCGGCGCCCGCCCTCGAGTCCGGGACGACGCCACTGGTCGCCCCGGACCGGGCAGGCTGGTCGGGAACCCGGGAGATGGTGGGTGGCGAGTTCACCGGCGACGGCCACGAGGATCTGGTGGTGCTCTGGTGGACGGGGGCGGTGGATCTGTTCCCCGGCGGGAGCGGCACCCGGTTCGGGACGCCGGTGCGGCTGCGACCGGCCGGCGCGGGCGGCTGGTCGGACGCGGTCGACGTCACGGCCGGGGAGTTCACCGGTGACGGCCGGGACGATCTCCTCGTGCGGTGGAGCGCCGGGAGCCTCTTCCTCTATCCGGGAACCGGGGCCGGTGGGCTGGGCGGTTCCACCGTCGTGAAGCCGGCCGGCACGTTCAGCGACGCGGTCGATGTCACGGCCGGCGACCTCACCGGTGACGGCCGGGCCGACCTTCTGGTCCGGTGGCAGGCCGGCAGCCTGTTCCTGTATCCGGGGACGGGCCCCGCTGCCCTGGGCGACAGCATCGTTCTGCAGCCCGCCGACAAGGACGGTCGGAACCGCATGGCGAACCAGACCGCGGTCGACGTCACCGGCGACGGGTCGGACGACCTGCTGGTCCGGTGGAACCTTCCCGAGCCCGGCACGCTGCCGGACCGGGCCGGCGCGTACGTCTACCCGGCGTCGGCAGGCGGGCTGGGCGGACCGAGTCTGGTCACCACGGCCGACCGGAGCCCGGGCTGGTGGGACGCCGTCGACGTGACCTCCGGCGACCTCACCGTCGACGGGACCGATGACCTGCTTGTCCGATGGAACGCGGGCAGCCTCTTCCTGTACCCGGGCACCCGCACCGGCGGGGTCGGCGGGAGTCTCCGCATCGACCGTCCGGACTCGGGCAGTTGGGCGGAGGCACTCGATCTGGCGGTCGGGGAGTTCACCGGCGACGGGCGGGGGGATCTCGCCGTGCGCTGGAAGGACGGGCGGGTCACCCTCTATCCCGGTGACGGCGCCGGCCGGCTGGGGCCTCCGCACGCGGTCCGACCGGCGGGAGCCTGGTCGGACGCGGTGGAAATGATCTCCGGGGAGTTCACCGGGGACGGCCGCGCGGATCTGGTGGTGCGGTGGACGGCCGGCAGCGTCTTTCTCTATCCCGGCGACGGGGCCGGCGGGGTGGGCGACAGCATCGTGCTGCGCGGCGCCGACAGCGGCGGCTGGTCGGACGCGCGGGGCATGACGGCGGGCGACCTCAACGCGGACGGCCGGGACGACCTGCTGGTCCGCTGGCAGTCGGGCAGCGCCTTCCTCTACCCCGGCACCGGGTTCGGCGGCATCGGCGGCTCTCAGCCGTTCCGGTCGGCGGGGGCCTGGTCGGACGCGGTGGACGTGGTCTGCGGATCGTTCGTCCCGGGCGGCCGCGACGACATCGTGGTGCGCTGGAACTCGGGCGGCGTGACCCGCTATCCCGCCCAGCCGAGCGCGGGGGAGCCGCTGCTCGTGCGGTTGTCGGACAACGCGGCCGGCGTCGATCGGTTCGACTACTCCTGGGACGCGCCCGTCGGCACCGGCTCGCCCTCGGTCGGCGCCGTGCAGCACACGGCGGAGATCCCGGTGAGCGGGCTGGAGCCGGGGCAGCACCAGCTGTACGTGGTCGCCGCGGATCGACTCGGCAACCGGTCGGTCGCGACGCAGTTCGCCGTCGGGCGCTGACGCGGGCGGGCGCTCAGGCCGCCGGTACCGGACGCGGTGCCGGCGGCCACACTGCTCACCGCCGGCGATCGACGCGGAGGGCGCGGCACGCCTGTCTCAGGAGATCTCGCCCCGGACGATCGCCACGGCCACCCGGCAGAACTCGTCCATGTCGGGGTTGAACCCCGCGGCGATGTCCGGGTGCAGGCCGGCGCGGGTCTCGTCGAGCAGCCGACGGCACACCTCCTCGACCGGCTCGTCCGCGTAGTCGGCGCGGATCCGATCGGCGGCCGCCTGCAAAGCCGAGGTCAGCTGATCCTCCAGCGGGCCGCGCAGCTTCTGCTGCACCGGATCCAGCCCTCTCGGATCGAGCGTGACATGTGGCTCCGACATCGGCGCTCCCTTCATCGGCGTCCGCGATACCCCACCGCGGCCGTCGGTCAAACCGCCGTCGGCACGGCGGCCACCCGGACCTGGTACGAGAAGTCCTCGGCCGGCTCCTCGGCGTACGCCAGCCGGCGGATCTGCCGGTCGTCGCCGTAGAGGGCGACGTCGACCAGCACCCCGAGATGGGCCAGGCCGATGTTCGCCACCCGCTTCTTGTCCTGGAGCACCGCGCAGACCCCGCCCAGCAGCGTGCTGGCGTCGGAGGTGCGGTGCCCGGGCGGACAGCGCAGGGTCACGTCCACCTCGACCGGACCGGCGAGCGGGGTCCAGCCGGTGCGCTGGGCCGCCGTACAGGCGGCCTGGAGCAGGGCACGGACCCTCGTCGCCTGCCGGTGCCCGGCGGCGAAGAGGGACAGGGCCTCGGTCTTGACCGGGGGCAGGCCGCTCACCTCGAACGTCAGGGCGAGAGCGCGGGTGTCCTGCACGACGGCACCTCCTCGTTGGGCTGATCCTGCCCAACCGGTGGGACCGCAGAGGGATGTTCGCGCGAGAACCAACCGATCGGGCGGGCTGGGGTCGGCCGGAGGCGTATCGACTTCGACGGCGACGCGCTGGCTGCGGAGCAGACCTGACGCTAACCCACCGGGGCGCACGCTGGGTAGCCTCACCGTCCACAGCCTGGGACGTGCGCCGGCCGCCCGGCCCGCCCGGCCCGCGCGGCACCGGGTGCCCGGCCGCCGGGCCCCCCGACGCCCGGCCGACCCTGCTCCGCTCGGCCCCGCCCCGGCCTCGGCCGGTCCGTCGCGCGTGTGCGCCGTCCCACCAGGTGACCTGTGGTGTCCGTCCCGTGACCGCCACGTTTCACGACGTCGCAGGTCGGGCACTGTCCAGCGCACGAAACGCCCGGGGCGCGGGCGAAACGGTGCGTGGCCGGTGTCCCGACCGTCTCGCCGTGCGCCGGGGCACGGGTGACCTCCCCGGCTCTTCGCCAACGGAAGGGGGAGGGCGATGACGACAGACCCCGACAGGGCCGCGCGACGGCGGCGACCGGCACGGCGTGCGGCGGCGGCAGCCGCCGCACTGGCGTTGACGGCGCCGCTGGCCGCCTGCGGCTCCGGCGGTGACGGCGGCCCGCCGACGATCAACCTGTACTACCCGCCGGAGCAGAACCTGCAGAAGGTGGTCGACGACTGCAACGCCCGCGCCGACGGGCGCTACCGGATCGTCTACCGGGTGCTGCCCCGGCAGGCCGACGAGCAGCGGGTGCAGATGGTGCGCCGGCTCGCCGCGCAGGACAGCGGCATGGACGTGCTCGGCCTCGACATCACCTGGACCCAGGAGTTCGCCAGCGCCGACTGGATCCGGGAGTGGACCGGCCAGGACAAGGCGGAGGTGGAGCAGGGCACCCTCGCCGGCCCGCTGGACACCGCCCGCTACGAGGGCAAGCTGTACGCGGCGCCGAAGAACACCAACGTCCAGCTCCTCTGGTACCGCACCGACCTGGTGCCGGAGCCGCCGAAGACGTGGGACGAGATGATCAGCGCGGCCCAGCAGCTCAAGCAGCAGGGCAAGCCGTACCAGGTGCTCACCATGGGCGCCCAGTACGAGGGTCTGGTCGTCCTCTACAACACCCTCGCGGAGAGCGCCGGCGGCAAGATCCTCAGCGACGACGGCAAGCGGGCCGTGATGGACGCCGGCACCGTGCGGGCGCTCGACCAGCTGAAGAAGTTCGCCACGTCGGGCGTGACGTCGCCGTCGTTCACCAACGCCACCGAGGACCCGGTCCGGCTGGAGTTCCAGTCCGGCACGGGCGCCTTCCAGGTCAACTGGCCGTTCGTGTATCCGGCCATGCAGGAGGCGAACCCGGAGCTGGCGCAGAAGGTGAAGTGGGCCCGGGTGCCGGGCGTCGACGCGGACACCCCGAGCAAGGTCACCATCGGCGGGGTCAACCTGGCGGTCAGCACCTACTCGAAGCACCCGGGGGAGTCCTTCGAGGCCGCGAAGTGCATCCGCGACGCCGAGCACCAGAAGTTCTCCGCCGTCAACGACGGCGTCCCGCCGACCATCGAGCGGGTCTACGACGACCCGGAGATGGACAAGGCGTACCCGATGAAGGACACCATCCTGGAGGAGCTCAAGGAGCCGGCGGTCCGGCCGCTGACCCCCGCGTACCAGAGCATCTCCACGGTGATGTCGGCGATCCTGTCGCCGCCGTCCGGCATCCGGCCCGAGCAGACCGCGGACGAGCTGCGCTCGGCGATCGCCGACGCCCTCGAGTCGAAGGGGGTCCTGCCGTGACCACCCGTCACCGCTTCGCCGACGACCGTCCGGAGGTGACCGCATGAGCATCAACGCCACACCCGCCGGCGCGGACGTCGCGGCCGAGGCCGAACGCCCCACCGGCCGGCACGCCGCGGTGCCCGGCCAGCGCGCCGGACGCCGGCCCAGGCCGCCGCTGAGCGAGAACAAGCGGGCCGAGCGACGCCTCGGCTGGCTGCTCTGCGCGCCCGCCGCCCTGGTCATGGTGCTGGTCACCGCGTACCCGATCCTCTACTCGGTCTGGCTGTCCCTGCAGCGCTTCGACCTGCGCTTCCCGGACGAGCGCGAGTTCGTCGGGCTGGACAACTACGTGACCGTGCTGACCAACCAGTTCTGGTGGACCGCGTTCGGGGTGACCGCCCTGATCACCGTGGTCACCGTCGTGGTCGAGCTGGTGCTCGGCATGGCGCTGGCCCTGATCATGCACCGGACCCTGATCGGCCGGGGCATCGTCCGCACCGCGGCGCTGATCCCGTACGGCATCGTCACGGTGGTGGCCGCGTTCTCCTGGCGGTACGCCTGGACGCCCGGCACCGGTTACCTGGCCAACCTCCTCGACGGCAGCGCCCCGCTCACCGAGCGGGCCAGCTCGCTGGCGATCATCATGCTGGCCGAGATCTGGAAGACCACCCCGTTCATGGCGCTGCTGCTGATGGCCGGGCTGGCGCTGGTGCCCGAGGACCTGCTCAAGGCGGCCTCCACCGACGGCGCGACCGGGTGGCAGCGGTTCACCAAGGTGATGCTGCCGGTGATGAAGCCGGCCATCCTGGTCGCCCTGCTCTTCCGCACCCTGGACGCGTTCCGGGTCTTCGACAACATCTTCGTGCTCACCTCAGGCGCCAACGAGACCTCGTCGGTGTCGATGCTCGCCTACAACAACCTGATCCGGGGCTTGAACCTCGGCATCGGCTCCACGATGTCGGTGCTGATCTTCCTCACCGTGGCGATCATCGCGTTCGTGTTCGTGAAGCTGTTCGGCACCGCTGCCCCGGGCAGCGACGACGGGGAGAGGCGCTGACATGGCAGTGGAAACCACCACCCGGGCGAAGGTGCGCTGGGGCCTGCTGGACGTCGTGGTCGTCGTCTTCGCGCTGGTCCCCGTGCTCTGGATCGCCTCGCTGTCGTTCAAGACCTCGGCCACGCTCACCGACGGCAAGTTCTGGCCGCGGGAGTGGACCCTGGACAACTACCGGACCATCTTCGACACCGACCAGTTCGTCCGGGCCCTGATCAACTCGATCGGCATCGCGCTGATCGCCACCGCCATCGCGGTGGTGCTCGGGACGATGGCCGCGTACGCGATCTCCCGGCTGGACTTCCCCGGCAAGAAGGTGCTGGTCGGCGTCTCGCTGCTGATCGCGATGTTCCCGCAGGTGTCGCTGGTGTCGCCGCTGTTCGAGATCGAACGGCAGCTCGGCATCTTCGACACCTGGCCGGGGCTGATCCTGCCGTACATCACGTTCGCGCTGCCGCTGGCGATCTACACGCTGTCGGCGTTCTTCAAGCAGATCCCGTGGGACCTGGAGAAGGCGGCGAAGATGGACGGCGCCACCCAGGGCCAGGCGTTCCGGCGGGTGATCGCGCCGCTGGCCGCGCCCGGCGTGTTCACCACGGCCATCCTGGTCTTCATCTTCTGCTGGAACGACTTCCTGTTCGCGATCACGCTCACCTCGACCGAGCGGTCCCGCACGGTGCCGGTGGCGCTGCAGTTCTTCACCGGTGAGTCGCAGTTCGAGGACCCGACCGGGGCGATCTGCGCCGCCGCCGTGGTGATCACCGTGCCGATCATCCTGTTCGTGCTCTTCTTCCAGCGCCGCATCGTCTCCGGCCTGACCTCCGGCGCAGTCAAGGGATAGGTGGTAGCAGTGGCTGACATCGTGCTGGACAAGGTGAGCAAGCGGTTCCCGGACGGGACCACCGCGGTGCGGGACGTCGACCTGGAGATCGCCGACGGCGAGTTCGTGATCCTGGTCGGCCCGTCGGGCTGCGGAAAGTCCACCACCCTGAACATGATCGCCGGGTTGGAGGACATCAGCTCCGGTGAGCTGCGCATCGGCGGCGAGCGGGTGAACGACAAGGCGCCCCGGGAGCGGGACATCGCCATGGTCTTCCAGTCGTACGCGCTCTACCCGAACATGACCGTGCGGGAGAACATGGCGTTCCCCCTGCGGCTGGCGAAGCTGGACAAGGAGACCATCAACCAGAAGGTCGACGAGGCGGCGAAGGTGCTGGAGCTGACCGCGCTGCTGGACCGCAAGCCGGCCAACCTCTCCGGTGGGCAGCGGCAGCGGGTGGCGATGGGCCGGGCGATCGTCCGCCAGCCCAAGGCGTTCCTGATGGACGAGCCGCTGTCCAACCTGGACGCCAAGCTGCGGGTGCAGATGCGTACCGTGGTGTCCCGGCTGCAGAAGCAGCTCGGCACCACCACCGTCTACGTCACCCACGACCAGACCGAGGCGATGACCCTCGGCGACCGGGTGGTGATCATGCGGGGCGGCGCGGTGCAGCAGGTCGGCCCGCCGCAGGAGCTCTACGACCACCCGCGCAACCTGTTCGTGGCCGGGTTCATCGGCTCGCCGTCGATGAACTTCCTGCACGCCGCGGTCGCGGACGGCCGGCTGCGGACCGCGCTCGGCGACGTGCCGATCGGGGACCGGATCCGCCGCCAGCTCGAAGGGGCCGACGCGCCCCGGGAGCTGATCCTCGGCATCCGACCCGAGCACTTCGAGGACGCCGAGCTGCTGGACGAGGAGACCCGCCGGCGGGGCATGGAGTTCGACGCTCCCGTCGAGATCGTCGAGTCGATGGGCTCCGACAAGTACGTCTACTTCACCGTCGAGGGCGAGCGGGCCACCGCCGCCGAGTTGGAGGAGTTGGCCGCCGACGCCGGCGCGGCCGACTTCAGCGGCGCGGGGTCGAACCTGGTCACCCGGCTCTCCGCCGAGTCGCCGGTACGCGAGGGCGAACAACGCCGGGTCTGGTTCAACCTGGAGAAGATCCACCTGTTCGACCCGGCCACCGGCCGGAACCTCACCCTGCACGAGGGCCGGGCGGCAGGCGCGCTGGCCGACTGACCGCAAACGCGAGGCCAAGGGCCGGGGGCGAAGTCAACCCCCGGCCCACGGCTTCTAATCCCGGCTCTCGGCTCCCGAGCCCCGGCTCTCGACTATTGCGCCGCTCCTCCGCTTCTGGCCCGGTCCTCGGTGGCTTGCCCTCGGACGTCAGGCCGGTCAGCGGTTGTCGCCGCTGCCACCCAGCACGCCCCGGCTCTGGCGGCTGGCGACCTTGGCCAGGTTGGCCGTCGCGATGTCGTCCAGCGACAGGTCGAGATAGTCCGCGAGCACCGCCAGGTACCAGAGCACGTCACCGAGTTCCTTCGCGATGTCGGCCCGGTCGATCCGCGACTCGTCGCTGTCGTGGTCGCGGACCCACTTCTTGAACTTCTCGGCGATCTCACCGGACTCGCCGACCAGCCCGAGCACCAGGTGGAGCAGCTCGTTCGCCCGGTCGCGTGGAGCGGCGGTACGCAGGGCACCACGCTGATAGTCATTCAGATCCACGGCGGACCAGTATGTCCGACCCCGCTCACTCGACCGCCGCGCCCCGCCACGACGGCAGGACGGCCGCACCCCTCACCCGGTTCGGTATGCGCTGACGGCTACCGAATGTAGTCGCGCCCATCGCTCGACGGGCGGGTGGTCCGGTGCCTTTGCTCGGCAGCCACCGGCGCAGCGTTCGACGGAGCGTGAGTGCTGCGTCCGTGGCTGCAGAGCAAAGGCGGCAACAGGTCGGGCGCCGGTCCGGTGGCGCGGGCAGGAAACACCAGGTCAATGGCGTGCGGGCGAAGATTGCGGCAAAAGCCTGCCCCAATCACTGGTGATGCTCAGTGATATACCGGCCCGGGGCGGGGCCGGACCGGCTGTGGTCACCAAGAGTGACGGAGTGGTAGGCCCAGGTAGTCGGCGTAGCCGGCCAGGGCGGACTCCACCCGGGACCGCAGGGCCGCGTCGAACGGGGTCAACTGCTGGACGGTGACCGTGACGGCGCGCTTCCCGATCGTCCGCTTCCAGATGCCCACCACCCGGCCGCCGCGTACCACGGTCGACTGGAAGATCCCGTTGTTGCCGGGGACCACGGCGTTGGCGTGCGCCGGGTCGAGCATCAGCGAGCGGTCCCGGAAGCCGAGCAGGTATTCGTCGAAGCCGGGCAGCGTGTGCACGTCGTCGACCGGCTCACGGGGGGCGTCCAGCAGCGCGGCGTCGACCACCGCCGCCACGCCGTCGACCTCGACCGGGGCCAGCGCGTCGCCGGCCACCGCGAGGCCACGGCGGGCGTCGGTGACGGTCAGCCCGGTCCACCGGGCGAGGTCGTGCGCGGTGACCGGGCCGTGGCTGCGCACGTAGCGCCGCGCCAGGATGCCGAGCGCCTCGTCGCGCTCCGGCCGGCGCGGCTCGGGCACCCACTCGTCCAGCAGGGCGAACGTCTGCTCCTTGCCCACCTGGGGAGCGATGCAGGTGACGCCGCGCTGGCTCGCGTACCAGAGCAGGTGATAACCCCGCTGGCCGGCGGTGTCCAGGCCGGCGGCGCGGAGCGTGTCCAGGCACTCAGCACGGGTCAGCCGGCCCCCGCCGGCCAGGGCGGCGCCGAGCACGTCGGCGGCCCGGTCGGCGTCCGCCGCGGTGAGGCCGAGCTGGGCCTGCCGGGTGGCGGCCGAGGCCAGCATCCGCACCCCGGTCACCGCGAGCATCCAATGGGCGTCGCGGGACGGCACCAGGTGGACGGTGCCGCGCATCGGCCAGGTCCGGAGCGCCTCGCGCCGCTCCAGCGCCGTGCGCACATCCGCCTGGGTGCGACCCGGCAGGCGTACGCCGAGCGACCACTCGCCGCTCGCCACGTCCTGGGCCTGCATGGCGCCGAACCACTCGACCACCTCGGCCACCCCACTCGGACGCGCCGCCGGGTGCGGGCGAAGCAGCAGGCTGGTCATCCGCAGCGCCAGCGCCTCGGCGCCGGTGAGGCGTACGGTCACGGGCGGCCCTTCGTCGGCGGTGGACGGTCAGCATAGATCGCCGGTACGACGGTGCCACCCGCCGCCGACCGGGCCCCGCCCACCCATCCGAGGACGGCCGGGCGGGCAGGCCTGGCCCACCCATCCCCCGCCGACCGCCCGGGCGGGCCCGGCCCAGCTATCCGACGACGGCCGGGCGGGCGGGCCTGGCCCGCCCGCCCGGGACGCACGTCGGTCAGCGGTTCCGGCGGGCCCGTTCCGGCACGTCGGCGTCCACCAGTTCCCGGCGGACCTGCGCGTTGACCGGCTGCTCCTCGACGACCTCGTCCTTGGTCAGCCGGACCCGCTCGACCGGGACCTGCTCCTTGCCGACCACCGGACGCTCGGCGCGCAGCTCCATCTCGCGCTGCTCCTCGCCGATCTCCGCGCGGGCGGCACTCCGGTCGGCCTCGCTGACCGGCTCGTGCACCACGGTCACCTCGTCGTGCTCGACCGGAACACTCGTCTGCACGTTCTCGGTCACCACCCGCTTGTTCAGGCGGGCCGTGCCGGCCGGCTCGCTCTCGGTGCCGACCCGCAGCCGCTCCTCGGACCGGGTCACCTCCGGCGCGCCGGGGATCCGCTGCGGCGGCCGCTCGGCCTGCTCCCCGAGCTGGTAGTGCTGGTACAGCTGGGTGAGCTGATCCACGCTGAGCGGCTGGTCGGTGCCGGTCTCGACGGCCGGGGCGCTGCGGACGGTCGCCTTGTCGTACGGCACCTGGAGCGGGCCGTCCGGCTGCATCCGGGCCGCCTGGAGCGGAGCCATCTGCTCACGGTGGCCCATCACCCCGGTCTTCACGCTGACCCAGGTCGCCTCCCCCGGCGGCGTCGGCCCAAACCTGGCCCACACTGCCGATCTTGGCGCCCGAGCGGTCCTGGACATCCTGCCCGTACAGCGAACGCACCTGCTGCTCGGTCAGTCGCATGGTTCGTCCTTCCTCTCGTGGGTCACGGCGTGAGTCCCCGGCGGTGCGCCTGGCATTCCGCGAAACCGGGACGAATAGGAGGAGCAGTGGCGGCAGTGCCGGAAATGCCCGTCGACGCGACGCATGAAGGCCGCCGGAGCGGGGATGCGCCGCCGGAGATCGGTGCGAGGAACGCGAGGAACGCGAGGTGTGTGATGACAGCGTCCAGTGAACCGGCGCCGGGTGCCGGCCGAGGCGCCGCCGCCCGGCCAGCGGCCGGACCCACCCAGGCGAAGACCAGCGCCGCGGCGACGTTCGCGCTCGTGTTCGGGGTGGCGGCCCTGCTCAGCGTGCTCACCGCGATCCTGGCCTCGGTCGGGCTGCTGCTCGGGATCATCGGCGTCATCCTGGGCATCGTCGGGCTGCGGATGAGCCGGCGCCCGGGCGTCACCGGGCGGGGCGTGGCGATCGGCGGCCTGGTGCTCAGCGTGCTGGCGGTGCTGCTCGGGCTCGCCCTCGCCGCCGGCATCAGCACGTTCATCAACAACCAGCAGGCGGTGGACCGGCTGGAGAAGCGGGTGAGCGACCTGCGGGACAAGCTCGACTGAGCGTCGCTGGGGGAGAGAGCCCCTGATCGCGCTACGCCAGCCGCATTGCCGGCGGAGCGCGATCCCCCGTTCAGGTGCCCCGGTGCAGGGGCGGCGGCTGTGCCGGCACCGGTGCGAACAGGATCCCCGGTGCCGGCGACCCAGGCGGCGCTTCCCTCCGGAACTTGCGCAAATCTTGAGCCCCGACAAGTGATTGACAGCGGTGCGCGGCCGGCCTCCGTACCGGCCCGTTTGGTCGGGTCCGCAACGGGTAGCCGTCGGCGCTGACCGACACCGAGGAGGACACGTCTGATGGATGGCCAGGTCAAGGCCGCGGTGATCTACTACAGCGCGACCGGAATCACGTATCAGATGGCGCAGGCGGCGGTCGAGGCCGCCGGTGAGGCCGGGGCCGAGGTGCGCCTGCGCAAGGTCCGCGAGCTGGCGCCCGACGAGGCGATCCGCTCCAACTCGGGATGGCAGGCGCACCGCCTGGAGACGCAGGACGTGATGGAGGCCCAGCCGGACGACCTGTCCTGGGCCGACGTGGTGATCATGGGGTCGCCCACCCGGTACGGGATGGTCGCGGCGCAGCTCAAGCAGTTCATCGACACCACCGGCCCGCTCTGGGCCCAGGGCGCGCTGGCCAACAAGGTCTACAGCGGCTTCACCTCGACGGCGACCTCGCACGGCGGCCAGGAGGCCACCCTGCTCTCGCTGTTCACGATCTTCTA
Source organism: Micromonospora sp. NPDC049836 (assembly GCF_044465125.1). Taxonomy (NCBI): domain Bacteria; kingdom Bacillati; phylum Actinomycetota; class Actinomycetes; order Micromonosporales; family Micromonosporaceae; genus Micromonospora; species Micromonospora sp. NPDC049836. The sequence goes on from NZ_JBITLH010000012.1 coordinate 91,129, forward strand.
CCACTGGGGCGGCATCGTGGTGACCCCCGGCTACACCGACCCCAGCCAGTTCGTCGCCGGCAACCCGTACGGCGCCTCGCACACCAGCAACAACGGCGAGATCGCCCCGGACCACCTGGCCCTCGGCGCCACCGCGCTCACGGCCAAGCGGGCGGTGCAGATGGGCGCCGCGCTGAAGCGGGGCCTGGCCGGCTGAGCGTGACCTGGCGACCGGTGGCCGGACGGGGGCTCTCGAACCCGCCCGAACCACCGGTCACCGCATGCCCTACCCGCGATCGTCCGATCCATGCCCGGTGAGCGCCGGTCGGGCGAGAAGATGGCCGAGCAGCTCCGCCAGCACCGCCATCCCGTCCCGGCTGAGCACCGACTCCGGGTGGAACTGCACGCCCGCGAAGCCGGACCCGCGCAACGCGTGCACCGACCCGTCCACCGGGTCGCGGGACAGCTCCACCGGCCCGTACGGGCCGACCAGCCGGTCCACCCCGGCGCGGGCCGTGAAGCTGGAGTAGAAGCCGACCCGGCGAGGCGTGCCGAAGAGCGTCACCTCCCGCTGCAACCCCTGGTAGGGCGCGTCCCGGCGGTCCAGCGGCAAGCCGAGCAGGCCGGCGAGCAGCTGGTGGCCCAGGCAGACCGCGAGGGTCGGTCGGGCCGCCGCCAGCAAGTCGGTCAGCAGCCCGCGCAGCGTCGCCATCTTCGGGTCGGCCAGGTCGTTCGGGTCGCCCGGGCCGGGGCCGACCACTACGAGGTCGTACCCGTCGACCGGGCCGGGACGGTGCCAGTCGCGGCGCCGCACGGTCAGCCCGAGCGCGCCGAGCTGGTGGGCGAGCATCCCGGTGAAGGTGTCCTCACCGTCCACGATCAGCGCCCGGCGGCCGGCCAGCCCCGGCAGCGCGGTCGCGCCCGGGGTGCGCTGGTCCAGCCAGAACCGGGCCAGCGGCGCGTTGCGGGCGGCCAGCGCGGCGCGTACCCGCGGATCCTCGGCCAGCGGCGGGGCCGGCGCCCGGCGCGGCGCGGCCGGGTCGGTGCCCCGGTCGCCCGCCGGGGCCTGCGGGCCGAGCCCGAACGCGGCCAGCACACCCGCCGCCTTCGCGTGCGTCTCGGCCACCTCGCCGGCGGCGGTGGAGTGCCGGACCAGGGTGGCCCCGACCGGGACCCGCAGCTCACCGGCGGGGGAGAGCTCGGCGGTGCGGATCAGGATCGGCGCGTCCAGGGTCTGCCGGCCCTCGGCGTCCCGGCCGAGCAGGGCGAGCACCCCGGCGTAGTAGCGGCGGCCGGTCCGCTCGTGCCGGGCGATCACCCGGCAGGCGTTCTCCATCGGGCTGCCGGTCACGGTCGGGGCGAACATGGTTTCCCGCAGCACCTCCCGCACGTCGCGGGAGCCGCGGCCGGCGAGCAGGTACTCGGTGTGCGCCAGGTGGGCCATCTCCTTCAGGTACGGCCCGACCACCTGGCCGCCGTGCTCGGCGACGGTCGCCATCATCTTCAGCTCCTCGTCGAGCACCATGTACAGCTCCTCGACCTCCTTGTCGTCGTGGAGGAAGTCGAGCAGGGCCGCCCGGTCCGCTTCCGCGCCGGTGTGCCGGAAGGTGCCGCTGATCGGGTTCATCATCACCAGGCCGTCGTCCACGCTGACGTGCCGTTCCGGGCTCGCCCCGACCAGCGTCCGGGTGCCCGTGTGCACCACGAAGGTCCAGTACGCCCCGCGCTCGCCGAGCAGCAGCCGGCGCAGCGCGGCCAGGGCCGCCACCAGCGGCTCGCCGGCCACGGTGGCCCGCAGCGTGCGGTGGATGACGAAGTTGGCGCCCGCGCCCCCGCCGATCTCCTCGGCCAGCACCCGGCCGACGACCTCGGCGTACTCGGCGTCGGAGATGTCGAACGCGGCGTCGCGGGTCACCACCGGCAGGTCCGGCAGCGCGGCCACCACCTCGCCGAGCGGGATCCGCCGGTGCTGGGTGACCGACAGGTACTCCATCGGCGTGCCGTCGTCGACGCAGGCGAAACCCCGCTCGGCGACCTGTCGGAACGGGACCAGGGCCAGCGTGCGCGGCCCCGGTCCGCCCTCGGGCAGGGGCAGCTCGGCGAGCCGGTCGGCGGTGCGTACCGGGCCGGTGAACAGGTCGACGTGGTCGGCGCCTTCGCGGCGGACGAGGGCGAACGGGCCGGGGTCGCGGCCGGCGGCGACGGCGGCGAGCGGGTCGTGCGGGCGGGTCATCGGGTCTCCTCGGTGGGCCGGAGGCCGCCGGTGGGGGCGACCCGGTGCACCGGGATGGACCGGCGGCCGCCTCGTCGGGCGGCCGCGTGGGGAAGCTACGCGCGGGGGTGGGCCGCCGGGTCGGCGGGCCACCAGCAGGACAGGTGCGCGGGCATGACGATCACTGTACGCGAGCCGACCGTGCCGGGGAACCCGATCGACGTGCCCGGGGCGCGCGGATCTTGGCTTCGCCGCCCGTCCCGGCGGGTAGGTTGACCGGCGATGGACATTCTCGCGGTGGATCTGGGCACCTCATCGGTACGGGGACTCGTGCTCGACGCGGGCTGCGCCCCGCGCCCCGGCGCGCTCGCCCGCCGCAAGGTGCACCTGACCACCGGCGAGGACGGCACCGGCACCCTGGACGGGCCTGGCTACCTGGCCAGCCTCTTCGAGTGCCTGGACGAGCTGGCCGCCGGCGGGCACCTGCACGACGTCGGGCTGGTCGCGCTTTCCGCGCAGTGGCACTCGGTGCTGCCGCTGGGCGTCGACGGCGCCCCGCTGGGCCCGGTGCTGACCTGGTTGGACACCCGCCCCACGCCGGCCGACGGGCCCGGGCCGGCCGATGCCGAGGCGTTCCACCAGCGCACCGGCACCTGGTGGCACCGCTGCTACTGGACGGTCCGGCTGCCCTGGCTGCGACAGCAGTGCGGATCCCGGGTGGACCGGTTCGTGGGGCTGGTCGAGTACATCCTCGGCGCGCTGCTCGACGAGGCGCCGATGTCCATGTCGATGGCCTCCGGCACCGGGCTGCTGGACCTGCGCCAGCTCGTCTGGGACGACGAGGCGACCGAGCTGGCCGGCGTACGCCCGGCGGAGCTGCCGGCGGTGGCGCCGCAGGGCTGGCACGGCCGGCTCCGCCGCGAGCATGCCCGCCGCTGGCCGGCGCTGGCCCAGGCCAACTGGTCCGCCCCGGTCGGCGACGGGGCCGCCTCCAACGTCGGCTCCGGCTGCGTCGACCCGTCCCGGGCGGCGGTCACGGTGGGCACCTCCGCCGCGGTACGTCTGCTCCAGGCGGTACCGGCCGGGGCCGAGCTGCCGCCGCTCGCCGCCGAGCTGTGGCGCTACCGGGTCGACGACGAGTACGTGGTGACCGGGGCGGCGTACTCCAGCGGAGGCAACCTGTACGCCTGGGCGCGGCGGGAGCTGCAGCTGCCCGAGGGCGCCGAGCTGGAGGTGGCGCTGGCCGGGGCGGCCCGGCGCCCGCACGTCCGGGTCAATCCGCGGTTCGGCGGCGACCGGCCGCCCGGCGTCGCGCCCGCCGGCTCGGGGAAGCTGGCCGGGCTCACCTTCGGCAGCACCGCCGTGGACATCCTCGCCGGGATGATGACCGGGCTGTGCGGGATCATCGCCGACGACCTGGCCGTGCTGGAGACGGGCGTCGCGGGCCCGACCGAGGTGGTGCTGGGTGGCGGCGCCATGGCCGGCTCCGCCTGGTGGCGCGCCGCGTTCGTCCAGGCGCTGGCCCCGCGCAGCGTGTGCTACCAGCGCAACCCGGAGGTCGGTGCGATCGGCGCGGCGCTGGTGGCCACGGGCCGGATCGCCACCGCGGCGGGCATCGACGGGATCGGCCGGACGGACGAGCCCGATCCACCGAACACCGTAGGCGGGGCCCGGCCGGGCTGACTTTCCTGGTCGCGGCGGTCGGGCAGCCGTTGACACCGTCCGGTGGCCTGGTTGGATGGAGCCCGCTCCCCGTCGCGTGGGAGTCGTGGGGACCGAGGAGGCAGGTGTGGGGGGAGGCGCCGAGCCGGCTCGTGGACCGGCCGCGTCGCGCCGGAGTCCGGCCGAGGACCGGCCGGCGGCGACCCGGCGATCCGTCTTCCGGTTGCGGGACTGGCGGATGGGCACCAAGCTCGCCACCGTGCTGGTCATCCCGTCCGTCGCCTTCCTGGTGCTGGCCGGCGTGCAGACCAGCACGCTGGTCGGGCGGGCCACGGCGCTGAGCACGTTCGCCCAGCAGGTCGGCATCGGCCGGCAGATCACCACCGCGGTGGACCGGCTCCAGCAGGAGCGGGACCGGGCCGCCGGCGAGCTGGCGGCGCTGCGCGACGCGATCGCCGCCGGCGAGCGGTTCGCGGCGGTCGCCACGCTGAAGCCGTTGCAGGCGGCGTCCGACCGGGCGATGGCCGAGCTGCGCGAGGCCGCCGAGCCGCTGGCCGGTGCCAGCGCCTCCTGGCGGGTCGCGTACTCGGAGGTGTTGGAGGCGTACGACCAGGTCGCCTACATCCGGGCGGCGATCGCGCCGGCGGTGCTCAGCAGCGACACCATCCTCAGCAACTACCACCGCGCGGTGGCGGCGCTGCTCAACCTGCTGGCCGAGCCGTCGCCCGGTGACGACCAGCGGGCGCTCACCGACGCGGTGCTGCGCTACGTGCAGCTCTCCCGGGTCAAGGAGCTCTCCTCCCGGATCCGGGCCGAGCTCTACGCGGCCGCCCGCGGCGGCCGGTACGAGGCCGACGACCAGGTGACCCTGAGCGACCTGCGCGCCCAGCAGCTCACCGCGCTGGGCGCGTTCCGGGTCGCGGCCACCACCGAGCAGGTCCGCCGCTACGACCAGACGTCGGTGGATCCGGCGTTCGTGGCGGCCACCAAGCTGGAGGAGAAGAGCCTGCCCACCGGCACCGCCGCGCCGGCGGTGCTGCCCGCGCCGCAGTGGTGGGCGGCCAGCGAGCAGCGCCAGGAGCTGCTGCGCCAGCTCGAGGGGGAGGTCCTCGGCGACGCGGTCCGCCAGGCCGACGACGCCAGCGCCGGCCAGCTGCGCGACACCCTGCTGGTGGTGGGCGGCATCGTGGCGGTGCTGCTGGTCGCCGTGCTGATCTCCCTGCTGGTGGGCCGCTCCATCGCCCGCTCGATGCGGTTGCTGCGCAGCCAGGCGCTGCGCATCGCGCAGGTCGAGCTGCCGCACACCCTGCACCGGCTGCGGGTGGTGGACCGCCCGGTGGGCGCGATCGAGGTGGCGCCGGCGGTGGTGACCTCCCGCGACGAGCTCGGCGAGCTGGCCGAGGCGTTCGTGGCGGTGCACCGCAGCGCCGTCGACGTGGCGGTGGAGCAGGCGATGATGCGCCGCAACGTCAACGCCATGTTCGTCAACCTGGCCCGGCGTAGCCAGGTGCTGGTCGAGCGGCAGCTCGAACTCCTCGACGACCTGGAGCGCGAGGAGAGCGACCCGGAGCAGTTGGAGAACCTGTTCAAGCTCGACCACCTGGCCGCCCGGATGCGGCGCAACGACGAGAGCCTGCTGGTGCTCGCCGGCAGCGAGTCCAGCCGCCGGTGGAACCGTCCGGTCGGGCTGGGGGCGGTGCTGCTCGCCGCGAGCGCCGAGATCGAGCAGTACCAGCGGGTGCGCCACGAGGCGCCGGCCGACCTGCATGTGCGCGGGCACGCCGTCGGTGACCTGGTGCACCTCTTCGCCGAGCTGCTGGAGAACGCTACCGCCTTCTCCCGCCCGGACACGATGGTCCGGGTGGCCACCCGCGCGGAGGGCGCGGGCGCGCTGGTGGAGATCACCGACCAGGGGCTCGGGATGAGCCCGTCGGCGCTGGCGGAGGCGAACGCGGTGCTGGCCGAGCCGCCGGCGGCGGACGTGGCCGCCTCCGAACGGATGGGCCTGTTCGTGGTCAGCCACCTCGGCGCCCGGCACCGCCTCGAGGTGCGGCTGCGCTCCGCCGGGGAGGGTCTGGTGGCGGCGGTCCGGATCCCCGCCGAGCTGCTGGCCCCGGCGCCGCTCGACGGCGCGGACCAGCCGGCCGCGCAGCGCATGCTGACCAGCCAGGTGGCTGCGGCGTCCGCGGCCGGCCCGTTGCGGGCCGCGACCACCGAGCTGCCGGTGGCCGGTCGCAGTCCCGCGCGCCCGCCGGCCGGGCTGCCGGCCGCCGGCCCGGCGTGGCCCCCGACCGGCGCGCGGCCGGCGCACCCGCTGCCGCTGGGGGCGCCCGCCGGGGCGGCGCCGGCCGTGCCCCGCCAGGCGCGCCCGATGCCGGTACGGGCCGAGGACGTGCTCAGCCCGGTGGCCGGGGCGGCGCGCGGCGGTGGTTGGTTCTCCCGCCAGGGACCGTCGAGCTCGGTGCTCGGTGTGACGCCGCAGCCGGCCGCGACGCCCATCACCGGTGGGACCAACGAGCGGGGCCTGCCGGTCCGGGTGCCGATGGCCCAGCTCGCCGCGGTCACCGAGAGCGGGGCGGCGAAGCAGCCGGCGGCGCGCCACGACCCGGACCCGGACGCGGTCGGCGGCATGCTCTCCCGCTACTACAGCGGGGTTCGGCGGGCCGAGGCCGAGGAGACCACCGTGATGTACCTGCCGCGCGACGAAGGGGGACGACAACAGTGACGACGTTGAGCCAGGAGGCACGTGACCTGAGCTGGCTGGTGACCGCGTTCGCCGAGCGGGTCCCCGGGGTGGCCCACGCCGTGGTGGTCTCCTCCGACGGCCTGCTGGTGGCGATCTCCGCGCACCTGCCGCGCGACCACGCGGACAAGCTCGCGGCGGTGACCTCGGGGCTGATGAGCATCACCGCCGGCGCGGCCCAGATGTTCGACGGGGACGTCGTCAAGCAGACGGTGGTCGAGATGGGCCGCGGCTACTTCCTGGTCATGCAGATCCGGGACGGGTCGATCCTGGCCACCCTGGCCGCCGCGGACGCCGACATCGGCGTGGTCGGCTACGAGATGGCCCGGCTGGCGAAGCAGGCCGGTGAGATGCTCACCCCGGCGCTGCGGGCGGAACTCCAGCAGGCGCTGCCCCGCTGAGCGGGGCGCGCCCGGCCGGCGCGGTAGCGCCCCGGCCGGGCCGCCCGCCGGTGAGGCCCGGCCCTACAGGCCGTTCTTGCGGATCACGTCGCGGTACCAGTGGGCGCTGCGCTTGAGCACCCGCCGCTGGCTCGGGTAGTCGACGTAGACCAGGCCCCAGCGCTGCTCGTAGCCCTCGGCCCACTCGAAGTTGTCCAGCAGCGACCAGACGTGGTAGCTCTCCAGTGGCACGCCGTCGCGGATCGCCCGGTGGGCGGCGGCGAAGTGGTCGCGGAGGAAGTCGATCCGCCCCTGGTCGTTCACGGTGCCGTCGGCGGCCAGGGTGTCCGGGCAGGGCAGGCCGTTCTCGGTGATGGTGATCGGGATCCGGCCGTAGTCGCGGGTGACCCGGGTCAGGATGTCGTACATCCCGTCGGGGTAGATCTGCTGCCATTCGGCCTCGGAGGTCGGCCACTTGCTCACCGTGTCGCGCTGGGCGGTCACGTAGAGGGGCGTGTAGTACTGCACCGCGAGCAGGTCGACCGGGCTGGAGATGATCTTCAGGTCGCCGTCCCGGATGCCCTTGGCCATCCGGCTGTCCGCGCCCAGGTCGGCCAGCACGTCCTGCGGGTACGCGCCCTTGAGGATCGAGTCGAGGTAGAGGCGGTTCTCGTAGCCGTCGTGCAGTCGGGTGGCGGCGGCCGCCTCGGCGGTGTCGTCGGCCGGGTAGCAGGGGTGCAGGTTCAACGCCGGGCCGATGCGTACCTTCGTCCCGCCGGCGCGCAGCGCCTGGACGGCGAGACCGTGGGCGAGCTGGAGGTGGTGGGCGACCAGGTACGCCGCGTCCGGGTCCTGCCGGCCGGGCGCGTGGTGCCCCCAGATGTAGCCGTTCTGCACCACGGTCTTCGGTTCGTTGATGGTCAGCCAGACCGGCACCCGGTCGCCCAGGGCGTGGAACACGGCCTCGGCGTAGTCGCCGAACCGGTCGGCGGTGTCCCGGTTCTCCCAGCCGCCGTCGTCCTGCAACGCCTGGGGCAGGTCCCAGTGGAACAGGGTGGCCATCGGCGCGATGCCCCGTTCGTGCAGCCCGTCCACCAGGCGCCGGTAGAAGTCGAGGCCGCGCTGGTTGGGCTTGCCGGTGCCGTCGGCCTGGATGCGCGGCCAGGAGATGGAGAAGCGGTAGCTGCGCAGGCCCAGGTCGCGCATGAGGTCGAGGTCGGCGGCGTACCGGTGGTAGTGGTCGGCGGCCACGTCGCCGGTGTCGCCGTTGCGGGTGCGGCCCGGGGTGTGGCTGAAGGTGTCCCAGACCGATTCGCCCCGGCCGTCCTCCTTGGCCGCGCCCTCGATCTGGTAGGCGGAGGTGGCCGCGCCCCAGCCGAAGCCGGTCGGGAAGCGCACGGCCCCCCGGCCGGCGTCCGCGCTGTCCGTGCCGGTCTCCGGGGTGTCGTCGCAGCCGGCGGTGGCGGCGGTGGCGGCGATCCCGGCCGCGGCGGCGCCGGTGAGCCCGGCGCGGGCGGCACCGGCGGCGGTCGCGGAGAGCGCGGCGCGGCGGAGCAGGCGCCGTCGGGTGAGTAGCGACATGTAGTTCTCCTCGCGATGAACTGGCCGTCCGACGGGCCGGGAGCGCTCCCAGCATAGGCCAGGGGTGGCCGGCCGCGTCCCGTGGGCGGGCCGGCGCAGCAGCGAGGCCCGGCCGGTCGGGCGGCCGGGGATGGGGTGGGCGGGTTGTCGCTCGGGGGCGGGCGAGCGGCGAAGGTGGGGGCAGATAGCGAAGGAGGCCGGCCGGGTGGCGCGTCACGCCTGTCCCGTCGGCCTCTTTTCCCGTCGACAACGGGGGTTTAGTGTGGGGACGGGGGAGGGCAACCCCCGTCCCCACCTGAAATGCACACACGCACGGGTGGAATTGGCGTCCTTCGTGCGTGTCGCGCGGGAGCCGGGCCACGCGAGTGGCTCTGGTTCCACCTCCCTCCATGTCGGTGGGCGATGGCTGACGGCGGCGTCCGGGCTGGCCCGCCGTCAGCCCTTTGGGCTTGGCGCGCCGGGCACGTGTGTCCCCGGCGATCTGGTACCTGCATCTCCGTCGATGGAAGCGCTCCCATCGGCGATGCTTGCGACTGTAACGCCCGTCACGGCTTTGTGAAAGCCCCTAAACGAGATCGAAACATCGACCTGGGTGTCTGCGCTGGCCGTTGTGGTGGGAGCGCTTCCATGGCACACTCTCCAATCAACCGCGACGCGGAGCCAGCTCGCGCGAGCGAGGGCTGCCGAGGGCACCCGGTGCAACCGGTGCGGCGCCCCGATCCCCGGCACGGCCGGGTCGACCACCTTTCCGGGCGCCTCCGTCCCCCCGCGTACGCCCGTCGACGCGTGGAGGCGCTCCGCCGGGGCTCCGGTCCCGGCCTGGTCCGAGGAGACACCGCGCACATGAGACTCATGGCCAGACGTCGCCGAACGGCGATGGTCGCCGCCCTCACCCTCGCCATCGGCGGGGTGACCCTGCCGGCCGGCGCCGCGCAGGCCGCACCCGCCTGCGACGTGACCTACGCGACGAACGACTGGGGCACGGGCTTCACCGCCAACGTGACCATCAAGAACCTGGGCGACCCGGTCAGCGCCTGGACCCTCAAATTCGCCTTCCCGAACAGCAGCCAGCGGGTCACCCAGGGCTGGTCGGCGAAGTGGAGCCAGTCCGGCAGCGAGGTGACCGCCACCAACGAGTCGTGGAACGGCAGCCTCGGCACGGGCGCCTCCACCACCATCGGCTTCAACGGCGCCTACTCCGGTAGCAACCCGAAGCCGGCCTCGTTCACGCTCAACGGGGTGACCTGCAACGGCACCTCGGCCAACCAGCCGCCGACGGTCTCGCTCGGCCTGCCGGCCGGCCCCTTCGAGGCCCCCGCCGACGTGCCGCTGACGGCCACCGCCAGCGACCCGGACGGCACCATCAGCAAGGTCGAGTTCTACCGCAACGGCCTGCTCGTCAACACCGACACCAGCGCCCCCTACGCCTACACGCTGGAGGACCTGCCGGCCGGCAGCTACACCGTGCAGGCCAAGGCGTACGACAACGCCAACGGCATCGGGGTCGCCGAGAAGTCGTTCACCGTCAACCCGGCCTCCGGACCGGTGCTGGTGGCCAGCCCGTCGGCGGTCAGCGTCAGCGAGGGCGGCACCTCGTCGGTGAAGTTCACCCTCAGCGCCGCGCCGACCAGCAACGTCCCGGTGTCCCTCGCCGTCGCCGGGGACAGCGACATCACCGTGTCGCCGAGCACGCTGACCCTGACGTCGAGCAACTGGAGCAGCGGGGTCAGCGCCACCGTCGCCGCCGCGGAGGACGCCGACACCGTCGGCGGCAGCGCCACGCTCACCGCCTCGGCCACCGGCTACGCGCCGGTCGCGGTCACCGTCACCGAGGTCGACAACGACGTGCCGGGCGGGGACAACGCCTACATCAAGAAGTTCCTCGACCAGTACGGCAAGATCAAGAACTCGGGCTACTTCAGCCCCGAGGGCGTGCCGTACCACTCGATCGAGACGCTCATCGTGGAGGCGCCCGACTACGGCCACGAGACCACCTCGGAGGCGTTCAGCTTCTGGATCTGGCTGGAGGCGCAGTACGGCCGGGTCACCCAGAACTGGGCCCCGTTCAACAACGCCTGGACGGTGATGGAGAAGTACATCATCCCGTCGCACGCCGACCAGCCCACCGCCGGCGCCCCGGGCACCCCGCAGTACGCGGCCGAGCACAACCTGCCCAGCCAGTACCCGTCGGCCCTGGAGCCGAACGTGTCGGTCGGCCAGGACCCGCTCCGCTCCGAGCTGCAGTCCACCTACGGCACCGGTGACATCTACGGCATGCACTGGCTGCTCGACGTGGACAACACCTACGGCTACGGCCACTGCGGCGACGGCACCACCCGGCCGGCGTACATCAACACCTTCCAGCGGGGCACCCAGGAGTCGGTGTGGGAGACCGTGCCGCAGCCGTCCTGCGACACGTTCAAGCACGGCGGCCAGTACGGCTACCTCGACCTGTTCGTCAAGGAGTCCAGCGCCCCGGCCAAGCAGTGGAAGTACACCGACGCCCCGGACGCCGACGCCCGCGCCGTGCAGGCCGCGTACTGGGCGCTGACCTGGGCCAAGGCGCAGGGCAAGCAGGCCGACGTCGCGGCCACCGTGGCCAAGGCCGCCAAGATGGGCGACTACCTGCGGTACGCGATGTTCGACAAGTACTTCAAGAAGATCGGCAACTGCGTGGGCGCGTCCACCTGCCCGGCCGGCAGCGGTCGCGACTCGGCGCACTACCTGCTCTCCTGGTACTACGCCTGGGGTGGCGCGTACGACACCTCGCAGAACTGGTCGTGGCGGATCGGCTCCAGCCACAGCCACTTCGGCTACCAGAACCCGTTCGCGGCCTGGGCGCTGACCAACGTGGCCGAGCTCAAGCCGAAGTCGCCGACCGCCACGTCGGACTGGCAGAAGAGCCTCGACCGGCAGCTGGAGTTCTACACCTGGCTCCAGTCGGCCGAGGGTGGCATCGCCGGCGGCGCCACCAACAGCTGGGACGGCAGCTACGCCCAGCCGCCGTCGGGCACCGCCACCTTCTACGGCATGTTCTACGACGTCGACCCGGTCTACAACGACCCGCCGTCCAACCAGTGGTTCGGCATGCAGGCCTGGTCGATGCAGCGGATCGCCGAGCTGTACCTGGAGACCGGCAACGCCAAGGCCAAGGCGCTGCTGGACAAGTGGGTGCCGTGGGCCATCGCCAACACCACCACCGGCACCAACTGGTCGATCCCGTCGGACATGAAGTGGACCGGCCAGCCCAACAACTGGGACCCGGCCAACCCGCAGGCGAACACCAACCTGCACGTCGAGGTGACGGTGAAGGGCCAGGACGTCGGCGTCGCCGCCGCCTACGCCCGGACGCTCATCGCGTACGCCGCGAAGTCCGGCAACGCGGCGGCGAAGACCACCGCCAAGGGCCTGCTGGACGCGCTCTCCGCCGCCGCCGACGCCAAGGGCGTCTCGATGCCGGAGTCGCGTGGCGACTACCGCCGCTTCGACGACGTCTACAACGCCAGCGACGGGCAGGGCCTCTACATCCCCTCCGGCTGGTCCGGGAAGATGCCGAACGGCGACGCCATCGCCCCGGGCAAGAGCTTCCTGGACATCCGGTCGTTCTACAAGAACGACCCAGACTGGCCGAAGGTGCAGGCGTACCTCAACGGGGGCGCGGAGCCGGTCTTCAACTACCACCGGTTCTGGGCCCAGGCGGACGTCGCGATGGCGTACGCCGACTACGGCACCTACTTCCCGAACGGGTGAGGTGACGCTTCCGCCACGGGCGGGCGGCTTGCGCCCGTGGCGGAGGCCGGCCGGGCACAGGGGGAACGGAGTGCCCGGTCGGCCGACGGCCTGATTCCCACGGTCAGGCCGGGTGGGCCGGTACGTCCGGATGACGCAGCGGACGGACCGGCCCACCCTCGCGTCCGTAGACGAACTTGCCGCGAAAAAAGGTGGGGAAATTCCGCCCGGCACGGGATCACACAGCGGCCGGGAACGGAGTAACGTACGTCATCGGAGAGGCCGCTCCCCCCGTGGCGGCCTCTCTTTACTTTCCGGCCCAGTGTCCGCAGCGGACGGCGCCACCGGGTGCCGCAGCCCCGGGTGGCCGGCCGGCAGCGAACGGCGGATCACCACCCAGCTCACCGCCAGCGCGGCGGCCACCAGCGGCCAGGTCAACGCCACCCGGGCGACCACCAGCGCGAGCACCTGCCCGCCCAGCCACAGCGGCACGAAGACCACCACCCGCAGCAGGTAGGTCGCCGCCCACACCCAACTGCCCCGGGCGTACGCGCGCAGCAGGGCCGGGTCCCGCCGCCACCGGGTCCGCTGCCCCAGCGCCGCGCCCACCACCACGCCGAGCAGCGGCCAGCGCACCACGATGCTGACCGCCCAGGCGAGCGCGCTGGCCGCGTTGGAGACCAGTTGCACCAGGAAGAAGTCGGCGGCCCGGCCGGTGCGCAGCGCGACCAGCGCGGCCACGCAGACGGCGAGCAGACCGATCAGCACCGCCCGCGGCCGGTCCCCGCGGCGCAACCGCCAGCCGGCCAGCGCCGCCGCGGCCAGTACCGCCGCGACGACCCCGCCCCACAGCCCGGCGAGCAGCCACCCGACGGCGAACGCCACCGGGGGCAGGGTCGCGTCGACCGTGCCGCGCCGGCCGCCCAGCAGGTCCGCCAGGGACTCCGTACCCTCCCGCGAGGGGCGCTCGCGCTCCGGCGTACTGGTCACCGCCACCCCCTTCACCGGTCCCGCCCAACCTACTAAGAACTCCCAGGCAGATGATGGGCGTGTCCTCGGGACGTGCGGGCCCGCGCCGGCGCGACCCGGAGCCGCTACCCGTCAACCGCGACACCCGGTGACCGAGAAGATTGAAGGGGCTCGTTCAGCGGCCCCGCGTTCCCTACCCTGACCGCATGCCCGAGCTGATTCTGCCGACCGTCCGCCTGCACGCCGCGTTCCTGGACTGCCGCGACGACTGGGGCCCCGGCCTCCACGAGGACGGCTTCGGCCTGCGGGCCGACGACGACGTGGACTCGCCCGACGGCTTCGCCGCCTGGGTGCGCGAGCGGGTCCGACTGACCCATCCGGCCGGCGACCCGTGTCCGGACGAGCAGCACGCCTCGCCCCGGTGGATCGTCGAGGACGGCCGCGTCCTGGGGGCGATCGCCCTCCGGCACCGGTTCGACGACGAGCTCGGCCAGATCGGCTACGGCGTCCGGCCGTCCGCGCGCCGCCGGGGACTGGCCGGTTGGGCACTCGGCGAGATGCTCACGGAGGCTCGCGTCGTGCTGGGCCTGGATCGTGTCCTCATCCCGTGTCTGGCCGACAACATCGCGTCGGCCCGGACGATCGAACGCAACGGCGGCGTCCTCGAGGGCATCCGCGACACCGAGGACGGTCCGGTCCGGCGCTACTGGATCGCCCTGGACCGGTGACCGGCCCGCGCCGCGCAGGGCAATCCAGATCCGTTCCGACAGAACGATTCTCGCGACCCACGAGGCGGCCGACCAGCATGACGTCAGGACCGGTGAGCCGGCGACGGCGGCCCGACGAGCGGGGGACCCCAGCGGCCGTTACGGTGTGCGGGTGCGCGAGACGGCGAGGGGTTGGACGGCGGTCTGGCTGGTCGTGCTGGCACTGGTCCAGGCGGCCGCGTTGCTGCTGGTGTGGCGCTTCGCCGTGCACACCCGCACCGGCCAGTGGCTGGACACGGTGGCGCTGACCGGCAACCGGATCGGCCAGGACCGCATCGACGGTCCGGTGGCCAGCCTCCTCAACGCCATGTCGGTGGTGTCGCTGCTGGTGGCGACCGCGGTGATCGGCTTCATCGCGCTGATCCGGGGCCGCAAGACGCTCGCGGTCACCGCCACCCTGCTGATCGCCGGGGCGAACGTGAGCACCCAACTGCTCAAGCACTACCTGGTCCGCCCCGACTTCGGCATCGACCCGGAGCGCGCGGTGGCCGGCAACAGCCTGCCCAGCGGGCACACGGCGGTCGCCGCCTCGGTGGCGATCGCGCTCATCCTGGTGCTGCCGCCGAAGGTGCGGGTGCTGGGCGCGTTCCTCGGCGCCGGGTACGCGGCCGCCGCCGGCGTGGCCACCCTCTCCGCCGGCTGGCACCGGCCCAGCGACGCGGTCGCCGCCTTCCTCCTGGTCGGCGGCTGGGCGGCGGTGGGCGGCCTGGTGCTGCTGTTCTTCCAGCGGGACCGGGCCGAGATCCTCCCGGCGGACGCGCACCGGCTGGCCGCCGCGCTGCTCGGCCTGGTCGGCGTGCTCGCGCTGGCCGCCTGCGGGCTCGCCCTCGCCTGGCTCACCGCGTACTCCGGCACCCCCGCCGCCGAGCTGGGCCGCCGTCCGCTGTTCATCGGGTACGCGGGCAGCGCGGCCGGCATCGCCGGCACGATGGCGGTGGTGGCCGCGCTGGTCCTCGCGGTGGTGCACCGGCTGGTGCCCCGCTACAAGGGTTGACGCCCGTCACCGGTAGTAGGTGCCCACCGTGGTGCCGCTGGCGATCTCCCGGCCCTTCAGCGCCTGGTGCACGTCGGTCGCCCTGGGCGCGCCGGGCAGCTCCAGCGGCCGGTTCAGGGCGTAGAGGCGGAAGAAGTAGCGGTGCGGGTCCTCGCCCTGCGGCGGCAGCGGCCCGCTCCACCCGGTCTCGCCGAAGCTGTTCGGCCACTCCTGGCCGCCGGGCGGCACCCCGCCCTCGGGCACCTCGCCGGACGCCGGGGCGATCCCGGTGACCAGCCAGTGCAGGAACGGCTCCTTGCCGGCGTCCGGATCCTCGACGAGCAGGACCAGTTCCTCCGTGGCGTCCGGCACGTCCGCCCACTGCAACGGCGGCGAGACGTTCCCGCCGTCCTTGGCGAACCGCCCGGGCAGCAGGTCGTGGTCGGTGAACGCGGTGCTGCGCAGCATGATGCCGGCCATTCGGCGCCCCCTCTCCTCGTCGCCCGGCGCGTACCCGGCCGTCCGGCGACGAAACGGCGGTGGCAGGCTGGGTGCCCGGGTACGGACCGGACGGGGAGGACGGCATGGACACGTTGCGCGCGGCGTTCCGGGACGAGTGCGGACGGCTGGCACAGGTGCTGGGCGGCCTGGCCGAGGAGGACCTCGACCGGCCCACGCCCTGCCCGCCGTGGACGGTGCGGGACCTGCTCGCGCACGTGCGTACCGGCGCCGGCCGGCTGGTGGACATGCTCGCCGCGCCGGCCCCCGAGCGGGCGGAGGTGGACGCCGCCGGCTACTTCGGGGCGGCCAAGTTCACCCCGGAGGTGGACCGGGACCGGATCGACGCGGCCCGCCGCGAGGCGCACGCGCTGCCCGGCGTACCGCAGGTGGCGGCGGGTTTCGTGCGGGCCTGGCGGGCCACCGACGCGGCCGTCGCCGGGCAGCCGCCGGAGCGGCTGGTGCGGACCCGGCACGGCGACGCGATGACGCTCACCGAGTTCCTGCGTACCCGGGTGGTGGAGGTCGCGGTGCACGGCCTGGACCTGGCCGACGCGCTGGGCCGGCCGCCCTGGCTGACCCCCACCGCCGCGGCGGTCGTGGCGGACCTGCTCACCGGCGGCTCGCCGGCGCCGAGCGGCGGCGCAACGACCCGGCCCGGCCAGACGATCCCCGACGGGCTCGGCTGGGACGCGCTCACCCTGGTCCGCAAGGCCACCGGCCGGTCGGCGCTCACCGACCGGGAGCGGGCGCTGGTCGACCGGCCCGGCTTCCGCTGGCTGTCCTTCGGCGGCTGACCGCCGCCGACCCGGCATCACCGGAGGACGGGCTCGCCCCGCGCCCGGCTGGGTCAGGCGGGCGGCCCGGAGCACGGCTGGCCGCCGCTGCTCCGGCGAACCGGCCCTCGGCGCGGCTGACCGCCGGCGGTCAGCCGGCGCTGGCCTGCGCGGCGACGCGGCGCAGGTGGTCCAGGACGACCGGGTCGATCCGGCCGGGAAGGATCCGCTCCTCCAGGTTCTCCACGCCGGCCCAGGAGGCGAGCGCGTCGTCCAGTCCGGGCGCGCCGACCGGGTGCCCGGCGGCGCCCAGCAGCGCGGACACCTCCTCGGCGACCGCGCCGGTGAGCGGGAGCAGGGTGGCCGGGTCCTGCTCGCCGAAGAGCATCTGGTGGATGTCGAGCAGCCGGCCCAGCTCGGCGACCGGATCCCGGTGGTCGTCGACCCGCAGGTCGACCAGCTCATCGCCGGTGCCGCCGTAGCCGCCGCCGCGCCGCACCACGAGCAGCGCGGCGCTCTGCCGGCCGCGCCGGTCGCCGCCGGCCCGGTCACCGGCGGCCAGCGCGGCCAGCAGCCGCTGCGGGAAGGGCAGTTCGGTGCCGGCCAGCCAGGCATCGCGGAGCGCGTCGACGACCTCCGGCCCGGTCAGGATGTTGCCCTGCGCCGCCCAACCGTCGCCGGACTGGCCGCCGGCCCACGGGTGGCAGCGCGGACCCGTCCAGGTGGCCCCGTCGCCGGTCGTGCCGACCACGCCGAGCTGCCGGTCGTCGCGGCCGGGGTCGGCGGCGACCAGGCCGGCCACCACGTCGGCCGCCGCGACGCCGGTGCGCAGCAGGGCCAGCCCCTGCGCCCGGTACGCCAGGTTGGCGTGGGCCTGGGAGGCGACCGCGCCCACCTCCGCCGCGGCGGCCGGAACCAGCGCCCCGGCGGCGAGGAACTTGCTGGCCACGGCGACGCCGTGCACGAGTCCGTCGGCCGAGCGGGCGACGATCGAGAAGGTCACCCGCGGATGGTATCGCCGTCGGGTCAGAACGGTGGGGCGGCTGCCTCGGGCGGGCGGCCCCAGGCGCGCCGGGCGTCGGCCACGGCCACGCCGAGCAGCACCAGGGGAGCGGCGACCGCGGCCGCCAGCGGCACCAGGGGCCGCAGCACCGGGGTGAGCGCCACCAGGACGAGGATCGCGATCCACCGGGACCGGGACACCCGGCCGAACACCTCGTACTCGAAGCGGGCCCGGCCGGCCAGGAACAGCGCCGGACCGCCGAGGATCATGGCGAGCCAGCCGACCTGGTTGTGTCCGGTGGGGTGTTCGTTCACCAACTCATAACCGATCGCGGTGGACACCACCCCGACCACCATCACCAGGTGGGTGTCGGCGGCGGACCGGCCGATGGTGGCCGGGTGCGCCGCCCGGGTGACCGCCTCGCCGAGGATCTGCCCGGCCCGCTGCACGTAGATCCGCCACAGCAGCACGGAGGTGAGCAGCGCCGCGGCGAACGCCGCGGTCCGGGTCGCGCTGGCCGCGTCCCGGCTGTACGACACCCCGGCGATGAGGATCGTCTCGCCGAGCGCGACGAGGAAGAACTGCTGGTACCGCTCGGCCAGGTGCTCGCCGTGGATGTCCCAGCGCGAGACGGTCGACCGGCCCAGCCCGGGCACCGGCCAGCCGAACCGCCCCGCGAGGTACTCCAGCAGCAGCGCCGCCGTCCAGAGCGTCACCCGGGCCGGGGTGGGCAGCAGCGCGCCGGCCAGCCAGAGCACCCCGGTCGCGCAGTAGGTGATCAGCATGCGCAGCATGAGCCGGCGGTGCCGCAGCTGGCGCAGCGTCAGCAGCAGGATGCCCGGCCGGCTCACCTGCACCAGCACGTACGCGGCGGCGAAGGCGAACCCGGTGGAGCTGAAGGCGCGGGGGATGGCGACGCCCATCACCATGCTGCCCACCAGGGCCGCGATGACGATGACCTGCAGCCAGGTGTGGTACGGGTCGTACCGGCTGGTGGTCCACGCGGTGCCCTGCCAGACCGACCAGAGCGCGAGGAAGAGCAGCAGCGTCTTGCCGCCGCCGGTCAGCGCCGTCCAGCCGGTCTTGCCCCCTTCCAGCGCGAGGTCCTCGAACGCGCGGGCGGAGATCCGGGTCAGCGCGAAGACGAACACCAGGTCGAAGAAGAGTTCCAGGAAGGTGGCACGGTTCGGGCCCGGCTCGGGTCCGGCCAGGGCGGCCGGCTCCGGAATCCTCACCGCCGCCGCCCGACCCGGGTGCACTCCATCTGGCAGTCGTAGCACTCTTTCCGGGCTTATCGGCGCGGATCCTCCGGATCGACCCGATCCGGATCTTGCTCGGGTCGGCGGCGACCGGGCACGATCGACCGGTGACGAATCGATGGGGCATGACCGTACCGCTGAGCGGCATCCCGCTCGCCGACCACGCCGCCGTCTACGCGGCCCTGGACCGGGCCGGCTTCACCGACGTGTGGTCCTCGGAGGTCGCCGGCACCGACGCGTTCACCCCGCTGGCGCTCGCCGCGGCCTGGCAGCCCCGGCTGCGCCTCGGCACCGCCATCACCCCGGTCTTCACCCGGGGCCCGGGGCTGCTCGCGATGAGCGCGGCCGCCCTCGCCGAGGCCGCGCCGGGGCGCTTCGCGCTCGGCATCGGCGCCTCCTCGCCCGTGCTGGTCCGCGACTGGAACGCGGTCCGCTTCGACGAGCCGTTCAAGCGGACCCGCGACGTGCTGCGCTTCCTGCGCGCCGCGCTGCGCGGCGAGACCGTCGACGAGGTGTACGACACCTTCACCGTCCGCCGGTTCACCCTGGAACGCCCGCCGGCCGTGCCCCCGCCGGTGCTGGTGGCCGCGCTGCGCCCCGGCATGCTGCGGCTCGCCGCCGCCGAGGCCGACGGGGTGATCCTCAACTGGCTGGCCGCCGAGGACGTGCCGACCGCCCTCGCCGAGCTGGGCGAGCGGCGGCCCGGGTTCGAGGTCGCCGCGCGGATCTTCGTCTGCCCGACCGAGGACGCCGAGCACGCCCGGGCGCTGGGCCGCCGGCTGATCACCGGCTACCTGACCGTGCCGGCGTACGCGGCCTTCCACCGCTGGCTCGGCCGCACCCAGCTCGACCCGATGTGGGAGAAGTGGGCGGCCGGGGACCGGCGGGGCGCCGCCGCGGCCGTACCGGACGAGGTGGTCGACGCGCTGGTGCTGCACGGCACGCCCGAGGACTGCGCCGCGCAGGTCCGCCGGTACGCCGAGCACGGGGTGGACGTGCCGGTGCTGGCGGTGCTGCCCACCCCGGAGCTGGCGGCCGGCGGGGCGGCGGCGCTGTCGGCGCTGCTGCCCCGGCTCGGGCCGCCCACCGGCGCGCAGGGGAGCTGATGTGAACCTCACCGACCGGGTCGTGGTGATCACCGGTGGGGCCGGCGGCATCGGCTCGGCGCTGGGCCGCCGGTTCGCGGCCGAGGGCGCCGCCGCCGTGGTCCTCGCCGACCTGGACGCCGACGCGGCGCGCCGGGCGGCCGAGCGGATCGGCCCGGTCGCGCAGGGCGTGGCGCTGGACGTCACCGACGGGGCGCAGGTGCGCGCCCTGGTCGACGAGGTCGAGCGGCGGTACGGGCGGATCGACCTGTTCTGCGCCAACGCCGGCGTGGCCACCGGCGGGGGAGTGGACGCCCCCGACGCGGACTGGGAACGGGCCTGGCAGGTCAACGTGCTGGCCCACGTGCACACCGCCCGGGCGGTGCTGCCGGCGATGCTCCGGCGCGGCCAGGGCTACCTGCTCTTCACCTGCTCCGCGGCGGGCGTGCTGACCGCCGTGGGCGACGCCCCGTACACCGCGACCAAGCACGCGGCGGTCGGCTTCGCCGAATGGCTCGCCGTCACCTACCGGGACGCCGGCATCATGGTCAGCGCGCTGTGCCCGCAGGGCGTGGACACCCCGATGCTCGCCGACGGCCTCGCCGCCGGACAGCTGGGCGCCCGGGTGATCGCCGCCTCCGGCGCGGTGCTCACCCCCGACCAGGTGGCCGAGGCCACCGTCGCCGGGCTCGCCGAGGAGCGCTTCCTCATCCTGCCCCACCCGGAGGTCGCCGGGTACGCGCGCCGCCGGGCCGAGGACCCCGACGGCTGGCAGGCCGGCCTGCGCAAGCTGGTCCGCAAGCTGCGCGCCGCCGGTCAGTAGGAGTCGCCGCCCTCGCTGTGGAAGCCGCCCTCGCCGCCCGGGCGCGGACGTCCCCGGCAGGGCTGCCGGGCCGGGATCAGCGGCGCCAGCGCAGCGGTCCCGGGTGGACCGTCCACAGCAGCCGCCGCCACCACGGCCGGGCGGCGCGCAGGGCCGCCGCGTAGTCGGTGGCGAGCGCCGCCGCCCGGTCCGCCTGCTCGGCGGTGGCCAGGCCGGGGGCGAAGGCCACCTGGTTCAGCAGCCCGGCCAGCTCCCGCACCGCGGGGCCCGACGGTTCCGGGCCGACCTGGCCGTGCCCGCCGGTCCGGCCCGTCACCTGCTCCGCTGCCGGCGACCAGGCGAGCGCCCCCGGCCCGGACACCGGACCGTCCGCGGTCGGCACGGACGCCGGACCGTCCGGGGCGGGTGCGGCCGGCGGTGGCGTCCGGGCGGCCCGCGCCTCGGTCAGCGTCCGGCCGGCCCGGTCGGCCACCTCGGCGGCGGCCAGGTCCGCGCCGACCGGGTGGCCGGCCAGCCGCAGCGCGTCGGTCAGCTCCCGCCAGGCGCCGGCGATCCGGCCGGCGGGGTCACCCCGCTCGAGGCGGGCCCGGGTCAGGTTGCGCCGCAGACCGGCCAGCACCAGCAGCAGCGCCCCGACCAGCAGCAGGCCGCCGCCTGTGCCCGCGCCGACCAGCACCGGCGTGCCGGGGCCGCGACCGTCGCCGGCGTCGCCGCCCGCGTCGGCGACCGGTGCCGTGGCGGTCGGCTCGGCCGTCGGCGCCGGCACCTCCGACGGCGGCGGGTCGTCCGGCGTCTGACGGAAGTCCTCCTCCACCGGGCGGGGCTGCTCGTCCGGGCGGGGCAGCGGATCGAACGGCACCCAGCCGACGCCGTCGAAGAGCACCTCCGGCCAGGCGGACGCGTCGGCGGCACGTACCGGGCCGTCCCCGCGCGGCCGGAAACCCACCACCACCCGGGTCGGCAGGCCGGCCAGCCGGCCGAGCACCGCGAACGACGCGGCGAACTGCTCCGAGGTGCCGCGCTGCCCGCCGCCGTTGCGCGGGCCGAAGAGGAAGAACGCCAGGTTCGGGTACGCGTGCCCGCTCGGCGCGTCCGCGGTCAGCCGGTAGTGCCCGGCCAGGAACTCCTCGATCGCCTGCGCCCGGGCGTACGGGGCGCCGTTCTCCTCGGCGAGCTGGGTGGCCAGCCGGCGCAGCTGCTCGGGCGCCCCGTCGGGCACCCGCAGCACCCGGGCCACCGCGTCACCGGCCGGCACGTTCGCCGTGCCGAGCAGGTTCCCGTCCGGGCGCTCCCGCACCGAGGCGACCGTGTAGCGCAGCCCGGGCGCCAGCCCTTCCGGCCGGATCAGCGTCCCGGTCGCCGGGTCGTACGCCACCCGCGCGCCGGTCACCTCCCGCGGCGTGGGCACGGCGGGCAGCAGCCGCCCGGTCAACTCGGCCACCGTGATCTCCTGCCGGACCGGATCGGTGGTGGCGCCGGGCGCCGGCTCGGCGGCCGGCAGGATCCGCCCCGCGTTGCGGTAGGTCGCCCCGACCCGCCAGGTCACCCCGTCGTAGTCGCTGAGCACGGCCAGCCGGATGCGGGTCCCGCCCGGCTCGGTCCGGCCCGGCTCGGTCCGCACGTCGAGCAGGTGCTGGTCCGGGTTGAGCGCCCAGCCGGAGATCCGGATCAGCGGGTTCTCGTCCAGCGACTCCACCCGCGGCGGCTCGACGTAGCGGCGGGGGTCCACCGGGCGGTCGCCGACCCGGGCCGCGACCACCGGGGCGAGCAGGGCGGCGACGGCCACCACCACGGCCACCCCGGCGGCGCTCGCCGCGGCGAGCCGCAGCCGCACCGCCGCGCGTACCGCCGGGGGCAGCCCGGCCACCGGGTCGCCGCCGGCCGGGGTGTCGCGGTGCGACGGCACGGCCAGGCCCACCGCGGCGACCGCCGCGAACGCCACCGTCGGGCCGATCGCCGGGTCCGCGTTCGGGCCGACCACGTAGAGCGCGCCCGCGTAGAGCAGCGCGGGCGGCAGGTAGCCGAGCAGCACCCGGCCGGTGCGCAGCGCCACCTCGGCGGCGGTCAGGCCGGCCAGCCAGGCGGCGACCACCGGCAGCAGCACGGTGTCCGGCGTCGGCTCCACCGGGATCATCGCGGTGAGCAGCCGGGGGATGGCGTTGCCGGCGGCGTCCGCCGCCACCTCGGCCAGGCCGCCGGGCAGCGCCGCGTGCGCGGCCGCCAGTCGCAGCGACAGCAGCGTCCAACCGGCCAGGCCGGCCACCGAGAGCGGCGCCACCAGCCAGGACGGCAGCCGCCGGGTGGCCACGCTGACCAGCACCGAACCGGCCGCCGCGCCGGCCATCAGCCAGGTCAGCAGCGGGTCCGCGTAGACCCGGCCCAGCACCACGCCGGCCAGTGCGGTCATGGTGAGCAGCACCAGCGGCACCGCCGCCGCCCGCGCCAGCCGGCCCCCGCCGGTCGGGGTCTCGGGGGTGTCGGGCCGGTCGGTGCCGGGCGGCGCCGGGGCGAGCGTCACCACCGGCGGATCCCGTCCCACTCGGCGGCGAACCCGGCGCCGTCGGCCGCGTCCACCACGACCAGGCCCGCCGCGCCCGGCGGGGTCCGGTCCGGCGCGCCGAACACCCCGACCACCACCGACGGGTACGCCCCGCGCAGCGCGCCCACATGCCCCAGGTCGCCCCGCGCGCCCGGCCCGGTGAGCACCACCAGCGTGTCGCCGAGCCGGTCCCGCCGCAGCCGGCCCATCGCGGCCGGCAGCACGTCCGCCCCCGTCTCGACCAGCTCCACGGCGGCCAACCGGTCCAGCGGGCTCGACGACGCCGCCCCGCCGGGCCCGAGACCGCCCGCCGGACCGGAACCGCCGGCCGATCCGGAGCCGCCGGTCAGCCCGGAGCGGCCGGCCGGCCAGGCCCGGCCGAGGCGCAGCCGCGCCCGGAGACCACCGGCCGGGTTTGCCGGGGCGCCCGGGTCGGTCGCGCCGCCCGGCTCGGCCCCCGTGGGGGCGACCAGCAGCAGGGTCACCGGCAGGTCCTCCCGGATCGCGGCGGCCACCACCGACGCCGCCGCCTCGCAGGCCGACTCGAACGACTCGGCCACCCCGCCGACCCGGTCCGGGTGCGCGGCCGCCCGGTTGTCCAGCGCCACCACGATCCGGGGCAGGCTGGTGTCCACGTTCTCCCGCACCATCAGCTCGCCCACCCGGGCGCTGGTGCGCCAGTGCACCCGGCGCAGCTCGTCGCCGACCACGTACTCCCGCAGCGAGTCGAAGGTGATCGAGCCGTGCGGCACGCTGTCGGTGCGCCCGTCCAGGCTGCGCCCCGCGCCCGTCGGCACCGCGCTGAGCGGGTGGATCCGCGGGTGCACCCAGACCGGCGCGACCTCCCCGTACGGGCGGGCCAACGCGACCAGACCCAGCGGGTCGCGGCGGGTGACCCGCAGCGGGCCGACCGGCACCACGCCCCGGCGCTGCGTCGGCACCTCGTAGCGGACCTCGGTGTCCCGGCCCGGCCGCAGCCGCAACAACGGGACCGGCACCGACCGGCCGGCGCAGCGGTCCTCGGCGAGCAGGTTCGCCGCGCGCAGCCGCCCGGTGTTCCGCACGGTCAACGTCATGGTGGCCGGCTCGCCCCGGGCCACCCGGTCCGGGTCGGCGACCCGCTCGACCGCCAGCCGAGGCCGCCAGGCGGCCGTGACGAGCGCGTAGCCGACCGCCACGGCGGCCGCCGCGCCCAGCACGGTCAGCTCCGGGTACGCGAACCGGAAACCGGCCCCCAACAGCAGCACCGCGGCGACGAGCAGCCCCACCCCACGGGCGGTGATCCCCACGCCCGGCTCAGCCGTGCACCGGGGCCGGCTGCCCGGACGGCAGCGGCACCGGCACCGACGCGACGGCCTGGCGCAGCACCTCGGCGGCGGTCACCCCGCGCACCTGGGCGTCCGGGGTCAACAGCAGCCGGTGCGCGAACACCGGCTCGGTCAGCGTCTTCAGGTCCTCCGGCATGATCCAGCCCCGCCCGTCGATCAGCGCGTACGCGCACGCCGCCCGGGTCAGCGCGATCACGCCCCGCGGGCTCACCCCGACCCGCACCTGCGGGTGGTTGCGGGTGGCCGCGGCCAGCCGCACCGCGTACGCGTAGAGCGGCTCGGCGATGTGCACCCGCCGGGCCATCCGCACCATCTCCCCGACCGTGGCGGTGTCGGTGACCGCGCTCAGCGAGTCGGGGGAGCGCACCGTCGCCCCGCGCAGCACCTCCACCTCGACCGCCTCGTCCGGGTAGCCGACGGAGAGCTTCACCAGGAATCGGTCGAGCTGAGCCTCGGGCAGCCGGTACGTGCCGTCCATCTCCACCGGGTTCTGGGTGGCCACCACCAGGAACGGCTGCGGCACCGGGTGCCGGACGCCGTCCACGGTGACCGTGCGCTCCTCCATCACCTCCAGCAGCGCCGACTGGGTCTTCGGCGAGGCCCGGTTGATCTCGTCGGCGATGACGATGTTGGCGAACACCGGACCCGGGTGGAACTCGAAGCCGCGGGTGGCCTGGTTGAAGATGGTCACCCCGGACACGTCCGAGGGGAGCAGGTCCGGGGTGAACTGGATCCGCCGCCACTGGCCCTTCACCGTCGCGGCGATCGCCCGGGCCAGCGTGGTCTTGCCGACCCCGGGCACGTCCTCGAGCAGCACGTGCCCCTGGGCGAACAGCGCCGTCAACGCCAACCGGACCACCTGCGGTTTGCCCAGCACGACCGCGTTGACGTTCTCGGCCAGCCGGGCGGCCAGGGCGGCGAAGCCCTGCACCTCCGGCTGGGTGAGCGGTTCGTGGGTGTTCACGCGCGTGGTGCTCCTCGATCGCGGTGCTGCGGTCAGCGGGTCAGCAGGTCGGCAGGACGTTGAGGTTGTCGCCGCCCTCCAGGTTCAGCCAGGCCCACGGGATGTAGTTCTTCCCGTCGTAGGCGACCTGCACCCACCAGGTGCTCCGCTTCTGGTCGTTGTAGATCCACGAGTCGACGTCGTCGCCCTGCTTCTTGCAGTACGCCCGCAGCCGGGTGCCCGGCTTCGCCCAGCCGACCTGCTTGGAGTTGAGCTGCTGGGGGATCGAGAAGATCTCGTTGCCGTTGCGGCCGTCCACGTCCTTGTCGCAGTAGGTGCGCTGGTCGCCGCTCGGCCCGTTGTTGCAGGTGGCGATCCCGTACACCGGGTCGGTCGACTGGTCGCGGGTGGCGGTGCCCTTGCCGGCCGCGTTCGTCGCGGTGACCGTCACCGTGTACGCGGTGCCCGGCGTCAGGCCGGTCACCCGCAGGCTGGAGCAGCCGCCGCTGACCGTCTTGCCGCCGGTCGCCGCCGAGCAGGTGGCGTTGCCGCCGCCGGCGTCCACCGTGAACGACACCGTCACCGAGGTGATGTCCGCCGACGAGCCGGTCACCGTCACCCGCGGCGCGGCGACCGTGCGGGCCGTGGCGGTGGCCTCCGGGCCGGGACCGGCCTCGTTGACCGCCTTCACCTTCACCGTGACGTTCTGCCCGTTGCCCAGCCCGCCGACCGTGGTCCGGGTGTCGGTCACCTCGCTGGTCTTCCCGCCGACGTCCACCAGGTATTTGGTGACCGGGCGGCCGTTGTCCACCGCGGGCGCCCACTGCACCGCCACGGTGCCCGGCTGGTCGGCCACCGTGGACGCCTTCAGCTCGGTGGGCGCGGCCGGGGCGGTGAACGGCGCCACCGTGTTGCTCAGCGGCGACGCCTTCGACCCGGCGCCCTTGTCGTTGATCGAGACCACGGTGAAGGCGTACTGGTTGCCGTACTCCAGTTGACCGGCGGCGATGACCAGCTCGGTCTTCGACGACTCGCCGGCCGGCGCGGTCGCCCCCGCCGAGTTGGCCGTCACCGCGTACTTCGCGATGGTGTTGCCCTGGCCGTTCGCCTCCGGCCAGCTCACCAGCACCGTGCCGTCGGGCCGCGCCTGCGCGGTGACCGAGGCCGGCGGATCCGGCACCGCGGCCGTCGGCGTGACCGGGTTGCTCTTCCGGGCCGGCCCGTCGCCCTTGGCGTTGACCGCGTGCACCGAGAACGTGTACGTCTCGCCGTTGGTCAGCCCGGTGATCTCCACCGACCGCTGGTTGGCGCCCACCTCACGCCGCTGGTCGGCGCCCTCCACCACGTACCGGGTGATCGCCGCGCCGTTGGCGGCCGCCGGCCGCCAGCTCACCCGCGCCGACGCGTTACCGGCCGCCGCGGTCACCGCGCGCGGCGCGCCGGGCTTGCCCACCCGCGGCTTCTTCGGCGGGGGCGGCGGCGCGGGCACCGGCGGCGGGTCGCCGCCCAGCACGTCGTTGGCGTACTTGTTGACCTCACGGACCCGGTTGTGGTCGTCCACCACCCGGGCGGTCGACGCGTCCGGCGGGTTGATGAACAGGTGGTTCTCCCGCACCTCCAGCTCCACCGGGCCGGGCCGTCCCGTGCCCTTGATGGTCTCCACCAGCCGCCCGTCGGCGTCGAACGAGTAGACCGTGCCGGTGCTCTCGTCGGCGACGTAGAACCGCCCGGCCCAGGCCACCGCCGGGGTCAGCCCGTCGCCCGCGCCGGGCACGCTGAACTGCCGCACGTCGGCGCCGTCGCGCACCACGTGCACCTTCCGCTCGCCGGGCACAGTCACCGGCACGTCCTGGCCACTGGTCCGGATCGGCAGGCTGCCGGGGGCGGACATGGCGAGGTCGGCCCGCTGCGTCCGGCCGCCCCGCACGGTCACCAGCGAGGTGGAGGTGCGGTCCAGCACCGCGACACCGTCGTCCAGCGTGGACACCACCAGCTCGTGGCTCGGCTCCGCCACGTCGTACGTCTCGACCCGCTTCGGGCTCAGCCCGGCCGGCGGGGCCGCACCGGGGGTGGCGGGCAGCTCGGCGGCGGTGACCGCCGAGACGGTGCCCTCGCTCGGCACCGCGATCCAGAGCCGGCCCGCGCCGTCGAACGCCCCGCCGGTGATGCCCGGCGGATAGCGGACCGGCTCGCCCACCGGGGTCAGCGCGCGCGGGTCGAGCTGCCGCACGATGCCCTGCACCGCGTCCACCACGAACGCCGAGTCCTCGTGCAACGCCACGCTCACCCCGAAACCCGGCGCGGTCGGCGTGCTCGCGGTGATCTGCAGGGTGGCCAGGTCCAGCGAACTGACCTGCCCGGTGTTCAGGTCGCGCAGGATCAGCAGCCGATCGGTCTGGGCCACCTGCACCTGGTGCCGGCGCGCCCCCGGCACCTCGACCCGGGTGTCGACCCGGGCGGTGACCCCGTTGACCCGGGCCATCTCGCTGCGCGTGGTGCTCCACAACCAGGAACTGGCGTCGTAGTTGGCCACCGCGTTGTCGGCGGCCCCCAACCCGAGCACGGTCAACCCCATCGCGGCCAGCAACGCCACCACGGTGCCGACGGTGACCAGCCCGCCCCGTAGCCGTCGGGACCGGGGCGGGGCGGCCTGCGCCCCCGTGCTCGTGACGTCCTCGGTGGTTGCCACTGCCGGCTGCCTCCCCAGATCGGTGCGGGAGGCGTCACGCGTGGACGACCCTCCCCAGAGCCGGGAGCCATCATAGGGGCCGGCCGGGCATCGGGTAACCCGTACCGTCCCCCTGTGGACACCGAGCGTGTCCCCGGCGCGCGCGGTCAGTTCGTCGGACCGCCCTCCCGGGCCGTGCAGACCTGACCCGAGGTGGCGTACGTGTCGGTCGAGTAGACGGCCAGCACCGTGAAGCAGTAGTCCAGCTTGGCGCTCAGGCCGTTCACCGTGTACCGGGTCGTCCCCGGATCCACCGTGGCCATCACGCCCAGCTTCTGGCCCGCCCGCCCCCCGGCCACCACGAACGGCACCCCGCCGTCGCTCGGATCCGTCCAGGTCACCGTGATCGTCGTGGTGTCGTCCCGCAGCCGCAGATCACCCGGCGGCGGCCCGCTCACCTTCGGCCCCGGCGCGGACGAAGCCGGCGCGGGTCCCGGCGGCGGCGCCGAACCCCGGTTCAGCACCAGCGCGCCCACCCCCACGGCGACGACCACCACGAGCACCACGACACCGACCACCACGGCCACCGCCGTCCGGCTGCGGCCGTCCCGCTCCGGCTCCGGCTCCGCCACCATCGGGTACGCCGGCGGCTGGTGGAACGGCGCCGGCACCGCCGGCCACACCCCGTTCTCGGGGTACGCGGCCGGCGCCGGCTGCTGCGTCTCCGGGAACTCGAGCAGCTCGTCGTAGACCGGCAGCGCGCGTCGACCCGCCTCGTCCGTCTCGCCCGGCTCCTCCGGGCCGGGCCCGGCCAGCGCCACGCCGGGCTGCTCGTCCTGGTCGTCCTCGTCCACGATCTCCGGACGCGGATCGGCGGGCCGCTCCACCGGCTGCGAGGGGGCCACGCTGCTCCAGGGCGGTGCCGTCATCCCCCACGGCGGTACGGGCGACGCGCTGACCGGCGAGGCGGCCGGCGGCCCGCTGACCGGATACCCGGTCCCGGGCGGCCCGCTCACCGGGTAGCCGGTTCCAGGTGGCCCACTCACCGGATAGCCCGCTCCCGGTGGCGCACTGACGGGGTAGCCCGCTCCCGGTGGCGCACTCACGGGGTAGCCAGCGTTGGATGGCGCACCGGCGAGGTGGCCGCCGTTGGGTGGCGCGCTGGCCGGATAGCCGGCGCTGGGTGGCCCACTGACCGGGTGACCGAGTCCGGGCGGCGCGCTCACGGGGTAGCCGGCACCGGGAGATGCGCCGACCGGCGGTGCCGCCGGGGCGGACGGTGGGCCGCTCGCCGGTGGGGGACTTAGCGGCGGCACGGCGAAGGGCGCGCCGCTCGCTGGTCGGGACATTGCGGGTGACGCGGCGGCCGGCGGTGCGCTGATCGGCGGTTGGCCGGGTACGGGCATGCCGCTGGTGGGTGTGTTGGGGACCGGTTGCGCGCTCACGGGCGAGGCGCTGGCGAGTGGGCCGCTGGCGGGCGGCGCGCTGACGGGTAGACCGCTGACGGGGGGCGCGCTCACAGGCGGGGTGCTGACGGGCATGTCGCTGACGGGGGGCGCGCTCACGGGCGGGGCGCTGACGGGTGGGCCGCTGACCGGAGGGCTCGGGCGGGCCGCGTCGGGCGCCGGTTGCGGGCCGGTATCCGCCTTTGCCGCGGCGGCCCGCTCGATCTCCTCACGTAGCAGCGGCCCGATCTGCTGGACCTGCACCGTCGGCTTCGCCCAGCCCGGAGCCCGCGTCCCGTCGCCGGACGCGACGTCGCCGCCGTCACCCCGCGCGGACCGGCCGTCAGCAGGTCCGGCCAAGGGCCCCGGCGTCCGGTCGGCAGGTGGCGCCGAGGTCGGCGCGGCAGGCGGCGCCGAGGGAGGCAGCGTCGGGGCCGAGGCGTGCGTGGCCTGCGGCACCTTTGTGGGCGGAGCCGGCGGGCCTGAGGTGGGTGCGTCGGTGGGAGCCGGCG
Source organism: Micromonospora sp. NPDC049836 (assembly GCF_044465125.1). Classification (NCBI taxonomy): domain Bacteria; kingdom Bacillati; phylum Actinomycetota; class Actinomycetes; order Micromonosporales; family Micromonosporaceae; genus Micromonospora; species Micromonospora sp. NPDC049836. The sequence continues at coordinate 121,003 of NZ_JBITLH010000012.1, forward strand.
GGGCAGCGAGCCGCGGTGCCGGGGGCAGGTTGCCCGCCGAGGGCGCGGCCGGTCGGGACGCCGGCGCCGCTACGGGACCGGCGGATGATGGCGTCGGCCCGGGCGCGTCCGGCCGTTGCGGCGGCTGGGCGGGCGGAACCGGAACGGCGATGACCGGTGCGGGCGGCAGCGGCGCCGGCCCGACCTGGGTCATCGAGGCCGCCCTCCCGGGCGGTGCGACAGCCGGCGGGACCGGACGTGGACCGGACGCCTGCGGCGGAGCGGGCGGTTGCGGGCCAGCCGGATCAGCCGGGGCCGGGTGCGCGACAGCCGCCTGCGGTGTGGCGGGCGACGGCACGAGCGGCGGTGCCGGCGCGGCGGAGGGCGGCCTGACCACGGCCGGCGGCACGGGGGCGGGCGCGGGGAAACGCGGCTCGACGGCCGGCGGCGCGGACATCGGGGCTCGGGGCATCGGCGGCCCGGACATCGGTGACGGGGGAGTGGGCGGCGCGGACACCGGTGCTGCCGCCATCGGCGGCCCGGAGACCGGTGGCGGAGGAATGGGTGGTGCGGACGTCCGCGCCGGCGGCATCGGTGGACCCGGTACCGGCGGCGGGGGCGCAAACATCGGCGTCGACGGCATCGGCGGTCCGGACGCCGGTGGCGCGGAGGCCGGTGGCGCTACCGGGAGCGAGGCGCTGGGTGATGCGCCAGCGGCCGGCGGTGGGATGACCGGTGGCGGTGGCAGGGGCGTACCGGCGGAGAGGGGCGGTGGCGGCGTACCGGCGGATGCGGGAGGCGGCGCCCAGGGCGACGTCTGGGCCGGTCCGGCGAGCGGGCGCGGTGGCGGTGCCCACCGTGGATCCGTCGCAGGCGGTGGGGCAGGAATTGGCCCGGCGGCGCCGGCTGTGGCGGGACCCGGGTGAGCCGGCCGGGCCGGGTGAGCTGGCGGGAGCGGGTGAGTGGGCGAGCCCCCGGGCCGGGGGCCGGGAGCGGGTGGGGTGATCGGTGGCGGGGGCGGCACCGCCGGCATCGTCACGGTGGGTCCGGAGAGCGCCCCCTGAGCCGGCCCGGCAGCGGCGGCGGAGCCGCCGAGGTACTGGCGGGCCGTGCGTACCGCGGGGTGGTCCGGACCGAGCACGGCGGCGCCGGCGGTGGCCACCCGGGTGTAGTTGCGGCGGGCCTCGTGCCGGTTGCCGAGTTCCTCCGCCACGCCGGCGAGGTCGAAACTGAGCGCGAGCATCAGCGGGTCGGCCTCACTACGACGCCGCTCGCCGGCGGCGTACGTCTCCTCGAGCACCCGCCGGGCGGCGGCCGGGTCGTCGGCCTCCCGGTGCAGCCGGGCCAGCAGATGTCCGGTGGCCAGCACGTCGGGGTGGTCCTCCCCGTACGCCGGGCGGGCCGCCGCGATGGCGTCGGCGAGCAGGCGGCGGGCGGTGACCAGGTCTCCGGCGGAACGGAGCGCGAGCGCCTGGTGTTGAGCGTTGGTCAGGGGGGAGGGGTGGGACACGGGAGCAATGCTGCCCGGTATGGGTGCTCGGGCGCTACCCGGCTCCGCCTATCCGGGATTGACCGTTCCACGCCTGCCTGGCTGGCCCGGTTGAGCTGTGGAAACGTGGTGGTCCGGCGGTGATGTGCATGATCCATCTGCGCCGTGTACAGTAATGCCCCGTGCGGCCCGCCCGGCCGGCTGAACCGGTGAGATGATCACCTTGGCCGACAGGGTAGGCTGGACAGGCAAGTCCGGGTGGCGGAATGGCAGACGCGCTAGCTTGAGGTGCTAGTGCCCGTATAGGGCGTGGGGGTTCAAGTCCCCCCTCGGACACAAGATCAAGAACTCGCACAGAAGGCCGTTGACCTGGCATTACTCAGGTCAGCGGCCTTAGTCGTTTCTCGGGCTGCTGCCGCCGAGGGAGCACCGAGGGAGCACGAGCCCGGACGGGCGTCGTCGGGAACAGCCAGCGGCGCGATCTTGAACTGGCTCAGCCGAACGGTTACGGTCCCACTGTTGCGCATACAGGTGCGCTCGGCGGCAGAGTCCGCAGACGCGGGGTGCGAGGCCGCCAGGTTCACGTGGAGGAACTGTGGCAGGGCTGGAGAGAAGGACAACGAACGGCGGGAAGACAGTTCGCTGGCGGGTGAAGTGGCGGGACGGCGGCCGCCGCGACGGCCAGCAGGTCAGCCGGACGTTCGACTACCAGGCCGACGCGAAGCGCTTCAAGACGCTCGTCGAGGCTGCCGGCGAGCGGATGCCGTCGCCGGAGCAGCTGCTGGAGCACGGCTTCGCCGAGCTCCTTCCCGCCGGCGTGGCCGCCCCGGCGACGCCGGAGCCCGCCGAGGCGGTGCTGACGTTCCGGGCGTACGCCGAGGAGTGGCTGGGCCAGCTGGTGAAGCCGCACCCGGAGACGGTGCGCAAGTACCGGGAGCGGCTGGAGAAGCACGTCTTCCCGCTGCTGGGCGACCGGCCGATCGCCGAGATCACCCGGCGGGAGATGCGCGAGTGGCAGCAGGGCCTGCGCGACGCGGGGTTGTCGGCGAAGACGATCGCCAACATCCGGGGCGAGAGCGTGGTGCCGATCTTCAAGGCGGCGTGCCGGCCCGGCGAGGACGGCGAGCCCGCCGTGCGGACGGCCAACCCGATGGACGGCCTGCCGCTGCCGGAGGGCCCGCGCGCTGAGCGGGACATCCTGGAGAGCCCCGACGAGGCCCGGCTGTTCCTGGAGGCGGCGTACACCGTCGACCCGGAGGCGGCGGACCTGCTGCTGTGCAAGCTCTCGACCGGGCTGCGCTGGGGCGAGGTGAGCGCCCTGCCGCCCCGGGCCGTCAACCTCGCGCGGGGCACGGTGTCCATCGTGCAGGTCCTGCGGAAGGTGAACCGGCGGTGGGTGGTCGAGCCCAAGCCGAAGACGAAGCAAGGCTACCGGGAGGTGCCGTTGACCGCCGCGGTGGCGCGGATGGTCGCCGAGCGGTGCGCGGCCGCCAGCCGGGAGCCGGGCCGGCAGTTCGTGTTCGTCGCGCCGCGCGGCAACCACTGGCGGTACGAGGACTTCTACGAGGGACGGTGGGTGAAGATCCGCGACCTTGCCCGGGACAAGGGCCTGCCGCGCCGGATGACGATGCACGGGCTGCGGCACTCGCTCCTGACGCTGCTCGCCACCGAGGGCGTCGACCTGGCGGCGCTGCGGACGATGGCTGGGCACGCCAGCGTGACCACGACGATGAACGTGTACGTGCACGCCACCCGCCGGCACCACGAGCCGGTGCGGCAGATCGTCGGGGACTTCCTCGGCGTCGACCAGCTTGCGGCCGCCGGGTAACGGTGCCCCGCGCATGTGCGGAGCGGCGGACCGGTTGGCCCGCCGCTCCCCGCGGCCGTCCGTCAGAACTGACCGATGAGGTCAGTGAGGCGCTCCACCGGTTCGCTGGACGGCGCGAACAGGACCGCCGCCAGCAGGGCCAGTATCGCGACCACCAGGACGGCCACCCACACGTTGACGGTGGCGGTCAGGCTCCACTGAGATCCACCAGCGCTCTCCGGCGGTGGTGTGCCGTTTCCTGGCGGGGAGGCGGGATCAGGACGTACGCTCACGGCGTCGTTCTCCTCGCTAGCTGTGGGCAGAACGGTTGAACGGCTCCGGGTGCCACCGGGGCCGTTCGCGTTTGCGACGGCCGCGCCGTTCGGAACACATGCTCCTGTGGTGTACGTAGCTCTCGCCTTCAACTACGGTTGATGAATGTTCCGAGAGTTGGGGCTGCCGAGCGACGAAGACTGGGCCACTCTCCCGTACCACAAGAGGGATAAAGCCCTCCGCGAATGCCTCAAAGGGCTCGCGGCTGATGCGCTGCAGCAGATGGAGAACCTGATCTCGCTGGACGCGCCACTGTCACAGGCGCAGCGCGACCACGCGCTCTTCATTCAAGTCATCGAGGAGATGGCCGCAGCACGACTCCGACTCGACGAGGAACTGCTGCTGGTTGTGGGACAGGCAGAAGAGATGGGACTCACCTGGACAGTCCTGGCTGCCGCGCTCGGCACCTCGACGCAGAACGCGCACAAGGTCTTTGCGAAGCGGCTGATGGGTGTGCGGAACAGAGTGGCATCGGGCTGGAAGGTCGAGGAGGTGCTGGAGGAGTTCTACCGCCGGAGGAGTTAGCGACCCGGGTCGCGGAGCATGGTGCTTAACAGGCTGCGTGCGGATGTTCGTCGCCCGCGCTGTGTCCCGGTAGGGGCCTACCCTGGCACGATGAGCGCTCAGTCGAGCCCGATGGGCAACTTCGTGTACTCGTTCGCCACCGCCCGACTGCTGCTCAAGCGAGCGCACGACAACGGTTTCCTGATCGAGGGAATGGTGCTGTATGTGTCGTTGATCGACGGGCTGCTGCGTTTGGCGATCATCCTGGACAAGCAGCTCGCGGGCGATCCGGTCACCGTCAACGAGTACATGCAGCAGGTGCCAGGCGGGGCGAAGATCAGCGAGCGGGCGATCTACGAAGAGGCCCGGCGGCGCGGCATCATCGACGAGGCGCTCAGGGCCGAGGTCGTCGACCTGTACGAGCACCGGAATGCGATCGTGCACCGGTTCTTCCTGACCGAGCTTCAGTACGCCGACCTGGAGCCGCATCTCATCCGCTACGAGCAGGTGTACGACCACTGTTCCGCGATCGTGGCAAACCTGGAGGACCGCCAGGTTCGCGAGGGCAAGGGCATGACCGTCACCGGGCCGGAGGCCGACCAGCAGGCTGTCCCCGTCGAAGTGCTCGCGAAGCTGGGGTTCAAACCTGACCTCTCTCCGCGGCGCCCGCCGAACGATCCTCCTAGGACGGTCTAGACACTGTGAGGTGAAGCAGGGACCGCCGGGTGCCGGCATCTGACCGGCTGCGCAGCGATGAGTGCTGAGAGAGCGACCTCACCGGCGACCCCCCACGATCAGCGGCGCGTGGCCGGGGACGGCTTGTAGGCGCTGTCCAGGTCCTCGTCCGTGAAGCGGACGAGCCGGCCGACGCGGTGGCAGGAGATGCGGCCCTTCGACACCCAGCGCCGGAGGGTGGTCTCCGCGATGCGCAGCTTCGCCGCGGCCTCGGCGTAGGTGTAGTCCCTGGCCACCTCGTCCTCCTCCTGCCTTCCGGGTTTACTGCGGGGTCACTGTAGACCATTGCGGCCCGATAGGTCTACGGTGGGCTACGCCCGGCCACGGGAAGATCGGAAGCCGCCAGCACCTCTCGCCGGGCGCCGGGTGTACGGCTACGATCTAGCACTGCGCGTGCATGGCACGCGGTCGCGCTGGAAGTGCTGTTGGCTGGCACGCCGCCCTACCGGGGCGGAGGCCCAGGTTCGAGTCCTGGCCGGCGCTCGACGCCCGGCCACAGGGGAAGGTGGTGAGCGGCGCGTGTTCCACGGCAGCATCCCGGCAGACCTGCGGTCGATCATCTACGAGCACGCCGAGTCCTGGCCGGACACCGACCTGTACGTCGGCTGCTCGGGGAACTTCACGATCGAGCGGACGCTGCACAGCCGGCCCGGCGAGCGCCGGGCGATCCACGGCAACGACGTCCAGGCGTACTCGAGCGCCCTCGGCTGGTGGCTGGCCGGCCGGGAGCTGGACTATCGGCTGAAGGACGAGCACGCCGAGGAGCTGGCCTGGCTGGAGCCGTACCTCGGCACGTCGACGGACACCCTGGCGACGCTGATGCTCGGCACCCGGTTCCTCCAGTACGTCGGCCGACAGGGCGTCTACTACGAGCGGATGGTCCGGGCGACGGTCGGGCAGTTCCCGACGATGCACGCCAAGACGGTGGCGAAGCTGAACGCGCTGACCCTGCGCCTGGCGGACTACTACTGCGGGGACGTGCGGGACTACCTGCGCGACGTTGTGCCGGCCGACGCGCCGGTGGCGATGTTCCCGCCGTTCTACGCCGGCGACTACGAGGCGCAGTTCGCCGGGATCGACGAGTTCTTCGACTGGCCGGCGCCGAGCTACGACCTGCTCGACGAGGACGGCAAGGAGGAGATCATCGGGGCGGTGCTCGACCGGCCGCACTGGATCCTCGGCCTGCACATCGCCCGCGACGAGCTGCGGCCGTGGCTGCGCGGCGTCGTCCAGACCTCCAACCGCGGCATGCCGATCTACGTGTACGCCAGCTCGGGCGCGCGGCGGGTGGTCGCGCCCGCCCAGCAGGTCGCGCCGATCCTGCTGCCGAAGATCGGGCCGCGCGAGGACCTCGGCGACCGGATGGCGCTGCACGTGCTGACCGGCGGGCAGTTCTCGGCGGTGCGGTCGCAGTTCATGAGCAAGACGATCCTGCCCGGGTCGCCGCTGCTCGCCTGCGGCGTCAGCGTCGACGGGAAGCTGATCGGGGCGTTCGCGTACCTGCCGCCGAAGTTCGACCCGAGCACCGCGTACCTGATGAGCGACTTCCCGGTGTCCTGGACCCGGTACCGGCGGCTGGCGAAGCTGATCGTGATGGCGGCCGCCAGCCGCGAGGCGCAGCTGCTGTTGCAGCGGTCCCTGTCGAAGCGGCTGACCGGCTGGTCGACCACGGCGTTCACCGACCGGCCGAACAGCGCGAAGTACGGCCGGGGCATCCCCGGCGTGAAGCTGCAGAAGCGCAGCGAGCCGGCCGCCGACGGCATCCACCGCTACCAACTCCAGTACGGCGGCCCCCTGGGTGACTGGACCCTGCAAGAGGCGCTGGCGGAGTGGAAGCGCCGCCACGGGAAGGACGAGCGATGAGCGACGAGCAGCCCGGCGAGCCGCCGGCCGCCGAGCAGCTGGCCGGCTGCCCGAAGACGCTGTGGGACGGCATGACGCCCTACCAGTGCGACGAGGGCGCCGAGACGGGCGTGTGCCCGACCCACGGCCGGTTCCGGATGCCGCCGCCGTCGGCGGACCCGGACAAGCCGTGCGAGCACGTCGACATGCACCTGGACGCCGACGTGCAGCGGCTGACCGCCCCCGACGACGACACCACGGTGGTGGCGTACATCGTGGAGCTCTCGATCCGCTGCCTGACGTGCCAGGAGCGGTTCCGCTGGTCGGGCGTGCCCGCCGGGCTGATGCCGAACCGGCCGGCCTGCTCGGCGGACGAGTTCGTGCTGCACGCGCCGATCCGGCCCGCCAGCGCCGACCCGGACTTCGGCCTCGGCATCCCCGGCTTCGCGATCCGCTACAACGCGGGCGGAGGGCGGCGGTGAGCGACGTCGACGAGCTGCCCCTGGACCCGCGGCTGCTGACCGTCCGGCCGCAGGACCTGACGTTGCTGGACGTCAACGCGCGGTACATGCGCAAGGAGCAGTACGACCGGCTGGTGGCGAACATCAAGCGGGACGGCTGCCTGACGAGCGTGCCGCTGGTGTGGCACGACGTCGAGAACGACAGGAAGGTGGTGCTGTCCGGCAACCACCGGGTCACCGCCTCGATCGACGCCGGCCTCACCGAGATCACGGTGATGGTGGTGCAGCAGAAGCTGTCGCGTGCCCGGCAGGTCGCGTTGCAGCTGTCGCACAACGCGATCGCCGGCGAGGACGACCCGGCCACGTTGAAGCAGCTGTACGACGAGCTGGACGACGTGGACTGGCGGGCCTACTCGGGCCTGGACGACAAGCAGCTCGACCTGCTCGCGCAGGTCGACCTGGAGGGCCTGTCCGAGGCGAACCTGGACTTCGCCACGGTGCAGCTGGTGTTCCTGCCGCACGAACTCGAGGCGGCCCGCGCCAGCTTCGACGAGGCGCGGAAGCTCACCCAGGCGGACGTCCGCTGGCTCGCCGGGTACGGCGACTACGAGTCCACCCTGGACGCGCTCGCGACGGCCCACGGCGCCCACAACGTCGGCAACGTGGCCACCGCGCTCGGCCTCATCCTGGCGGTGTTCGAGCGGCACCTCGGCGAGCTGCGCGACGGCGCGTGGCTCGACGAGGAGAGCGGCGAGCCGATCGGCCACGCGCACCGCCTGGTGCCGATCGAGACGGTGCTGGAGACGCGCTCCATGCCGGCCGACGCGGCGGCCGTGCTGCACCGCGCCGTGGACAAGCTGGTCCGCTCGGGCGAGGTGCCCGCCGACCAGCGGTGGCGGGCGCTGGAGCTGCTGGCCGCCGACTACCTGGCCGGGTGACCGGCGTGCGCGTGCCGTACGGCCTGACGATCGCCGCCGTGGTGGTGGTCGTCGGCGGCCTGCTGGCCGGCTGCATCGCGCACTGGCCCGGCTGACCCGGCCCCCCTGAGCCCCCGGCCGGCAGCCCGCCGACCGGAAATGCGGCCGCAGTACCCGACCGCGGCCCGACCCCCTGGAGGAAGAGATGACCGGACCCGCCCAGAGCGGCGAGGACCTGTACGCCGGGCTCGACGAGCGCCAGCGGCACGAGCTGGACCGGCGCTGCGACCACCACCCGCCGGTGAACCTGGAGCAGGCCGAGCGGCACCAGCGGTGGCGCACCGCGGTCAAGGCGCTGATGGCCGAGGCGATGCGCAGCCTGCCCTCCGGCCGCGAGACGTCGATGGTGCTGACCGCTTTGGACGACGCCCTGATGTACGGCAACGCGGCGATCGCCCGGCCACCCATGAGCGGAGGGCGCAGGCCGGGGCACTGAGACGTGGGCGGCCCGGCGCTGCACCCGCCGGGCCGCCCGCCCAGCAGCACGAGGAGGTGACCATGAGCGATCCGGAGCTTCTGGCGTGGGACCGGCAGCGCAACGAGCCCGAGAAGGCGTACGGGTACTTCGCCCTGTACCGCGACCTCGGCCGCACCCGCACCGTCGCCAAGGTCGCCGAGCAGGTCAACAAAAGCCGGGACTACCTCCACAAGCTGGCCACCCGCTGGAAGTGGGTGCAGCGGGCGTCGGCGTGGGACCGGGAAGAGGACCGGCTGTACGCCGAGGGCCTGGCCGAGCAGCGGCGCGACATGGCCCGGCGGCACGCCCGGATCGCGTCGGCGCTGCAGGGGAAGCTCGTCACCCGGTTGCAGAACCTCGACGCGTCGAAGCTGACCCCCGGCGACATCGCCCGGTGGCTGGAGGTGTCGACCCGGGTCGAGCGGCTGGCGCTGGGCCTGCCCGACTCCACGACGGCGCACACCGGTCCGGACGGCGGGCCGATCCGCGCCGAGGTCGAGCAGATGACCGAGCAGCAGCGCGCCGACTTCTTCCGCGCGCTGATGGCCGAGGCCGCCGCCCGCGCCGGCCAGGCCAACCCGACCGCCGAGCCGGACGACCCGGGCGGCGACGACGAGGACGAGGAGGAGCCCGGTGGGGCAACGGAGCAGGGATGACGGCGACGCGTGGATCGCGGTGGAGCTGCGGATGCCCCGGTGGGCGGCGTGGTGCGCGGCCGGTGGGCTGCTGCTGATGGGCGCGGCGGCCCTCGGCGGCGTGACCGTCGTGGCGTGGGCGGTCGCGCGGTGAGGAGCGGCCCCCGCTCGGGCAGGCTGCTGCTCGACCACCGGGCGCCGGTCGCCGCCCGACCGGCGTACCAGCCGGGCGGGGTGGTGCGCGGCTGGGCGGAGCTTGACGCGAAGCGCCCGCTGCCTGTGCGCCCCGCCCCGCCGCCGCGGCGGCTGACCCGGGTGCAGCGGCGGGCACTGCGGTTCCGCGCCTGGACGTGGCGCCTGCTGCTCGGCGCGTGGTTCGCCCTGATGGTGCTGGCGGTGTGGGCCGGGCTGCGGTGGGTCGGCCCGGCCGCCCTCGGCTGCCCGGCGCTGATGCTGGCGGCGTTGCTGCTGCTGGCCTGGGTCGCGTGCGTCGACCTGCGGCAGCGCGAAGCCGAGATGCGGGCCGAGGACTGACCGATGCTGCTGGCGTACCCGGACCCGGCGCTGATGACCGACGCCGAGCTGGCCGCGTACCTGCGCGAGGTGTCGGAGGTCCAGGGCCTCGTCCGGTACGACTGGCGGCGGCACGCCCGGCCCGAGCAGATGGAGCCGGCGTACTACCGGATCTGGATGCTGCTGGCCGGTCGTGGCTTCGGCAAGACCCGCACCGGGGCGGAGACGGTGCGCGGCTGGGCGGGCACCCGGCCGGGCGGGCACTACGCGGTGATCGCGAAGACGCACCGCGAGGTGTACAACGTCTGCTTCACGGCGCGGCGTGCCGGCCTGCTGGCGGTGATCCCGCCGAAGGAGGTGCGGACGTTCAACAAGAGCGAGCCGTACCTGGAGCTGACCAACGGGGCGATCATCCGCGGGTTCGGCGCGCAGGACCCGGACACGCTGCGCGGCTACGACTTCGACGGCTGCTGGCTCGACGAGTACGCGGCGTGGCCGTTGCAGACGGCGCAGGGCGTGTTCGACATGCTGTGGTTCTGCATGCGTGAGGCGCCCGACCCGCGCATGGTCGTCAGCACGACCCCGAAGCCGCTGCCGCACGTGAAGAAGCTGCTGGCGCGGGCGAAGAAGCAGGCGGCCCGGTCCCGCCGGCCCCGGGTGGTCATCACCCGGGGGCGGACGCTGGACAACGCGGCGAACCTCAGCGCGGAGGCGCTGGAGGAGCTGCTGGAGCAGTACGGCGGCACCCGGCTGGGCCGGCAGGAGCTGGACGCCGAGCTGCTGTCCGACGTCGACGGCGCGCTGTGGAAGTCGGCGTGGATCGAGGCCGGCCGGGTCGAGAAGGAGGACGTGCCGCCGCTGGTGCGCACCGTGGTGTCGGTCGACCCGGCGGACACGGTGTCGGAGACGAGCGACGAGACGGGCATCGTCGCGGTCGGCCGGGGCGAGGACGGCGAGCACTACGTGCTGGCGGACCGGAGCATGAAGATCGCCGGCATGGCGGCGGCCCGCCGGATCTGGCAGTGCTACCTGGACGTCGACGCGGACGTGGTGGTGTACGAGGGCTCGTCGGCGTGGCTGCGGGACATCCTGGTCGACGCCTGGGTGGCCATGCAGAAGGAGGGCGTGCTGCCCGGCGGCGACCCGCCGCTGGACGTGGTGCAGGCCCGCCAGTCGAAGCGGGTGCGCGCCGAGCCGGTGGCCGCCCGCTACGAGGTCGACCCGCCCCGGGTGCATCACGTCGGGACGTTCCCGGCGCTGGAGGACCAGCTGACGACCTGGACGCCGGAGTCCGGCGACAGCCCGGACCGGCTGGACGCCCTGGTGCATGGCGTGACGTACCTGCGGTCGAAGGAGTCCCGGCGCGCGGCTTTCGCGTCGCCGCTGCGGAGCAAAGCAGCAGGTCAGGGCGGTTCCTGATTGGACGGTGGATGATCTTGACTGATACAATGTTTATGTACGCCACGCGGCGTACCTCCGTGTTCACGTGGAAGAGGAGAGACAGGAAGTGACAGCACCGACGAAGACGCGGCGCGCGAAGAAGACAGCGCCGTACCTCGCCCAGCTCGACCCTCGCGAGCTGGTCGCGCACCCGACCAACCTGCGCACCCAGCTCGGCGACCTGACCGAGCTGCGCGCCTCGATCGCCGCGAGCGGCGTGCTGCAGGCGCTGACCGTCGTCCCCGAGGACGGCGGCATGCGGATCGTCGCCGGGCACCGCCGGGCGGCGGCCGCCGCCGAGGCGATCGAGGCCGGCGAGTGGCCGGACGGCACGCCGACCACCGTGCCGTGCCTGGTGCGGCCCGACATGGAGGGGCTGGCCCCCGCGCAGGTCGTGGCCATGCTGATCGAGAACGACCAGCGCGCCGACCTGACCGAGAGCGAGCGGGCCAACGGGTACGCGCAGCTGGAGCTGTTCGGCCTGGACGTCGCCGAGATCGCGCGGCGCACCGGCCGCAGCCAGAAGCACGTCAAGTCGGCGTTGAAGCTCAAGACGCTCGGCGACGTCGCCGCCGAGGCGGCCGACTCGGGCAAGCTGACGCTGGAGGACGTCGCCGCGCTGGAGGAGTTCGAGGACGACCCGAAGGCGATGGAGCGGATCCTCAAGGGCGTCGAGAGCGGCTGGGGCGTCCGGCACCGCGTGCAGGAGGAGAAGCGCAAGCGCGACGACAAGAGCGCGACGGAGACGCTGACCGAGGAGCTGACGGCGGCCGGCGTCCGGGTGTTGAAGAAGCCGAAGGACTGGCCGTGGAACTGCCAGATGGCGAAGGTCGAGGACCTGGCCGACGCCGACGACCAGCCGCTCGACGTGGAGGCGTTGAAGACGGTCGAGGGCTTCGGCGCGATCATCGAGGGCTCGTGCGGGAACATGCGGGCCGTCATCGTGTGCGAGGACCCCGAGGCCCACGGGTACAAGCGCACGAAGTGGACGCAGTACAAGAGCCCGGCGCAGAAGGTGGCCGAGGAGCTGAAGAAGCGGGAGGCCGAGGAGCGGCGGCAGAAGCTGCTCGACGCCGGCGAAGTGCGGCGGCGGTTCCTCGTCGAGAAGTGGGGCAGCGCGAAGGCGGCGAAGACGCTGCTGGTCGACGCGATACGCGCCGCCGTGGTGATGCCCGGCTTCTTCGACCGGTGCGAGGAGGAGCTGGTCGCCGCCCTGGCCGGCGGTGACCCGCGCGACGGGGCGACGGCCGGCATCGACCGGCTGAACCGGCTGCTGGTCGCCCGGTTCGTCGCCGCGCACGAGGGCAACACGGCGACCGTGGCGGCCGGGCGGTACTCCAACCGGGAGCACCTGGTGCTGCCGTGGCTGGACCGCCTGGTGGCCGAGGGCTACGAGCTGTCGGAGGCCGAGAAGACCTGGCGCGCCGAGCTGGTCGAGGAGGAGGACGAGCGGCAGCGGGCGCTGGAGCAGGAAGAGGCCGAGGCCGCGGCCGAGCTGGAGTACGACGACGCTGAGGGCTACGTGGAGGACGCCGAGGGCGTCCGGCCGATCGAGGACGTGCACCTGCCCGAGGGCGACGTCGAGCCGGCGGCCGAGCCGGACGCCGAGGCCGAGGAGCCCGAGGCCGCCGAGGCCGACGCCGAGACGGACCCGTGCCCGGAGGCCGACCTGGACGCGGCCGAGCCTGACGCGAAGGACAGCGAGTGAGCGTGACCCCAGCGGGTCAGCCGGAGGCGCGTACCGACCTGGTGCGCGCCTCCGGCGCCGGCCCGACCGACAGCATGGAGGAGCTGCCGCGCGGCACCTGCCCGGCCTGCCTGGTGGCGATCGGCGAGGTGCACGCCGACGACTGCGACGTGGCCGAGTGCCTGGCCACCGGCCGGAAGCGCATGTGGTGCCGGGCCCAGCCGGACACCGCGGGCCACGACTGTGGCCGCGCGGACTGGACGGGCTGGTGGCCGGCGCACGCGGAGGCCCGCGAGTTCGGCTGGCACGTGCGGTGGGACGTGGAGGCGCGGCGGTTCGTGCGCTGCGCCCCCGACGTGGAGGGCTCTGGGCCGGACCTGACGCGGCTGTACGAGCACGCGCGGTGGGACGTGGCCGCGCGGCGCTGGGTGCGGCGCCGGGCGGTGCTGTTCTCCCGAACCGTGCGCGGCGGCCGCGCCACGCTGGAGGAGCTGACGAAGGCGGCGCAGTGCTGGTGCGCCGAGCAGGGCTACGAGGTGGTCGGCGAGCATGTCGGGGCCCGCGGCTGGCGGGAAGCCGTCACCGATGTCGCCGACGGGGTGGCCGACGTTGTGGTGGTGCCGTCGGTGGAGCGGCTGGGCTTCGGGAGACAGGTGTTCGAGCGGATCGCGGCGGTGCGCGCGGCGGGCGGCGACATAGCCGGCCCCGGCGGGCGGATCGACGCGGACGGCACGGTGGTCGCCACGGCGACCGTCGAGACGTGAGGGAGATCCAGATGGAGCGCGAGAAGCGGGTGATGCTGGCGTGCCCGCCGACGAACATGAACGAGCTGCTGGAGGGCATGGGCGTCCCGCCGTTCGTGCCGTCCGTCGACCACAGCCTGACCTCGTGCGCGGACTGCGGCGCGGACATGTGGATCGGCCCTAACCAGCGCCTCGTCGCGGCCCTCGCCCCGAAGGCGACGCTGCTGCTGTGCATGGCATGCGCGCTGATCGAGCAGGCGAAGCGCGGCGGCACCGTCGGGCACCTCGGCGGCGGCCACGGGAGGCCGCGGCTGCCGGGCTAGTCCGCTGAGCGGACCAGGCGCTGGTCCGCGTCGTGCCCCAGCTTCCTCCGTAGCGGTAAGGGTCGCGGTGGGGGCGTACCGGCCCGGTCGGCGGGTATCCGCGCCCGTCCAGCGGCGAGAAGATTGGTGGTACGGAGTGGGGACGACGGAGATCCGGGTGCACGGCGTGGCCGAACCGGGCCCGGAGAGTCTCCTTGGCCGCCCGGTCGTTGGACCGGGTGGCCGGTGACCGGGAGGCACCGTGCTGGAGCACGCCAGGGTCGAAGTGACTGCGCTGTCCGCCGGCTACGCGGAGGCGCTGGCTCCGCTGCGCCGCGGGCAGGCCGGCCACGATCCGGGCCGGGTCGCGACCGATGTGGCGGTGATGCTCCAGCGATAGCGCCCCGGCGCCGACCGCCGCGTCAAGCCCCGCGTATGCACAGGTCAAGCTCGGCGTGCTGTGCGCGCAGGTCGAAGCGACCGTGGTGGCCGACGACCTCGCCACCCTCACTTGCCGCCCCTTCGGAAAGGCCGAGGCTGGCGGTGGGCAGATTGTCCCGTATCCGGCTAACACTCCGATTCGGAAGCCGTGGTGTAACCACACCTAGAAGGGTAACCACCACCCCACCAGGGCACCGGGCTGGCCAGCGGCGGCGGCTCGTGTGGCCAGAGCGGAGGGGAAGCGTGCGGCTCGACGAGATCAATATCCTGCAGGGAGACGCCTTCGTTGTAAGCGACCGGCAGGGTGACATCAACCCGGCCGCCAACGTTCCCGACGGGCTCTTCTATCGCGACATGCGGCACTTATCGCGGTGGCAACTGCGCCTCAACGGCCACCAAATGGAGGCGCTGAGCGCGGACAACCTCGAATACGACGAAGTTGTTTTCTTTCTGATCGAGCCGACCGGAACGATCTACCGGAACCCGTCGCTGTCGGTCACCCGCCGCCGTGCCGTGGCGACTGGCATGCAGGAGCGCATCACGGTCCACAACTTCGGCAACACGCCGGTCGCGTTCGAACTCACGATGATATTCGACGCCGACTTCGCCGACATCTTCGACGTCAAGGACCAGATGTCAAAGACCGGCCATCTGTACCGCCATCGGCGCGACGGCGGGATCACCTTGGGCTACAGCCGCGCCGACTTCCGCCGCGAAACCCACATCGACGCCCCCGGTGCCTTCGTTACCGAGGAGTCGCTCACCTTCCGACACGAGCTACCACCTGGACAAGAGTGGGGCATCGACATCCAGATCCGGGTTGGGGTCGAAGTGGACGCGGCGCTACAGCGCCGCCACCACCACCCGGACATGCCTTACAGCATCCGAGAATGGCTGGACGCGTCACCCATCTTGGACACGGACTGGGACGACTTGCTGCACATCTACCACCGCAGCCTTCTCGACCTCGCCGCGTTGAGGTTCTACCCCTTCGCCGGAGATAGATCCTCTCTGCCCGCCGCCGGGCTGCCCTGGTTCATGGCGGTGTTCGGCCGCGATAGCCTCCTGGTCAGCTATCAGATGCTGCCGTTCCACCCCGAACTTGCCTATACGACTTTGCGGGCCCTCGCCGAGCGGCAGGCGATCCATGAGGACGACCACCGCGATGCCGAACCAGGGAAGATCATGCACGAACTGCGCAACGGGGAGCGTGCCCATTTCGGCGACCGTCCGCAGTCCCCGTACTTCGGCGCCGCTGACACCACGCCGCTGTTCCTGATCGTCCTGGACGAGTACGAACGGTGGACCGGTGACACGCAGACCGTCCAGGACCTCCAGCCTGCGGCCCGCGCCGCGTTGCGGTGGCTGGAGACGTACGGCGATCTCGACCACGACGGCTACATCGAATACCAGACTCGCAACCCGCGCAGCGGCCTCGTCAACCAATGCTGGAAGGACTCCTGGAACTCCATCGTCCACCCCGACGGCAGCCTCGCCAAGCTTCCCCGGGCCACCTGCGAAATCCAGGGCTATGCCTACGACGCGCGCCGCCGGACGGCGCGGCTCGCGCGGGAGATTTGGAACGACCCCGACCTCGCAGAGCGTCTGGAACGCGACGCCGAGGAACTCTATCGCCGGTTCAACACCGACTTCTGGCTACCCGACCTCGGCTACTACGCACTCGCGCTGGACGGGGACAAGAAGCCGGTGACCACATTGACCTCCAACATCGGACACCTGCTGTGGAGCGGGATCGTGCCGCCCGAACGCGTTGACGCGCTCGCCGCGCTGCTCTGCGGCCCCCGGATGTTCACCGGATGGGGCGTGCGCACGCTCGCCGACGAGCAGCCCGCCTACAACCCGCTTGAGTACCACAACGGCACCGTCTGGCCGCACGACACCGCGATCGCCGCAGCCGGGCTTGCCCGGTACGGACACCGCGACGAAGCCAACCAACTCGCGATGGGACTGTTGCAGGCCGGCCATCATCTGCGCCATCGACTGCCCGAGGCGCTCGCAGGCTACCCACGAGAAAGCACCCTGGTGCCCGTGCTTTACCCCACCGCCTGCTCCCCGCAGGTGTGGGCCGCCGGTGCGCCGATGATGCTGCTCCGCATGATGCTCGGCATCGATCCGGAGCCCGACACTCTGGCCGTACGCCCACAGCTACCTGAGGATCTCCCCCGCCTGGCACTGCATGGAGTGCGCTTCCGCGGCGCCCGGGTCGAGGCCCTCGCGGGCACCGCCGCACATGATCTAGATCGGTTGAAGCCGGTACCGGGCGCCCGGGAGCTTCAGTGAAGAACACACCATTCGGCCGAGATCACCATTGGACGGCAGCGGCCGGACACTGTGCTGGGAGATCCTGCGCGACGACGGCGGCGCCGCCGCGCAGATTGACCGATACCTCGTCCGCCATCGCCCACTTCCACAACACCGCGTCACCGGTTGCTACACGTCCCCGCCGGCCTCACCCGTTCCGCCCGACGACCCGTTCCCCGACGAACCCGCCACTCGCCGGGTAACCGCCATGCCCATTTGCCGGACGAACCATAAGGAAAGATCAACCAGCGGTCAGCCACCCGTGATCAACAGTTAGCGGCAGAACGAGGCTAGTGATCCGTCGCGGTCCCGGCGGCGCCCTGCCTGCGCCGGGTAGCGACCACGGTGGTGGCGACGAGGGTGGCGAGGAGCAGAGCGGTCATGCGGGACGGCGCCGGCGTGAGCGGTGTGAGCAGCACCAGCGCCGCCGTGGCCCAGTACGGCACGGTCATCTTCAGCTGCTCATACGGGCGGATGTGCAGCGTCCAGACTGCGAGCAGGTAGACGGTGACCGGCGCGGCTACCGCGTACCCTGCGGCGACGCGCCCGAGGTGGGCGGTGCCGGTTTGGTAGTCGACGTCGATGGCGAGGCCGGCGCCGAGCGCAGCCGCCGATGCGAAGATCAGGTACTGACCGTATCCCCACAGCAGCGCCACGCGCGGCGAGGCCGCCAGGTGCTGAACTGGGCGATCGAAGTACAGCCACCACATCGCGAAGACGATCACGATGCCGGCACCGGCGATCGACAGAAGAGTGCTTGCCTTGGTCCCCCGGTCAAAGGCGGTCTGGACGGCGAGGCTGGCCGCGAGCACCGACTCGCCGAGCACGATGATGGTGAACAGGCCGTACCGCTCGGTTATGTGGCGGGGGTGCCAGATGATCGGAGCGGGGCGCCTCGCCCAGAACGGCAGCAGCAGCTCGGCTAGGACGATCGCCAGGAAGCCGGGCAACAGCCAGACGTCGGGCAGTGCCAGCCGGGCGAGCCAGGCCGCCTGCAGCACCATGATCCCCACGGCATAGCGCAGTGCGGTGGCCCGCCGCTCCGGGTCGCTGCGGGCCACGCGCAACCATTGCCCGACCATCGCCACCCGCATGATCACGTACCCGTACGTGATGACGGAGAAGTCGCCGTGATCGAAGGCGCGCGGCACGCCACCGGCGATCACCAGCGCCCCGGCGATCTGGACCAGGGTGGTGAGGCGGTAGACGTCGTCCTCGGGGTCGTACGCGGAGGCGAACGTGGTGAAGTTCATCCACGCCCACCAGATCGCGAAGAACACCGCCGGGTAGAGGCCAATGCCGTGACCGATGTCGGCCTCGCCCAGGTTGTGGTGCAGCCGGTCGGCGGCCTGCCTCACCGCGGCCACGAAGCACAGGTCGAAGAGCAGTTCCAGCGGAGTCACGGTCCGGTACGGCTCGTCGGTGGGGCGGGCGACCATGGGCCGGTACCAGGCCCGGACGGGAGGCCGTGGAGGAGTCACTGTGTCGGACATGGCAGCACCTCGGACGGCTCGCGAAGACGATTCCTGCCGCTGATCATTCCGACCGCGGCCCGTCCCGTACCGACGCTCACCAAAGTTCACGTGAACGGGCCTGGAAGTCGACTCCACCGGCCGCATGCGAGGCGCCCCAGACCGAACCAAGGGACGCCGGTGACTGCTACCCGTTCGCTGCTCCGACCTCCGAGGCCGCTATGCGGTTGCGAGAACTCGTTCGCCTATTTCGTGGCCTCATCGACAAGTACGTCCAGGCCCAAGCCACAGGGTTGGTCTACGACCGCATGCTGAACCCCGCGCGGCCGTCGTAGGTCCGGTGTCGCGCGGTCACCACGTGCGTCGCCAGTGGGGCCATTCAGAGCGGGCGCTGGTCCGCCAGGCGGACTAGCCGCGGACTAGCCGCTGCCGGCGCGATGGTCGCGGGCGTCGCAGTCCGCGCCGACCCGCGGCTCCACCTGCACGTCGGCGCACATGCGGCAGCGGATGACCAGGTGCCCGCCGCAGCGGCACGGCCACCGGTCGCGCACCCGGCCGGGTCGCCGACCCACCGACGGCGGGCCGCTGGCTGTCATCTGTGCGACACCCTGTGTGCAAGCACATGGGTACCGTGGCCCGGATGATCCGTACGCGCCGCGTGGTCCTCCCCGCCGCCCTGTTCGTGGCAGCCCTGGCCGGGTGCTCCAGCGAGAGTGAGCCCACCGCTGCATCCGCCAACGGCGCGGCCGCCACGCCGGCGATCACCGCAGCGCCGGTGACAACCGGACCGGCGCCCATCGCCGACGACGCGACCATCCACCATCTGTGCAACACCATCGCCGACCTCGGCAACAGCCTCAACTTCGACTCCGACGCGAACCTGGCTGCCGGACAGCGCGCCGAGCTGATCGTCGACCCGAAGTTCTCTCTGCCCGGGCGGGGCCTCGTGAAGGCGGCAGGAGCGGCCAGCGCCGCCCCAGGGCCCGACACGAACATCGATCTCGCCCAAGCCCAGCTCGACTTTCTGGACGCCTGCGGAGACAAGTACGGCGATGGACCCTGGTAGCTACTCGTGATCCACTCCCCGTGCCGCGTCGGTGCCTCCGCCGCTGCTACTGCGGGGTGAGTGGTGGCGGCGACAGGTGGGATGCCATGTGGCGGATCGTCGGCCCGCCGGATTCGTGATAGGCGAGGATGATGTCCGGCTCATGGTCGGCGTCTGTGTGGCCCTCGTCCGGCCTCTGGTGGCTAAGACCCCCTCGGTGGTCCCGTGGGGCGCCGACAGTCACATTGATGTCGACGCGCTCCACGTCATCGTCCGTCTTCCCGGACGGGCCGCTGCTGACCACGAGGACGGTCGAGCGGTTCTCATCCGGGCGTGACGGCAAGCTGACGGTGCTTGACGGGTTCGGCGTTGAGACAAGGCTGCGGCATGGCCGGCCGCGGACGTGCAGCGCCTGAGCGAGGTGATCGACGAGGGCTAGGTGTGAATCCGGGCAGGCGACCGCTACACGCAGGCCTCTGCCGACTGACGCTGTCACCATCGCATCGGCGATGGTCGCGAGCACCGCCCGCTCCCGCGCGACCGCGGAAAGATCCATCACCATGAGGCCCCCACCCAGCTCGCCGTCGCCGGCGGCTCGAATATCCAAGGATGAGTCGTCCGGATATCGCCGGTTTCGCCACCGGCTGCCAGGCGCCGGTCCGATTGCCATCCCTGCCGCCAACATCAGCGCAACCAACCGCTTGCTCGTTACATCGTCCCCTCAGGAACGTCGTCCTGCCGTCGGCGGCGCAGGGGCCGCCCCACAGCACCGACCTTGCTTCCTGATCTTGTCGGCGTCCGGGCCTGACGTGCTCTATCGACGCCGTGCCGATGGTTTTCCTGCTCTGCGATCGGGGTACGGACTGGGCAACTCGCTGCCCCTCTGCGGGTTGCTCAAGCATGGGGAGATCAGGGATGACGACGGTGCCTGCGCCAGTCGCGGATCACGCCGAGGACCAACTCAACCGGGAGCTGGCAGAACTGCACGTTCGCGCTAGGCACGCGGCAGCGCACAGCTGGCCGATATTCATGCGCGCCTTGCAGCGCTCGAGGAGCAGATCCGGCGCCATCAGCAGCGCAGATAGTCAGCTGTCCGCTCGCCCGAGCTGCCGCATGCCTGGTGCTGGCTGGCTGCTCATCGCGCGGAAGGCCCCGTTCTGGGGGGAACGGGGCCTTCCTGAGCGCCATGCGGGAACCCCGGGGGGCGATGGGCATCCCCGCTCCGGATGGGTGGCCGCGCACCCCGACCTCTCAAACCGGTCACCGGCGCATCGAGGGAACATACTAGGCAGGGCTCGCGGCACCTACAGAGCGGGTACCCGTTTGAGGCATGCCGTGGCCAAGCCATGAAGCGCCCCACCCCGACGTCCCATCGCATGCGGTGGTCCTCCACCAGTTGTGCGGTGCCCAGGTGAGCAGGGGTGGCCACGTCGGGGCCGGTGGGGGCGATCCGGACGATGTCCGGGCCGGCGCGACTCTACTGTCGGACTCGATCACCGAGGTCGCGGTGACGCGGCTGCGGCACGCCGTCGCCGCGGCCGCCGGCGCGGCCGGTCTCGCTGGTGACGCGTTGGAGGACTTCGTCTTGGCCGTGCACGAGCTGGTCACCAATGTCGTGCGCCACGGTGGCGGCAGCGGGCGCCTCCGCCTGCTGCGCGACGCCGTATCCCTGTCGTGCCAGGTCACCGACGACGGTCCCGGAACAGAGCATGTTCCGATGGCGCTGCCGCAACCCCGAACCCCCGGCCACCGCGGCCTGTGGCTGGCCCAGCAACTCACCGACAGTCTCGCCTTCGACAGCGGGCCGCACGGCACGACAGCCACCGTCACCGCCCGCCTCCCCGGCGTACAGTCGAGCGGGTGAGGTGCGGCGTGGACCAGACGTGGCTGTCGGAGACGACCGTGAGCGACGGGACCGCGGTCGTGACACTTTTCGGCGAACTCGACATGGCCGCAGCCAGCCAGCTGGGGGAGGTGCTGCAGGCCGCGATCGCCCGCGCGCCCCGCGTCCAGGTCGACCTGGCACGGGTCAGCTTCATCGACTCCACCGTGCTGAGCGCATTCGTCAACGCCCACGGCCGTGCCACCGATTCGGGTGTCAGCCTTGCCCTGGTCAATCCCACCGGCCATGTCCGCCGGGTGCTGGCGATGACCGGGATCCTGCCAGCGCTCAGCTCGCCCGACGCCGGCGACTAGGGGCGAGCAACGATGGACAGTCGCAGGCCGTTCTCTGTCTCCTCGATGAGCACACGATCACCGTGGCTGCGGTCGGGCAGCATCGCGTCGTAGAGTTCTTCGTTGCTGATCTCCACGTGGCCACCGGACCTGCTGATGAGGACGTTGAGTACGGCGCGCAGGTTGACATCGCTGAGGTAGCGCATGGGGGTTGTCTCCATAGGTCTTGCTGCTCGAATCGACATGAGTGCAGTTCAGTCCCTGCGACCGGGATGACGTCTGCTCGTCGGAAACCGACCGATGCGGCGGACGCCGCTCCAGACGTGCGCTGGATCTCGCCGACGAGGATGGCAATGGCGACGATCGGTGCGGGTCGGTGTGCCAGGCGTGGAACCGGGTCAACGTTGCGGCGAACAAGGACGTCAGTGTTGCCTTCCTGTGTGTCCGAGGTCGTGACAGGCCGGGTCGTGCCGGCAGGAGCCGGTCAGGCTGGGCCACGGGCGTCGCCCGCGCGACGGGTCCCTCGGGCCCGGAGGCTGGTCCCCGGTTCCCGCGGGCCGTAGTGGCGCGGCGGCATCCGCCGCGCCACCGATCCCAGCAGGGCCACGCTTACCGAGCTGTCGGCTCGCCGAGCTCGCCGGTGTCGAGACGCAGGGTCGCGAGCAGCCCGGCGTGCTGGGCGGGGTCGACCTGCTCCGGGAGCTCCCGCTCGACCCAGTCGGCCCTCGTGTGCTGGCCGCGCCGACGCAGCGCGGAAACGATCGTGTGCCGGGCGATTGTCATGATCTGCTCCTCAGTGGCGATGTTGGGAGGATTGCCGGTCCTTCGCTGCCTCGGCGGAGGTGCTGTCGGCGCGGGCGCCGGTTCCGTTGGCGCAGGCTGTCCGGCGGGTCCAGCGTCGGCGGTGCGGGAAGCGACCGCGGCAGGGTCGCCGGGGGCGGTGCGGAGACGGCCGCCACCCCCTCCCAGGTGTGCCTGCCCGGGCTGTCGGCCATCGCCTCGGACCTCTCGCGCGGCGAGGGCGAGCAGCTGCGGAGCATGGACCACGTTGCCGGCGGTAGCGGCGCGCGCCATCGCCGCCTCGGCCAGGTCGACCGGGGTATCCGGCGGGACGACCAGCAGGTCGACCCGATCATCGTTGAGGCAGATGGCGGTCAGCAGGCTGGCGGGCTGACTGGTGAAGTAGCCCAACCGCAGGACCCTGCCGCCGATGGTCAGGCGGCATGGATTGCCGTCCCAGATCTGGGTGTTGAGAAGCAGCCGGACGATCGGCCCGTGCAGCAGGTCGATGGCGAGGACGAGGCCGGGCAGCTCCGCGACCGGATCTGTCGAGCGGGGCCACCAGCCGCCGTCGAGCAGCGTGCGCGCGGACCGGGTCGGTTCGATACGCAGGCGCGGCGTCGACGGCGGCAGTGGGGGAGCGAGGGGGCTGCTCGATGGCGTCATGTTGGATCCTTATCGCCGTGACCGCGGCGTAGCGGTGGGCCGTGCGCGGAGGCGCGCCATCCGCCGGGCGGGGACCGGTTCGTCCACCCGTCCGGCCGAGTCGTCGGTTGCCCGACTGAGTCGCGCGCTGCAGCTGGGTGTGCGGATCACCATGGCGACGATCGCGAGCGGCGCGCCGGGGCGCGGACGTCGATGCGGGTCGCGCCGGCGCGGGTCAACGGCACCCGCACGGTGGGAGGGGGGTGCTGGTTCCCCATCCTCCGACGGCGGGAGGTCGGTCAGGTCGCTGCGGATCGGGTGCTTCGGGTACGAACATGGCATCCCCTCGGGCGGAGCCGGCGTGGCGGGCACCTCAAGAACGGGATGTCGTCGATTCCGGGACAGCCCCAGCCTACACCTGTCCGGGCAGTCAGGTCGGTGGCGCCGCATTAGGGGCCCGGGCTCGTCCCGAACGGGCCGTGGTCGGCGCCTGCCCGACGACGCTCAGCCACGCGGGATGGCCGGAGCCGCCAGGACCCGAACACTGAGGTGACCGAGTCGGCCGCCGAACCACAACGCCGATCCGACGTCTGTACGGCCCCGGGGGGACGACGGCTTGGTTGTCGGTCGCGGCCAGCTGCATGATCGGGCTTCTTAGCTCGACGTCCGCGTACTCGTCGACAGCCCCGGGGAACTCACGGAACGAGCCGAGACTCTGCAGCCTGCGCCGTCTTGAAAGGTCGTTCCAGTCAGCGACGCGGCCGGCGGAATGCAGCGCTGGTAATAACGCCGGGTCAGCCAGGATAAGGACGGGTCCAGAAGGTTGCTGGCCAGTGCAGGTCAGGGTCGATACGAAGCCATTCTGCCGGGTGCGGCTGGCTTCGGTACCCGGGGGAACAGTCGCCACGAGATCACGTTGGAGATGGCGACTCCGGTGAGTACGGCGGTGGCCGCGACGGCGACCAGGACCGGGGGAAGCGCGAGCGTCACCGGCGCCAGCACGACAAGCGCCAACAGTCCGATCGGTCGGGACCAGGAGACGTGGCTGAAGGTCACGTAGTCGAGCAGGGCCCGCCCGAGCAGGAACACCGCAGGACCGCCGAGGATCACCAGGACCCAAGGTCGCTCGTTTTGACCGAGCGGGTGCGAGATGATCAGCTCGTCGCCCACGGCGGTGAGGCCGACGCCGGCGATCATTATGAGATGTGCGAATGAGGCAAGTCTGCCGATGTATGCCGGGGACTGTGCCGATGCGATGGCGACGGCCAGCAGCTCACCCGCCCGGTAGAAGTAGACCTGCCACAGCAGAACCGTGATAGCAAACGACACCAGCAGCGCCACCGCTCGGTCCCGCTCGAGGCCGTACGGGCTGATCTGGATGCCGGAGATCAGGATCGCCTCGCCCAACGCAACGATTAGAAGCTGCCGGTAGCGCTCGGTGAGATGGTCTTCTTGGATCGGATGGGCCCGGAACCCGGCCCGGCCGAGTCGCGGCGTTGGGTAGTCGAGGACCCCCGCGACGTAGTCCAGAGCGACGGCCACGCTCCACCAGGCCAGCCGCGCACCGCTTTCTGCATAGGCGCCGGCGATCCACGGCACCGCTGAGATGAGGGCCCAGAACAGGTTTCGAACACAGACCAGCCGTATCTCACTGTTTGTGCCAATCACGATGATCCACAGCGGGCGGATTAGCTGGATCGCGACGTAGACCCCTGCGAAGAGCGAACCCCTTTCGTCGTATGCCCCCGGTACCGCGGTGGCCATCAGCAGGCTGCCGAGCGTGGTGCCGATGACCAGCAACTGGATCCCTGGCCGAGTGGAGTCGTACCTGTTGGTCGCCCATACCAGCCGGTACCACACCCACCACAGCGCCAACGTGAGCACCAACGTCGCGTAGCCCGTTCGCCAACTGAGGTCCGAAACCATCCTGTCGGAGAGCCGGGTGAACGCGAACACGAACACCACGTCGAACAGCAGTTCCACGAAGCCGGCCCGCTCGGACTGCTTGTACGTCCCCGGCTGCTCACCCGCCCTACTCTCCATAGCCATGGGGCGACGCTACTTGTGATCTCCTGAGACGGGCTGCCGAATGCGGGTCCGCTGCTAGCGTGCAGCCGCACCCCTGCTTGCCGCCACGCTCCTGCCGCACGCGTTGTAGACGGATGGCCAGGTTGCCGGTGCAGAGCCGGTGGCTACTACGGTGAGGTCGACGCTTCGCCGACGCGGCTACCACCTCCTATTCGCCGCCGTCACCACCGCATGCCTTCTCGCCGCCGTTGCCATGCCGGCCATGGAGGAGAGCCGAACCGACAGGGCGACGCGTACCGCAACCAGCCCGGCTGACCGTGCCCGGGTTGTTTGGTCGATCGGCAAGTCAGCTGAAGGAACTCCGGCACCAGCGGGCCCCGGCGGCCAGCTCGGGATCCGCTGATCCAACCGAAGTGGTTACTCACCGAGTTTGATGGCGCCCAGTAGACGCAGGCCGCGTTGGTTATCGGTCCGTGTCGATCCCGACACACACCCAAACCCAACACTCCAGGTCAACCCCGGCTTCGAGGTGCTGGCCTCCGAGACGACTCAGATGCCCGTCGGTGCGCGCGCCTGCGGCGTGCTGGTGGGCGCGGCTGGTCATCGAGTCCACGCTCACCGCCCAGGCGATCCGGCCCTGCGCGTCGCCGGCAGCTTGCAACGCGGACAGGATCTTGTCCCAGGTCCCGTCACGCTGCCAGCGGCGAAACAGGCCATAGACGGTGGGCCAGGGCGCGTACTCGGCTGGGACGTCACGCCATGCGGCACCGATCCGGATCCGCCACCGGATCCCGTCGATGAGCTGTCGTTTCTCCCACTTCGGCGGACGACCTGTCGTCGGCGCGGCAGGCAACAGCGGGGCGAGAACAGCCCACTGCCTGTCGGTCAGGTCATGCCGCCTCGTCACCGCGACGCTGGGCACGAGGTCTCCGGTATGAGGTTCTTGCTTGGTCGCAGAACCAGATACCGGAGACCTCTTCAGTTATCGATCACCGCCACGCGCAACGTCGCGGATCGCTCGACTTACGGAACACGCCTTAGTCCGTCAGGCGGACTAGCTGTCGGTGCGGCGCGGGGTGCAGTCGGCGCTGACGACCGGGTCCACCCGGACGTCGGGGCACATGCGGCAGCGCAGCAAAAGGTGGCCGCCGCACGAGCAGGGCAGCCAGTCGCGCACCGCCCGGGTCGCCGACCCGCCGACGTAGCTGTGCCCGCGCCGGCAGCGGTCCGGCTCGGCGCCGACCAACTCGCGCACCTGCCGATACGGGAAGGCGACGACGTGCCGGTCGGCGCGGGCCCGCGCGACCAGATGCCGCAGCTCGGCGGGGGAGTCCACGACGTGCTGGACCATGGTCACGCCGGCGGGTGAGTTGCCGGCCCGGTCCCACCGGATCGTGATGTGCCATCGGGTACGCCACTCCACGGAGAGAAGGCTACTAGAACACTTGTTCGATTGCGTCAGACCCGCCAGGAAGACTTGCTGGATGTCCGGACGAGATCCGGTATGCCGAGCGGGCCGGGTAGCAGAAGCACCGATGTGAGGCGCTCCCCCCATGCATTCGTTGTGCCTGATCTGCACCCGGGGCCTGCTCCCGCTCCCCGACGATGGCGGGGGAGGGGCAAATATGAGTGGCGCTCACTATCCGGACGGATGGGGTTGGAGGGGGTGAGCCCGGCCTGGCGGTGGGAAACGTCGCCAGGTGGGCTGGTGCTACGCCGGCCTGTCGCCCCGATGCTGGCCGCGTCGGTCGACTCGGTGCCCGAGGGGCCGAACCTGGTCTATGAACCGAAGTGGGATGGGTGGCGGGCGCTGGCCTCCGGGGAGCCTCCGACGTCTACCTGCAGTCCCGCGCCGGCAGGAATCTGACGCCGTACTTCCCGGACATCACGCGGGCGGTGCGGGCGTTCGTCCCGCCCGGTGTGGTCCTCGACGGGGAACTAGTGGTCTGGGAGCGCGGGCGGACGAACTTCGCCCTGTTGCAGCGGCGGGTCACCGCCGGCCGACAGTTGCTGCGGGAAGCCCGTGAGCACCCGGCCTACTACGTGACCTTCGACGTTCTCATCGACGCCGGCGGAGAGCCGGTGCTCGACGGGCCACTGGTCGAGCGTCGTGCCCGGCTGCTGCGGCTGCTCGCCGGCGCCCCGCCGCAGCTGGCGGTCACCCCGCAAAGCGCCGACCTGTCCGAGGTCAGCGAGTGGCTGACTACCTGGACCGCGGCTGGCGTCGAGGGTGTGGTGATCAAACGGCTCGACAGCCGGTATGAGCCTGGCCGGCGAGGATGGGCGAAGTTCCGGGTACGTGCCACCACGGAGGCGATCATCGGCGGCGTCACCGGCAGCGTCCGCAACCCCGACACCGCTCTCCTCGGCCGCTTCGACCGGCGGGGTCGGCTCCGGTACACCGGCCGAACGCACCCGCTGGCCACGCCGCAGCGTCTGGAGCTGGCTTCGCTGCTGTCCCCGCCACGTCCGACCGAGCGCCGTATTGCCATTCACCCCTGGCCCGATCCGCTGCCCGCCACATGGTCCGGCCAGTTCGAGCGGCCCGAGCCGCTGCGCTACGCCCAGGTCGAGCCGACCGTCGTGGCCGAGATTGAGGTGGACACCGCCTACGAGCACCACCGGTGGCGCCACCGCGTGCGGTACGCGCGGCCCAGGCCGGACCTGTCGGTGTACGACGTGCCGCTGATCCTCGGCGAAGGCGAAGACCCCTTCTCCGACTACGCCAGGAGCGCCTGATTGACCGCGGCTGAAGTCCTGCCACAGCAAGGGCGCCGCAACCAGCCGGGCCATGCAACCGACCAGCGGGCGCGACGCCCTTCCTGTGCCGTCAGAAGGCGCGGGCGACGGTGATGGTGACGTTCGGGCAGGAGTTCGCCCAGCTGGTCAGGGCGTTCTTCTCGGCGGTGTCGACGGTGAGCCGCCACCGGATCTTCGTGGCCACCCACTCGTTGATGTAGCGGCAGCGGGCGGAGCTGTACGGCGGCATCCAGGTGGCGGGGTCCTGGTCACCCTTGGCCTGGTTGACGTTGTCCGTGACGGCGACCAACGGCCGAGAGTCCCCCAGGTCGTTGGCGTAGGACTGGCGGCGGCTGGTGGTCCAGTTGCGGGCGCCGGAGTCCCAGGCTTCTGCGAGGGGCACCATGTGGTCGATGTCGAGATCACTGGTGAGGGTCCAGTAGGCGTTGTCGTAGTAGGAGTACCAGCGGCCGCCGGACAGGGAGCAGCCGGACCCAATCGTGGGCTTGGTGGTGGCTTCGGCGATGAGGACCTCGTAGCGGGTGTTGCAGCCATCGCCGTCGGCGTCGATCCAGAGCGGGAAAAGGCTGCGGTCGTACCCGGTGCGGACCTCGGTCGCGACAGGCAAGTTCGCCACGGCGGTGCGCAGGGCGGCTGAGTAGGTCTCGGCGTGGGCGGGGGCGGCGGTCAGGGCGGTGGTGGCGGTAACGGCAGCCAGCAGGGTGGCGGCCCAGCGCAGGGTACGGGTCACGGTCGGCTCTCCCGGTCATCGAAGATAGCGGTACTTCGATATGCACAGGTGTCGACCGGCGTGGCAACGGTCTACAAGCGAACAGCCGCAGAACAGCCGCTCCGCCGACGGTAGCTGTCAGTTCGCACTCCGCAGTCCTCGAACCCATCTACAGTTCCGAGACCACCACGCTGCCTCAACGTCGAAGACTCGCCGGACCGTCCACCCTGCCCCGTCCGGATGGAGGACGCCCGATCGACGCCACGCGGATGGCGGCGGTGTCAGTTGGCATCTATCGTCATAGCCAGGCGCTGCCCGTCCCCCCGTGCGGGCAGCGCCTCATTAGCGAGCACAGTCGTCAGCTGGTCTAGGCTGGTATGGCGTGCGGGTGCGCAGCATGGCGTACCAGACGGTGACTCTGCGCCGTGCCACCGCGAGCAGCGCGTCGTTGCGGCCCCGCCGCGCGAGCGGCCAGGGTCAGCGCAGGGCGGCCGCTGACCTGATCCACCACGACCTGCACGGTGCCGTGTTCGGCCAGCTCGGCGAACACTCACGCCCCCACCGTCGCGCTGGCGATGTCGTTCGGGACTGGGCTGCCCGTTTACGCGGGGCTTGAGGAGTAGGGCAGTGGAAGCCCAACGTCGACAGCGAGGTCGGACAAGCGGCCGGTGTCGTCGCGTCGGCGGCGAAATGCGCTACGAGGTCCAGCGGCAGCCTGCGGAAGGTCACAAAGCAGCAGTGGCAGGACGAGGCGTGACGGCATTGAGCCCTCGGGCGGCGGTAGCTGTCAGTCCGTCGCCTCCGAAGCGGGCTGCCGGTACTGGTAGACCTCGACGTCATCAAACCTGTCGGCGAGGACGTAGACGTGCTCCACCGGGGGGCCGGGACATCGCTCGCCCCGAGGTAGAAGCCAGTCTTAGGCAGCTTGACCACCGCTGGCGGTCTGCCGTGGGCGGCGACCTCCACCGGCATCAGCCGACCGTCGACCGGCCCACCCAGAAACCACGCCTCGACCGCCGTCACCCGGCCATCATGCCGCTCCGCGCCCCGCTGTGGTCGACATCCCTCGCTAAGGCAACCGCCACCGCCGAGACGGACGTTCGGCCACTGCGAGGGGGACCAGCGGCAGCTCCCGCCCCGATGCCGACGCGGGAGCCGCACTGGCTCTCAACGTCTAGGACTCGGTGGTGTCAACTTTGGCGTCAATGCGCGATTGCCGAAGTCCTTCGAGAACGGTGAGTTCCAGAACCTCGCGGGGAATACCGGCCGCAGGCCCGTCGGCCCTGATCTCGATATCCACTTCCAGCGATGCGCCTACTGCGGCAAGCGGATTGATGGCCGAGCGCAAGACGTCGCGAACCTGATCGGCGGCGATACCGTCCAAGGTGAGCCGTACAGCTGTGACCACCTTCTTCTTCGTCGATCCCGTACTGGTCCCGCCGCCGGTGGCGCTGGTGTCCCCGCCGCTGCCTCCGATCAAGTCCGTGCCCTGGCCGACAGTGCCGGTTCCGGTCGCGGTTCCGCTCGTCGAGCCGGTGCCGCTACTGTCGCCGCCCGACGCCGTCCCTGTACCTGCCGTCCCTGCCGGCGAACGGCTTTGCAGGTCGGCGGCGACGGTGCCTCGTACGAGCCACGTGCCTGGCTGAAACTGGATCTCGCTGTCATCCAGCCTGTCGCCGAATCTAACGACGGAGTCGGGCGCGTCGGGCGCTGACCCGGACACGAGACCGAACACCCTCCTTGCGCAGCCTTCCGCCAATGCGGCTTGCAGGACCTTGCGGGACGAGAGCTTCGGAAGGCGAACGAGTGTTGCGAAGTACCCGGCGAGCCGGTCCAGCTCAACCATGTCGGTGCCCTCGGGTAGGAGCCCAAAACGGTCCGACAACAGCGCGGCCGGGGACAGCTTGGCGATGAGTCGATCAGCTCCGGTGAGGTACGAGGTGACCTGGCCGGTGATGGTCGCGTCCGCGCCGGCGGGCCCGAGGTCGATGCGGTCGAGCGCGACCTGCCCGGCGCCCTCTCCGAGGAGGACGAGGTGCCGGTACGCCATGACCGCCTGGTGCGGAAGCCGGTCCTGGGTGCCGGCGAGCCGCTTGGTGAGCTGTTCACGTTGCTCGGCGTTGAACCGCTTCAGCCGTACCTGGTCGCTTTGGACGTCTTGCAGGGCCAGCAGGGTTCGCGCACTCGCTCGGGCCTTGGTCAGCGCGTAGCTGTCGGCGACGACCAGGACGGCGGAGTTCTTGTTCGACCGAAACACGCTCCCGCGGTTCTCAAGGATCTGGCGCGCGAGGGCGAGCGTGGTCGGGGTGGTCTCGCCGTTGATCCGGTGCTCGAAATCAAGAACGCCGAGCGTGAGCCGAGGTTCGTCGGGCAGGTCGTTCGAGTCGTGCACCCACGGCCGCACCCGGAACTCCTCGGTCTCCGGGACGACCTTCTTGATGGTGTCGCGGAGGACCTGTTCGATGCGGCGGTCCTCAATCGCGGCTTCACGCTCGAGGACAACCTTGTTCAGGTTCGGCTCGGTCGTGAATCGGTATCGGCCGCCCTCCAGCCGCATGTACCAGAGGAGCCCTTCCAGGGTGTCGCGGACATCCTCGATCAGCCCTCGGCTCATGCCCGGTCGGCCGACTCCGAGGAGCATGTGCACAGCCGAGGCACCGAGGACTTTGTCAGGTCCGAACGAGTCGAGGAACGCTGTCGTCGCGAGGCCGGTGGCGAGCATTGCGTCTTTCACCTGCCCGCCCCGGCGGGCGTCCTCCTCCTGGGCCTTGGAGTCGGGGCGGATGATGTCGGCGTTTAGCGCCGCCTTGTATGAATCCCCGGCGAATCGCAAGATCTCGGCGCGGACACCTGCGTCGGCGAGGGGCATGTCGCCGGGGTGGATGAGCGGACTCTTCGACCGGGCCTGCGACAGCGCCTTCACGCAGTGGGCGAGCGTTCGTAGCGCACCTCGAGTTCGCTGGAACCCGGAGAGCGACCCCCACCGATTCGTGAGGATGTCCACGAGTTCCGGATGGAACGGATAGGCGGCGGCGATGCGGTCTCGGTATGCCTGCTCGGAGTACCCGCCTGGCAGTGCGTCCGCCAGGGACTGGTACCAGTCGCAGTACGCGTCGGCTACTTCGCGGCGCTGCTCAGGCGTGCCGACGCCGGTGAAAAGGCGGCGGTGAAGAATCGGGAAGATGTCGTCACCCTCAACTGGCGTGACGATGTTCTCTGTCCGGCCCACGACGCGCGAAAGACGATCCTGCATCTCCAAGCCCGCGACGGTCGCATAGTCCTCAGCGCGCGAGGACGTCAGAGTCGCCAGCACAGCGACGCCGCGAGTGTTCGCGGCGGCAGTGACAAGCTCCTTGATGAACGTGAGCGTCATGCCGGCGAGGTTTCCGTCCCCGGCCGCCACGGCGAGAGCCTTGTTCAGGTACTCAAGGGTCTCGTCGACGAGGACCAGACACGGCGAGTGCTCCGTGAGGAGCGCTTGCAACTCGACGGTCGAGGAGCCGTGCATCTTCTTGTCTGCGTCAGCGACCTTTTCCCACGCGGGCTTCCCACCGAGCCGGTAGGCCAGGTGGCCGAGCAGCGAAGTCAGTTGGCACCCGTCCTCGGTGACGACCGGCGCGACCTTCAGCGCACTGCCGTCGAGGACGACGACCTTCGCCTTCGGGATGCTGTTTCCGGGTAGCAGAGAGGCGAGCTGACGGCCGAGGTCGGTGCCTGTGACCTTCTCGGGGGTCCCGAAGATGTGGAATGCGGAGAGGAGCGTGTGGGTCTTGCCGCCACCGAACTCCGTCTGTAGGCGGTACACCCCCGCGGCGGAGTCGTCACCTGCGAGTCGGCTTCCCAGCTCGGTCAGCACTGCACGGAGGTTCCCGGTGAGGTACGTCTTCTCGCAGAATGTGTACGGGTCGAGATAGTCCTTAGGACCGAGGCCCTCGGCGACCAGGCCGAGGTCCGCGGCGAACAGTGACTCGTCGAAGGATCCGTCCGCGATGTCGGTGCGCGGCTCGGCGATTGACAGCCAGGGGGTGAGGGCAATCGTCATCGTCATCTCCTACAGCAGGGTCCCCTGCGTCCCACGGCTCGACGTGATCACGTCGGCGGCCTGAGCGAGCGCGTCCTGACTACCGGTCAGGCCGAGCAACATCGTTCGTTCCCGCTCGCCCTCCGGCAGCACCTCCGCGAGGGCGCGGGCCATCGACCAGAACGCCCGATCGCTGGCCATCCCTGCCTCGGCGAGGAGGGCTTCGAGTTCCTTCCTGCGGCCGGCGTCCCACAGCAGGCACGCCTGATGGAGGACGTCGATGACGAGTGGGTTCGTGCCGAGCTTCATGCCTCTGCGGTCGTCTGGCTGGCGAAGCGAGATACTCCCTCCGCTTCTCTCGACGAGCCCGGAGGGGCCTTCGTAGTTGCCGAGATCTATGTCGAAGGCGCGCTCAAGCTTGTAAACCTCATCGGCCGGGACCGCCTCACCGTCGTACGCCCATCGCCACGTGAGGTACAGCAGCGACATGTTGTCGAGGGCGGAGATGGACACATCGCCGAGCAATCGGGCCATGGCGGTCCGGGCGACAGCCTCCCGCGCGAGGGCCATGAGGTCGGGAATGCTGACTTCCTGACCGGAGAGGCGCACAACCTTCTTGTACCGCGCGAAGACCTCGAAGGCAGGGCCAACCGCGGACGCGAAGTAGTCCGCTCCCACCAGCCCCATGCCGGCGAACTGGTCGAGCCGAGCCGTGAGCCTCTCTTCGAGTTCCCGGACTACGTCGTCGAAAAACGCCTCACCCTGGGACTCGGCCTTCCGGCAGACGAGGACGATCGACGAGCCGAGGACGGCCTTGACCCCGGACGTTGCCCGGCCTTCGCGCTCAGAGCGCATCGGCCACGAGGTCGTCACTGTGAGGCCGGCGCTGCGGAGCGCCATCAGAAGCTTCTCCCAGGCCACCACGTCGGTGTGTGCGAATACGAGCGAGACGACGCCCGACGGCTTCACGACTCGGGCGATCTCAGTGAGCGAGCGGCTGAGCCTGCGCTCGAACTCGCTGGCAGGGATGTGCCGCGGGTGCGACGGGGCGCACCTGTTCTGTACTACTTCCTCGTCCTTCGGGGTCCACCGCGTAACGAACAGCAGCGGATAGAGGTGTCCGACACTCCGCTTCAGCCACACATAGAAGAAGTCGGACAGGTCGGAGTACATCACCGAGAAGTAGTAGGGCGGATCAACGATGACCGCGTCGAACTCCTCGTCGTCGAACGGCATCGACTGTGCATTGCCGCGGACAACCCGGGCGGGCGTGCGCGAGGTCTGCGCGCAGTGAACGATCGCTAGCCGCATCCACTCGACGGCGCCATCCCATGAGCCCGGCCCATCCAGCAAGGGGTTGATCTCAACGAAGTCCCAGACCATCCGGATGGCCTGCTGTGGGAAGGTGCTACGTGCAAACTCGCCACCCGATGCCCAGGAGGTGAATGTGGAGTTGTAGTCGGCGATGCGATCGACCGTCAGCCCGAGGTACGTCGCGAGAGCCTTCGCCCGACCTGCTTCCACTCCCGCGTCGAGCATCGCCACGTGGGCCGCGCGCACCGCATCCGTGAATGCTGCAAGGACGGCGAGTTGGCGAGCGTGGAACATCGAACGCCATGTGGTGTACCCATACGGAAGCTGCTGGAGGTTCCTGTAGCCGATCTCGTCGATCGGCTCGTCTGGCAGCGCACTAGTGCCATCGTCAAGGTCGGGAAGCTTGTCCATACGCGCCCCGAGCGATGGGAGATCGACTTGCTCAGCCTCGCTGGGATCTCGGTATGAGCGGGCTTCGCTGGGATCCCGATGGCTGCGGGCGATGCCTCCGTCCATGACAGCGTAGAGGCGATAGCCGAAGTTGTTCCGCTTCGCCCACCGTCGCGTGTCGGGTCCGCTCTGCGCCCACCCGCAGAGGCAGGTCACGGAGCCGGCCTTGACCGTTCCGAGATCCGGCTTCTCACTCCCCGGTGCGTCCGTACGCACCATGAGTGCGTACGAGCGTGGAGCACCGGGTTGAAGCATCGGCTTCACCCATGCATGGCGGCGATCGCCCTTTGCCAGCCACCAAGACGTGACCAGCGGGATGTCCGCTCTGCAGTCGGGGTTACCGCATGTCATCGTTCGGCACCAGAAGTAGATCAGCGGTCGCCGTCCGCGCGGACCTACGGGGAACAATGCGGCTATCTCGCCGGATACCCGGTCCTTCACCCACTGCGCCCAACTGGCGAAGTCGGCGCTCAGCGAATCGCCCCCTGCAGGCAGCCCTGTCCCGTACCGCTGGGGGTAGTCGAGCGTCGCAAGCTCGACGAGATGCGCAACCGGGTTTAGGTCAAGTGCGGTCGTGTCGCAACCGAGGCGGACGGCCTCCAGTGGAATGGAGCCGCCGCCGGCGAAGCAGTCGAGCACCTTCGGCGGCGTCTCGCCGAAGGCGTCGGTGATTGCGTCTCGGAGGGGTCGCAGTACCTCCGCCTTGTTCGAGTTCTCGAAGCGTGCGGCGGTACTGATTGCGTCAAGCACCGTCTTCCGTTCGCTGTCGTCGTCTGGGGCTGGCACAAGCGAACCGACGACGACCGCACGACTCATCGCCAAGGGGCGCCTGGCCCACCAAAGGTGCGACGTGGAGATGTTGCCGTGCCTGAGCGACTTCTCGCGGCCTGCCTCGACGTTCACCCGGTGGATCGGCAGTTCTTCTTCAATGAGGCGCCGCTTGATCATGCAGGTGTGTCCTTGGCTGCGTCGATGACGGGTTCCGCCGCGACGCCGAAGCGGACGTCGAGGTTGGTGGTGAACTTCCCTGCGAGGTTACGGACCGGGTCCTGCACCCGAAGGAGACGCGGATCGGAAGATGCGCAGTCGAGGACAACGTACAGCCAGTAGTCGGGGCCGAGTTCAACGGCCTTCTGGTACTCGCCCCACGTGAGCTCGACACTGCCGACGCCGGCCCGTCCCTTCACCTCGATGCACCGACGCTGCGTGCCGTTCAGGGTGGAGAGGAGGTCGAAGCCGACGTTGTCCCGTTCGACGGATACGACCACGACCGCCGGGTGGCGGCCCTCCTCATATTTGGTGGCGACCCGGACGGCGATCGCCTCAATCTCCGGGTCCGACAGCCCCCGCCGGTCGTTAGCCCCGACAGCGGCAGTGTTGCCAGGCGGGACGGTCACGCAGGTGCCGAGCACACGGACGGGACCGCGGGTGACGCTCCTGGCGCGGTCGGTCTCGGCGAGGCGGGTGTCACGTTTTGCCTGGAGTGTGGCCTTCGCGAGCTCGGCTTTGCGCAGTCGTCCTTCGGCGCCTTGGACGCCCTTGTCCACCTCTACCTCGGCATCGTCAATCGCTGTGTCTGCCTCAGCGAGGAGCGCCGTGAACGATCGGCGGAGGAAATCGGCCTGGATGCTGACCTCGGCTTCGCGCTTCGCAACGGAGTCTTGGTACCGATTCTCGAGGACGTGCTGGCGTGCCCACATGGCCGTTGCGTCCTGCTCAGGGACGGCCAAATCTGCTGGGGACAATGTGCGCCGATCCGGCAGGGCGAGGTCGTAGAGCGACTGGAAGTCTGCCTGTCGATTTACGCCGGCGATGTCGGTCACGATGGCGTGCATCGACCGGTAGGCCAACTCACCGTTGCCGTCGACCACATCGCCCTCGACGAACCGCACTACCCGGGCGGCGTCGGCGTCGGGGTCGACGAGGACGCAGCCTGCCTTGAGGGCGTCCCGCGCGCGCTCCGAGGCCCAGTCGACCAGTGCGTCGAACAACGGGTGCCCGGGCCCACACAGTTCGGGCGGCGGGAGCTTCGCCTCGTCGTCGCCGCGACGCGGACGTGCGAGGACGGCCTTGTCGAACGTCAGCCTCCCGTACTCGGGTGCGATGCGGCGGAGCGAGCTGTTGGCACGGGACTTCGCGACGAGGACGTCCGGGGTCCGGGTAATGCGCCAGGTGCCCGGGTCCAGGCGGCGGTCGACCTTTCCGCCAGCCGCAGTGATGGCGTCGGTGAAGAACCGCTCGAAGTAGCCCGGCGGCAAGCGCCGCTCGGACGCGCGGTCGGCGCGAGCCTTGGTGGCCTCCCAGTCGAGGAAGTGGGACGCCAGTGCGTTGTCGGCGAGAAGCTTTTCGGCCCGTTCGCGCAGCTTTGCCCCCAGCTCTGGGCCTGGTCCGCCGAGGAGCTCGACGGCCTCGTCCGGGTCCCGATCGCCGGCCACGACCTGGTCCATGAGGTCCTTCAGCCGGACCCCGGCGAACAGCTCGCCGATCACGTCGAACACTGCGTCGGGCAGCGTTTCGCTCATGCGTTCGAGCTTCTTCAGCAGTGTTGCGAGCACCTTCCCTTCGCGGGTGTTCTCGGCCACGAGGTTGAACACGTACACGTCCTCGGTCTGGCCGATGCGATGGATGCGGCCCATCCGCTGCTCGAGGCGGTTCGGGTTCCAAGGGATGTCGTAGTTGACCATGAGATGGCAGAACTGCAGGTTGATGCCCTCGCCAGCGGCCTCGGTGGCAACCATGATCTGCGCGCGCTCGCGGAAGAGCCGCTCTTGCTCGATTCGCTCGGCGAGCCTCAACCCGCCATGGATGGCGGCGACCTCGAAGTCCTTGGAAAGGACCTCGACGAGCATGTCGAGCGTGTCCTTGTGCTCGGTGAAGATGAGCAGCTGCTTTGTGCGGTCGTCCCGCAGCTTCAGCTCCTGCACAACGTCGAGGAGCTCGGTGAGCTTCTTCTCGGCACGAGCCTCATCGAGCGCAACGGCCATGTCGACCAGCGGCTGGAGGAGCTGACGTTCGGCTTCGAGCTCGAACACCGTGCCGGGAAGCGACGCCGCGAGGGCGTCCTCCTCCATCTTCCACAGGTCCTCCTCGGTCAGGTCCTCGACCTCGTCTGGGTCTAGAGGCTCGACGACCGACTTGCCCTTGGCCTTCGCCTTCTCCATCCGGGCGCGTAGGTACCCCTCCGGGTCCTCGAGCGCCTTCTCGATCCGTTCGAGGCGCCGCTCCAGGGTCCGGCGGATCGCGCGCGCCGAGGAGGCGAGGCGGCGCTGCATGGTCGTGAGCGCGAACCCGGCCGCGTTCTTGGAGCCGTCCCCCTTGATTTCTGCCAGGCGGGTCTGCACGAAGTCGGTGACCTCATCGTACAGCCGCTTTTCGTCGGTGCCATCCTCAAGGGTGTACGGGACAGTCTTCGGGTGGCGGGGCTTGAACAGCTTGTTGCCGGCCATGTCCCGCATCCCCTCCTTGGGGACCTTTCGGTAGGCGTGCTCGGGGACCTGGACGTTCTTCGGGCACCGGTCGCCAGCGGCATCCATGTCGAGCAGCCGAAGTAGCGACCACAGCGATGCGTCTTTCCCGGAGTGCGGTGTCGCTGTGAGCAGGAGTAGGCGGTGCGCCTTCCGGGAGATGCTCTCGGCGGCCTTGTACCGCTCGGACTTCTTCTCGATAAACCGGCGTGCGTCGACCTGGACGGTGTAGCCGTGGGCCTCGTCCACGATGGCGAGGTCCCACGCGAGTTCGGCGGCGTCGAAGGCTTCCTTGGCCCGGCCGGTCTTCAGGAAGTCACGGGAGACGATGCACCGGTGGAAGTGGTCCCACGGGTTCTTCGACGGGTTTGCCTCGAAGGTTGCCGAGTCGATGAGGTCGAAGTCGAGGTCGAACCGTTCCTTCAGCTCCCGTGCCCACTGCGGCCGCAGGTTCGCCGGGGTAACGATCAGGATTCGATCAGCACTTCGGCGAAGGTCAAGTTCCTTCACGTACAGGCCGGCCATGATCGTTTTCCCGGCGCCCGGGTCGTCCGCCAACAGGAAGCGGAGACGGGGCTGGGATAGGAATGCGCCGTAGACCGCGTCCAACTGGTGCGGGAGCGGCTGCACGTTCGACACGGCCAGCGCGGCGTAGTCGTGGTTGAACGCGGTTCGGATTCTGCGAGCCTCGACGCCAAGTCGGAACAGCGCGGGGTCGCCATCGAACCGGGACTTGTCCGGCTCGTCCACGACCTGCAGGTCTGGGACGTCACCCTCAGGCAGAGTTAGCTGGCCGAACCCCCCTGCGGGGGTCTCGTACAGGAACTCCCAGAACGGACCGGGGGTCACCGCCTTCAGCGTGACCGTCTCACTGGCCCCCGGGAGGCGGACCTTAGCGCCACGTGACAGCCGACTCGGGTCGAACATGCCGCCTACCTGTTCTTCCCGGACCGCGTAATCATGGCGACACTGTACTCAACGGGCAGGCAGCTCAGCCGCCCCCGACTCTCGTGGTCAGGCCCCGGATCCTGCCCTGAGCCGAGGGGTGGTGGCGCGTACCGTGAGGAGCCCTCCGCACCGCGTTCAGCAGGGAAGCTTGAGCAGTTCTGCGAGCAGGCGACCCGTCGCGCTGGCGACGCTGGTATGCGCTGTCGGAAATCTGATAGGGGGCAGTGTTGCGGCGCCGAGCCAACGAGCGGCGAGTGCGATGTCGCTCCGCCCCTTCGGTGTCGGTGGCCCCCATTAGGTTGTCCGCGCCGCGGTGGAGCGGCTAGCCCCCAGAGAGACGGTAAGCCCATGATCTCGATTGAACTCGGCAACGACGACCGGCTGTACGTGCAGGCCGTGCAGCACATGCTGCGGCTCTACCCCGGCGTCGGGGGCGCACACATCAGCCTGCGCTTCGAGGTCAGCCGACAGAGCGACGCACCGACCGCCTCTCCGTTCAAGGTGTCGGCGCTGCTGTACCTGTGCGGGACGTCGGGCCAGGACCAGAAGCTGCTGGGCGCTCTGGAGGTGGAACAGCCCGTGAGCCCGCAAGTGCGTTCCAGCCAGTTGGAACTGGTCGGTTTCGTCAGCGACGAACAACTGCGGGTCATCGAGGAGCTGCGACGTGGCGATGACGTGCACCTGTACGCCAACGTCACCGTGACCTCGGTTGTGGGTGATCCGCCCATCCTGCATGTGAAGAGCGGCGGGGGCCGCTTCCACATCGGCGTCGGTGAGTGGTTGAAGCAGCTGGAGCAGGTGGACGCCGGCACGTTCATCGAGGTGCTGGTGCCGATGGTCGGTGGGGCCGACTTCGCCATCGCGACAGAGGAGCTACGGAAGGCTCGGACGCTGCTGCGGCAGAACAACATCGAGGCGGCGCTGCTCGGTGCCCGCAAGGCGCTGGAGCCGATCCGCAAAGCCGAGCGGACGGCGGCCATCCAGCGGAAGACCCTCGAGCGGGAGAGGGCCAATCCGGAGCGGCTCGTGGAGGAGAAGCGGACGCTGCCGGAGCGGTTCGCGTTCATCGTGGAGGACCTAGCCAGAGCCCTGTCCGGCGCGATGCACAAAGACCCGGTGACCAAGACGTTCGAGTACACCCGGGGGGATGCGGTGATGCTGGTCGCGGCGACGGCGGGGGTGCTCGTCCGCGTGGCCGAGCAGCGGCGATGGAGCTCGACCGCCGAGGGATAGCGCAGTCGGCCTCGACCTCCGGCTCGACACCACGTTCCCCGCAGGTCGGCCCCTACTATCGCAGGCCAGAGAGACGGACATCCCATGACGAAGCCATCCGACAGCGGCACAGGCCGGGCGGAGCCGCGCCGCAAGCGGCATCACTACCTGCCCGAGTCCTACCTGAAGGCTTGGGCCGACGGGAACGGGCAGGTCGCGGTGCGCCGCAGGGACCAGAATGTGCCGTTCTTTACAGCCACCCACAACGTCGCCGTAGAGGCCGACCTGTACGCGCTTCCGACCGATGCCGGGTTGGACGACGCGCTCGAGGTAGCGCTGTCGAAGATCGAGGCACCGTTACGGGGCCACCTGGCCGATTTGCGCGAGGGCGCCAAGGCGCGCAGGGGCACGGCGGTCCGTACGGAGATCAGTCGCCTGCTCGCGCTGCAGCTCGTCCGAACCCCGGAGCACCTAGACCGTTTCCTGTTCCCGCTCGCCGCCGCCGAGTTCACCGGCGAGCGCCCGATCAGTCGCGATGGCATGCGCCGGTTTCTTACGGATGAGTACCTCGGTGAGCCGCCGGCCGAGCCGGAGCTCCAGGGCGCCCTGGATTTCGCGAACTATGTCCTGTCGCAGGGCGAGCCGACCAAACGGGAGATCTTCTCGATCCTCTTCCGGATCGCCGACGAGGAGTTGACGCCCCGGCTGGGAGCAATGGCATGGGCTGTCGAGATAAGCCCGCGGCATGCGTTCGTCACCACGGACCGGCCGGTCGCTGTTTGGCGACGGGACCCGCACAGCCTCAAGCGAATGGGTGCTGGGCTGGAGAGTGCTGACGAGGTGCGGTTTCCGCTCGGACCGCACCACCTCCTCGTGCTGCGGCCCCGGTTCCCGGAGCACCGCACAGTGGTGGAGCCCGACCGAGTCGCAGGGGTGAACCGGCACCTTGCCGCCGCATGCTACGAGATGGTCATCGGCCGCCCTGCGGAGAGAGCGGACTTGGAGCGCTTCAAGCTGCGGCGGGTGCGCCCGGCGATGCGGTTCAACACTGGGCCGTTGTTCGAGACGGACCCAAGCGGCGGATCCGTTCCCACCGGCCGCGAAATCCTTCACATGTACGTCCCCTACGACGACGAGGTCGACACGGGCTGACGAGCACCTTGGCGTGAACTGGCGCCGACCCGACGAGGGAAGCGCGGCTATCCGGTCGCAATGCCTCCGCCTATGCTCATATCCGTGATGAGCCTGATCGAGATTGTGGTGGTGCTCTTCGCCGTCGCCCGCGTGACCAGACTGGTCACCGCCGACGAGATCACCCGCCGACCCCGGGAAGCGATCGTGAAGCGGCTGGCCGAAGGTAGCCCATACGCCTACCTGCTGTTCTGCCGCTGGTGCCTGTCCGTGTGGATCGCCGCGCCGGCCGCCGCGGGCTGGTGGCACCTCTCCGAGTTGCCCCGCTGGTCGGGCTACTGGTGGCTCGACATGCCAACGGTTGCGCTGGCCATGTCGTACGCGACCGGCCTGCTGGTGCGCGCCGAGCCGGAGGAGTAGCGCATGGGGTGGTGGGGCACGAAGCCGAACGTCGACAGCGCGGTCGGCAAGGCGACAGCGGTCATCGCGTCGGCGGCGAAGATGCGCTACGACTCCAGCGGCAGCCTGCGCAAGGTCACCAAGCAGCAG
The DNA here is from genome assembly GCF_044465125.1 of Micromonospora sp. NPDC049836. Lineage (NCBI taxonomy): Bacteria > Bacillati > Actinomycetota > Actinomycetes > Micromonosporales > Micromonosporaceae > Micromonospora > Micromonospora sp. NPDC049836. Next base: position 162,373 of record NZ_JBITLH010000012.1, read on the forward strand.
TGGCAGGACGAGGCGTGGCGGCACTACGAGGAGTGCGGCGAGTTCGCGTTCCTGGTCGACCTGATCGCGAAGGCGATGGGGCGGGCCCGGCTGTACATCACGCAGGTCGACGACGAGGGCCGGCCGATGGAGACGCCCGACCAGGCGCCGGCCGGCGTCAACGAGACGTTCCTCGGCGGCCCCAGTACCCAGGCCGAGCTGCTGCGCGACGCCGGCATTCAGCTCGGTGTGCCCGGCGAGTGCTACCTGATCGGCGAGCCGGAACGCGACGCGGAAGGCAAGGCCACCGACCGGGAGCGGTGGTTCATCGCGTCGGTGGAGGAGCTGACCGAGCGGGCCGGGAAGTACGTGCTCGACCAGGGCGACGGGGCGCGCGAGCTGGAGTCCGACGAGACGGTCATCGTGCGGATCTGGGTGCCGAGCCCCCGCAAGCACGCGCTGCCGTCCAGCCAGGTGCAGTCCAACCGGCGGGTGCTGCGGCTGATTGAGCGGCTGACGCAGTACGTGCAGTCGCAGATCGACTCCCGGCTGGCCGGGGCGGGCATTCTGCTGCTACCCAACGAGCTGAGCTTCGTCGCGCCCGAGCAGGAGGAGGACGCCGAGGATGGGGTGTCGTCGTTCCTGTCGACGCTGACGGAGGCGATGACCACTGCGGTGAAGGACCGCGACAGCGTGGCCGCCCTCGTTCCGATCGTGGTGCAGGGCCCCGCCGAGCACTTGGAGAAGGCGCGGCTGCTCAGCTTCGCTACTGAGCTGAGCAGCGCCGTGCCGGCGATGCTGGACGGCGCGATCCGGCGGCTCGCGCTGGGCCTGGACGCCCCGCCGGAGATGCTGCTGGGCATGACCCAGGCGAACCATTGGGGCGCCTGGATGACCGACGAGGCGACGATCAAGTACCACGTCGAGTCGAAGCTGGAGCTGTTCTGCGCGGCGCTGACCGAGCAGATGTTGTGGCCGGCGCTGGAAGGCGCGCAGGGTGTGGCCGACGCGCGCCGGTGGATCGTCTGGTACGACACCAGCGAGCTGACGCAGACGCCGGACAAGGGCGCCGACGCGAAGGACCTGTACGGGCTGGGCGAGCTGTCGGGGGATGCGCTGCGCCGCGAGACCGGGTTCGGTGACGGCGACAAGCCGACGGACGAGGAGCGGGAGCTACGGCGGCTGCTGGAGATCATCCGCACGGTGCCGGCGGCCGGGCCGCTGCTGGTGACCCGGCTGCTGGAGGTGGCCGGGGTGAGCGTGCAGCTCGACCCGGAGGCGTTGAAGCGGCAGCCGGCCTCCGCCGAGCTGCCCGGCGGCGGCGAGCCGCCCGCCGACGAGGAGCCGACGACGGAGCCGCCGCCGCCCGGCGACACCGAGGACCGCGGCCCGCCCGAGCAGAACGCGATCGCCGCCGCGGCGGCCGGGCCGATGAGCGCGCCGTTCGTCGCCGCGTGCGAGGTCCTGGCGCTACGGGCGCTGGAGATCGCCGGCAAGCGGGCGCTGGGCCGGGAGAGGTACCGGCACCAGGGGTTGAAGGCGTGGGAGTACCACACGGTCCGGCCGGTCACGCCGGCGTCGGTGCCCCGGTTGCTCGAGGGAGCGTGGACGGCGGTGCCGGCCGTCGCGGCGAAGCTCGACGTCGACGACGAGAAGCTGACGGCGGCGTTGACCGCGTACGTCGGCGGGCTGCTCGTCACGGGCGCCCGGCACGACGTCAACGAGCTGCGCGAGCACCTGGCCGCCACCGTCGCCGGGGAGCTGGTGCCGGCATGAGCGCCACGATCCTCGCGCCGGACCTGGTGCAGGCCCACGGCTACGCCTGCCAGCGGTCCGGGCGCGGGAAGGGCTGCGAGCGGCTGCGGTGGACGATCTGCCGCACCTGCGGCTGGTGGGGCGACCTGTGGGAGGGCGACCAGCCGCCGCTGACCGACGCCGGCCACCTGTGCGACCCGGAGACGGTGGCGCGGCGCAACGAGGCGAGGAGGAGAACCGATGGCTGACCCGGCGAACGTGTCCCTGACCCAGCTGACCGACTGTTTCGCGGCGGCGGGCATCGACCTGGGGACCGACTTCGTGAAGCTGGAGCTGCACGACGACGTGCTGATCGTGGAGCGGCTGATCCGCACCCCGGCCGGGCTGCCGGTGTCCCGCCCCGACGGCGGCGTGCAGACCCAGGGCGTGCAGATCCCCGTGGTCGCCGACCCGCCGGCGGGAGGCTGAGCCGTGGCCGAGCCGGACCCGTGGCTGCCGCTGCGCCTCGACCACGAGGCGCGGGTGGTGGCCGCCGAGCGGCGGATGCTGCGGGCCGCCCGCGCGGCGCTGCGCGCCTGGCTGCGCGACGCGCGGGCCGTCACGCTGCCGGTCACCGCGGCGGCCCTGCCGCCGGACCCGAGCGCGCTCTCCGGCGCCGGGCAGGCGTGGTTCGAGGCGATGACGGTGCACCTGCTGCCGGCCGCCGAGCAGACGTTCCTGGCGGGCGTGGCCGACGGAGGCGGCGACGTCGAGCTGCTGCGGGTCGCGCAGATGAAGGACGAGTACCTGGCGGCGCTGCCGAACCGGCTGGCCGGGGTGCCCGACAGCGCGTGGCAGCTGGTCGTCGCGGCGGTCGCCGAGCTGACCGGCGAGGGCGCGAGCGTGCCGCGCATCCGTGACGCGATCGAGGTGATCCTGGGCGAGCGGTCCTGGGAGGACCGGGCGGTGACGATCGCCCGGACGGAGACGATCGGCGCGTACAACGCGGGGACGCTGACCGCGTGGCTGACCGCCGAGCAGGTGCTCGACGAGAAGCTGGACAAGGTGTGGGTGGCCACGCACGACGAGCGGACCCGGCACGACCACCGGGACGCGGACGGGCAGCGGGTCGCCCTGGACGGCGTGTTCATGGTCGGCGGGGCGCCGATGCGGTACCCGGGCGACCCGGCCGCGCCGCCCGGGCAGACGGTGAACTGCCGCTGCACGATGATCGAGGTGGAGGCCGACGAGCCCCTGCCTGTGGTCCCGAAGCACCCGTGGCCCCGGCGTGACCGGGCCACCGGGTTGGACATCACGGTGACGGCGGCGGCAGCCGCGAAGGGTGGCAAGCAGATGGCGACGTGGAAGGGGACGCTGGCGCCGCTGGGTGCCAAGTCGGGTGACCGGCGGATCTTCGCGGCGGACGGCGAGTGGTCGTTCCGCGAACTGCCGCTGGCGCTGAGGTGGGCGCGCGAGGACGCCCCCGGGCACGAGGGCGCGGTGACGATCGGCCGCATCACGACCGGTGAGGTGCAGAAGACGAAGCTGGTCGGCGCGGGCGACTTCATCGACGCGGTGCCGGAGCTGGGTGAGGCGCTGGAGCTGCTGCGCCAGGGCGTGCTGTTCCCGTCGGTGGACCTCGACGACTTCGAGTTCGTGTTCACCGACGCGGATGGCAAGCCGATCGAGGAGATGTCCGACGAGGAGTGGGAAGCCTTCATGGAGGCCGGCGAGGAGCCGTACATCACGGTGACGAAGGGCCGGGTGATGGCGGTGACGTTGGTCGGGACGCAGGCGTTCATGGAGGCGAAGCTGGAGCTGGTCGACGACGAGCCGGCCGACGGCGAGCCCTCCGATGAGGCCGAGCCCTCCGATCAGGAGGAGGAGCCGGTCGCCGCGGCCGGCGCGGCGGCGAAGAGCAAGCAGGTCGCGCCGCTGTACCCGCCGACGGCGTGGTTCGACGACCCGGGCCTGACCGAGCTGACCCCGATCACGGTGACGGCCGACGGACGGGTGTTCGGGCACCTCGCCGACAGGGACTGCCACCTGTCGTTCCTGACCGGCGGGCAGTGCGTACTGCCGCCGGACGAGGGCGGCTTCGACTGGTTCCACCGGCCGGAGATCCAGACCGCCGAGGGGGACCTCGTGGCGGTCGGACACATCACGGCGGCGACCGGGCACGCCGACCTGTCCGCGAGCGCGGCGGCCGCCGTGGAGCACTACGACGACACGGGCACGCAGGTGGCGGTGGTGCGGGCCGGCCGGGACGCCTACGGCACGTGGGTCGCCGGGTCGCTGGTGCCGGAGGCCACCGAGGAGCAGGTGCAGCTGCTGCGCCGGTCGCCGCTGTCGGGGGACTGGCGGTGGATCGGCGGGGCCAGGCAGCTCGTCGCGGCGCTGTGCGTGAACGTGGGTGGCTTCCCGGTGGTGCGGGGTCGGTCCGCGGGTGGCCGGGCGTACGCGATGGTCGCCTCCGGCTGGACCGGCTGGCACCCGTCCGACCCGGACGCCGGCCGGCGTCCGGAGACGCCGGCGCTGTCGCCGGCCGCCCTGGACGCGGCCGTGCGGCGGGCGGTGGCGGCCGGGTTCGCGGCCGAGCGGCAGCGCGTCGCCACCGCGACGCAGGCGGACCGGATCGCCGCGTCGATCGGGCGGGACCGCAAGACGCTCGTGGCGGCGCTGACCGCCACGGTGCACGGCAAGTAGGGGAGGAGGAGTCGATGGGCTGCAACTGCGGCGGGAAGCGGCGCAGCACGGTGTTCGTGCTGTCCTACGGGGATGGCCGGCAGGGCGGCGAGTTCACGTCGAAGACGGACGCGGAGATCGCCGACGTGCGCAAGGGTGGCGGCGGCACGATCCGCCAGGTGCAGAAGTAGAGGGACGGTGCGGTGCCGGATGGGGCACCGCACCGCCTCGCGTCTATGTCACGGGCCGCCACCCCCCTCGGGGGGTTGGGCGGCCCCGTCGGCGAGCTGCCTTGACTCAGCTGTCGCCTCGGGTTGCGCGGGTTGGCCCTGAGCCTCAACACGCCGGTGGAGGCCGTCAGGGGGTGCCGTGTACTTGAAGTGGAACGCAACGGTTTTCCAGTCGATCTCGACAGATCCGCCGTTCTTCTCGATCCGCCTCACCAGCAGGAACGCGAGAAGTATCAGCGACAGCGGGATCGCCAGGGGAGTGACCGCGGCGTACATGCTCGCGGTGACTCCCACAGTTGCGGGCCTAGCTCTTCGTCATGGGCATGGTCGTGAGCCCACCTTCCGCTCGTAGGAACCGGTCGATTGCTGGACCGGACTCACCACACGGACAGGCTCAGAGATTTGTGTTTACGCCTCCCCGTGTCGGCGCAAATCTTATGGAGGCGGGGTGAGGCCGCCACCGATGCGCCGAGGACCCCAGACCTCACCCAGGCCCGAGATCCCTTGGTTCCCCAACATGGTGCAGCCCTCGCTGCCTTGATCGGAACTCGGTCCGGCTGCGTTACGCTGTCGGCTGAACCACCGATGCTGGCTGCGGGCCGGTCGGGGATGAGATCCCTACCGTGCTGAGGAGCCGACGGTGGACTTTCAGATCCCTCCGAGCCTGGACGGGCTCGACCTCGACGCGCTGACCGAGCTGGAGAACCAGGCCGTCGCGGCGTTCGATGCTCTCCGCGACGACACGGCCCTGGACGCCGACGGCCTCGCCCGGCTGCGCGAGCTCGCCGCCTTCGTTCAGTCCGTGCGTACCGAGCAGGCGCGGATCGAGCAGGCGGCCGAGCAGGTCGCCTCCGAGCTGGACGACCTGACCGCGACGGTGCACGGCGCTCCGGAGGGCGGCGATGGCGACGGTGACGAGGGCGACGGCGGCGAAGCCGAGGAGGAGCCGGCCGAGGAAGAGCCGGCGGAGGAGCGACCGGCGGAGGAGCCGGAGCAGCCGGCGCAGCAGCAGCCCACGCCGGTCGTCGCGTCGCTGGCGCGCCGGGCGGCCCGCCGTCAGCCGAAGCCGAAGGTGACCAGCGCCGGTAAGTCGGCGGTCATCAAGGCGGCGGCCGACGTGCCGAACGTGCCGCACGGGCACGTGTTCTCCTCGGTGTCGGAGGTCGCGTCGGCGTTCGACGACAAGTTCGCCGGCTTCCCGCGCGGGGTGGGCGTCGCGACCCGCATCAAGCAGAACGTGGCCCGGGTGGAGCTGCCCGTCGACCAGGCGCTCGTCGCCGGGGGCCGGGGCCTGACCGATATGGAGCTGGTGGAGCTCGCCGCGTCGGAGTCGCGGCTGTCGGGTGGCAACCTCGTCGCGGCCGGCGGATGGGGCGCGCCGTCGGAGACGCTGTGGGAGCTGTGCGAGGGCCTGGAGACGACCGAGGGCCTGCTGGACCTTCCGGGCATCACGATCCCGCGGGGCGGCGGTATCAAAGTGCCGGCCAACCTCGACTTCCGCGACCTGTACTCGGGGATCGGCTTCGTGCAGACCGAGGCCGACAGCACGGCGGGAGTGGACAAGTCCTCGTACCGGGTGCCGACCGTGAACTGGGCCGAGACGCGCCTCGAGGTGGATGGGGTGCAGATCGAGCAGGACATCGTGCAGAACGCGGTGTGGCCCGAGCTGACCCGGGACGTGGTGCGGCGCACGCTGACCGCCCACGAGCACAAGATCAACGCACGGCTGATCCAGCGGATGGCCGCCGCCCCAGGCCAGTCGACGCAGTTCGCGCTGACCCTCGGCGGCGACGTCGACGGCGACGAGACGACCACCGCGCTGCTGGGCGCGATCTCCCTCGCCGCGACGGACTACCGGTACCGGTACCGGCTGAGCCGCCGGCAACTGCTGGAGTGCGTGGCGCCGCTGTGGCTGATCGACTGGATCCGGGCGGACATGAGCCGCCGGGCCGGCGTGAACTACCTCGACGTGACCGACGAGCAGATCACGGCGTGGTTCACCCGTCGGCACCTGCGGCCGCAGTTCGTCTACGACTGGCAGGACGGGTACGCCGACGCGGGCGGCAACGGCTTCGGCGGCAGCGCCGCCCCGGGCCAGTGGCCGGGCACCGCGGACCTGCTGATCTACGCGCCGGGCACGTGGGTCAAGGGCTCCAAGCCGATCATCGATCTGTCGGCGGTCTACGACAGCACGAAGCTGAAGGACAACGAGTACATCGCGCTGTTCACCGAGCAGGCGACGCTGCTGGTGAAGCGGTGCTTCGTGTCCTACAAGGTGAGTGTGCCGCTGTGCCCGACGGGCGTCACCGGCAGCACCGTGGCGTTCGACTGCTCGGCGGCCTGAGCTACCCGTTTGGTCGGGGCCGCGCCGGGCGCGGCCCCCAGCCGGTGAGGAGATGACGGGTGACGCAGCCCCTGGTGTATGTGGACGCCCCGGCGACGACGCCGTACCGCTTCGGGCTGTTCGCGGCAGCGGCCGTGGTCGACCCGGCCGACCAGCGCGAGTTCCAGGCCGGGGTGGAGTGGGAGCCGCTGTGCGTCGACGCGCCCGCGCCGACGAGCGCCGCCGCGGCCTCGGACCCGAACCGGGCGCCGATGGCGGTGCCGGACGGGGTGCCGTCGGTGAAGTCGGCGGTGATCCGGCTGTACGCCGGCCTGACCGGCCGGTCGGTGGCCCGGCCGGACCTGCTCGACCGGGCGCGGCGGGCGATGGGCCAGGTCGAGCAGCAGTCGCTGGAGCACTACGTCTGGACCGGCGAGGCGGGGAGCGAGGAGTTTCTGGCGGCGGCCGACACGGAGGTCCTGGCGGGCTCGGACGCGGCGCCGGTGCCGCTGGAGGAGGGTGTCGGCCGGCTGGAGGCGCACATCGCCGACCGGGCCGGCGTGCTCGGCGCGCTGTGGGCACCGCGGTGGACGTCCGGGTGGTTCCAGGGCAAGGGCCTGACGCGGATCGAGGGTCCGCGCATGGTCGCGCCGCTGGGCGACCCGATCGTCTTCGCGCAGACGACCGGCGTCGGCCCGGGCGGCGCGGCGCCGGGTGGCGACGAGGCGTGGCTGTACGCGACGGGGCCGGTCATGGTACGGCGGTCGGCGGTGTTCCTGCCGAAGCTGCCGGAGGCCCTGGACCGCAAGGACAACGAGGTGTTCGCCGTCGCGGAGCGGTTCTACACGGTGGGGTGGAGCTGCACGACGGCGGCGGTGAAGGTCAAGCTGCCGGGCGTCCCGGCGTAGGAGGGTGACATGGCGGTGATCTACCCGAAGGACCGTGCGGACGCGCAGGTCCTCGCGAAGCAGCTGCTGGCGGCGGCCGGCGAGGAGCGCCGCTTCGAGGTGCAGACGACGACGGACGGCCCGGTGGGGCTGGCGTTCGACGTGCCCGACGACCTGGCGGACAAGGTGCTGAGCTCGGGCGACGGCCGGCAGCGTGTGGAGGCTCCCGCGGAGGCTCAGGCCGCCGCGCCGAGCACGTCGGCTGACGCCGGGGCCGACGGGTCCGGGGCGGACGCCGAGCCGGCGGACGGTTCCTCCCAGCCGCCGGCGAAGGCGTCCCGGTCGTCGCGCTCCTCGCGGAGCAGCTGACCGGAGCCCCACGTCCCGGGCCGCGCCGCCTCACCTGGTCTCTTCCCCGTGCCAGGTGGGGCGGCGCTTTCTGTGTGACCCGCTCCACGGTCCGAGGCGTACATAAAATTTGTACGCGAGGCTGAAATTCGCATACAATGAATGTGTACGTCACGCGCTACCCCTACAGGAGGGCTGAGAGATGGAGAAGCGGGTCAACGAGCTGGCCACCGAGTTCGGCGTCGAGGCTGAGGCCGCCGACCAGTGGGGCCTGATCGCCCAGCTGGCGCGGGCGGTGGTGGAGGCCGAGCGGGAGCTGGAGCGCCACGCGCGTGAGCTGACCGGCGCGACCGAGGACGCGGTGGTGACCGCGAAGGCGGGCGACCTGCGGACGTCGGTGCGCGGCGACCTGCTGGCCGCCGTGAGCGACAAGGCGGGGGCGGTGGACGCGGTGCTGATGAAGGTGGCCGAGCGGCGGCAGGCCCTGGCGCTCGTCGCGGAGAGCGTGAAGGCGGCGCGGCCGAAGCCGGCGCCCGAGCTGGCCGAGCGCGACGAGGTGACCTGGACGCTGGGCCGCAGCGAGCACCGCGGCAAGGTCGACCAGGTGATCGACGGCCGGGTGTGGGTGATCGACCGCGAGAACGAGGTGACCTGGGTGCTGCTGGCGAACGAGCTGACGAAGGTCGAGCCGGCGAAGCTGGCGGAGCACGCCGACTGCCGGGGCTTCGACAGCCAGGACCAGCACTGGCACTGCCACACGCACGAGCTGTACGAGCAGCCCTGGTGAGCTGAGCGGCCTGACGCCCCTCGCGCCTGACGGCGCGGGGGGCGTCGTCGTTGTGTGGCCCGCTCCACAGCCGGGCGCGTACATAAAACTTGTACGCGGGCCTGGCGGTCGCATACAATGAAGTTGTACCGCAAAGCGCCCCGACTGCGTGAGGAGAGCCCGATGAACCCGATGGAGCTGAACGTGACCGACGAGCGCGGCCGGCGGGTGCTGAGCTGGGCGGACACCGTGACCATCAACCGGCTGAACGCGATCACGGAGGCGCTGCAGGAGGCGATGCGCCAGCCGGTCCGCCGCCCGACCGAGGAGGAGGACCGGGCGCTGCTGGCCCACAACCGGCGGGTGCGCGAGCACAACGCGCGGGTGCTGGCCGAGCGGGAGCGGGTGGAGCGGGAGCGGCAGGCGCGGGAGAACGCGCGGGAGACGGCGGCGGTGCGCAAGCGGCTGTGCGACAGCTGCTTCTGCGAGCTGCCGGCGTCGGGCGTCTGCGGGATGTGCTGAGCGAGCGAGACGAGAGAGAGGGAGATGACCGTGGGCATCGAGCTGATGGAGACCGAGGCGACCGCCGAGCAGTGGGAGGTCGTCGCGCTGTCCGAGGTGGAGGACGGCGACGTGCTGTCGTTCGACCTGGCGGCGCTGGCCGAGCGGCGGCACGAGAGCGCGCCGCGCGTCGACTGGTCGCGGGTGATGGAGGAGGCCGCCGCCGTGGCGGGCACGGACGACCTGGGCGAGAGCGTGCGGGTGGACTTCTACGACCTGGCCTGCCCGACGGTGGTGGGCGTCCCCGAGATGGAGCTGTTGCGGCTGGCCTGAGCCGCCCGAGCGCCCCCGCAGCCGAGCTGGCTGCGGGGGCGCTGCCGTTCCCGCCGGCGGGCAGGCCGCCGGCAGTTCACGTGGAGGAAGAGCATGACGACAACGACGGTGGCGCGGCGCGCGAACGCCGTGCCGGCCGACCCGCGCGAGCACGCGCGGGCGATCGCCGAGGCGGTCGACGAGGCGTGGCACGGCCGGTACGGCGGCTCGCGGATCGAGGTGCCGATGAGCGTGGTGGCCGCGCTGGCGCTGGTGGCCCGGGAGGCGCCGGGCCCGGAGCAGCTGGACCGGCTGGGCGAGGTCGCCGAGCGCCTCGACCCCGAGGGGTTCACGCTGCTGATCCAGCGGCTGTGGTGCGAGTTCGCGGCGCTGCGGCCGGACCTGAACCCGCGGACGAAGCACCTGTGGTCGTGGATCGACGACGAGCCGGACGAGACGACGCAGCGGGCGATCCACGCGGTCGGCCAGGCGGCGCTGCGGCGCGGGGTGCTCGGCCGGTTCGGGCCGGACGGGTGGGGCGACTACGACCTGCTGGGGACGCTGCTCCAGCAGATGAAGAGCCACGGCGGGCGGAAGGGCATCGGCCAGTTCCTGACGCCGGTCGACGTGACGGAGCTGCTCGGCCGGATGGCCGCGCCGAAGGAGGGCGATCGGATCCTGGAGCCGTGCGCCGGCACGGGCACGATGTTCCTCGGCGCGGCCCGGGCCATGCGGGAGAACGGCCTCGACCCGACGACGTGCGAGTGGTGGGCGAACGACCTGGACCCGCTCGCGGCGGCGCTGTGCGCGGTGAACCTGCACCTGTGGGGGCTGGGCTGGCGGGTGGTCGTCGGCTGCGGTGACGGCCTGCTGGACGTGTGGATGCACGAGGCCCTGGAGCACCGGCAGATCGCGATCGACGAGATGCGGCGGGCGTGGAAGCTCGCCATGCAGATCCGCGCGGTGCGGAACGTGCTGGAGCTGCCGACGCCGGAGGGCGACCTGGAGCGGCACCTGCGCCGGGCCCGGCCGAAGCCGCCGCCCCCGCCGCCGCCGGCGCCGGCGCCGGACTCGTCGACGTTCGACGCCGAGGCGGTGTTCCGGCAGGGCCAGCTGTTCTGACCGGCCGGTTGTGTGACGCGCTCCACGACCCCCCGCGTACATAAAACGTGTACGCGGGGGAGCCGGTCGCATACAATGAAGTTGTACAGCACGCGCACCCTGAGTAGCGGAGGCGGAGATGGAGAAGCTGGTGGAGCTCTTCGAGGTGACGGAGCGGCGTGGCGGGGCGGTCTACCGCACCCGGTACGTGCGCGACGAGTGGGTGGACGTCGACGCCCGCGCGCCCGAGGGCTTCGTCTACGCCAACAAGTCGACGAGCTACGAGGGCCGGACGCTGCGGATGCGCCGGGCCTGACGGGGTGCCGAGGACGAGGAGAGGTTGAGATGGGCAAGAGGACGATCCAGGCCGGCAAGCGCGCTGCGGTGCAGTGCAGGCCGGGCGGCCACTGCTACGACGGCGAGAACCGCTGCGTGCACTGCCGCGAGCACTTCGGTGACGGGCACCAGCCGGACTGCCCGCACGTGGACGGGCCGGTCGACGAGTGCGACGCGCGGCCGGCAGACGTCGACTGGTGACTGCGCAGGCGGGGCTGGGCGGGTGCCCGGCCCCGGTGCGGAGTTCCTAGTGGGCTCTGGCTGTCCGGTCGCCATTGACGATTGCGGCCGGACAGGGCAAGGTTACTGTCCGAGTAGGACCCGGTTCACGTGGAGGTAAACCATGGGTCTACGCGCGCTGGTCGGCACCGAGGGTGCCGACGGTGTGTACGTGGCGCGGGGCGTGCAGCACGACGGCTGCCCGACGATGGTCGTCCCGGCCCTGTCGGTGCTGCTGCACGAGCTGTGCGGTCACCGTCCGGAGAGGGCGGCGGCGGTGCTGCTGCAGAACGACTGGTCGCGGCTGTTCGCGGTGCCCGGCACCGGACCGAGCGGCCGCACGGTCGGCGTGCCGTCCGAGGGCTACCCGGTGCAGACCGGGCGGATCGCCGAGGCCCGCGCGGGCGACCGCGAGTGGGCGTACCTGTTCGGCGGCCACCGGCTGCACGTCTACCTGGGGGTGTTCCCCGAGCGCGGCCCGAAGCGCTGGGAGGCGTGGGCGTGCTGGTCGCTGCACGAGCTGGGCGACCTGACGCAGCTGGACCTGCTGGAGGTCCAAAAGGCGGGCTACGCGGCGCAGTGGCGGGCGTCCGACTACCGCGGCTACATGGAGGCCGTCCGCGAGGCGGCCCGCGACTCGACCCGCATCCGGCTGATGCAGGCGGGGCGATGAGGGCGCTGGTGGGGCAGTTCGCCCCGGGCGGCGGCCGGTGGTACCGGGCCCGCCCCGTCGACCTAGAGGGCCAGCCCAGCTGGACGCTCGCGCAGATGCGGGCGATGTGGGGCGGCCGCTTCCAGGGGAACACGGCGCGGCTGGTGCAGGTCCTGCTGCGGCGGGACTGGTCGGTGCTGGCCGCCACGGGCTGGCCGGCGCAGGTGACCGAGCACAACCCGTGCGAGTGGAGGTACGTGTCCGGCGTCGGGCGCGGCGTCCACGAGGGGCGGTGCGGCCGGGCGCTCGTCGGGCAGCTCGGCGAAACGCCGGCCGCCGACGAGCGGTGGGCCTACCTGTGGGAGCACGAGCTGGGGGCGCTGCACGTCTACGCGGCGCACCGCGGCCGGTGGCACCACCTGGCGACCCTGCCCGCCGAGGTGTGGGCCCGGCTGACGACGCAACTGGTGATCGACGTGGAGGCCAGGTTCTGCTGGCTGGAGCGAGAGGAGACGGCGGCGTGACCGTCGAGACGAGGAAGCAGGCGGACCCGACGGTCCGGACCGAGGAGTTGCAGCGCCGGGACCAGGTGCTGCTGTTCGGGCAGGTCGTGGAGATCGCCGACGTGCAGGAGGTGCGGGACTTCCCGACGTGCGTCAACCTGGTGATCCTGCCGACCGGCGGGCAGCCGAGGGAGACGCTGGTGCCCCGGGACATGCTGCTGCTCGGGCTGCGGCTGCCCCGGCTGCTGCCGACGCCCTGCCAGGGCTGCAAGTGCGTGGTGCAGCTGCCGGTCGACCTGGCGCACGGGATGCCGCCCGCCGTGCTGTGCGGGCGGTGCCGTGGCCGGATCGTCGAGGGCACGGCGCAGTGGACGCAGCAGCCGGTCCCGGCGGGGAGGTACTGATGAACAACGTGTTGAAGGCGCTGATGGCCGACAGCGAGGAAGAGCGCCAGAAGTACCTCGACCGGGAGACGCTGCTGTACGCGGTGCAGCGGCAGATCACCTGCATGCGGACGGGCGTGGTCCTCGACGTCGACAAGGCGGTGCTGGCCACGACGATCCTCGGCGAGAAGCGGGGCGCGTGGGTGCTGACCGGTGAGGCCTGGGACGAGATGGAGGAGTGGACGAAGGCGAAGGTCGCCGAGATCGGCGCGACGCTGGAGGTGATCGACGGCCGGAAGCTGCGCTGACGGCCGCAGAGAGCGGGGCCGCACCCATCGGGTGCGGCCCCGCTCCGCTTTGGCGGGGCCCTGTCTCGGCTACGCTGGCGGGGTATTCGCCGCTGGCTGCGGGCCGGGCATGGACCTTCGCTGTTGAGGGATGCCTGATGACCGCAGTGTGCGATACCCCGGTGAAGGGGAAGATGCTCCGGGCCACGAAGCTCGGGGTGTGCGGCGACCCGATCCTGGGCGCCGGAGGATGGCCGACCCACGTCACGTCGAAGGGCTTCGTCAGCGTCGAGTACGCGGCCGAGGTCGACGACGGCGAGGAGATCGACCAGAAGGACGCCAACGGGGACCCGCTGGTCTACGAGCCGGCCCGGCGGCGGATCAAGCTGTACAACGTGACGGTGACCTGCGGGCGGGTCGACCCGGAGCTGTACACGCTGTTCACCGGGATGCCGGTGGTGCTCGACGAGGACGGCAACGCGACCGGCATGCGGGTCACGTCGGCGGTGAACCTCGACTCGGCGGTGGCGCTGGAGGTGTGGTCGGGCACGCAGCTGAAGAGGTGCGTGGCCGGCGCGATCCAGCGGCCGAGGTTCGGGTACTTCCTGCTCCCGCAGATCATCGACGGGCAGATCGGGGACTTCACGATCGAGAACGGGGCGGCGAGCTTCACGCTGACCGGCAAGGCGATCGAGAACCCGGGCTGGGGTGTCGGGCCGTACGACGTCTACCTGCGCACGACGGGCGTGGCGGCGCTGATGGACCCGATGGGCGACCAGGACCTGCTGCACCTCGACTGGACGTACCTGCCGCCGCCGGCGCCGACGTGCGGGCTGACGGTGCGGCCGCCGGACGGCACGGTGGTGGCGGACCCGGCGGACGCGACGAACATGACGGCGCAGTTCACCGCGACGTACGTGCCGGCCGCGCCGGACCAGGCGTTCTCGGTGGATTGGGGCGACGGGGCGTCGTCGGCCGGTCCGGCGGCGGACGCGACCGTGAGCCACAAGTACGCGGCGGCCGGCACGTACCTGGTGACGGTCACGCACACGTCGAGCGGCGCGCAGCGCTTCAAGTCGTTCGTCGCCCCGGCTGCCTGAGGTAGACGGTGACGCAGCCGGCGCGGACCGGCCCGTGCGCGTGGGAGCTGAACACGGCGTACTGCAAGGGCTGGGACCAGTACGACGAGGCGGTCCGGAAGGCGGCCACGGATCTCGCGACGGAGGTCCTGTGGGCGCTGTCCGGCCGCCGGTACGGGCTGTGCGACTCGACGGTGCGGCCGGTGCGGCGCGGCGACAGCGAGGCGTGGCGGCGGTGGGAGTCGTGGCTGGAGCTGCCGTACGGCGGCAGCTTCGCGGTGACGTACTGCGGCTGCCCGGTGGGGGCGTGCGCGTGCGGGCCGGTCGGGCAGGAGCTGAGCCTGCCCGGCCCGATCAACGCGGTAACCCGGGTTGTCATCGACGGCCAGGAGCTGCCGCCGGAGGCGTACGCGGTCTACGACCGGCGGTGGCTGGTGCGGATCGACGGGGAGAGATGGCCGGCCCGGCAGGACCTGACCGCGGCCGACGACCAGCCGGGCGCGTGGACGGTCACCTACCAGCGCGGCGTGCCGCTGCCGGCGGGCGGGAAGGTGGCGGCCGGCGCGTACGCCTGCGAGCTGGCGAAGGCGCTGGTCGCGGACACGACGTGCCGGCTGCCCCGGCGGGTGGCGTCGGTGGTGCGGCAGGGCGTGCAGCAGACGTTCGTCGACCCGGCACAGCTCGTGCGGGACGGGATGACCGGGCTGCCGGACGTCGACCAGTGGCTGCGGGTGGTGAACCCCCACCGGCTGCCCCGCGACACGGTGGTGTGGTCGCCGGACCTTGATCGTGGACGGAGGAGGACGTCGTGACGGAGCCGGTGATCGAGCCGCAGGACGACGTGGCGTGGCCGGTGGCGGTGAAGCTGCGCGAGCTCATCGGCGGCGCGCTGGACGGCGCGCTCGGCGGCACGCCCGCCGTGGTGGCGGTGGTGCCGGGCCGTGACGTGGCGATCGACTCCTGCTGCGAGGGCCAGGCGTGGGTGCGGATCGTGCGGACGTACCCGGTGCTGCCGGAGGAGTTCCCCGGCGGGCGGGGCACGCCGCTCGACGAGGGCGCCGACCCGGGGGCGTTCTGGGCGGTGGAGCTGGGCGCGGGGACGGCCCGGTGCGCGCCGAGCCCCGACGACGCCGGGAACCCGCCGACCGCCGGGCAGCTGGAGAGCAGCGCGGCGGAGCTGGCCGACGACGCCGGCCGGATCCGCCGGACGGTGCTGTGCGAGCTGAAGGACCTCGCGCAGGTCGAGTCGGTGTGGATCGGGGAGCAGTCCAGCGTCGGCCCGTCCGGCGGCTGCGTCGGCCAGGAGGTCCTGGTCGCGGTGATGACCAACGTGTGCGTGTGCGACGAGGAGTGAGGGCGATGCGCAAGGGCCAGAAGGTGACGGTGCGGGCGCTGACGGCGATGCCGGGCGTGCCGGACGGGTCGGTGCAGCACGTCGAGTGGGGGCCGCGGCTGGCCACGCTCGTGGAGGCCGGCCGGTACGAGGTGCTGGAGGGTGAGGAGGCCGAGCAGGCGGCGACCGTCGACCTGGAGCCGCCGGACGCCAGCCAGCCGACGCCGGCGCCGACGGTGGACGCCGACGGGGACGGCAAGACGCGGAGGACGCGCCGCTGATGGCGGTCCGGGTCAACACGCGGCTGGACCTGTTCGCCGGCGAGATGCGTCAGCTGCTGACCGGCTCGACCGGGCAGGTGGTGTCGTTCATCCGCAGCGTGACCCGGAAGGTGCGGACCCGGGCGGTGCTCACGTGCCCGGTGGACACCGGCCGGCTGCGGTCGGCGCACCGCGAGGAGGTCGGCGTGCGGGCGGGCCAGGTGTACGGCTTCGTCGAGAACGAGGTCGAGTACGCGGCCGCCGTGCACGACGGCACGGGGGCGCACCTGATCCGGCCACGGCGGGCCGGCGGGATGCTGCGATTCGAGACGGGCGGCCAGGTGGTGTTCACCAGCCTGGTGCGCCACCCGGGGACCAGGCCGCAGCCGTGGCTGCGGGAAGCGATGGAAGACGTGGCGGGCCGGGAGGGGTTCCGGCTCGTCCGCAGGTAGGGAGGAAGCAGGATGCGGGAGTTCACGACCAGCGCGAGGGTGGCGAAGCAGGACGGCGGCGAGAAGAAGCTGCCGGACGTGCCCTTCAAGCTGGACGGTGTGGAGATGGTGTGCCGGGCGCCGAAGGACGCGCAGCTGGCGTACCTGATGGCGGCGGCGTCGTCGAGCCGGTCGGAGGCCGACCAGGTGGCGGCGGTGCTCGACTTCTTCGAGCAGACGCTGGACAAGGCGAGCCTGGCGGTGTTCCGGAAGCGGCTGCTGTCCACGGAGGACGAGTTCGACTTCACCGATGCCATGGGGATCTTCACGCACGTGTGTGAGGAGTGGTCCGGCCGCCCTACTGGATCGGGCAGCGCCTCCTGACCCTGGCGGTCAGGCGCTGGCCCGAGTTCCACGGGACGCTGCTGATGCGGACCGGCCGGGAGCCTCTGGACCTGCCGCTGCCGTCGCTGCTGGACGTGATCTACGCCTGGTGGGTGGAGGGCGGCGACGAGAAAGAGGTGGCGAAGTTCCGGCAGCGGCTGGAAACGCCGCCGGTCGACGCCGAGCTGGAGGGTCGCGAGGATTGGTCCGACGAGGCGACCGACCAGAGCTTCGCCCGGGCGCTGTCAGGCTCCAGTAGCGGCGTGGCATAGGCGCCGCGAGGCGGGCTTTGGCGCCGACGCCGGTCCGGGGCCCAGGCGAAACAATGCGCGCCGGGCCCCGGTCGACGGGTTACTCGAGCCAGCGACGCAGCAGCCAGGCAACGAGTTGCCCCAGAGCGACCCGCGCCAGGACCGTCACCGCCGTACGGGCACGGCGCCACCAGGGTGACCCGTACCTCCTGCTGGCTGTCGGGGTTGCATTGCCGACTTCATTGACCGCCGCCACGTTCTCCTCGATTCCTCGCGCCAGCTGCCCGTGGGGCAGTCCGGCTGTTCCGAACTCAGTCGTAGTCCAGAATCGAAGTGCGGAAGAAGCCCTTTCTAACGGTCGGTGTCACAAGATCGAATTGGCGTCGTAGCCGAAACGGTCGAATGCGGCACGCGCCGCCCGCTCCATCGACCTCTCTAGGCGCCGCTTGTACCGCCGAACCATCAACTGCGCTAGGTACTCCACAGCCCGTGCGGGGATCGTGTCGTCCGCCATGGCCGCGGCGAGCGAGGTCACCGGCCACGTCCAACTCGACGCCGTGATCGACAGGTACCGCTTCGCGCCACGGGCGAGTGCGGCGAATCGGTAGGGATCGTCCATCGCCGCCCGAAGGTCCGCCCGGAGGTGATCATCGTCGTCGGTTAGCGTGGCGATCACGTGCCGCATCTGCTTCTGTGTGGCGAGCCGGGCGCGGTCGACGGCTGCGTTCCTTTCGGCTTCGTCGATCAGGCCGAGGTGGAAGGCGCGGTGAGCAGTCATGGTGACGGGTCGGGTTTCCCACCCGTCAACGTCCGGGTAGAGCTCCACTTCGTCGTCCGTGTCGAGGTCCGGGTCGCTGTCTGTCAGGTTGAAGTCCGCGTCGTACACCGACATCGAGTCGGGCTCCGCGTCCTCGAACGAGGTCGGGTCGATCAACTCCACCAGGATCACCTCGATCAGCTCTTCGAGGCGCGGCCGGCGAGCCACGGCGGTCACGAGGTCGAACCTCGGCACCGGGATAATCTCGCCGTCGGGCCCTTCGGTGGTCGGCCACAGCAGAGGCTGTCTTCCCGCACCGATGTCGAGCACCCGGCCGGCGTCGAGGTGCGCACGCCAGATGGACGGCAACGGCCCGCCGGTCGGAAACACGGCCGGCTGCCACCGGTCGGGAATACGCAGCGTCCAACCCGGGGGACGAACCACCCTGACCCTGGGCGCCCCGACGGCATGAGAGCGGCGCAGCCAGAGCAACGTCCCGTGATGCTCGAGACGGCGTTCCGCCCGCCACACCGCCGAACCGCCGCGGCCTTCGAAGTCGTGCCCCGGCCGCTGGAACCCGGCGATCGGGTTATCGAACTCGCTGCGATAGGTCATATCCAGCAGCAGGTCATGCCACTCGCGCGAGTTCTGCCCGAACAGGATGTCCTCCATCGCCTCGGCGCCGACCGGCAGCAGCTTCCGCGCGAGGAACTGCGCGGCCTTGCTGCGGTACGCGGCATGCCACGCAACGTCCTCCTCGCGAAGCGCCGCGGCCACGTGCTCGATCCGCTCGGCCGGGCCCGGAGACGGCCGTGCCATCCGCTTGCTGTGGCTCAGCTCCGCCAGCGCGTACACCTCCAACTCGGAGCGGGTGCTTATCGCCGCCGTCACCAGCCGCCACAAGCCGAGGGCTGCGCCATGACGCAGCAGCGGCATCACCCCGTCGAGCACTTGGTCCGTGATCGGCTCATGCCGCGCGATCGCCGTCATTACCGCATCTGTCAACAGACGCGCCTGATAGTCCCGATGGCCGCGCATGTATTGGCCTGGCAGACGCAAGGAGACCGCCCGCGCCCGGTCGGCAACACCTTCATCGAGACGCAGCCGAAGCTGCACACCCTGCCGGGGCTGGTTGCGTCCGGGCAGCGGCAACGGGTACCGCATCACGGTCGAGACGTGGGTGAGCCGCTGCGGTTCATCATCAACTGACTCCTGTGCGGCAAGGTGCTCGCTGAGCAGGCGCCGCATCGTCTCGTCCAGTGACTGGCGCCACCTACCGGCGACCCTCAACAAGGCGTCGCGGGCCGCCTGGGGGATCCGCACGTTGGTATCCGGCGCCCTCGGCACACCTCAGTATGGCCGGAACTGACGCCTGGGTTGAACGCGCGGTCGTGGGAGTCGCCGATGGAAGGGGCTCTTGATTGCGAGGAGGGCGGCCCAGAACGGTGGGCCGCCCTCCTCGTCTGCGCGGTCAGCTGCGGAAGCCGTCCCCTCGGAACAGGGTGCTGCCGGGATCGCGCCGGGGCAGCGGCGGCGGCAGCTCGGCGGCCGGCGCGGATGCGAGGAACGGCAGGTACCGGCGCAGCCAGGCGTCGACGCCGGGGATGGCCAGGACGCGGGTCACCGCGGCGGCGACGGCGAGGCCCTGGGCGATGAGCGGCACGGCGTCGACGCCGGCCACCGCGGCGATCGTCGGCAGCAGCGACAGCAGCGCGACGACGGCCGCGAAGATGGTCCGCGCGGTGGCCCGCCACGGGTGGCGGGTCTGCGTGGTCGGGGCTGCGGGGTCGGTCATCGGGTCCCTCCTGGGGGTTGGTCACAGACACAGGTCGAGCAGCGGCACGCACGCCAGCGCCCGGCTGGGCTTCGGCGTGGGTGCCGGCGGGCCGGGTGGCCCGGTGGGGCCGGCCGGTCCGGGCGGACCGGCCGGGGCGGGGGCGGGAGCGGGTGCGGGTCGCGCCCGGGGCGTCCTCGAGGAAGCGGCCGGGCCGGTCGGCCGTGGCCCGCCCCGGCTGGGCGGGCCCGGCGACGTCGACGGGGCCGGGGGCGGGCCGGTGCAGCCGTACCGGCGGCGCAAGTCCTGCACGGCCTCGTCCCGCGGGGTCAGCCGGTCCAGGGCGACGCACAGGTCCCGGCGGGTCGCCTCCAGCCGGGCGTCCCGCGCCTTCGCTTCGGCGGCGGCCTGGGCCCGCCGCTGCGCCTGGTCCTGCTCCAGCGCGGCGACCCGCCGGTCCATGGCGTTGTCGGCCAGGTTGAAGGCGATGACCGTGGCGGCCGCCGAGCACAGCAGCGGCAGCAGCGCGTACAGCGCCAGCAGCCGCGCCATCCGGCGCCGGTCGCGGACCACCACCCGGGCGAGCCGCTGGGTGTCAGCGTTGTGGCTCACCGGGCGACCTCCAGTCGAGCTGGTCCGGGTCGAGGCCGGCGGCGAAGACGCCGAGCCGCAGCCGGGCGTACATGTCCTGGTAGCGGGTGAGCTCCTGTTCGAGGAACTGCACCCGCTGCTCCAGGTACTGCAACCGCTCGTCGACCCGTTTGTCGAAGTTGGCTTCCCGCTGCACGTCGGCGGTGCGGCGTGTGCCGAGCAGCGCCAGCAGCGCGGTGATGAGCGTCGCCAGGACGGCGAGGACGCCCATCGTCACGCTGATGCCGGAGACGTCCCCGACGGACGCCCTGGTTATCTGCCCGGCCAGCCACACCTACCTGCCCCCTCAGCACAGCGGTGGGACGGTCAGCGGACCGGGTTGTGGTACGCGGCGTCCCAGGTGTTCTTGCCGATCAGGCCGTCCTGGGTGAGGTGCTGGTCGGCCTGGAAGGCGATCGCCAGCGCGCGGTACTCGGGCCCGTAGATGCCGTCGTTGCCGGTGTCGCCGAGCCAGGTCTTGCCCTTGCCGATCGACCAGCCCCGGCGGCCGAGCTGGGTGGCCCACTGCTGGAGCCAGTAGCGGTCGGTGTGGCTGCGGAAGTACCGCTCGTGGGCGCCGGACACCGAGTAGGCGGGGCCGGACGCCGGGCCGAAGTACCACCCGGCGGGCAGGGGGAAGGCGATCGGCGTGCCGGGCGCGGGCTTGGAGCCGGCCGGCGGCTTGGACGGGGCGGGCGTCGACCCGCCGACGACGGGCAGGCGGGCGTGCAGCCAGGCGTAGATCTCGTCCCCGGGGCAGGAGGTGCTCCCGCGGTCGCGGTGGCCGAGCAGCTGGAGGCGCTTGCCCTTGCGGTCGTTGGCCTCCTCGTAGAGCCACTTGAAGGCGCGGCGGGCGGCGTCGGAGACGTCCTGGCGGCCGGCCTGGTCCTTGCCGATGATGCAGACGCCGATGGCCTCGGTGTTGTGGCCGGCGCAGTGCGCGCCGAGCACGTTCCACCCGCGGCCCTCATAGAGCAGGCCGGTGACGCTGTTGATGAGGAAGTTGTAGCCGATGTCCGACCAGCCCTTGACCCGCATGTGGTAGTCCTGGATCTGGCGGGGGGTCTGCGTCGCGCTGGCGGCGGAGTAGTGGCCCATGAAGACGGTCCGCTGCGACCAGGGCACGGTCGAGCGTGACTCGGGCGGGCGGGCGCCCCATTCGGCGCGGCTGATGATGTCCACTGGTGTCCTCCCGGCAGTGTGGATCGTCTGTCGGGGGACAGCGGCTCTACGGTAGCGGGCCGGGGTGACGGGTGCGGGGCCGAAAGCAGGCCCGCCGGCCGCCGCTGCGCGGACAGCGGCGACCGGCGGGGGTCGTGCGGAGGCCGGCCACGACGCTGGGGCCGGCCTCCGGGTCAGCGGGCGTGCGCGGGCAGCGCGAACTCGCCCTCGGCGGCACCGCCGTTGAAGGCGTCCCACTCGCCTGCGTCGAAGGTCAGCACCGGCCCGTCCGGGGTCCGGCTGTTGCGGACCTCGACGTTGCCGCCGCCGACGAACCGGACCTCCACGCAGTTGTCGCAGTTCGGGCCGGACTTGGTGCTCTTGAACCACTGGCCGATCGGGCGGGCCTGGATGCCCATGGTGGTGCTCCTTCGTGTTGGTCGCCGGCCGCTCCCGTCGCGGCCGGGCGGGTCTACGTGCGCCAGATGAAGCGCAGGTCGTCGGGGGTGTTGGCGCGGACGACGACCTTGACGAGCAGCTGCTCCAGCACCGACTTGCGGAAGGGCGGGGCGATCGCCGAGACGGTGGCGCGGCGCTCGGCGGCGGTCCAGGTGACCGCCTCGACGGCCTCGGCGGAGAAGGGGACCTTGCGGCAGCCGAGGGGGCACTTGTAGGTGCGCTCGCGGCCGTGCGGGTGCGGGTGCATCGGCACGTCGCACCGGCCGCACCACAGCAGGACGCGCAGCAGGTACGGGTCGGTGCTGGCGGTCATGGGCGGCGGGCTCCAGGCGGCCGACCGGCCGCAGAACGCGCCGCCGGAGACGAGGCGGGAGCTGGTGGCGTTCATGGCCGCCCCCCGTTGCCGCGCCAGTGCTGCGCGGGCGTGGTGAGCACCGCGGTGGCGAGGATGAGCGTCGGCCCGTTCCAGGAGTGCGTGGCCTGGGGCGGGCCACCGGCCGCCGCTGGGGGACCCGGCGGCCGGTGGTCTGGGGTGGTGGTGCGGCGGCGGCCCCACCGCGACCGGCGGTGGCGGCCGGGGCCGGTCACAGCGCCCACCCGAAGGCGTCGACCTGGACCTGCTCCGCCCAGCTCGCGGCGCTGCACGGCCACGGGTTGTGGCACCACTCGCAGGCGCGGTCGTTGACGGCGAGGAACGGCCAGGACCGGCGCATCTGGAGGGCTGGGCCGTCGGGCTCGTGGATGGCGAGCAGGTGGCCGGCGATCGTCAGCCGCTCGCCGGGGCTGATGACGACGTAGCCGTAGCCGGGGATGACCTCGCCGGGTGGCGGCGGCGGCACCTCCGCCAGCCGCAGCGGCGGCCTGGGCGCGTCCCACGTGGAGACGGCCGGGAGTGGTGCACGTAGACCGGTAGTGACCATGAGATGCCCCCAGGGGTGCTGTCTCTCGCGGATGGTCTTGCCTGGCACTGTGCCAGCGCGGCACTGTGCGGCTGGCACGGTGCCAGCATGGCACGGAGCCGGTCTATGTCACAAGGGGAACGCGCGGATTGACTCCGCGTGTCTGTCGGCGGTGGACACGAACGAGGGGCCGGCACCATGCAGGTGCCGGCCCCTCAGGGAGATGGAGCGCGTCAGGTCAGGTCGAACTCGCCGTCCTTCGCCCCGGCGATGAACGCGGCCCACTCGTCGCCGGTGAAGGCGAGCGTCGGGCCGGTCCTGTCCTTGCTGTCGCGGACGCGCATCACGCTGCCGTCGGTGGCGTCGGAGACCTCGACGCAGTTCGAGCCGCCGTCGGACCGGGTGGACTTCCGCCAGGGGCGGAACAGGGGATCGGACATGGGGGACTCCTCGGGTCAGGCTTCGGCAGCCAACGCGTCGGCCGCCTTCTGGATGAGGTCCGCGCTGTCCTCCGGGGACAGCGCGGCGTCGCGCAGCTGGTCGAACAGCTGCGCGTACCGCTGCGCCTCCCGGGCTTCGGTGACCAGCAGGTCGGCCGTCACGGTGTCGACGACGGCCAGCGTCAGGTCCTCGGGGTCCGGGTAGGCGTACAGGGAGAACGTGCAGCGTGGGACGTATCCGCGTCCGAGCCGGGCGTCAACCGGCAGGACGCGGACGCTGATGTTCTCCCTGGTCGTGGCCAGAGTGAGCAGGTGGTGCAGCTGCTCCCGCATGACAGCGGGCGGCACAGGCAGCCGCTCGATGGCCTGCGGTTCTAGCACGACGTCGTACTCCGACCCGCCGGGGTCGGAAACCTGGTGCTGCCGGCGCATCCGGCCGGCGACGGTGCCGTTGAGGTCCAGGTTGGCGTGGTCGAAGTCGAGCGCGACCTGGCCCCGGTGGCGGGCGTACGCCTCGGTCTGGAGGAGGCCCGGGAGCATCGCGTTCTGGTACTCGCGGATGGTGCGGGCGCCGCTCTCGATGTCGGCGGTGCGGGCCTGGCGTTCGCCCATGCCGGCGAAGTCGGGCTGGGTCCACCAGCCCCGGGCGAGGCCGTCGCGGGCGACCCGCTGGAGGGTCAGGTACCGGGGGTCGCTCTCGCCGACCAGGACGTCGAGGAGCTTGAGCACGGTGTCGAGTGGACGGCGCTCGCCGTTCTCGACCTTGGACACGGCGGTGCGGTCCAGCCCGGCCTCCCGCGCGAGCTGGGCGCTGGTATGGCCGGCGGCTTCGCGTAGTTCGCGGATGGCGACGCCGAGCCGTAGCCGTCGAGCGAGGGGGCTGACCAACGGGATGCACCTCCGAGCGTTGGCACGGTGCCGATTTGGCACGCACCTGTGGTGAGGGTACGCGCGCCCGGCGAGAGACGGTACGCGCGAGGGTTCCGGTGCTTGTGGCGTCGTCGTTAGGCTGATTGGCGATCCGGCGCGGAACGGGTCGGGCTCGCTGGATGAGCTGTCGGCGGAGGGCTCCGGTTGCGTCACCGGGGCCCTCCGTCATGTCGGCAGCTCACTGGTGCACAGGTGTACGGCCGCAGTGGAGGATTGCCACCGCCGAAACTGGCCTACGCTTGGGGGCGTGGCGCTGGGACGTGCGTACATCGAGATCGTCGGCGACGTGAAGAAGTTCGCGCCGGACCTGAAGCGCGGCCTCAACTCCGCGCTGAAGGTCGGCGCGATCAGCGGCCTCGCCGTCCAGGCGACGAGCAGCCTGGTCAGCCTGGCCGGTGCGCTGGCGCAGGTCGGCGGCGCGGCGTTCGCCATACCGGCGGCGGCCGGCGTCTACGGCGCGGCGATGGGCGCGCTGCGGATCGCGACGTCGGGCCTGGGCGACGCGATGGGCGCGGTCGTCGAGGGTGACGCGAAGGCGTTCGAGAAGGCGCTGGAGAACCTGTCGCCGCAGGCGCAGAAGCTGGCCCGCGAGTTCAAGGCGGTGGGCCCGGCGATCGAGGGCGTGCGGACGGCGACGCAGGATGCGTTCGCCGCGCCGATGGTCGGGCAGATCCAGGCGACCGCCGGGGTGCTGGCGGGCCCGCTGCGCAGCGGCCTGGCCGGCGTCGCCGCCGAGTATGGCCTGGTGGCGAGGCGGGCGCTGGAGTTCGCCCGCGAGGGCGCCACCGTGTCGGTGCTGCGCGGGGTGCTGATGGGCGCGCGGGAGGCGGTGGCGAACCTCGGCGTGGCGGTCGGGCCGGTGCTGGCCGGGTTCCGCGACATCGCCGTGGTGGGCCTCCCGGCGGTGAGCCAGCTGTCCACTGCGGCCGGCGGGCTGGGCGCGAAGTTCGGCGCGTGGCTGTCGTCGATGGCGCAGAGCGGCGCGGCCACCGCGGCGATCCAGACGGCGCTGGGCGTGCTGCGCCAGCTCGGCACGATCGCGGGGAACGTCGGCGCGATCCTCAGCTCCGTCTTCCAGGCGGCCGGCGCGGCGGCCGGCGGCGGCGGCCTGCTCGGGACGCTGACGCTGCTGACCGGCACGCTGCGGGAGTTCTTCGCGTCGGCGGAGGGCAGCGCGGCGCTGACCGGCATCTTCCAGACGGTCTCCACGCTCGCGTCGGGCTTGAAGCCGGTCATCTCGGGGCTGCTCAGCGCGATCGGCTCGACGCTGGTGCCGGCGCTCATGCCGATCGCGCAGGCGCTGGTCCCGGCGTTGCAGGCCCTCGTCCCGGCGCTGGCCCCTATCGGTCAGGTGATCGCGTCGGTGGCCCTGGCGATCGCCCCGGTCCTGCCGGTCCTCGGCCAGCTCATCGCCATGCTGATCGGGCCGCTGGCGCAGGCGCTGAACGCGCTGGGCCCGCTGCTCGGCCCGATCGTGTCCGCGCTCGGGCCGGTGCTGCTCCAGATCGGTCAGACGCTCACCGCGGTCCTCGCCCCGATCGCCGGGCTGCTCGCCGAGCTGTTCACCCAGCTGGGGCCGCCGCTCGGCCAGATCGTCGCCGCCCTGGGCACCGCCCTCGCGCCGGTCCTCACGGCGGTCGGGCCGCTGATCGGGACGCTGGTGCAGGCGCTGATGCCGCTGATCCCGACTATCGTGTCGCTGCTGCCGCCGCTGGTCGAGATCGTGGTGGCGCTGACGCCGCTGATCGAGCTGGTGGCGCAGCTCGCCGGCGTGGCCGTCGCGCTGGCGGCGCCGCTCATCAAGGTGGCGGCGCTGCTGTTGCAGTTCCTCGCCTCGCAGGCCGTGGTCCCGCTGGTCCAGGCGCTGGCCGCCGGGCTGACGTGGCTGCTGTCGCCGCTGACCGGCGTGGCCGAGTGGCTGGGCAAGGTCGCGGCCTGGCTGAACGGGATCGACTGGGCCGGGGTGGGCGCGGCGATCGGCGGGGCGTTCTCGTCGGCGTGGAACGCGGTGGTCGGGTTCTTCTCGTCGCTGGGCACCTGGTTCGCCGAGCTGCCGGGGAAGATCGGCTCGTTCCTGGCGAGCCTGCCGGGGATGCTGTGGAACCTGTTCACGTCGGCGCTGGGCATGGCGCTCCAGGCCGTCGGCGTCGGGATCGGCCTGCTGATCTTCTCGGTGACGCAGCTGCCCGGGATGGTGCTGCGCGGCATCGCGGCGCTGCCGGGCCTGCTGGCCGGGTTCTTCTCCCGGGTGTGGGCCTCCGCGAGGGCGCTGACGACGGCCGGCATCAACGCGGTGGTGTCGTTCGTGACCGGGCTGCCCGGCCGGGTCATGTCGGGCCTGTCGCGGCTGCCGGGGATCATGGCGAGCGCGCTGTCGTCGGCGCTGAGCGCGGCGCGCAGCGCGGCGTCGAGCGGCGTGAGCGCCCTGGTGTCGTTCATCAGCAGCGTGCCGTCGCGGCTGGCGGGCCTGGCCGGGAAGTTCGTGTCGGCGGGCCGGAGCCTCATCAGCGGGTTCATGAACGGGCTGAAGAACATCGGCGGGTTCATCGGCGACGTCGCCGGGTCGATCACGCACGCGATCACCGGGTTCATCAACCGGGTCATCGGCAAGATCAACGCGGGTATCGCGTCGATCGACGCCAAGCTCCCCGGGTCGCTGCCTCGCATCCCGGCGCTGGCCAACGGCGCGATCCTGCGGCGGCCGACCCTGTTCGTCGGCGGCGAGGCCGGCGACGAGGTGGTGGTGCCGCTGACCCGGCCGCGCCGGGCGCGGGAGCTGGCCGAGCAGTCCGGGCTGATGCGCCTGCTCGGCGAGGGCGGCGGCGGCGCGTCCGTGGTGTTCGGGCGCGACGCGATCCGCGTGACCTTCGAGGGTGTCGTGCCGAGCAGGCAGGAGGCGCTGAACACTGGCCGGGCGGTCGGCGAAGGCGTGTTGGAGACGCTGGCCCGCAGGGACGTGGCCACGACAGTGAGGACGATCTGAGTGGGCGAGTACAACCCCGACCGGCCCTACGTGCTGGGGAACCAGTGGGCGCCGCTCGTGGCGGACCAGGTGCAGCTCGACACGGGCAGCGAGGTGGGCTACACGTTCCGGGCCCGCGCCACGCACACGCCGGGGAACGGGCTTCGGCGGGTGCGGATCCAGCTGTCGAGCCCGCCGCCGGGCCTGACGGACCGCAAGGAGCTGCTGGCCAACGTGTACCCGGTGGACCGGGTGGCCGGCACCGGCCCGCTCCGCAAGATCGTGATCCCGTGCGCGTCGGGAGCCCTGGTGACCGGGGCGACGCTGGTCGGCGGGGCGTCGACGCCGGGCGACGCGGTGAGCAACCCGGCGGACCCGCGGTACGTCGCGCTGACCGGCCCGAACGCGGCCGCCCGGTTCTGGTTCGGCAAGCCGCTGCCGCCGGGCATCAGCAGGCTGCGGATCCTCGACGTGTCGGTGCTGTACGTGATCTCGGGCCCGTTCGCCGACCTGGCCCCGGCGGTCACCCTCGGCCTCGAGCGCCCGTCGGCCGCCGTCAACTGGATCATGGACGAGACGCTGAACGGGCCCGCCGAGCACAGCGCCGGGACGGCGGTCGGCCGGTCCCGGCTGGGCGAGCTGAACCCGTGGTGGGACACGGCGGCGGCGCCGACGACGCAGCGGGGCCGGGCACCGTGGCGGTGGCAGACGGGCAACGGCGTGGCCGGGCTGAACACGCTGAGCGCGTCCGGCGGCACGAACGTCAACGTGCGGCTCCAGGTGAGCGCGGCCGCTGCGGCGGCCGCGCAGTTCCGGGTGCACTACCTGGCGCTGGAGGTCACGTACGGGGTGGAGAACCGGCTCGGCGGCGGCGGCCTGGACATCTCGCAGGGGCCTACCGGCGTCATCGCCACCGGGTCCACCAGCGTGACCGGGTGGTACTTCGAGATCCCGGTGCAGGGCATCGACACGGCGGACGTGCAGCTCGTCGCCGGCCGGGAGTACGCCGTGACGATCGGGCAGGCGTACGCGGGGCAGAAGTCGGTGGCGACGCCGGTGCCGGTGAAGCTCGACCGGCTCGGGCCGGTCGACCCGTTCCCCGCGCACCGCGGCGTGCTGCTGCGCAAGACGCTGCGGGCCGCGCAGGCGCCGACCGTGGAGACGGTCGAGGAGCTGCCGGCGATCCAGCTGATGGCGGGCGACCCCGCGCCGGGCACGGTGGACATGAGCGGCCACACCTACATGAAGCAGGTCGCGGGCAGCGTGTCCAGGGCGACGACGGGGTGGGACACCTTCCAGCACGTCGTCGAGACGGACATGGGCGATTGGGTGTGGGCCCGCTTCTACGCCCGGCACGTGGAGGGCGCCCGGGACGCGCTGGAGCTGGCGCTGGTCGGCGCGGAGGACATGAACAGGCGGCTCGGCCCGGTCGGGCGGATCACGGTCGAGGAGTTCGACAAGCTGCCGGAGATCGCGGACGGCTGGCGGGAGGTGACCGTCCGGCTGGACCCGCCGTACCTGTCCGACGGGGTGGGCGACATTTCGTGGTGGGCGTTCACGAGCAAGGCCGACCCGCAGGCGCCGTGGCAGGTGCTCGGCGCGGACGCCGACCCGGCCATCGAGACGTACGGGTCCACCGGCAGCAACAACCTCGGCCCCGCCGCAGCGTCGACGTACGGCGACGACCAGCTGGTGCACGCCGCCTACGACGGGCAGCGGGACCAGGCCGCGGACCTGACGCTGATGTTCGCGCAGGAGATGGATGGGGTGCTCGGCCTCGACGTGCAGCCCGCCGTGCAGCCGCTGACCGTCGTCGACGAGCAGTGCGCCCGGCCGGCGGTGAAGATCCCGACCGGCATCCGCTACCACCGGCTGTCGTGGCTGCCGGTCAACACCGCGGTGGTGGGCGGCTGGGCGTACTACGAGGTGCAGCGCCAGGACGACACGATGGGCGCCGACGAGTGGGAGACGATCGCCAAGGTGGTCGAGCCGTCCGTGACGGCGGTCGACGACTACGAGGCGCGGGTGGGCGTCGAGTCGCGGTACCGGATCAGGATGGTGCACCGCCTCGGCATCGGCGGGCCGTGGTCGCCGCCGGTGGCGGCGACGATCGCCGCGCCGGGCGTGGAGGGCCGCAACGTCGACACGGGCGTGCTGATCCTGACCAGCAACCACAACCCGGCCGGGAACCTGGCGTACGTCGAGAACTTCGACCGGTCGTCGGTGGAGGAGTTCCAGTTCCCCGAGGCGGGCCAGGTCGAGCTGCAGGAGATGTTCGACCGGGACTACCGGACGGCGTTCCGGCCGCTGGAGCGCGGCGGCGTCGAGTTCACCCGGACGGTGCTGGTGAACCAGGCGGCGGTGCCGCCGGAGACGATGGACCGTGGCTTCCAGGACCTGCGGGACCTGGCGTGGGACACGGTGCCGTACGTGTGCGTGCGGGACGAGCTGAACAACCGGTGGCTGTCGACGCTGCTGGTGCCGTCGGCGTCGGTGAAGCGCCGCAAGGCCGGGCAGCTCCAGCTGGCGCAGGTGCAGGTGGTGGAGGTGACGGCGACGCCGGCCCCGCTGGACGGCGGCCCGGCCCCGTGCGAGGGCCTGCGGCCGGAGGGGCAGGTGTCGTCGGTGACGGCCAGCGCGCCGGTCCCGGTGGCCGGCCTCGCCACGCTGGTGTTCGAGGACCTGTTCGGCCGGAACGTGGCGGGCGGCCTGGGGAACGGCTGGGCGATCACCGAGGGCCCGGCGGCGGACTTCTCGGTGGCCGCCGAGGCGGCGGCGATCAATCTGGCCGGCGGCGCCTCGCACACCGCGGTGGTCGGCGCGGGCTGGGAGGACGTCGACGTCGAGGCCCGCTTCCAGTTCAACGCGGTGGCGACGGGCCAGCCGATCAACGCGTACCTGATCGGCCGGCAGGTCAACGGCAACACGCACTACCGGGCGCGGCTTGCCGCGCAGACGGACGGCAAGCTGGGCGTGGCGATCGAGCGGATCGTGGGCGGCGTGCTGACGACCGTCACGGCGCTGGCGACGGTGAAGGACCGCTTCGGCACCGCGCTGGCCTACCAGGCGGGGCCCTGGTACTGGATGCGGTTGCAGGTCCGCGACGCGGCGGTCCGGGTCGCGGTGTGGGCGGACGGGCAGGACATGGCCCGGTGGGAGCAGTCGGCGAAGGACACCGGGATCGCCGGCGTCGGGCAGGTCGGTGTGCGGGGCGTGCTGACGGCCGGGAACACGAACGCGGCCCCGACGGTCAAGGTCGCCAGCTTCTCGGTGCAGCAGCCGGTGTCGAACGACCTGGACCTGCGGGTGGAGCTGCGGCCGACCGGCGAGGCGTGGACGGCCGAGCTGCGGCGCACCGACGACACCGCGGCGACCGGGTGGAAGCTGACCGCCGACCGGGCGTCGACCTGCCTCAACGTGTGGGGCGGCGCCGGGTTCACCGGCTGCTACGAGACGCGGCAGCTGGTAGTGACCCGGCAGCGGCGGTGGCTTCGGGTGACGTACCGCAACGACGTCGGCGGCCAGGGCGCGGTGCAGTTCTGGGCCTCGGAGGACGGGGTGGCGTGGCAGGCGTTCGGCACGGTGTCGGCGTCGCCGGAAGCGCCG
Source organism: Micromonospora sp. NPDC049836 (assembly GCF_044465125.1). Lineage (NCBI taxonomy): Bacteria > Bacillati > Actinomycetota > Actinomycetes > Micromonosporales > Micromonosporaceae > Micromonospora > Micromonospora sp. NPDC049836. The sequence continues at coordinate 192,975 of NZ_JBITLH010000012.1, forward strand.
ACGTTCGACCCGGGGCAGCTGGCGGTGGTGCTGACCGGCGACGTGACGGTGGCCCGGGCCGAGGTGCGGCAGGGCGTCGACGGGCCGCTGCTGGCCGCCCCGGCGTTCGAGGTGCAGGCGGCCGGCACGACGCAGTTCGCCGACGCGCAGGGCAACGTGTGGGAGGTGGACGGCCGTGGCATCTGCGCCCCCGCCTGACCTGCTCGACCTGCCCGCCTGGCGCGGGCAGCGGTCGGCGTCGTTCCGGTTCGACCTGATCGACGGGCGGACCGGTGTGCGCCGGGGTGAGCTCACGCCGCTGCGGGACAGCTCGCCGAGCGTGAGCCACGACAGCACGTCGACGATCCCCCGGCGGCTGTCCGGGGTGACCCTCGGTGTGGCGGACGCGAAGCGGATCAACCAGCTGACCGACCGGATCGCGCCCCGCATGGTGCTGGGCGACGGCAGCGAGTACCGGCTGGGCCGCTACCTGGTGTCGGACTCGTCGGACCTGGTGACCAGCGCCGGGTCGACGGCGCCGCTGACGCTGCTGGACGAGATGTTCGTGGTCGACCAGGAGCTGGACGTCGGCTTCGACGCCGGCGGGCAGCTCGTCGACCAGGTGGCGCAGCGGCTGGTGGAGGGCCTGCCGATCGGGCCGCTGGTGGTCGACGCGACGGAGTTCACGTCGGTGGCGGCCTGGTCGCCGGGCACGTCGCGGGCGAACGCGCTGCGGGACCTCGCCTCGTCGGGCGGGTACTTCATGCCGTGGTTCAACCACCGCGGCTGGCTGCGGCTGCGGCGGGCGTTCGACCCGGCCGACCAGGCGGTGACGATCGACCTGGACGCCTCCCGGCGGGTGATCCGGGGGTCGATCTCGCGGGGCACGGATCTGCTGACCGCGCCGAACCGCTTCGTGGTGGTGTCCAACGATCCGGGCTCGGACGCGGAGCCGGTCGTCGGGGTGTACGACGTGCCGGCGTCGGCGCCGCACTCGATCGCGCAGCGCGGGTTCGTGCTGCCGAAGACGGTCGACGTGCAGGTGCGCTCGCAGGCGCAGGCGATGGTGTACGCGCGGACGCTGGGGCTCCAGCAGACGGTGTACGAGGTGGTGGAGCTGAGCACGCCGGTCGACCCGCGGCACGACGCCTACGAGGTGGTGCGCTGGGACGGGGCGAAGTGGCTGGAGGTCAGCTGGACGATGCCGCTGGTGCCGGGCGGGGAGATGCGGCACACGCTGCGGCGGGCGTACCCGGAGACGGAAGGCGGGGAGGCGTGAGCGGGGACGGGAAGGTGCCGGGCCTGGCGGTGCCGGTGAAGGCGCTCGCCGAGGCGGTGCTGGAGAAGGCGGTCCGGCTGGGGCTGACGTGGCGGCTGCGGCCGGCGACGGTGACGAGCGTCGCCGGCGACGGCACGATCCGGGCGCTGCACGACGGCGACAGCCAGGCGATCCGGGTGACGTCGATGATCGGCGCGGTGCCGGTGCGCTCCCGGGTGATGGTGCTGAAGTCGCCGCCGGCCGGGAACCACATCGTCGGCCTGGTCGGCTCGCCCGGGCCTGGCTCGCCGGTGCAGCAGTTCACGCAGAGCGGGACGTTCAAGGTGCCGGCGGGCGCGCGGTGGATCCGGGCGTACGGGGTCGGCGGCGGTGGTGGCGGCGGCGGGGTGACCGGCGCGGCCAGCGGCACCGGCGCGGCCGGCGGCGGCGGTGGCGGCGGCTACTGCGAGAGCGTGTGGTCGGCGGGGGAGCTGCCGGCCGAGGTGCAGGTGACGGTCGGCGTCGGCGGCGCTGGCGGGGCGTTCGGGGGCGGCGCTAACGGCGGGGACACGAGCTTCGGTGGGCTGTGGACGGCGGGCGGCGGTGGCGGCGCCGTCGGGGTGGCCGCGGTCGCCGGCGACCAGGTGGGCGGCCGCGGCGGCGGCGGCACCGCGGCCGGGGGGAACGTGCTGAACGCGCAGGGGGAGTACGGCGACTACAACCGGATCCTCGACCAGCGGCACACCTTCCGGGGGAAGGGCGGCAACTCGCTGCTCGGGATGGGGGCGAACTCGTCCGGGTCGACCGGCGGTGACGCGCCGGCCGCCCTCGGGTGGGGTGGCGGCGGGGCCGGCGCGATCGGCAGCGCGACGTCGCGGCGCGGCGGCAACGGCGGGGGCGGCATCGTGGTCGTGGAGATCGTCTACTGACCGTCTGACCTGGCCTTGGAACAGCGCAGCCCCGGACCGCGAAATCCGGGGCTGTGCTGCGTTCACGTGGAGACACCAGCATAGCGGGCCGTGCCGACGGCGAGCAAAGCGCCGCGCCGCCGTACATACAACATTGACGCCCGAGGCCGAGTCAGATACAATGTCTTTGTACGTATCGCCGCCCCTATCAGGAGGTTTGGAGTGGGCAAGCCGTTGGTCGTGGCCTGGGGCCACGAGTACGTGGACGAGGTGCTGGACGCCCTCGGTCCGGACGTGGAAGTCAATGTGGTGGTCGGCAAGCCGACCGCCGAGCTGTGGCGCGGTGCGCCGCTGGTCCTGGTCGACGCCCGCGTGCTGACGCTGGCGGCCGGGATGCCGGCGCACCCGCGGATGGTGGTGGTCGCCCCGGAGAAGCTGGACGGTGACCGGCTGGCCGCCGCGTACCGCAGCTGGCAGGCCGAGTACCCGGAGGTGCCGGTGTACCACCTGCCCACCGGCGCGCTGGCCGTCCGGCAGCTGGTCGGCGAGGCGGCCAAGGGTCAGGCGGCCGAGGTGCGCGTCGGCGTGGTCGGCGGTCACGGCGGCGCGGGCGCGACGACCGTCGCGGTGGCGCTGGGCCTGGTGGCGGCCGAGGGCGGGCGGCGGGCGCTGCTCGTCGACGCGTCCGGGCGCGGCGGCGTGGACGACCGGCTCGGTACGCCGGTCGAGTCGCTGCGGGTGGTCGACGAGCCGTTCCGGCCGCTGCGCGCGGTCGAGCGGACTGCGGCCGAGGTGAAGGTGGTCGACCTGGACCGGGCGCTGGAAGGCGGCCAGATCGAGGTGGCCCGCCAGTGCGACCTGGTGCTGCTGGTCGCCAACGTGCAGCGCAACGAGACGGCGACCCGGTGGGTCGCCGCGAAGCTGTCGGAGGCCGGCGTCCGGTGGGCGCTGGTGCCGACGTGGATGCACGACAAGGCGGGCCAGGAGCTGGCCGGCGAGTTCGGGGTGCGGTTCCTGGACGAGGTGCCGCTGGAGCCGCCGTCGGTGTTCTCCAACGGGCGGGTGCACCTGCTGGACCGCTGCCCGCTCCTCGACCTGGCCCGCGACCTGCTGCGCGCCGCGCCGTACGCCGCCGCCCGGGTGGCGGCCTGACCGTCCCCGGCGGGTGCCGTACATTGACCTTGTACGGAACCCGGCCGTGGGAGGAGAGGAACAGTGAAGGTGAACCAGGCGAAGCTCAAGGCGGTCACGCGGCGCATCGCGGCCGACCTGATGAAGCCAGGCCCGGTGGAGCTGCCGTCGATGGTCGGGCTCAAGGAGCTGGTCCGCATGTTCGGCGTGAAGGACAACACGCCGTACCAGTGGCGGTCGAAGGGCCAGCTGCCCAAGGAGGACGGCGAGGTCAGCAACAACCCACAGTGGAAGCTGGCCACGATCTACGCCTGGGCCGAGGCCACCGGCCGGAAGATCGTGTGGGACCCGTGGGACGTCCTGGAAGCCGACGACGAGGCCGCGTAGGTATGAGCAGCGTCGATCCCATTGCGGCCCTACACATCGGGTGTAGGGTGCCGGAAAACGCGTCGACCCCGCCAGGCGGTCATCTGGCGGGGTCGAAGGTGAACCCGGAACGGAGAAGAACGGGTCGCACGCGCATCGTACGCCAGTTCGGGCGGCGGTGCGCTGGCGGCGCTGCACAGAGAGGCCGCCTGCATGGTGGACCGCTGGACGGTCGAGCGCGCGGTCAGGCACGAGCTATGCACGCTCGACCCGCCTGGCCGGCAGCTCGTCCTGACGCTGCTCACGTGGTCCGAGCCGACCACGGCGACGATCCCCGAGCGGTTCACGCCAAGCCTGACCGACCTGGAGAAGGGGACCGGGCTCGCCCGGTCGACGGTCGCGGCGTGGCTGAACAAGCTGGAGGGTCAGTGGGTGTGGCGCGACCGGCCGAGCGTGGCCGACGCGCGACGCAAGAAGGCCCGCACGGTGTACCGGCTGGGGGTGCCGCCGGAGTTGCTGCGGAGGCTCACCGAGCTGGGGGTAGTTGGTCCGCGTGCCGGACCAGCCGCGTCCGAATCGCCCGGGTCTGGTAGTCCGGTGGACGGACCAGTGAAGGGCGCTTCTAGTCCGCGTCGCGGACTAGAACTAGTCCGCCAGGCGGACCGAGTTGGTCCGCCACCCGGACGCAAGACATACAGGGAACAAGAAACGGTTGGTGTCCGCGCCGCGAGCGGTCTCGACCACCGTTACGTCGAGGGGCCGAATGGCTCCTGTGCCCATCCCGGGTGTAGGAAGTCGGCTCCGCTGCACGCGCCCGCGCTGCGGGCCGTGCCCGAGAAGGGAAGGAGAGTGATCGGGGAGTGAGGGTGCACCTCGCGCCGGTCGACGTCGCGCAGTGCGCGACGTGCGGCGGCGTCCTCGTCGCCGCTGGCGACGACTGGCGGCACGAGGAGGACACCGGCTGCACCGAGCTGGGCACGCCGGTGATCTGCCGCCACCCGGGCTGCGGGATGCCCGCCGCCACCGGGAGCGAGGCCTGCGCGCAGTGCGTGGGCGCTTCTTCATGGCCCGAGGGTGTCGGGTCGCAGTCGCCGATGGCGACCGTATAAAGTCTATGTAGGACGTTCGTTCACGTGGAAAGGGACGAAGGATGAGTTCACGATTCATGCCGGCCAGCCGGAAGAAGGCGAAGGGCCGGATCGCCCTCGCCGGGCCGAGCGGGGCGGGCAAGACCCTGACCGGCTTGAAGCTGCTCTACACGCTGACCGGCTCGGTGACCGTCGCCGATGGCGTCGAGCGGATCGCGTTCGTCGACACCGAGCGGGACTCGGCGGACAAGTACGCGGTCAACCCGGAGCTGCCCGGCGTCGGCGACATGACGCCCGACGAGGCCGGCGGCTACGGCTTCTCGAAGATCAGCCCGGTGCGGTACGACCCGCGGCAGCTCGTCGAGCTGATCGACGAGGCGGCGGTGGCCGGGTTCACCGGCTTCATGCTGGACTCGGCGTCGCACTACTGGTTCGGGCCGGGCGGCATCCTGGAGCTGGTCGACCTGTTCGCCCGCAACCACGGCGGCCGGTCGATGGACGGCTGGAAGGACGTGCGCCCGATCGAGCGGGCGTACATCGAGGCGCTGATGAGCTTCCCCGGGCACGTCGTGGTGTGCCTCCGGTCGAAGCAGAAGTACGAGATCACTGAGGGCAGCGACGGCAAGAAGCAGGTGTCCAAGCTGGGCATGCAGCCCGACCAGCGCGACGGCCTGGAGTACGAGTTCGACCTGGTGGGCGACCTCGACCAGGCGCACTACCTGCGGGTGACGAAGAGCCGGTGCGAGGCCCTGTCCGACCAGGTGATCCACAAGCCGGACGCCGAGCTGGGGTTGCAGCTGCTCGACTGGCTGGACAACGGCGAGCCGCCGAGGGACCTCGACTGGCCGAAGGCCCTCGCGGCGTGCTCGTCGCGGGAGGACCTGTCGGTGCTGTGGCAGCGGGCGCAGCGGCTGGGCAAGACGCAGAAGCTGCGGGAAGCCTTCAACCAGCGGGGCGCGGAGATCGCGGCCGCGCGCCGGGCGGCCGAGGCCCCGGGCACGCAGCTCGACAACGCGCTGAGCGAGGCGGCCGGTGCGGCGACGGTCAACGGCCGCGAGCCGGAGACGGCGGGAGCGGGCCGGTGACCGTGCAGCAGGCCGCCATGAGGGCGGCGGTGTTGAAGGCGCTGATGGACGAGGTGCGGAAGGTCTACGACGCCGCCCGCGCCGAGGCCGACGGTCGCCTGGTCGAGCTGAACGGCGCGCTGGGCGTGAAGACCATCGAGGTGAAGCTGCCGGGCTACGAGGGCGCGGTGGCGCAGGTGACGCTCTCCGAGCCGAAGCCGGGCTACGTGGTCGACGACGCCGGGTTCCTGGCCTGGTGCAAGGAGGAGCACCCGAGCGAGGTGCAGGTGACCGTTCCGGAGCCGGTCGAGCAGGTGCGGCCGGCGTGGCGGAAGGCGCTGCTCGCCCGGATGAAGGTCGAGCCGGACGGCACGGTGGTCGACGGCGAGACGGGGCGGGTCCTCGACTTCGTGAAGGTCGCGGAGGCGCCGCCGCCGTCGACGACGCTGACCTTCAAGAAGGGCGGCCGGGAGGAGGTGGCGGCGGCCTACCGGGACGGTCGGCTGGCGCTGCCCGAGCTGCTGGCGCTGCCGGCGAGTCCGCAGGAGTGAGCGGGTGCGGGGCCGGGCGGGGGATGACCTCGCCCGGCCCCGCGCCACATGGAGGCCGAGGAGGTGAGCGGTGGTGATCGACGCGCGGCTGGTCCGTGAGGGCCTGGTCGACGTGGAGGCGTTCGCCGCCGCCGCCGAGGCCGGCCCGGTCGGGGTGTGCGACGGGTGTGCGGGGCTGCTCGACGGCTCGACGACCGAGGGCGGCGGCCTGGTGTGGCTGACGACCAGGTGCCGGGGCTGCGGGCGGGAGCGGACCGCGCCGGGCGGCCGGGCGCTGCCGCGCCCCGCTGGCCGGCGGCCGGGCCCGCCGGCGTGGCTGCTGGAGGCAGCGGCCGAGCTGGACGCCCGACGGCTGGGGGAGCGGCCCGACCGCTCACAGCCCGCCTAAGCGGGGCCTGGCCGCCGCCTCCCTCCACTACCCGACCGGGGCCGTTCGGCGCTCTCCGTGGACGGGGGACGACCGCCATTTGTGTGACCCGCTACACGGCCCCGAGCGTACATAAAACTTGTACGCGAGACCGGCGTCTGCCTACAATGAAGTTGTACGTTCCGCCCCCACCCTGCCTGTGAGGAGAAGCCGAGATGCTGAGCTACGAGGAGATCCTGGAGCGCGCCCTGCTGGCCGCCGCCGAGACGCTGGACCTGGAAGGGGCCGCCGAGGAGGCGGGCGAGGAGCCGCTGGCCGACAGCGACGGCGAGCCGACCGAGGTCCGCGAGGTCCAGACGCTGAGCGACGCGGGCTTCATGACGACCGACCACGGGGTGGTCATCCGGCTGACCGACGGCCGCGAGTTCACCCTGTCGCTCAAGCAGTACCGCTGACCGAGCCGGGGGGGGCGGCCCCCCCCCGCCCCCCCCCCCCCGGCCCCGACCCCCCCCCCCCCCGCGGGGCGCGGGCTGAGCGGCCAGGTAGGCACCCCGCGCCCGGGGGTCCCCCCCCTAAACCCCCCCGGGGC
>NZ_JBITLH010000013.1:0-165698 GCF_044465125.1 Micromonospora sp. NPDC049836
GGAGATCCGCGACGACATCCACGAAGCGTTCCTCACTCTCGCCTGCGCCATCATCTGCTGGCGCCGACTCCAACGCTTAAAGAGTTAGGAGCTCTTAGTCGACGCGCAGGCTCACCAGCGCGTCGGTCAGTTCCTGTTCGGCGTACTGGCGGGTATCTCGGTCGGCGACCATGACCAGGTAGGCGTCCTGCCCGGTCGGCACGCCGCGGACGGAGAACCAGAATCGGCAGGTGCCGTCCGTGAGTGCGCGGGGGTCGGTGAGCTGACCGGCGGCCAGCCCGCCCGTGGTCGTGATGAGCACCGGGGCACCGTTGATGACGTCGGCGTGGGCTCCGGTGCCGGCGCAGCCGCCGTGGTCGTCCCGGGTGAAGGATGCGGTGTTGCCGAGGACCACCGCGCCGGAAACCACGAAGGTGCTGGTGGCTGGGCGGCTCGTCGCGGCGGGGGTAGGCGGTCGACTGTTGTTGAGGAACATGGCGAGGGCGAGGGCGAGGGCGAGGCCCGCAGCGCCGCCGACCCACATCCAGACCGAACGTCGTGAGCTCGCCTCCGGGTGCAACGGCTGCATGGGATCCCCTGCGCGCTCGGGCCTGCCGGTGTCCGGCGGGACGGTCCGGGGGAGTGTCGTCGAAGATCGCCTACCTTCGCAACCCCTGCGGGGGAGAGTGAAGACGGGGGACAACCACAAGCGGTCCCTCTTGCGAGCCTGCGCGACTTTGGGCGCCAGCTCGGGAGCCGGTCAGTTACCGATGACGGTGCACACGCCGGCGATGGCGATCCAACCTCTCGTCGGAGGCGGCACCCAATTCGGCCGGATCGACCGGTTTTCGGCCTGGGCCGACAGCCAGATGCCGTCCGCTCGCTCGCCAACCGCCGTCCTGGTCACTGGCGGCAACCGGTGGGTAAACACCTTCCGGTCCGGGTCGTACCGCATCCGGACCTCGCCCTGGTAGTCCGTTGCAGAAACCTCGTAGCTGAGCGTTACCACGATGGCGGCGAGGTCCGGGCCCGGCTTCTCCAGCCGGACGACCACCTCGGGCCGCTCAGGCGGGTCCGGCGGTGTACAGGAGCGCGGATCCACTCGGTCCGGGGTGGCGACCAGTGACCGGATCACGGGTACCCGTTGTGCAGCCACGATGGGGGTGGCCGAGGTGGACGGGGACACCACGGTCGCCCGGGTCGGTGTCGGCGTGGGGGTGCCGGCGAGTATGCCCTCCGCCGCTGGCGGAGACATGGTCGATGCCGGGAACCTGCCCGGTCGCATGGTGCCACCTCGCTCCTGGTCGAAGCAGGCCGACAGGACGGGCAGTAGGAGCAGACAGGCCGCGACGGCTACGCCCCGCCGTCGCCGGGCCACGGCGGTGATCGGCATGCGGGGAGGATAAGGCCCGGACACGTCCGTTCGCCGACCCGGTCATAACTAGCAGCTGGATCTCCAGCGCTCTGCGGTTCGATCACGCTCAACACCAACAACACTCGGCGGAGTGTCACCGGTCAAGTGAAGCCAACCTGTAACGGATCACTGGAGTCGGACATGATTGAGGGGCCTTGACTCGTATTTGAGGGTCACTCGTTGCCCGAAAGCAGCGAGAAGGCAGCACAGGACTTCTACGCCCTGCGGTCGCGCTCTGCCGTCGAGTGGCGTAGCGATTCAACGTCGTGGACGTCTGCTCGTGCCCCATCACCTTCGCCCCGTCGTTGATCGGTACGCCGTCCGCGCCAGCCAGGTTGCGTAGGAGCGCCTCAGGTTGTGGAAGCGCAGCGCCACCGGCAGGCCGGCTCGTTGCAGGACGGCTTCCATACCCGGCTCCGGAAGGTGCCCCGACGGATCGGCCCGCCGGTACCCGTGGTGAAAACGTGCACCTGGTCGCGCGTCCGGACGGCCCAGCGGCGCCAGGTAACCCTCCGGCGAACCGCGGGAACCTCAACGCTTGACCTGGCGTCTTGGAAGGTGCGGCGTTGGTTAGGAGATGCCGCCGTCGCTGCGTAATAGCTGGCCGTTGATCCAGCCCCCTTCGGGTGAGCACAGGAACGCGACGAGGTTCGCACAGTCCTGTGGGCGCCCGAGGCGACCGAGTGGCGTGGCCCGGAGGACGGCATCCTTGATCTCTGCGGTCATCCAGCCGGTATCGGTTGGACCCGGATCGATGGCGTTGGCGGTCACACCGAGGTGGGCCAGTTCTTGAGCGGCGGCCAGGGTGATCCGATCGAGAGCGCCTTTGCTGGCTCCGTAGGGAAGGTTGCCGACGGTAGCGTCACTGGTCAGGCTGACGATGCGTCCCGTGCCATGCGGCCCTTGGAACCGTTGGGCGTACTCGCGAATCAGGAGCCAGGTCGCCCGGGTGTTGATCGCGAAGTGGCGGTCGAAGCTCTCGATGCTGGTGTCGAGCAGGCCTGATTTGACGCTCTCGCAGTGGGCGAGGACGAGCGCGCTGACCGAGCCCAGCTCTCGCTCCACGGCCTTCAAGATGTCAGCCGTGGCGTGAGGATCAGCCAGGTCCGCCTCGACTGCGGCAGTTCTTGCCCCGTGCTTGGCGGCTTGGCTGCTGAGCTGCGTCATGGCCTCGGGATCGGCTCCCCAGGGCATCCGCTCGTCGTACGGGGTCCAGTAGGTGAAGCCGACATCCCAGCCGGTCTGCGCCAGCGTCAGCACCACCGATGCGGCGATGCCGGCGCTGCGGCCGGCACCGGTCACCAGGGCAACGGGTCGATGCTGTCGGTCCGTGCCATCCGTGAGTGACATTCGTGGTCGCACCCCCTCGACGCACCATCCTTGCTGACCGCCCCATGGCCGTCATCGCAATTACCCGTCCGCCAACGTAGAGCCGGCGGTGCATCGGCACGGTGTCATGCATCAACGGAGGCCGCTGTGTCAACCCTCAACCGGCCCAGGACATCCGCCATGCCAGCCGTGTCGGGTCTCAGGACCTGCGTGACCGATCAGTTTCGGGACGTGGGTGACACATCCGGCTGGACGATCTTTGCGGCTCAGGCAATGGACTTCCTGGTCGCGCCGCGCGCCCATGCCGACGGCAGCACAGTGGATCTCGGGGCGATCCGAACCGTTCGGTGTCGTCCCTGGTTCCTAGCAGGAGTTCCCAGGTCGACCGGAGTGTTATGGTCTCGTCTCTGGACGGGGTGGACGGAGGCCGTCATGCACAAGTTGGTGGTCCTGTATTCCGAGCCCGCCGACCCTGACCACTTCCGCGACTACTACGTGACCAGGCACCTTCCACTGGTCATGGAGATGCCCGGCCTGCTTGCGTGGCGCTACAGCTTCGACGTGGCGGCGACCACGGGAGAAGCGCCGTATTTCGCGGTCTTCGAAGGCGACTTCGCTGACGCCGCGGCCATGGCCGCGGCGCGGGCGTCGCCGCAGGGCCGGCGGGTGGCTGCCGATGTCGTCAGCTACGCCACCGGCGGTGCGGTCGTCATCCACTATCCGGTGCGGGACGGCGCCGGCTGAGGCGCGCCGGTACGCTCCGGGACACCTTCGGTCGGCTGTTGCGGGCAGGTCCGGCTTGCGGCGGACGCCGTTCGCAGTTGCCGGTTCGTTGAGCGTCGGAGGTGGGCCGATGTTCTGGCCGGATGTCACGGTGGTTGATGCGTGCGTGCGGCGCGACGGCCGGGGCGGCAGCCCCACGGCCGTCACCGACGACGACCCGGCGGCCACGGACGCCGACCGGCGTGCGGTCGCGGCTGCGGCCGGCATCTCACACGCGGCGTTCCTCGGCCCGCGGCGGAGGCCGGACGGTGGCTGGCCGGTGCGGTTCTTCACCGCCACCGCCGAACTGTCCGGCTGCGGCCACGGCACCGTCGCCGCGCAGGCCCTCCGGTTGACCCGCACCGCGCTGGGTGAGCTGAACGACCGCCAACACACCGGCGGGCGCACGTTCGACACCGCCGCGATCCGCCGCCCCGCCGCTGTCGAGGTGTGGTTCGACCAGGGCCTCGTCGCGCTGCGCCGGCCGGCGCCGGACGAGCGCGCCGCGATCATCGCCGCGCTCGGGCTCACCGCGGACGACCTGCCTCCGGGCGACGCGCCACGCATCGCCGCGCCCGGCGCACCACGCATCCTGGTACCGGTGGGCGACCGGTCGGCGCTGCGTCGAGTCCGCCCACACCTCGGCAGGTTGACAGCGGCGTGCCGGCGGTACGGGCTCCTCGGCTGTTTCGTGTACGTAGCGCCGGTGGGCGAGCGACCGGGCGCGGCGCGGATGTTCGCGCCGGCGATCGGCGTCGACGAGGACGTCGCCAACGCCAACAGCACCGGCTGCCTGGCCGCCCACCTGCTCGACACGACAGGCGCACAAACGATCGCGATCGAGGTGGAGCAGGGTGACACCCTCAATCGACCGGCCAGCGTGCTCGCCTCGGCCCGACACGGGCCGGCAGGCATCACGACCCGGGTCGGCGGGTTAGCGGTGGTCCGCCACAGACACCGAGATGACAACTAGACCCTCCTCTCCTGCCGCATCTGAGGTTTCCCAGGTTTGCCCGAGGGGCGGTTACCTGCCGCGCGCCATCCGAAGGGCGTGCCGGCGCCGGTCGCGCCGACGGTGAAATTGCCGTCCGGTTGTCCGAGCGCAGTGGTAGAAAGCCAGCGTGCACGAGATTCTCACGTTCCCTGATCATCTACGGCTCATTGACGAACGGTCGACCGCCTTCCGCGCTGCGGTCGCGGCAGCGCCCAGCCTCGACGTGCCGGTCCTGACCAGCGACCCGCATGCCGCTCCGGAGCGGACGCTGTTCGATCTCGTGCGACACGTCGGCATGGGCCGCCGCAAATCAGCCGCCATCGTCGCGGCAGGGCCTGCGGACGCTCCCCCGGAGAGCTCCGCCTGGGAGGACGGAGCCGGTGCTCCCCGGGAGCGTGAGGCGCTCCTGACCTGGTGGACCGAGTCCGTCGCGCAACTGACGAGCACGCTGCGCGAGGCCGGCCCGGATCGCCGTTGTTGGACGTGGTGGGACGACTCGCCCTCACCACAGACCTCCGGTGCGTGGGCGCGACGTCAGGTTCCCGAGATCGCGGTGTACACGTACGACGCCCAGCGCACCGTGGGTGCCCCGCAGCCGCTACCGGACGAGGTCGCGCTGGACGGTTTCGACGACTGCCAGTTCACCCTCTGCTCAACGACGGTCGCCTGGCCGCACGAACCCGCCGTCGTCGACTACCACGCCAACGAGGGCCGCTCATGGCGCCTCCGGCTTGACCGCGACGGCGCACGAGTCACCCGCCCCGGCACGGCCGCCGCCGTCGAGGACCCGCACCCGGCCGACGCCTCCGCCCGGGGCACGGCCAGTGACCTGGTCCTGATGTTCTACGGCCGCGTACCGCTGGATTCGCTGACGCTCGAAGGCGACCGTCGCATCTTCGATCGGCTGATCGCCTGGGACCCGTCCGTGTGACAATCGACGACACGCCAACACCATGGCGGCCGCGTCAGTCGCCTCGCTGGTGAGCGTCGCCCCCCAGCAAGCCGACCGGCACCATCAGGAGCGCCCCGAGCGCCAAGCAGGCCAGGAACGGAACCCTCGGCAGGTCGGCTTCCACCGAGGGTCGCCACAAAACCAGTACGCCGGCCAGCGCGCACAGCCCCACGACCATCGGACCGCCCGTGGCCAGATGCGGAGCCGACATGCCCCGGGCCACCGGTCCGCGCCCCCATCGGCCGCCGACGGCTCCGCCCAGTGCCAACAGAGCGCAGAACGTGCTGCCGAACCACGTTCCGGCGCCGCTACCGGCACTGGGCAGGATCAGCAGGCCCACCCCCACCGCGACGTTGGCCAGGAAGAACAGCAACCTTCGCAATGCCCGTCCTCGCCAGGTGCCGTGCTTGCCCGGTTGCCACCGTCCCCGCGTACGAGTTGGGTCATTCGGATCTGGGTGACCGTGCCGGACCAGCCTCCCAGGCCGGCCGCCCGGGTTCGTCGTTGTGCACGATCACGTCGACGTGATCGGTGGGGCGGACCGTAGCGAAGTAGAACCGTTGGGAGGGGAGGTAGCGCTCGCGCCAGCGCCGTTCGACGTCGGCCCGTGATGACACCCGACGCTCTCGGATCACCGCACGATCCACCGTCTTGTCGAGCGCCGTCGACACGAAGACCCGCAGGTCCCACCGATCGATCAGTTCCGGGCGCATGAGGAAGACGCCGTCGAAGACCAGCACGGCGTCGGCGGGGGCAGTCATGGCCGGCGGGGACAGCACGGCGTCCGCGGTGTGGTCGTAGACCGCATGGTGGAAGCGTCGGTCTCCGCCGGGGCCGAGCGGATCGAGCAGGACCCGGTTCAGCGCCTCGTGGTCGTGGGTGTCGAAGTAGCAGCCCTCGGCCGAGTACTCGCCACGCGGGTAGCGCTGCGCCCGGGGGAAGAGGAAATCGTCGACGGTCGCCCGGATGACGTGGCGGCCCTGTGTCCGCAGGACGTCGGCGAGTTCATCGGCGAGGGTGGTCTTGCCGGCGGCGGGCGGTCCGTCGATGGCCACCCGCGTTGGATGTGCGACGGTGACGGACCCGACCCGCTCCGCCAGGCGGCCGAGCAACTCGTCGCGGGTACCTCGCTCCATGTCCTGCCCCCTGCTCACCTGTCTCCGCGGAGCGCACCGGCCAGCCGGATCGGCCGCGGGTCAGCGACCTGGCCGGCGGCGGCCATCGGCACCGTGTTCGGCACCGCTACAGCACCGTAGCCGGCCGACTCGCCGATCAGTGACAGCGTGAAGAGCCAGACGAGGCGATCCTCGGCGCGATCTGTCTCGGCTGCCGACAGGGACACGGCGACGATCCGCGCTCTGATGGTGGCCGGCGAGGGCGTCCGGCAGGGTCGCCCGCTCGGCCCGGCACGTACACCGCCGAGGTGTGACCTCCACGGGAGCTTGCGCAGGCCGACGATGTCCTGAGGTGGGGGCATAGCTGGAGATGTTCACCATCGAGCACGGTCGCATCATTGAGCTATGGGGCGTTTCCGCCAAGCCACAGACGAAGTCCTAGGTCGGCCAACCAGAACCGTGCCCGACGCAGGGGTCGGCAACGGCCAGCGGCGGGCTCCGGGTAGCCCGGGCGCCTACGCTGCGTACCCCCAACGCTCGCGTCGCGGACGGCGCCGGCTCTGGCTGCTCGCCGGGCTGCTGCTCTGCCTCAGCCAAGTCGGCGCCGCCTGCCAGCACCCGCCGCGCCCGGACTACCAGATCGGATTCGTGCGTCTCGGTGACCGGCTGGCCGTTTACACCCCGATCTGTCCTGGCGACACCGTGCGGACGATACGGGTGCACGCGATTCCGCCGGTGGGGAAGAGTGGCGACTCGGTGCTGCTCTGGGAGGCGGCGGACCCGGTCGGAACGGGTCCGGCCGGGGCGGACACCCGCGCTGGACTGATCGTCCTCGGGACCGGCTTCGGCACCGTCCGGCAGGCACCGCCCGCGCAGTTCGGCCGCACGCTCTCCGTCGGGGTGGACACGGCGGACGGGCGGTCGTACGCCGACGCGGTCGCCCTGCCCGAGCAGGTGGCGCAGTTCCCGGCCGACACTCCGCCGGCGGCGCTCTCCTTCGACACCGACGACGGGCTGGTCAGCTACGACACGCTGCGCGTCCACTTCGAACGGGAGATCACCTGTCGCTGATCTCCGGACCGTACCGCCGAGCAGGCCGAGCGGCTGGGTCTCCTGCGGGACCTGGGCCGCGCCCTTGGCCGTCGCTGCTCTCCTGGACGGCGGCCGTCAACTGGTCCAGGCCCAGCGAACCCAGCTCCAGCGCGTGACGATGGAATGCGCGCCGGTCGCCGGGGAAGGACGCGCGGCCTGCCAGCCACACCCGCTCACCCACCTTGTAGGTCAGCGCCTGCCCTGGTCGGCCCAGGTAGCGCCCGAGTTCGGCGGACGCGTACGGCCCCTGGTGGCAGCGGTCCCGCAGCAGCGCCAGCGCGACGGCGGCGGGAACGCGCGGCTCCCGGCCGAAACGGGTGGCTATTCCATGCTCGGACGTCGTCGACGCGACGGACGGGTCCGGCGCCAGAGCAGGAGCGCGCCGCCGAGAATGACGACCGCGATGAGAGCGTCCACGAGCATCGGCCGGGGGCCGCGCTGCGGCCGGCCGGCGTTCCGGACGGTCAGGTCGGGCAGCAGGCCGGTGGCGAGGTGCAGGTCGAAAAGCTGGCAGCTCTGGGCGCCCAGCTCGCAGCTGCTACCGGTGGCGAAGGCGGACAGGGTCCGCCGGGTGCCGGCATCGAGTCGCACCTCCGCCAGCGATGCGTGGCCCGCGTCGTCGACGGTGGCGACGACCACGCTGTCCGCCGAGCGCCAGCCGAGCAGTTGTACGACGTCCGGGACCGGCGCCGGTGGGGTCCGGACCCCGGAAAGGGGTAGGAACTGGACGTCGCCGACCTTCCACAGGAAGACACCGTGGTTGGTGTCGCCGCCCCTGCTGCCGGTGAACGGCCCGTCCGAGAGCCAGGGCACGGTGGCGAGGAACGTGCCGTCCGGCGACCAGCCGACCTCGGCCGCCAGCTCGCGTCCGCTCGGGATCTGCACCCTGCGCAGCTCGCGGCCGTCGAGGTCGACGAGGTGGGCCGTCTGACCCACCTGTACGGCGAGCCGTCGGCTGTCCGCCGCGAACGCCGCCGTCCACGCCGGCCTGATCGACGGCACCTCGGTGCTGCGCCCGGTCGACAGGTCAAGCAGCCGTAGCGTGCCGGTGCGGGCCACCTCGGCCTCGACGACGTTCACGGTGCCGAACTCCCCGGAGTGACGGAGGGGGGCGGCGCTGTAGGCGACGTGGCGGCCGTCGGGCGACCAGGCCAGCAGCCGCACGCCGACCGGGTCCCCGAGCGGGATCGACCGGCGCTTGCCCGTGGCCAGGTCGACCAGGACCAGGTCGCGGGTCGCGCCGCGATCGTCGCCGAGCAGCACGCGGGTGCCGTCCGGGGCGAGCAACGCCGACGGGCGGTCGCGCTCCTCCATGGCGTCGACCCGCCGGTAGGTGTCCGCGTCGGCCCCGACGATCAACGACTGGAACATGTTGAACGTCTCGCCGCTGCCGTAACCGTAGAGGGCTATTGCGCGGCCGGGCGGGGCCGACGTGACGGTGCTGGTGAGCATCGAGTATCCGGCGAAGCGGTCCGGCAGGCTCGGCGTGGTCGCCGGGGCTGCCGGCCGGACCGCACGCGGGACGCCGGGCACGACCAGACCGGCCAGGACGAGCACGACAGCGGCCCACGCCGCCGTGCTGGCGATCCGGCGGCGCCGGACCGAGCGGCGTCCCCGAGTGAGTACGGTGTCCAGGTATCCGGGCGGCAGCGGCGGGGGTTCGTCCGGCAGGGTGGCGAACAGTTCTCTCATGGCGTGTCCACCCCTCCAGGCACGTAGTTGGGCAGCAGGCGGCGCAGCGCCGCGATGGCGTACGAGGTCTGGCTCTTCACGGTGCCGGTCGAGCAGCCCAGCGCCGCGGCGGTCTGCGCGACGTCGAGGTCCTCCCAGTAGCGCAGGACCAGCACCGCGCGCTGCCCACGAGACAGCTTCGTGAGCGCGCCCAGCAGGTCGACGCGGTCGTCGGCCCCGGCCAGCGGCGTCACCGGCGGCCCGGTCACGTCGGCCATCGGTCGGACCCGACGGGCCCAGGACCGCTCCCGCTCGGCCAGGTAGGCGTGGACCAGCACCGCCCGCACGTAGGCGTCGACCGAGTCCGCCGCCGACGCCTTGCGCCAGTGCCGGTAGAGCGCGACGAGGCACTCCTGCACCAGGTCGTCCGCGGCCGACCACTGCCCGCACAGCCGGTACGCCAGCCGTCGCAGCCATGGCATGCGCGCCTGCACGTACTCGACGTACTCTCGTTCACTCCGCAACCCAGCCTCCCACCAACACTAGGAGTGGCCCGGTGCCCGTTTCGGTTGTGGGGGTGGTGATCGACGTTGGGCGGTGGTCCAGGCGTGAGGTCGTGTACTGCGACGGATGGGCCGACGGCGTGGTCAATCCCCTGACCGCGACCGCGGCGCAGACCCGTGACGCCGCGGGGGAGCCGTACACGGCCGTGGTGTTGATCGACGGTCGGCGGCACGCGGTGCTGGACCTCTCCTGGGCCGACGAGTACTGCCGCGTGTCGCGCTTCGACGCGGCCGGCCGGCAGGTGTCCTGCCACGAACTGCGCGGCACGGGGAGCGGTGATCTGTTCCTGCGCCGGGCCGCCACCTGGGACGGCCCGCCGGATGCGGGCGTACACGAGTTTCCGCATGTCGCGGCACGGACCTGCACCACCTATCGACTCTCCGGCGAGCGCACCCACGTCGTCGAGCCGCGCGGCGATCTGGGCGCTCGGCACGAGTCCCGCTCGATACAACCGCCGCCCCGCCTGCCGATTCCGGGCTTCCGCCGCTGGCGGGAACTGCTGGGTCTCGCCGGGGACGCGCCGGTGGAGATCGTCGACGCGGTGCACCATGCGCTTCCGGTGCGAACCGCCACCCGGCCGCCATGGCGTCCGCCCCGGCCGCTGCGGCCGCACGGCCTCGAAACCCTGTTCACCCCCGGCGCGCGGATCGAACACCACGGCCGGCGGCTTCGCCTGTCGGCCCGCAGCGCCGGACGGCTGCACCTGCCGTCCGGCCGCCTGCTCGCTGCTGATCCCTCGTCGTTGGACCTCGACGCCAAGCCGTTCGACGTCACCGTGCCGCCCGGCACGTACCCCGTCTCCGTCGGCCTCGCGACCTTCGTCGATGATCCGGGGCACAGCCGGGTCACCGCCGCCCGCCTCGACCTCAGCGACCGTCCCGCGGTGCGATGGGAGCTGGCGCTGTGCGACGGGCAGGACCCGCTCGACCTGGGCTACCGGCAGTTCTTCGGCTTCGGGGTCGACAGCGGCATGGCCTGCTACGTCGACGCCGACTCCGCCGACCGCCTGGTGGACGTCTGGCGCACGCTCGACGGCCTGGTCGAGCCGCGCTACCGCACGACCGATGCGGAGGACCTGGTCGCCTGGTCCAGCGGGTGGGGCGACGGGGTCTATCCCACGTGGATCGGTTACGACACCTCCGGCGCGGTGACCTGCTTCATCGCCGACATGCTGCTGTTTCCCACCGACTCGGAGGACGAGGACGAGGACGAGGACTGACGATACGCAGGCCGCATCCGGATCTCGGGCTCGACCGCGATCGGCCGGTGGGGCCGTCGATGAGCGTCCGCAGGAGGTCGGCATGACCGGCATGCCCGACGGTGGCGGGGTCGTCCCGTCTCAGGTGAGGGCCAGCATCCACTCCACGGCGTCGCGCGCGGCCGCGATGCCGGGCTCGCGAGACTGCGCGGTGAAGACGAGCACTCGGTCGTCCTTGCGCGGGTACAGGTACACGGCCTGCCGCCACGGCTCACCCTCGTGCTCGTACGCCAGCTCGATGACCTGCACGTCACGGCTCATCGTGCGACGGGCGACAACCGTCTGACCCGAGGCGATCAGCACGTCCGGGTCGGCGATGTGTACCGGGCCCTGCACGAAGATCGACGCGTCGTGTTCGCCGACGAGGCAGTACGGGTCGACGGTCGACTCGACGCCGAAACCGGACGGCCAGGCCACCCTGAAGCTGCTGGTCTCGATGGCCCAGAACGGATGGTCCGGGCCGGGCGCCACGTCGACGATGCCGGGCGCGGAGCGCGCGTCCGCCGGATCGACGAGCGCCTTCGCCGGGCCGTCCGCCCGCCAGTTGGTCACCACAACAGCGTCGGCCGCGGCGTCGGAACGTTCGAACGTGTACGGCCAGTACGGCACCAGCACCATGCCGTGACCGGCGAGGCGGGCCAAGACGTGTCCCATGGGCGCGCACTGTAGTCACCGCGGGTCGGCTACCTGTCCGCAGGGAAAGGCTGGGCCCGGTCAACGCGGGAACGAGTTCAGGGGTGACCTGTCGCCCACGGACCAGTGGTGACCGAACGGGTCCGTGAAGCCACCTTGCCGGTGCGTCCCCCAGGGCATGCGGTGATCCTCGATCGCCGCTCCGGCGACTCCGCCGGCCGCGACGGCGCGTTCGATGAAGGTGTCCGGGTCGTCGACGAACACCTCGATGCGGGTGCTCGTGACCCCCGCCCGGCCGGGACTGGTCTCCGTGGGGTTCTCGGGATTGACCTGGTGGAGGAAGAAGGGGGCGCCGCCGATCTCGAGGCCGGCCACGCCGCCGAGGTTCCACAGTTCCGTCGCGCCCAGCGCAGCCCGGTACCAGTCGACCGCGGCGCCCGCGTCCGAGACGATCACCATCACCGAGATCACTGGCGCTGCGGCGGGCACCGCGTCGCCGGACAGGGCGGAACGATCTATCGGTGCCTCGGTCATGCCCACAGCATGCCGGACATCGGCGGCAGCGTCTCCCACCCACACAAGATCCTGCGCGGGTAGCGCCCCGTCACCGTCGTGCCGGCGATCTACCCGCCCGCGGTGACCAGGTCGACCTGGCACTGGTGTGGCCGTACGAACGGGGTCAGGCGCGCGTCGATCGTCGCCTGGCCGCCCTGTTCGACGAGGCCCTGCAACAACCCGAGGTGCATGGTGCAGACGATGCCCGGATGGTTTTCCGCCAACGGCCGGAACGGGCAGGCATGCAGGGTTATCCGGGTGTCACCGCCGTCCGCGCTGACGGTGGGTTGGAAACCGAACTCGGTGAACAGTGCGGTGACCGTACCGGCGATGTCCTTCGGGTCGTCCGGCCGGTCGGCGGGTTTCGGGCGGAGCCGGTGTGCCCAGGCCCGGCCGGCGCTCCGGGCGGCTTCGCCACCGTTGGTGCTGTCCAGGTGGTCGACGAGGACGGTCGCGAGAAGTGCGTACCCCGTGTCCTGCGCTCCGGCGGTTGTCGGCTCGTACACGGTGCGCGGCCGGCCACGCCGGCCTTGCCGGGCTGAGCTTTCGCGCACGAAGCCCGTCCTGATCAGCACGTCGAGGTGGAACCGGACGGTGTTGGGATGCAGGCCGCTGGCAGCGGCCAGGGCGGCGGCGTCCATCGGCGCGGCGGCTGACCGCAGCGCCTGCAGCAACCGTCGTCTGCTGGGAACGGCGAGTGCGCCGAAGGTCACGTCGTCAGGCACCCCATGAATATACACAACGAGTATGGTAAAAAATAACGGCGAGGAGGAGGCCATGATGAGGCAGGCTGATCACCGCTGGCCGGGTCGGCGAACGATCGTGGTGGGTGTCGATGGCTCCTCCGGGTCGAAGACCGCGTTGCGCTGGGCGCTCGAGCAGGCCGAGCGAACCTCCGCCGACGTGGAGGCCGTGAACGTCTGGACACCGGACCCGGCCCACTACGCCTACCTGCCGGTGGCGTTCGCCGCGGATGACCTCGCCCACGCCGCCGAGACGACGTTGCTGGACACGCTGGTCGAGGTGACCCGCCAGTACGGCCGTTCGGTTCCGATCCGCCCCCGCGTGCTACGAGGGCTTCCCGTCGAAGAACTGCTCCACGCCGCCAGATCCGCACAATTGCTGGTCCTCGGCGCACCCACCCACGGCACCCTGGCCGGCCTGCTGCTGGGCTCGGTCAGCCACCAGTGCGTCCAACGCGCGACCTGCCCGGTCCTGATCGCCCCGGCCGTGCCGCATCCCCCGTCTCCCCAGTCGCTCGGGTGGGCTGATGTGGACCGCCACGTCATACCACCGAGGAGCTGAACGCCGTACCGCCGCCGTCCACGGCGCGTCCCGGTCCGGCCGAACCCACGGCGCCGGCCCGGTCCGGCCCAACACGGCGAGCATCTTTGCGAAGAAGGCAGCCATGAACCCCACGACGTCGTACCCCGAGATGACCATCCCGTCGGACCTGCTCGCCGGCGCGGCGGCCGCCGCCGCGCGCTACGCCCCGTCGATCCTCAACACCCAGCCGTGGCGATGGCGGGTACGTCCGGACCGGCTGGAAATGTTCGCCGAACCCCGTCGTCAACTGACTGCCACCGACCCCGACGGCCGGATGCTGATCCTCAGTTGCGGCATCCTCCTGCACCACGCGTGCGTCGCCCTGGCCGCCCAGGGCTGGACCGCGCGGATCGCCCGTACCCCCGGCATCTCCCCAACCGTGCCGCTGGCCGTGCTGCACGGCTTCGAAGCGGCCACGGTCACCCCGGCCACCCGTCAGCAGGAACAGGCCATGCGGACGCGACACACCGACCGGCGACCCGTCAGCGACCAGCCCATCGCATCGCCCATCATCCGTGCCATCACCGCCAGCGCCCCCGGTGCCGTCCGGCTGCAGATCCTGACCGCCGAGCAGGTCCTCGAACTGGCCGCCGCCGTATCGAGAGCCGACGCGGTGCAGAGCCAGGACCCGCTCGCCCGCGACGAGCTGAACCACTGGACGAGCCGGCCCACGACCGCCGGCGTCGGGCTGCCCCCGGAGGTGCTGCCGGACCGGCCGCCACAGACCACCGTTCCGGGCCGCGGATTCGGCCATCGAGGAACCCTGCCGACCGGGGCCGGCCACGACCGGGCCGCCACGTACGGGCTGCTCTACGGCGAGGGCGACGATCCGATCGGGTGGCTGCAGGCCGGCGAGGCGCTGTCGGCCATCTGGCTCACCGCGACCGCGATGGAGGTCTCGGTGCTGCCGTTGAGCGATGTCGTCGCGGTCCCCGGTACCCGCGAAGCCCTTCGCCGGATGCTGAAGCCCTTCGACCGCCCGTACCTGGCGTTGCGGCTGGGGGTCGCCGACCCGGTGCCGGGCCGACCGCCGCGCACCCCTCGACTACCGACCGCTCAGGTCGTCGAGGTGCTCGCGCCGGACGTCGCCCGAGACCACTGACGACGACGGCCGGCCACAGCGACACCTCGGCCACGTGCGACGCCGAACCGAAGTCGGGCCGAGCGGATCGGTGCGCCGGGATCGTTGACACCACCCGGCCTGCCCAGGCGGTAGCCGCCTGCGGGCGAACGCCCGGACGGGCCCTGGAGAGAGGAACGACGATGGAACGTAGGCCCGGGCGACGCCCGGTGATCACCGCTGGTCTGCCGAGCCAGCTTCCGGACATCGACCCTGAAGAGACCAGCGAATGGGTCGAGTCGCTTGATGGTGTCATCGATGAGCGCGGAACCAAACGCGCCCGCTATGTGATGCTGCGCTTGTTGGAGCGGGCTCGTGAGCGGCAGGTCGGGGTGCCGTCGTTGACCACCACCGACTACATCAACACCATCCCGCCGGAGCGCGAGCCGTGGTTCCCGGGGGACGAGCACATCGAGCGGCGGTTGCGGGCCTACATCCGGTGGAACGCCGCGATGCTGGTGCACCGGGCGCAGCGCCCGGAGATCGGCGTGGGTGGCCACATCTCCACCTTCGCCAGTTCCGCGTCGTTGTATGAGGTGGGCTTCAACCACTTCTTCCGGGGCAAGGACCACCCGGGCGGCGGCGACCACATCTTCTACCAGGGCCACGCCTCCCCCGGCATGTACGCGCGGGCCTTCCTCGAGGGGCGGCTCAGCGCCGACCAGCTCGACGGCTTCCGGCAGGAACTCTCCCACCCGGGTGGTGGTCTGCCGTCGTATCCGCACCCGCGGCTGATGCCGGACTTCTGGGAGTTCCCGACCGTGTCCATGGGCCTGGGGCCGATGAACGCGATCTACCAGGCCCGGTTCAACCGCTACCTGCAGCACCGCGGTATCAAGGACACCTCCCAGCAGCACGTGTGGGCGTTCCTCGGCGACGGTGAGATGGACGAGGTCGAGTCCCTGGGCGCGATCGGTGTGGCCGCGCGGGAGGAGTTGGACAACCTCACCTTCGTGATCAACTGCAACCTGCAGCGGCTGGACGGTCCGGTGCGGGGCAACGGCAAGGTCATGCAGGAGTTGGAGGCGTTCTTCCGGGGCGCCGGCTGGAACGTGATCAAGGTGGTGTGGGGTCGGGAGTGGGACCCGCTGCTGGCCGCGGACACCGACGGCGCCCTGGTCAACCTGATGAACACCACCCCCGACGGTGACTACCAGACCTACAAGGCCGAGTCCGGGGCGTACGTGCGGGAACACTTCTTCGGCCGTGACCCGCGCACCCGCAAGATGGTCGAGCACCTGTCCGACGACGAGATCTGGAACCTCAAACGCGGCGGCCACGACTACCGCAAGCTCTACGCCGCCTACAAGGCCGCCATGGAGCACACCGGTCAGCCGACGGTGATCCTGGCCAAGACCATCAAGGGCTGGACGCTGGGCTCGCACTTCGAGGCCCGCAACGCCACCCACCAGATGAAGAAGCTGACCCTGGAAGACCTCAAACTCTTCCGCGACCGCCTCTACCTCGACATCCCCGACAAGCAACTCGAGGACAACCCCTACCTCCCGCCGTACTACCGGCCGGGCGAGAAGTCCGACGAGATGGAGTACCTGCACGAGCGGCGCAAGCAACTCGGCGGCTACCTGCCGAGTCGCGTGACCAGGAGCCAGCCGCTGAGCCTGCCCGGCGACGCCGCGTACGCGAGCGTGAAACGTGGCTCGGGCGGCCAGGCGGTGGCCACCACCATGGCCCTGGTGCGGCTGGTCAAGGACCTGATCAAAGATCCCGGGATCGGGCACCGGCTGGTGCCGATCATCCCGGACGAGGCGCGCACCTTCGGGCTGGACGCGCTCTTCCCCACCAAGAAGATCTACTCGCCGCACGGGCAGACCTACACCTCGGTCGACCGGGAGCTGTTGCTGTCCTACAAGGAGGCCACCGACGGCCAACTCCTGCACGAGGGGATCACCGAGGCCGGAGCGACAGCGTCCTGGACGGCCGTCGGCACGTCGTACGCCACCCACGCGGAACCGATGATCCCGCTCTACATCTTCTACTCGATGTTCGGCTTCCAGCGCACCGGCGACGGGCTCTGGGCCGCCGCCGACCAGATGGCGCGGGGCTTCCTGCTCGGCGCCACCGCCGGCCGGACCACGCTCAACGGCGAGGGCCTGCAGCATCAGGACGGTCACTCCCTGTTGCTCGCCTCGACCAATCCCGCCTGCGTGGCCTACGACGCGGCCTACGCCTACGAGCTGGGCCACATCGTGCGGGACGGCCTGCACCGGATGTACGGCGAGGCGCAGGAGAACATCTTCTACTACCTCACCCTCTACAACGAGCCGATCCCGCAGCCGGCCGAACCGGATGACGTCGACATCGACGGCATCGTGGCCGGGATGCACCGGCTCCGTGGCGCCGCCAACACCGAGGCGCCGGCGGCGCACATCCTGGCGTCCGGTATCGCCGTGCCGGCCGCGCTGGCCGCGCAACGCCTGCTCGGCGACGACTGGGGCGTGGCCGCCGACGTCTGGTCGGTCACCTCCTGGACCGAACTGCGCCGCGAGGCCCTCGCCGCCGACGTGTGGAACCTGCACCATCCGGACGAGCCGGCCCGCGTCCCGTACGTCACCCGTCGGCTGCGGGAGCACACCGCGCCGGTGGTGGCCGTGTCCGACTGGATGCGGGCCGTACCGGACCAGATCGCCCGGTTCGTACCCGATCGATGGGCCTCCCTTGGCACCGACGGATTCGGCCGGAGCGACACCCGCGCGGCCCTGCGCCGGCATTTCCACACCGATGAGGCGTCGATCGCCCTGCGCGTGATGCAGGAGCTGGCCGCGAGCGGGCTGCTGGACACGGCCACGCTGCACAAGGCACAGGCAGCGTACGCCGGCACCGCCCACGGCGGCACAGGATGAGGGGCGGCACGGGTGCCCGGTCGCCAGTCCACCGCGGTGCCGCGGCGGTCAGCGGCTAGGGCAGGTCGCCCCGGAACGGCATGACGGGGTCTGCGCCGGGCCAGTCGATGCCGGTCAGGGTCGCGGTCAGCCGTCCCTCCGCGAGCGCCACACCAACATCCGCGCCGCTCGCCGCAGCCTCGGTGAAGGCGGCGGGCGCGGTGTCTTCGAGGAGGAAGACGAAGTGCAGGGCGAACGGGTACCGGTCCTCGTGGGGGCAGCCGTCGGCGTCCAACTGGAGATTTGCCTTCCACGCTGCTTCACACAGCACCGACACAAACAGACCGAGAAAAGCGGCACCGAGTAGCTCGTCTGCCCTGTCGATCAGGATCGCGACGTCCTTCGTGCGACCCCCGTGGCCGTGCCAGTCGTGCAGGCAGTCCACGAGCGCGTCCCAGTTGTGCCCGAAGTAGTCGGGGAAGGACAGCTCCCGGGCGAATGCGGCGAACAGCGATGCCGGCTCTCGCAGCTCCCGGCCGTCGAGCCGGACGGTGCGCCCGCCCTGCGTCCCGAGTGCGGCGGTCTCGCGGCTCACCCATGGATCCTCAACCCGGGCGAAGACGACCCATGGCGACCGACGTTCGGTGAGGGTGGGTGAGGCCACGCCACTGATCCTCGCACGGGGGATCGCGCCGTTGCGGCGTAGGCGTCACGCGGGCGTTCGGCTCGCCGTCGTCCTGGCTGGCCCTGCTCCGCGCGAAAGGAGACCCGCTTCCGGGGGCAGCCGGATGTGGGTCAGCCTGCGATGAGTGCGGCGACTGCGGCGCCCGAGGTGACCGTGCGCCCGGTCGTGCGCTCGTAGCGCAGGACGAGATCGTAGTGGCGGGATCGCCGACCGATCCAGCGTTCGGCGCGCAGCAGCGGGTTGCGCTTCGGTGGGGGGAAGGCGTGTGCCAGCTCGGCGAGGAGGGCCGCGGGGTCGACGCCGGCGGCGGGTAGGACCCACCGGGCTCCGGGGTCGAGCGCGACGAGGGTCAGCGCGAGGTGTTCCGGACGGTGTCCGCGGTCGCGACGGGCGAGTGCGAGCCGCAGTGACGCCTCGTAGGCCGCCTGGGCGTCGAGTCCGAGCGGCGGACTCATCCGAGCGCAACGCCGTCGTGCCCTGGCCGCTCCGAGCGGCAGCAGGG
Source organism: Micromonospora sp. NPDC049836 (assembly GCF_044465125.1). NCBI lineage: Bacteria > Bacillati > Actinomycetota > Actinomycetes > Micromonosporales > Micromonosporaceae > Micromonospora > Micromonospora sp. NPDC049836. Next base: position 18,792 of record NZ_JBITLH010000013.1, read on the forward strand.
GTTCGGCTGCGGTCGGCCGATCCAGGCCGGCCGGACCCAGCAGGGACAGCAACCGGTCCACGTCGACGCCGAGCGGCGCCAGGGTGTCGCGGTCGGCGGCGGCCCCGGCGCCCAGCGGCGCGGCCCGGCACACCACCTCCCGGACGGCCGGCTCAGTCGCCCCGAGCCGGCTGAGCACGGCACCGACCGGGCCGCCCGCAGCGCTGAGGGCCAGCAGGAGGTGCTCGCTGCCGACGCGGTGATGGCCGAGCCGGCGGGCCAGGGCCGAAGCGTGGCCCACCACACGGTGGAGATCGGGGTGAGCGCCCTGGAACATCACGCCTCCTCGTATCGGCGGTACTTGCGGTGCACGGTCTGCTTGGTGACACCCAACCGGACGGCGATCTCCTGCCAGGACCAGCCGGCCCGGCGCGCCGCCGCGACCTGCTCGACTTCCAGCTGTTCCAGCAGGCGGCGGAGGCGGGCCACCGCGCGCAGGGCGGTATCGGGGTCGCTGCCGCGGGCGGCGCGGTCAAGGTCGGCGATCGCGGACATGGCGTCAGCATATGCTGACGCGGTGCCGTTCGTCAATAGATGCTGACGGAGGCGTGCGCGGCCGCGTTGCGCACACCGGCTCGGCCGGCTCGGGCGCCGGTGGCCGCCAGCCGATGGGATCATGACCGGATGACGCCCTTCCACATCGACGTGCCCGAAGCCGTCCTGGACGACCTGCGGGCTCGGCTTTCGCGGGCGCGGCTCGCGCCGGCCGCCCCAGGAGAGCCGTGGGCCGCCGGCACCGACCCCGGGTACCTGGCAGCCCTGGTGCGGTACTGGCTCGATGGATTCGACTGGCGTGCGGTCGAGCGTTCACTCAACCGGTACCCGCAGTTCGTCACCACGGTCCGGGGCGCGCCGGTCCACTTCGTTCACGTTCGTTCGGCGTCGCCCGGCGCCACGGCGCTGATCCTGACCCACGGCTGGCCCAGCGCGTACACGGAGATGCTGCCCCTGGTGTCCCGGCTGGCGGACTTCGACCTCGTCATACCGAGCCTGCCCGGCTTCGTCTTCTCCGGACCCCTCGCCGAGGGCCCGACGACCGAGGCGGCGGTCGCGGACGTGTGGGCTGAGCTGATGACCGGTCTGGGTTACGAGCGCTTCGGCGCCTACGGCGGCGATATCGGGTCGGGCGTGTCCACCTGGCTCGGCGCCCGCCACCCGGAACGGGTCATCGGGGTCTTCTCGCAGCACATCAAGTTCCCGCCGGCAGACCGCCGGGGCGACCTCAGCGCTGCCGAGGAGGCGTTCGTCGCCATGCTCGACGCGAAGGCCCAGGATGACTGGGGCTACGGAATCCTCCAGGAAACCCGGCCCGACACGCTTGCGGCCGCGCTGAGCGACTCGCCGTCCGGACTGGCCGCCTGGATCGTCGAGAAGTACCAGCGCTGGAGCGACTGCGGCGGCGACATCTCCCGCCGGTTCGGCTTCGACGAGCTGCTGACCACCGTGATGCTGTACTGGGTCACCAACTGCATCGGCACGTCCTTCCGGCCCTACCGTGACGACCGCCTGGCCCCAGAGCTGCCGATGGTCGCCGTGCCCGCCGGCATCACGGTCAGCGTGGAGGACGCCGGCCTGCCCCGGTCGTTCGCCGAACGCACCTACGCCAACCTCACCCACTGGCGCGAGCCCACCGTCGGCGGCCACTTCTTCGCCCAGGAAGAGCCCGACCTGCTCGCCGCCGACCTGCGCGCCTTCTTCAGCCCGCTGCGGTGATCCAAGCGCTCCAACGGCACCGCCGCCGGTTCAGGTCAGGGTGAAAGGCCGGCCTGGATCGCCAGGATGGCGGCTCGCACCCGGTCGCGGCTGCCGGTCTTGGCCAGCACGTTGGTGACGTGGGTCTTGACGGTGCTCATGGAGAGGTGGAGCCGTTCGGCGATCTCGGTGTTGTTGAGTCCGGCACCGATCAGCGCGAGCACGTCGGTCTCCCGGGCGGTCAGCTGGTAGGCCGCCAGTTCCACGCGGGTGGCCGGTCCGGCCGCGCGTACCCGGTCGAGGACGGCGCCGGTGACCTCGGCGGAGAGGATCGCCTCCCCGGCCGCGACGGTGCGCACCGCCGCGATCAGGTCGCGGGCGCTGCCCCGCTTGAGCAGGAACCCGCGCGCGCCGGCGGCGATGGCGTCCAGGACGTAGGCGTCGTCGTCGAAGGTGGTTACCACGATCACGGCCGGGGCGTGCGGGATCGCGGCCAGCTCGCGGGTGGCTTGCAGGCCGTCGAGTACCGGCATGCGGATGTCGACCAGGGCGACGTCGATGCGCGGGTCGCGGCGTACGGCGTCGAGGAGTTGCCGGCCGTCGGCGGCCTCCGCCGCGACGTGGATGTCGGGTTGGGACCGCAGGATCAGGCTGAAGCCGTCGCGGACCAGCTGCTGGTCGTCGGCGATGGCAACCCGGATCACGGCTTCGCCACCGGCAGGTCGGCCTGGACGACGGTGCCGCCGCCAGGTCGCCGGCTCAGCTCCCAGCTCCCGCCGCGAGCTCGCACGCGCTCCTTGATGCCGAGCAGGCCGGAGCCGCGCGTGGGTGCCGGGGGCGGCCCGATGCCGTCGTCGCTGACCCGCAGCCGGACGCGGTCGCCGACGCGGACGAGTTCGACGCAGGCGGTCGTGGCTCTCGCGTGCCGGGCGACGTTGGTGAGGGCCTCCTGGGCGATGCGGTAGACGGTCAGCACGCCGATCTCGTCCAGGCCCGGCTCCGGGTCCAGACGTACCCGCACCGTCACACCCTGCTGGCGCAGCGGCTGCGCGAGTAGCTCGTCGATGTCGGACAGGCGCGGCGGCGCGCTCACCGCGATCGCCGCGTCCGGGTCGCGCAGGTGCACGACGAGCGTGTCGAGCTCGCTCAGGGCGGTACGTCCGCTGTCCGCGATCGCCCGCAGCGCCGCCCCCGGGTCGGCGCTGAACTGGCCCGCCTCGGCTTGGACCACCATCGCGGTGACGTGGTGGCCGACCACGTCATGCAGCTCGCGGGCCAGGTTCGTGCGCTGCTCGAGCCAGGCTGCCTGGCCGCGCAGCTCACCTGCCTCCCGGGTGAGGGCGTGGCCGCGGGACCACGACCGGAACAGGACCCCCAGGAGGTAGCCGGCCGTCACGAAGCCGATCGGCTGCTCGTACAGCCCACGCTGGTCGAGCAGGGCGACGGTGAGGGTGCCGGCGGCGCCGGTCAGGCCGACCACCCAGCCCAGCCACGGGCGTCGGGCCGGGTCTTCGCAGGTCGAGAGGAACACGAGGCCGGCGGCCGCGAGGCCCAACTGCACCGACTCCCCGGTGCTCACCATCGCCACGAACCCGGCGCAGACCGCGAAGACCAGGGTCCGGTACGCGGGCCGCAGCGCCAGGGCTCCGAGGCCGATGGGCACCACCAGCCGCACCCAGCCCGCCGGCACCGAGAGGCCCCCCTCGACGGCGGTGACCACGACCGCGATGATCAAGCCCGCCGCGCCGTAGGCGACCCGGCGCACTCGCTCGGGGTCGCGCCACCCATTCCGGTTCCTGGTCCTCACCCGCACAGTCTCGGCGATCAAGCTGGAAGCCGGACAGGTACCGGGGTACCAGATCGGCCGGCACCCCGGTGCCGCCCCCGCGACCAGATCGGCACCGCGGGACGTTCCGGCCGGAACGGTCACCGCAGGACGCTGCGGAGGTGACTCTTGTCGACCCGCGCACCGCGATCACCATCGGCCCGCTCCGTACGGTGGCCAACCTCATCACCGCCATCCGCACGGTCGCCTCGGTCAGCGTCGGGGTGGCCGCCCTCGTCGCCGGCTCCGTCGGACTGCTGGCGGTGGCGTACGGCATCTACTGGGCCGGCGACGTGCTCGACGGCTGGGCCGCCCGCCGGCTCGGACAGGAGACCCGGGCGGGTGCCGTCCTCGACATCGTGAGCGACCGTGCCTGCACCGCCGTGCTCTGCGTGGGTCTGGTGGCGCTCGTGCCCGACGTCGCGGTCGTGGCCCTGGTGTTCCTGCTCTCGTTCCTGGTGCTGGACACCATGCTGTCGCTGGCGTTCCTGTGCTGGCCCGTGCTCAGCCCCAACCACTTCCATCTGATCGACCGGCGGGTATGGGCGTTGAACTGGTCGCCCGTGGCGAAGGCCGGCAACACCGCCGGGGTTGTCGGCGCCATCGCGTTCGGGCAGTACCGGCTCGCGCTGGCCGTCGCCGTCGCGGTCGTCGGGGTCAAGCTGTGGTCAACCGCGGCGGTGGTCCGGCTGCTCGAACGGGACGGCCGGGCATGAGCAGCCTCGCCGAGGCGGTGCTGGCGCTCGGGTACGGTCTCGCCTCCGCCCTCGTCCCGATCGTGAACGCCGAGGCGTACGCCGTCGTCGCCGGACACCGTGGCGGTCACGCCCTGGTCGCCGTCCTCGCGCTGGCGTTCGGGCAGACCGCCGGCAAGCTGCTCCTGTTCGAAGCCGCGCGTCGCGGAACGGGGTGGCTGGGCCGGAAACTCGCGCGTCGGAGCCGCTCCGGCCGGGTGGCGGCCGGGGGCGCCCGTTGGGCCGGGCGGATCCAGCGTCGGCTCTCCCGCCGGCGCACCGCCCTACCGACGGTGCTCGTCTCCGCGGCCGTCGGGGTTCCACCGCTGGCCGTGGTCAGCGTCGCCGCCGGCACCGCGGGGCTCCGGCACTGGGAGTTCGCCGTCGCGTGCCTCCTCGGGCGGGTGTTCCGTTTCGCGCTCCTCGTCCTGCCGGCGGTGGTGGCCTAGCCGGTGGCCCCGTCCTGCCGCCGGGGTCTGCTGTCCAGGCAGCAGCGGACGAAGTCCTGAACGACGGGGTTGCTGTCGGCGGCGGGTGGCCACGCGACGCCGACCTGGCTGGGGCTGATGTCGGTGACCGGCCGGTAGGTGACGCCCGGCCGGGCGTAGAAGCGGGCGGAGGACTCGGGGGCGAAGGCGATGCCGTAACCGTTGGCGATCGCGCTGAGCCAATCGTCGGGCTGGTCGGTGACCGCGCCGATCCGCACCGGGCGGCCGTCGCGTTCGTCGCTGGCCAACCAATAGTCGCGGGACCAGCCCGCTTCGGGCGGGGCGGCGACGAACGGCTCGTCCCACAGCTCCCGAACAGAAATCTCGTCGCGCGTGGCGAGCCGGTGCGTGGTGGGGAGTGCGACCCAGCGGGGTTCGGTGAACAACACCTCCACCCGCAGCGTGTCCTGCCCGGGGAACGGCAGCCGGACCAGGGCGGCGTCGACCTTTCCGTCGACGAGCCCGGCGCTCGGGTTCGACCAGGCGGCCTGCCGCATGTCGACCCGCCAGCCGGGTCGGCGGCGGTTGAACGCGGCGATGATCTGCGTCGTGGCCTCGTTGGCGGCGCTGGCCACGAAGCCCACCCGCAGCACGCGGGCCACCTGGCTGGCCGTGCCCCTGCTCTCCACCAGCAGCTGGTCCCAGCCGGCCAGCAGGGACGGCACCCGCTCCGCCAGGACCCGACCCGGTGCGGTGAGGGCCATGCCGGCGCGGGATCGCACGAACAACTGGATCTCGAGCCGAGCCTCGAGTTGCTTGATCTGCTTGGTCAGCGCCGGCTGGGACACGAACAGTCGGGCTGCGGCGCGGGTGAGGTTCCCTTCCTCGGCCACCGCGATGAAGTAGCGCAACAGCCGGGTGTCGACATCCATGCCATCAGGTTATCGACGCAGGTATTGGACGGGCATCCCGTGCCCGGCAAGGCTTCAGCTGCGAGCGAGCACCAGGCTCGCCAACGCTGACGAGGAGGCGCCATGCCTGTTTTGATGGTTCGCTACCAGGTAGCCGACGAGGGCGTCGCGGAGCTTGTCGACGCGATCGAGACGACCTTCGCGGCCGTGGCGGCGCAGGAGCCGGAAGGCATCCGGTACGCGTACCTGCGCCCGACCGGGACCACCGAGTTCGTTGCCCTGCTGGAACTGGCCGAGGGCGTCGAGAACCCGCTGCCCGGCATCGCGGCGGCGCGCCGGTTGCAGGCAACCGTGGCCACCTGGGCCGTGGGCCAGGTCCCGACGCCGCAACCGCTCGACGTCCTCGGCGCCTACCGCCTGCTCGACTGAGCGGAAGCACGCGATGTTCACCGCTTACCTGACGGTCACCGTCGTCACGATCGTGGCCAACGCCGGGATCGCCGCCGTTGACTGTGCGCGGGCCAGGTTCGTCCTCGCCAACTCGGCTGAGGTGGGCGTACCGCAGTCCTGGCTCCCGTTCCTTGCCACGCTGAAGGGCGCGGGGGCCGTCGGGCTCCTCCTCGGGCTGCTGGGCGCCCGCTTCATCGGTCTCGCCGCCGCGACGGGCCTGGTCCTGTTCTTCGTCGGGGCCGTCGCGGCCCACCTCCGCGCCCGCGTGTACCACAACATCGCCTTTCCCGGCGGTTACCTGCTGCTGGCCGTCGCCTCGCTTGTCCTGGCCATCGCCCGGTGAACGCCGGGAACGATCGCAGCCTTAGGTCCCCCAGGGGGCCGGCGGCGTGGCAGGGGGGTCAGGGCACTAGACCATGCGGCGCCGTACCCGCCACACCACCACCCCGATCAGGACCGCCGCGACGGCGACGAACAGGGCCGCCTCGATGAGCTGGAACGGCCAGAACCGGTCGGCCGGGTGGTAGACCCCGAACTGCTGGATGCCCCGCTCGTGCAGGAACTGGTTGAGGTTGGCGCCGGCCCGGTTGGCGGCGCCCTCCAGCTCGTAGTACTCGGTCCAGCTCAGCCTGCGCCCGGTGGCGTCGGCGTAGCCGTGTTCGATCACCCAGTCGGCGAAGCCGGGCCGGTGCCCCGCCTGGTCCGTCGAGCCGCCGACGGGGACCGGCTCCATGGTGGTGAGCGGGGTGGCGTACGCGGGCCGGGCCAGCAGCGCCACCGACATCCGGGCGGCGAGGAACGCCCCGAACGCGACGCCGAACGCGGGCAGGCTGCGCCGCACGATCGCGCCGGCGGCGGTGGCGACACCGAACGCGAACAGCGCGTACGCCACCGGGACGAGTCCCTCCAGGTCGAAGGCGTCGTACTGGAATCGCCCTTCCCACGCGTCGAACGGCTGACGGAACCAGGTGAGCACCGCGGTGAACAGCGCGGTGAGCGTGACGGTGACGCCGGCGAGTGTCACGAGCTTGGCCGCCAGCCAGCGCATCCGCGGCACGGCCTGCGTCCAGGCGAGCTGCCAGGTGCCGTCCTCCAGCTCGCGGGCGAGCAGCGGCGCACCGAGGAACGCGCCGATGACGACGGGGACCAGATAGAAGGCCGCCAGGAGGTTCTCGACGTACCCGTACTCCTCGTCGAGCCGGCGGAAGGAGGCCGCGCAGTCCTCGTTGACCCCGGCCGCTCCCGCACACCGGGCGGCACCGCCGGGGAACAGGTCGTGGGCCTGCGTCCCGAGCACGAGCAGGGCGATGCCGAACATGCCGACAAGCAGAGCCAGGACGCAGACCTCGGTCCGGTGCTGGCGCCAGATCAACCACGTCATGCCGCCACCGCCGAGGTGAGCGCGGCGCCCGGCTCGGACGACCGGCGCAGGTACGCCAGCACCAGGTCCTCCAGCGCGACCGGCTGGGCCTGCCAGCCGGGCGCGGTCGGGATCGCGCCGTCGCGTACCAGCAGGGTCGTGTGCCGGTCGCTGTGGACGGCCTGCACGACGGTGCCGGCCCGGTCGAGGTCGGTGGCCGTGCGCGGGCCGACGAGCAGCCGGTGCTCGGCGAGGAGGGTGTCGAGGTCACCGGTGAGCGTGACCCGGCCCTGGTTGAGCACGACCAGGTGGTCGCAGACGCGTTCCAGCTCGTGCACGACGTGGGAGGAGAACAGCACGGTCACCCCGCCTTCGGCCACCGCGCCCATGAGGACCTGCAGGAACTCGTGCCGGGCCAGCGGGTCGAGGCTGGCCACCGGCTCGTCGAGGACAAGCAGGTCCGGCCGCTTCGCCAGGGCCAGGGCCAACGCGACCTGGGCCTGCTGCCCGCCGGAGAGCGTGCCGGTCCGGCGGTCGAGTGGGATGCCCAGCTTCGCCAGCCGGCGTTCGGCCAGCCCCTGGTCGAACCGCAGGTTGCAGGCCCGGCCGAAGCGGAGCATCTCGGCGACGGTGAAGCGCTTGTACAGCGGGTGGTCCTGGGCCAGGAACCCGACCCGGGACAGGGTGTGCGGGCTGCTGGCGGTGACGTCGTGGCCGAGCACCTCCACGGTGCCGGTGCTCGGTGCCAGCAACCCGACGACCAGGCGCAGCAGCGTGGTCTTGCCCGCGCCGTTCGGGCCGACCAGGGCGATCACGCCGCCGGCCGGCAGGGTCAGGGTGCAGTCGCGCAGCGCCCAGCCCTTCCGGTACCGCTTGCCCACGCCGTCGGTGCGCAGCGCGAACTCGGTCTCTGTCACGCCACGTCCTCGTTCCTGGTCCGCTGGTGGACGGAGGTGAAAAGCGCGTTGACCGCCTGCTCGTCGAGGCCGGCGGCGTAGGCGCGGCGCAGCCAGGTCGCCAGGCCGCGGTGCAGCGACGTGTACGTCGACGCCGACATCGCGGCCGACTGCTGTTCGTTGACGAACGTGCCCTGGCCGGGCCGGCCGGTGACCAGGTTCTCCTGCTCCATCTGCCGGTACGCCTTGGCGACGGTGTTCGGATTGATCGCCAGGTCCTCGACCACCTCGCGGATGAGCGGGAGGCGGTCACCGGGTTGGAGGAAGCCCAGCAGCACCGCCTGGCGGACCTGCTGGACGAGTTGCAGGTACGGCGGCACGCCGGAGTGGGTGTCGAGCCGGAAGACGAACACGGTAAGCCCCCTGCTGCTTTACTAGTAACATAGTAAAGCAGCAGGTCGGCGGTCAAGAGAGCCGACCCGCGGTCAGGCCCTACGGAGCCAGAACCGCAGCCCGCTCGTCTCGTCCGTGAAGGTCCGCGCACCCGCCCAGGTCGGCTCGCCGGCGGCGTACTCCGTGGCCAGCACCTCGTCGGCGACCAGGTCGCGGTGCTCGCTCAGGGCGAGTGCGGTGTCCTCGTCGCCGGCCACGAAGCGCAGCTCGATGCGGTCGGTCACCTCGAACCCGCTGGCCTTGCGGGCCTCCTGGATCTGGCGGATCGCGTCCCGGGCCAGGCCGGCCCGGCGCAGCTCCGGGGTCAGCCGCAGATCCAGCGCCACGGTCGCGCCGGCGTCCGAGGCCACGGCCCAGCCCTCGCGCGGCGTCTCGGTGCTGACGACCTCGTCGGGGCCGAGCGTTACCGGTTCCCCGTCGACCTCGAGGGTCGCCCGTCCCGCCGTGCGCAGGGCCGTCGTGAGCGCGGCGGCGTCGGCCGCCGCGATCGCCCTGGCGACCTGCTGCACGTTCTTGCCGAACCGCTTGCCGAGGGTACGGAAGTTGGCCTTGGCCGTGGTGTCCACGAACGAACCGGCGACCGGGGCGAGCCCGCCGACGTTCAGCTCCGCGGCGATCTCCGCGAGCAGGTCCGCCGGCAGGTCGGCGAAGCCGGCCGCCGAGACCAGGGCCCGGGAGAGCGGCTGGCGCACCTTCATCCCCGACTCGGCTCGCGCCGCCCGGCCCAGTTCGACCAACTGCCGGGCGACCACCATCTGGGCGGACAACGCGGGGTCGCGCAACGACTCGTCGACAGCCGGGAACGCCGCCAGGTGCACCGACTGCGGCGCCCGCGGGTCGACGGCCACGATCAGGTCCTGCCAGACGCGCTCGGTGATGAACGGGGTGATCGGCGCCATCAGCAACGTCACGGTGCGCAGTGCTTCGTGCAGGGTGGCCAGGGCGGCCGGATCGCCGCGCCAGAACCGCCGCCGGCTGCGCCGCACGTACCAGTTCGACAGGTCGTCGACGAACCCGGCGAGCAGCTTGCCGGTCTCGTGCGTGTCGAACGCCGCCATCGCCGCGTCGACCTTGCCGACCAGGTCGGTCAGCTCGGACAACACCCAGCGGTCGAGCACCGGCCGGTCGGCCGGCGCCGGGTCCGCCGCCGACGGCGACCAGCCCGCGGTACGGCCGTAGAGCGCCTGGAAGGCGACGGTGTTCCAGTACGTCAGCAGCGTCTTGCGGACGACCTCCTGGAGCGTGGCGTGCCCGACCCGGCGGGCCGACCACGGCGAGCCGACGGCCGCCATGAACCAGCGCACCGCGTCCGCGCCGTGGGTGTCCATCAGCGGGATCGGCTCAAGGATGTTGCCGAGGTGCTTGGACATCTTGCGGCCGTCCTCGGCGAGGATGTGACCCAGGCAGACCACGTTCTCGTACGGGGAGCGGTCGAACACGAGCGTGCCGACGGCCATCAGGGTGTAGAACCAGCCCCGGGTCTGGTCGATCGCCTCGGAGATGAACTGCGCCGGGAAGCGCCGCTCGAACAGCTCCCGGTTCCGGTAGGGGTACCCGAACTGGGCGAACGGCATCGAGCCGGAGTCGTACCAGGCGTCGATGACCTCGGGAACCCGGTGGGCGGTCAACGCGCACGAGGGGCAGGCGAACGACACGTCGTCGATGAACGGCCGGTGCGGATCCAGCGCCGACAGGTCGCGGCCGGCCAGGTCGCCGAGCTCGGCCAGCGAGCCGACGCAGGTCAGGTGGCCGTCGGGGCAGCGCCAGATGGGCAGCGGCGTCCCCCAGTAGCGGTTGCGGGACAGCGCCCAGTCGACGTTGTTGCTCAGCCAGTCACCGTACCGGCCGTGCTTGACCGTCTCCGGCTGCCAGGTGGTCTTCTCGTTCTCGCGCAGCAGCGCGTCCCGGACCGCGGTGGTCCGCACGTACCAGGACGGCTGCGCGTAGTAGATGAGCGCGGTGTGGCAGCGCCAGCAGTGCGGATACTGATGTTCGTACGGCGCGTGGCGGAAGAGCAGGCCGGCCTTGGTCAGTTCCTCGACGAGCGGCTCGTTCGCGGCCCGGAAGAACAGGCCGCCGACCAGCGGTACGTCCGGCTCGAAGGTGCCGTCCCGACGGACCGGGTTCACCATCGGCAACCCGTACGCCCGGCAGCTGGCCAGGTCGTCCGCGCCGAACGCGGGGGACTGGTGGACCAGGCCGGTGCCGCTGTCCGTGGTGACGTAGGAGGCCAGGATGACGATGTGCGCGTCCGGCACCTCGACCAGGTCGAACGGTGGCCGGTAGGTCCAGCGCTCCAGCTCCTTGCCGGTGAACGACTCGCCGGTGGTGGTCCAGCCCGCGCCCAGCACCGATGCCATCAGCGGTTCGGCGATCACCACCTGCTCGTCACCGTCGGTGGCCACCACGTAGCTGACCGCGGGGTTGACCGCGACGGCGGTGTTCGACACCAGCGTCCACGGCGTCGTGGTCCAGACCAGCAGCGACGCGCGGCCGGCGAGCGGGCCGGAGGTGAGCGGGAACCGGACGTAGACGGCGGGGTCGACGTCCGTCTCGTAGCCCTGGGCCAGCTCGTGGTCGGAGAGGGTGGTCTGGTCCCGCGGGCACCAGGGGGCGACCCGGAAGTCCTCGACGAGCAGGCCCTTGTCGAAGATCTGTTGCAGCGACCACCAGACGGACTCGATGTAGTCCCGGTCCATCGTCCGGTACGCGTCCCGCATGTCGACCCAGTAGCCCATGCGCTCGGTCAGTTCGGCGAACGCGTCGGTGTGCCGGGTCACCGACTCCCGGCACCTCGCGTTGAACTCGGCGATGCCGTACTCCTCGATGTCCTGCCTGCCGCTGAACCCGAGTTCCTTCTCCACGGCCAGCTCCACCGGCAGGCCGTGGCAGTCCCAGCCGGCCTTGCGGGCGACGTGGTAGCCCTTCATCGTCCGGTAGCGCGGGAAGGCGTCCTTGAAGACGCGCGCCTCGATGTGGTGGGCGCCGGGCATGCCGTTCGCGGTCGGGGGCCCCTCGTAGAACACCCACTCCGGCCGGCCCCGGGACTGCTCCAGGCTGCGCGCGAAGATGTCGTTCGCCCGCCAGAAGCGCAGGATCTCGTGATCGAGCGCGGGCAGGTCGACCTGAGCCGCCACTGAGCGGTACATGGATCCTCCGTCGGACATCGGAACTGCCGCCAACGGAGGGACGAGGCGCCAGACCCCGCGGTACCACCCTCCTTGGCCGCGACGCGCCGTCCCGGCCCACTCGAGGTGCTGCGGTCGGTTCTACTCGGCCTCGGCGGCCTTTCCTCCGACGGCTCCGGGGTGATCTTCCCGCTGCGCACACCCCCGGGCTTCCACCATCCCCGGGTCGCTCCTGGCTGCGTGCGGCGGTACTCGTCCCCATCCACGCCTTGCGCCGGGAATGCTACCGGAGGGGGGAGCGTCGCCCGCAACGCGTTTCCCGCCATCGCCAGGAACGCCTTGGTGGTACGTCAGGCCAGACCCAGCCGGTGCAGGGCGACAGCCACGAACCCGCGCACCGACCGGTCCCAGCCGGGTACGGCGGCATCGAAGTCCGAGGTGCGGGCGTCGGTGAGGACGTCGAGAGCGCGGTCGGGCAGTTGGTCACCGAGCCGGTATGCCAGGCCGACCGCCGCCGTGACCCGGACGACCGCGGCGTACGCGGACAGCAGCTCGCGGAGGCCGGCGTCGATCCGCTCGAGGCCGGCCGGCCAGTGGGCCAGGGTCAGGTTGGCGCTGGCCCGGGGGGCGGCGTGGGCCTCGTCGGCCGGAACGTCGATGAGCCCGGTCAACGCGGCCTCGTCGGGCGGGAACCAGGCGAGCAGCTCGGCGGCGTATCCGGCCAGCCGCGGGTCCGGATCGGTGAGCCAGCGGACGTACCGGTCGGTGTGCCGGGCCCCGGCGTGGAAGGCGTCGGCCTCCCACCGGACCGCCACGTGGTCAGCCAGGTCCGCGGCCTCCTCGTGCTCGTACAGGTCCTCGGCCTCCAGATGCTGCTCCACCAGCGCCGCCTGTTCGTCGGTGATCCCCTCGCCGGCGGCGAAGGTCCGCCGCGGATCGAACGGCAGCTCGTCGTCGCGCCGGTCGCCGAGCACCACCGACCGGAGCAGGTCGGCCACCGCCGCCCGGTCCGGGGTGGCCGGGTCGTCGGCGAGCGCAACCAGGAACGGCACCACGTGGCAACTCGCCCCCCACCGGGTGCCCTGGTGGTAGACGTTGCCGAACAGCTCGGACAGGGCACGGCGCCGGACCGGCACCTCCGCCGAGCGCAACGCGCGTAACTGGTCCGGTACGTCGACGGCCGGGCCGTAGGCGTGGTGCAGTGACCCCCACGGGACCTCGTCGACTCCGGCCAGTGGGTCCGTCTGTTGCCGCATGGGGTGGTTCTACCACCTGCGCTGTCAACCGGCCCCGACGGACCGCGCCGCGCTGAGCCGGCCCTCGTTCCCGCTGCGGTCCAGGCCGGACACGCAGTAGGACAGCGGGTGATCGCGGGGAGCCGTACGGTCGGTCCAGGCGGCCGACCGGGTCGTGCCGACGAGCCGAGCGGTGTCACCGTCCACCCGGTACACGGCGAAGCTCGTCGCACCGTCCCCGCGCCAGCTCAGCTCCACGCCGCCGTCGGCGCGCCGAGTGCCGGTGAGCGTGGGAGCGTCCGGCGGGGCCGCCGGCAGCTGGGCCATCGGGGGCGGCAGCGCCGGTTCGGCGTAGTGCGCCCGGCGGTACCGGGTGACCGCGCCGAGCTTGTCGGCGCGTACCTGCCGGGCGCTGAAGTGCACGCTTCCGCTCACCCCGTAGCGCCGGTTGAGGGCGAGCTGGCGGTCCAGCTCGGCCGGGTCGCGCCACGCGCCGCGCTCGCCCACCCGGTAGTCGGCCTGGCCGATCCAGAGCTGCACGCCGGTGCCCTTGACCGTCGCCGCCCACCAGGGCAGTAGCTTCGCGTAGTCGGCCCGGTCGAAGCCGATGTGCCAGTAGAGCTGCGGCACGATGTAGTCCAGCCACCGCTGGCGTACCCAGAGCCGGGTGTCGGCGTAGATGTCGTCGTAGCTCTGCAGGCCGCGGCTGGCCGAGCCGGCCCTGTCGGTGCGCTGGTTGCGCCAGATGCCGAACGGGCTGATGCCGAACTTCACCCACGGCTTCATCGCCTTGATCCGTTCGCTCATCTCCCGGACCAGCGTGTTGACGTTGTCCCGGCGCCAGGCGTGCCGGTCGGTGAACCGCTGGCCGTACCGGGCGAACGCCGCGCCGTCCGGGAAGTCCTGCCCCTGCTCCGGGTACGGGTAGAAGAAGTCGTCGAAGTGCACCCCGTCGACGTCGTACCGCTGGACCGCCTCCAGCATCGCGTCCTCGACGAACCGGCGGGCCTCCGGCACACCCGGGTTGAAGTAGAGGCGGCTGCCGGGCCGGTCGGCGCTGGGATAGGTGACCACCCAGTCGGGATGCCGGCGCAGCGGATGGTTCGGCGCGAGCTGGTCGAGCCGGGGGCCGGGGCCGCCGACCGTGGCGGGCTGCCCGCCCCGGTACGGGTTGAACCAGGCGTGGAACTCCAGGTTGCGGGCGTGCGCCTCGGCGACCATGAACGCCATCGGGTCCCAGCCCGGGTCGCGGCCGTCCCGGCGGCCGGTCAGCCACTCCGACCAGGGCGCGTACGCCGACGGCCAGAGCGCGTCTCCGCTCGGCCGCACGTGCACGAACACCGCGTTGTGGTGCTGCCGCACCGCCAGGTCCAGCCAGCCGCGGAACTCCGCCCGCGCCTGTTCCGCCGGCAGCCCGCGCCGGCTCGGCCAGTCGATGTTGTTCACCGTCGTGATCCACATCCCGCGTACCTCGCGGGTCGCCCGGGCCGGCCGGCCGGCGCAGTCGGTGCCACCGGCGGCGAGGGCGGCCGCGTCACCGGACGCGGACGGCCCGCCATCGCGGGCGACCCGACCCCGCACCGACCAGGCGCCGACCCCGGCCACCAAGGCGAGCACCGCGACCACGGCGAGCCACGCCCGGACGCGGCGACGGCGGACGGACTGGACGGGCGGATCGACGGCGGACATCGCCCTAGTCTGCCCAGTACGGTCGGTCCGGGCCCAACCGGTCCTGGGTGACGGCGGCGTCGGGGGAGCAGCGCGGCACGAGCCAGCATCGGGCAGACGTGCCGGGAGCGCTGACCGCAGCGCACCGACTCGACCGGGAAGGCCCTCAGCCGACGGATCCGGTGCCCGGTGCCGCGAGGTCGCGCATGACCGCTTCCGGGAGGGACGGATTGGCTGCCGCCGCAGCGGCGACGTAGGTGTCGGCGTCGGCGAGCAGCTGGATGATCGTTTGTGCCGGCAGCGCGGGATGGCTCGCGGCGATCCGGCGTGCCCGCTCGTCCGCCAGGCAGGCAACGAGCGCCTCGGCCGGCGCGTTCGGGTGTGCGGCGATGTGGCGCAGCGCCCTCCGCACCGGTGGGGCCTGCCGGGCGAGCTGCGTCAGCAGGTCCGGGGGACAGGCCGGATTGCCGGCGACCCTCGCGGCGATCCGTGGACCGTGCGCCGCCACCATCGTCCGTAGCTGGGCTCCGCTCAAGGCCGGGTTCGACGCGACAGCGCTGAGCACCTTCGCGTCGTGGTCATCGGCGAGCTGATCGATGATCTGGCGGGGCAGGTCAGGTCGCGCGGCGAGGAGCATCCGCACGGCCGGGACCGGCGAAGCAGCGAGGTCGCCGATCTCGGCGGGTGTGGCCGCGGCGATGCGCGGCAGCAGGGTGGGGCCGATCTTCGCCGACGTGGCCAGCGCGACGAGGACATCGAGCGGCACGGCCGGGTGGTGCGCCAGGCGGCGGCGTACGTCGTAGGTGGTGTCGTCGGCCATGGCTCGGATGAGCGCCTCGTCGACGGCGGGGTTCGCGGCGACGTCGCCACGGATGCCCGGTGTCGGATCCTGGGCGAGGGCTCGGTAGGCGTCCTGCGGCAGGTCGGTGCGGACGGCGAGCCGCCAGCGCACATGCGTCGACGGATGAGCGGCGAACCGGCGGACGGTCCCGGCCGGGGTGCGGGGATTGAGGGTGAGCGCGTAGTCCAGGTCGTCCAGCGCGTCCCGGTGCGTGCCGTCGCAGCGCCACTGCTCGGCCAGCCAATGACCGGAGCCGTCGCAGGCCGGGCACAGCTCCGCGGCCGGTACGTGCCGCTCGGCCAACGCGACGAGCAGGTGGCGCGGCGCGTGCTCGTTACCGGCCAACGCCCGACGTACGCTCAGATGCCGGTGGGTCGCGAGCCGCGCCGCCACGGTGTCGCTGATCCTCGGCGAGCCGGCGGCCTCGGCCACCACCTCCAGGTCCGGGTCGTCGGCGAGGGCGGCAACGACGGCCGGCGGCAGATGCGCGGTGGCGGCGAGAGCGGCCCGGACGGCCGGGTCCGGGCTGGCCGCGAGTCGCCATGCCCAGTCCTCGGGGATCGCGGCGAGGTCCGCCATCGCGATCACGATCGGTGGGTCGACGTGGTCGACCTCGCCCGGCGACACCAGCCCGCGCGACAGCAGCCGAATCACCACCTCCGGCTCACCGCGGTGCGCCAGGAGGCGGAGCTGGTCTGCGCCGAGATCGTCACGCTCGGCCAGCTCCCGGCGCACCGCGGCGTCGTCCAGCGCGGCCAGCTGGGCGACGAGGGCGGCGGGCAGGGCGGGGTTACCCGCCAGGCCGCGGCGCAACTCCCGCAGTCTCTCCTCGCCGGCCGGCGTGCCCGCCGGAGGTGACCGCATCATGCCGGCCGCTGCCCTGCCGTCCGGCCGGCCGGACCGCCGACCAGCGGCTCACCCGCCGGTAGCGGCGGACGTCGGTACGCCGCGACCGATCGACCCCGCGCCACGTGCGCCGCGCCACGGGCATGGGCGCCCCGGCGGACCCGAACACGGTGCACGACGAGCATGGCGACCAGGATGGCGGACAGCGCCGGGCGGCGCCACCACGTTCCGACCCGCCGCCGAACCAGGAAGGGGCCACGGGGTCGGCCAGACCCCTTTCGCTGCCTCCAATCTCCGGTGCGGGTGCGGCGGTGGTCTCCGTAGCGTGTCGCGGCATCGGCGTCGCAGATCCTGACCACCCACAACCTGGGTGCTCGGCCCGGGCTGACGTCCGGCGCCGCGAAAGGCGTGCGCCGTCCGTCGGTCGCTTCGCCGCGCGTGCTTTCCCGGCCGCGCGAGCGGGTAGGGGACGCAGAGGCCGACGGAGAGAGGTACGACGACCATGACGGACACCTCGACGCAGCAGCAGACGGGTGAGCCGCCCGCGCCGCCGGTGCCCCGGACCGCCGTGCTGGCCCGCCGATCGGTGCTGCTGCTCTTCGTCATCATGGGCCTGGCCATCGGCGGCTGGTCCGCCCGCGTACCGGAGGTCCGAGACGCGGTCGGCGTCGGCAACACCGGTTGGGGGCTGGCCAACATCGCCACCAACGCGGGGGAACTGGTCTCCCTGGTCGTGGTCGCGGTGCTGATCAGCCGGATCAACACCCGCCGGTTGGCGCTGGCCGGCGCGGCGCTGATCCTGGTCAACGCGCCGCTGTTGGCCGCGTCCAGCACCATGGTGGCGTTGGTCGCCGGGCTCGCCGTGTGGGGCTTCGCCGCCAACCTGCTGGCCACCCCGATGAACGCCCAGTCGGTCGAGGTGCAGCAGCGCTACGGGCGGCCGATCTTGTCCACGTTTCACGCCGGGTTCAGCATCGGCATGCTGGTCGGCGGCCTGTGCGGCACCGGCGCCGCCGCGCTCGGGCTGTCCCCGTCGGCGCAGATGGCGATCACCAGTGTCCTGCTGGGAGCAATGCTGGTCGGCACCCACCGCTGGCTGCCCGACACGCCCCGACAGGACACCGGGGACGGCGCGGCCCGCCGGCGGCTGCGGGACCGGTTCACCCCACAACTGCTGCTGCTTGCGGTGATCGCGTTCCTCGCCTCGTTCGTCGAGATGGCCGGCGCGCAGTGGAGCGCGCTGTACGCGACCGAGGTCGCCGGCGCCGCCGCGGTGGTGGCCGCCGCCACCTACACCTGCCTGTCGCTGGCCGCCACCGTCGCCCGGCTGGTCGGCGACCGGCTGGCCGGCAGGGTCGGGCGGATCCGCTTCGTCCGGCTCTCCGCGCTGGTCGCCACCGCGGGCGTGGCGCTGCCGGTGGCGTACCCCCATCCCGCCGCGGTCATGGCCGGCTTCGGGCTGCTCGGATTCGGCCTGGCCTGCGTGACGCCGACGGTGCTCGGCTTCGCCGGCGAGCAGCCCGGCCTGACCGCCGGCGAGGGAGTCTCCGTGGTGGCGATGGGCCAGTGGCCCGGCGCGCTGCTCGCGGCGCCGGTGATCGGCCTGCTCGCCGGCGCGCTGGACCTGCGTACCGCGTTCGTGGTGGTGGCGGTGCTGGCGCTGGCGATCGTGGCGCTGATCGGCCGGGTCCGGGCGGCGGCGCTGCCCGGCGAGGCGCCGCAACCCTAGGACCCGGGCGGCTCCGGCAGCCGTTCCATCCGGGTCCAACCCGACCAGCCACGCTCGCGCATCAGCGCCCGCAGCCGCTCCGTGCGCGGGTCCTGCTCGGTGGCCAGCGAGTCCAGCAGGTCCGGCAGGTCGTCCAGCGCCTCCTCCTCGCCGACCACGTCCCCCGAGCGGTACGCCTGCTCGGCCAGGGCGGCCATGATGTCGGCCGCCTCCACCAGCAGGTCGTCCTGGGCGGTGTCGCTGTCGAAGATCTCGGACAGCACCTGGTAGAGCCGGACCACGTGCGGGTCGTCGAGCTGCGCGAGCTTCGCCGGCATCCACTCGACGACGCGATCGGGCCGGCGAGCCGCGACCAGGATCCACCCGTCCCGCTCGGCGGCCACCATCCGCTTCGACGCCCCGATCTCCCGGAGCCGGTCGAGGTACGCGGCCACCTCCGGGGGCAGCGCCAGGCCGTCCCCGGCGGTGAGCCGCGCGATCTGCTCGCGGCTGGCCTGCAGCCGCTGGATGTCGTCGCGCAGGCGTCGGTCGATCCGCCGCACCGCCTCGGCGAAGGTCGCCGCGTCGGCGTCGAGCATCTCGCTGATCTGCGACAGCGGCACGCCGGCGTCGGCGAGGGTGCGGATCCTGATGAGGGACACGACCGCCGTCGCGCCGTAGCGCCGGTAGCCCGAGGAGTCCCGTTCCGGCTCGGGCAGCAGCCCGATCTGGTGGTAGTGCCGCACCGCGCGCACGGTGACCCCGGCGTACGAGGCCAGTTGCCCGATCGTCAGCATGCGGTAGATCCTGCCCTCACTCGTCCGGTCCGGTCAGGAGATCCTGCGCCGGTAGGCGAGGACGGCGAGCGTGTAGCCGACGACCAGGATGCCGGCGCACCAGGCCAGGGCGGTCCAGATGTCGGTGCCGACCGGCTGCTGGGCGAAAAGGGCCCGGATCCCGTTGACGATGGCGGTCACCGGCTGGTGCTCGGCGAACGCGCGCACCGGGCCCGGCATGGAGTCGGTGGGCACGAAGGCCGAACTGACGAACGGCAGGAAGATCAGCGGGTAACCGAAGGCGCTCGCGCCGTCGAGGGACTTCGCGGTCAGCCCAGGGATCACGGCGAGCCAGGTCAGCGCCAGGATGAACAGCACCATCATGCCGGCCACCGCGAGCCACCCCAGCACGCTCGCCCCGGTGCGGAAACCCATGACGAGGGCGACGCCGACGACGACCACGAGCGAGATCAGGTTGGCGACCAGCGAGGTCACCACGTGCGCCCACAGCACGGCGGACCGGGCGATCGGCATGGACTGGAAGCGTTCGAAGATGCCGCCCTGGATGTCCAGGAAGAGCCGGTAGGCGGTGTAGGAGATGCCGGACGCGACCGTCATGATCAGGATTCCGGGCAGCAGGTAGTTCACGTACGAGTCGGAGCCGGTCTGGATCGCGCCGCCGAAGACGTAGACGAAGAGCAGCAGGAAGGCGATCGGCATGATCGCGGTCGTGATGATGGTGTCCGGGCTGCGGACGATGTGCCGCAGCGATCGGCCCAGCAGGGCGGCGGTGTCGCCGAAGAAGTGCGTGCTCATCGGTTTTCCTTCTCGGTCCGGGCGCCGACGACGCTGAGGAAGACGTCCTCGAGGGTCGGCTGCTTCTCGACGTACTCGACCCGGGCGGGCGGGAGGAGCTGCTTGAGTTCCGCGAGGGTGCCGTTGACGATGATCCGGCCCTGGTGGAGGACGGCGATCCGGTCGGCGAGCTGCTCCGCCTCGTCCAGGTGCTGCGTGGTGAGCAGCACCGTCGTCCCGCCCGCGGTGAGTTCCCGGACGGCCCGCCACACCTCGAGGCGGCCCTCCGGGTCCAGCCCGGTCGTCGGTTCGTCGAGGAAGATGACCGGCGGATCGCCGATGAGGCTCATCGCGATGTCGAGGCGGCGGCGCATGCCACCGGAGTACGTGGCGACCCGCCGGCCGCCCGCCTCGGTCAGCGTGAAGCGCGCCAGCAGCTCGTCGGCGATCCGGCCCGGGTCGCTGAGGTGCCGGAGCCGGGCGACCAGGACGAGGTTCTCCCGCCCGGTGAGGATGTTGTCGACCGCCGCGAACTGGCCGGTGAGACTGATCGACCGGCGGACGTCGTTGCCCTGGGAGGCGACGTCGAACCCGGCGACCCGGGCGGTGCCCGCGTCGGCCTTCAGCAGCGTGGACAGGATCCTCACCAGGGTGGTCTTGCCCGCCCCGTTCGAGCCGAGCAGGGCGAAGATGCTGCCCCGCGCGACGTCGATGTCCACGCCGCGCAGCACCTGCAGATCCTGGAACGACTTCTCCAGGCCGCGTACCTGGATGGCCGGCTCGTGGGCCGGACGTGTGGCCGGAATGCTCATGTCAACCAGCATGGAGGGTTGACGCAGCGTCAAGGTCAAGCCGCGGCGCGGCCCGGATTCGGCGGGTGCCGCCGGCCGGGCCGGTCAGGGCCGGTAGCGGTAGCCCATGCCCGGCTCCGTGATCAGGTGGCGGGGGCGGGCGGGGTCGTCCTCGAGCTTGCGCCGCAGTTGGGCCATGTACTGGCGCAGGTAGTTGGTCTCGTGCTGGTATTCCGGGCCCCACACGTCGTGCAGGAGCTGCCGCTGGCTGATCAGCTTGCCGGGGTGGCGCAGCAGCTTGTCGAGCATCGCCCACTGGGTGGGGGTGAGCCGCACCGCGACGCCGTCGTCGCGGGTGACGGTGCGGTCGGCGAGGTTGACCGTGTGCCGACCCACCCGCGCGGTGGCCGTCGGGGCGGCGCCGTCGGCCGGTGTCGCGGCCAGCCGGCGGGTGACCGCGCGGATGCGGGCGAGCAGTTCGTCGACGCCGAAGGGCTTCGTGACGTAGTCGTCGGCGCCGGCGTCGAGGGCGGCCACCTTGTCCTCGCTGCCGGCCCGGCCGGAGAGCACGATGATCGGCACGGTGGTCCAGCCGCGCAGCCCCCGGATCACGTCGACGCCGTCGATGTCGGGCAGCCCCAGGTCGAGCACCACCAGGTCGGGCGAATGGCTGGCCGCGGCCTTGAGGGCCGCCGTGCCGGTCTCGGCGACCTGGACGTCGTAGCCGCGGGCACGCAGGTTGATCCGCAACGCGCGCAGGATCTGCGGTTCGTCGTCGACGACCAGGATGCGGATCATTCCTGGGGCCCTTCCGCGTGGGTCGGTGCGGCGGCGGGCAGGCGGAGCACCATGGTGAGGCCGCCGCCGGGGGTGGTCTCGGGGGTGATGCTGCCACCCATCGCCTCGGCCAGGCCGCGGGACAGCGCCAGCCCGAGACCGACGCCAGTGGTGTTGTCCCGGTCGCCGAGCCGCTGGAAGGGCAGGAAGACGTGCTCCCACTGGTCCTCGGGGATGCCGGGGCCGGTGTCGATGACCCGCAGCTCGACCTGCCCGGCGTGGGCGCTCGCGGTGATGGTGGGTGGCCGGTCGGGCGGGCTGTGCCGCAGCGCGTTGGCGACGATGTTGACCAGGACCCGCTCCACCAAGCCGGGGTCGGCGTGGGCGGCGGGCAGGTCGGTCGGGAGGTCGGTGGTGACGTCGGCGGCGGGCGGTCCCAGCTCGTCCAGGGCGCGGGGCACGATGTCCTCCACGCCGACGGGCACGGCGGTGACGCCGAGCGCGCCGGCCTGCAGCCGGCTCATGTCGAGCAGGTTCGCCACGAGGCGGCCGAGCCGGTCCAGGGACTCGTCGGCGGTGGCGAGGAGTTCGGCCTGATCCTCGGGGTCGAAGTCGATGTCGGGGCTGCGCAGGCTGGACACCGCGGCCTTGGCCGAGGCCAACGGCGTACGCAGGTCGTGGCTGACCGCGGCGAGCAGCGCGGTCCGCATCCGGTCGGCCTCGGCCAGCGGCCGGGCGGCGGCGGCCTCCTCGGTGAGGCGTTCCTGGCGCAGCGCGAGCGCGGCCTGCGCGGCGAACGCCTCCACCACCCGCCGGTCGGCGGCCTCCAGACGGCGCCCGGCCAGCACGACGGTGAGCCGGTCGTCCACCGGCACGGTGGTCTCGCCCGCGCTGGGGCTTCCCGGCGGCGCCGCACCGACGCTGGCCACCACCCGCCAAGCGCTCTCCTCGCGGGCCCGGGCCGGGCGCCCCTCGGCCTCGGCGGTCAGTTCGAGCACGCTGACCGCCCGCAGCCCGAAGGTCTCCCGGAGCCGGTCCAGCAGCGCGGGCAGCGGCCGTTCGCCGCGGAGCACCCCGCCGGCCACGGTGGCCAGGGTCTGCGCGTCGGCGGAGGCCCGCGCCGCCTCGCGGGTACGCCGGGCGGCCACGTCGACCACCCAGCTCACCGCGACGGCCACGCCGACGAAGACGCCGAGGGCGAGCAGGTTGTCCGCCTCGGCGATGGTCAGGGTGTGGTACGGCGGGGTGAAGAACCAGTTGAGCAGCAGGGAGCCGCCGAGCGCGGCGACCAGCGCGGGCCACAGGCCGCCGACCAGCGCCACCCCCACCACGCCGGCCAGGAAGAGCAGGATGTCGTTGGTCAGCGTGAGGTCCGGCAGCGCCTGCAGCAGCGACGTGAGCAGCGGCAGGCCCAGCCCGGCGAGCGCGAACCCGAGCAGCCGCCGCCGGCGTGACAGCGCCGCCGGCACCCCGGTCGTCCGCCGGCCCCGGCCCGCCTCGGGATGGGTGACCAGGTGTACGTCGATGGCGCCGGACAGCGCGGTGGTGTTGACCCCGACGCCGCGGGCGAACAGCTGGGCGAAGCGACCCCGGCGGCTGGCGCCCAGCACGAGTTGGGTGGCGTTCACGCCGCGGGCGAACTCCAGCAGCGCGGCCGGGATGTCGGTGCCGAGGACCTGGTGGTAGGTGCCGCCGAGGCTCTCGGTGAGGACCCGCTGGCGGGCGAGCTGGGCGGGGTCGGCGCCGGCCAGCCCGTCGCTGCGGGCCACGTGCACGGCCAGCAGGTCGGCGCCCTTGCTGCGGGCGGCGATCCGGGCCGCGCGGCGGATGAGGGTCTCCCCCTCGGGGCCGCCGGTGAGCGCCACGACGACGCGTTCCCGGGCCTCCCAGGTGGCGGAGATGCCCTGCTGGGCCCGGTACCGGTCGAGCTGCTCGTCGACCTTGTCGGCCAGCCAGAGCAGCGCCAGCTCGCGCAGCGCGGTGAGGTTGCCGACCCGGAAGTAGTTGCCCAGCGCCGCGTCGATCTTGTCCGGCCGGTAGATGTTGCCGTGCGCCATCCGCCGGCGCAGCGCCTCCGGGGTCATGTCGACCAGTTCCACCTGCTCGGCGGCGCGGACGATCTCGTCGGGCACGGTTTCCCGCTGGGTGGTGCCGGTGATGCGCGCGACGACGTCGTTGATCGACTCCAGGTGCTGGACGTTGACCGTCGACAGCACGCTGATGCCGGCGTCGAGGAGTTCCTGGACGTCCCGCCAGCGCTTGTCGTGCCGCGAGCCGGGCACGTTGGTGTGCGCCAGTTCGTCGACCACCACCACCTCGGGCCGGCGGGCGAGCACCGCGTCGAGGTCCATCTCGGTGAACTCGGCGCCCCGGTAGGTGATCGTGCGACGGGGCACCTGCTCCAGGTCGCCGATCATGGTCGCGGTGTGCGGGCGGCCGTGCGTCTCGACCAGTCCGATGACCACGTCGGTGCCGCGTTCGGCGCGGCGCTGGGCCTCCTCCAGCATGGCGTAGGTCTTGCCCACGCCCGGGGCGGCGCCCAGGTAGATGCGCAGTTCTCCGCGGGACACGCAGCCGATCCTTCCTGGTCGGGGGGCCGCTGGCGAGGCGGTCAGGCAGAGCGCTCCGCCCGGCGGACGACCCGCTCGCCGGGCCGGGCCGGCCGGGGGCCGGCCCGGCCCGGGCGCGGTGTCAGCGGGCGGGGAACCGCTCGTCGAGGGCGAGGTTGAGGGCCAGCACGTTGACCGCGGGTGCGCCCAGGAAGCCCAGCGACCGGCCCGAGGTGTGCTGCTCGACCAGGCGACGGACCGCCGCCGGGTCCGCGCCCCGCTCCCGCGCCACCCGGTCCACCTGGATCTCGGCGTACGCCGGGCTGATGTGCGGGTCGAGGCCGCTGCCGCTGGCGGTCACCGCGTCGGCGGGTACCGCCGGCTCGGCGGGGGCGTCGCCGCGGATCGGGGTGACGATCGCGCCGGCGGCCACGTAGTCGACGCCCGGCTCCGCCGGCTCCACCGGCACGGCCTGGTAGGTGGTCAGGAACGGCGGGGCCGGGGCGGCCTGGTTGACGCTGACCACCCGGGTGATCGGGCCGGTGAGCCCGTCGGCGCGGAACACCGCGAGCACCGCGCCGACCCCGTCCGCTGTGCAGTACGGGCGCCGCCCGTCGACGCCGTCGAGGTCACCGACGGCTTTGCTGCGCGCGCAGACCTGGGTGAGCAGGCTCGGCGTCGACTGCTCCGGGTCGGTGGCGATGATGTCGACCACGCTTTCCGGGCCGAGGTTGCTGGCGGCGGTGGCGGTGGGGTCGTAGCCGTCCCCGGCGACCGAGGGACGGGACTGGAAGTAGCGCGGGACGGGGTTGCCGTCGGCGTCGGTGAACGCCTGGCCGATCAGCGCGCTGCCGACAGGCGTCCCGCCGGCGCGGACGAGTGACCCGTCGGCCCGGTCGGCCAGGCCGGGGAGCCGGCCGACGGCGACCAGGGCGAGCGGGTAGGCCAGGCCGAGCAGCACGGTGAAGACCAGCAGCGCGCGCAGGGCGGCGAGGTGGTGGGCGAGCCAGGTGGGTAGGCGCATCACGAGATCCCCGGAATGAGCTGGATGAGCAGGTCGATGAGCTTGATGCCGAGGAACGGCACGACGACGCCGCCGAGGCCGTAGATCAGCAGGTTGCGGCTGAGTAGCGTCGACGCGGCGGCCGGCCGGTACCGCACGCCCCGCAGGGCGAGCGGGATCAACGCCACAATGACCAGCGCGTTGAAGATGACCGCGGCGAGGATCGCCGACTCGGGGCTGGCCAGCCGCATGATGTTCAGCGTGTCCAGGCTCGGGTAGAGGCCGGCGAACATGGCCGGGATGATCGCGAAGTACTTCGCGATGTCGTTGGCGATGCTGAACGTGGTCAACGCGCCCCGGGTGATCAGCAACTGCTTGCCGATCTCCACGATCTCGATGAGTTTGGTGGGATCGGAGTCGAGGTCGACCATGTTGCCGGCCTCCTTCGCGGCCGACGTGCCGGTGTTCATGGCCACCCCGACGTCGGCCTGGGCGAGCGCCGGCGCGTCGTTGGTGCCGTCACCGGTCATGGCCACCAGCCGGTCGCCCTCCTGCTCCTTCCTGATGAGGGCGAGCTTGTCCTCCGGGGTGGCCTCGGCGAGGAAGTCGTCCACGCCGGCCTCGTCCGCGATGGCCTTCGCGGTACGCGGGTTGTCGCCGGTGATCATCACGGTGCGGATGCCCATCCGGCGCATCTCGTCGAACCGTTCCCGCATCCCGGCCTTCACCACGTCCTTGAGATGGATCACCCCCAGCGCGCGCGCCGGCTGACCCGCGACGTGCTCGGCCACCACGAGTGGCGTGCCGCCGGTGCCGCTGATCGCGTCCACGATCTCCCCGACCTGGGCGGTGGGACGGCCGCCGTTGTCGCGTACCCACGTCATCACCGCCGCCGCGGCGCCTTTGCGGACCCGGCGGGCCGGGCCGGCATCGGCGGTGAGGTCGACGCCGCTCATCCGGGTCTGCGCGGTGAACGGCACGAACGTGGCGTGCGGGATCAGGCCGGGCTCCCGCTCGCGCAGGCCGAACCCGTTCTTGGCCAGCACGACCACCGAGCGGCCCTCCGGTGTCTCGTCGGCGAGGCTGGACAACTGCGCGGCGTCGGCCACCTCGGCGGCGGTGACCGCCTCGACGGGCAGGAACTCGGCGGCCTGCCGGTTGCCCAGGGTGATCGTGCCGGTCTTGTCGAGCAGCAGCGTGTTGACGTCGCCCGCCGCCTCGACCGCGCGGCCGCTCATCGCGAGGACGTTGCGCTGCACGAGACGGTCCATGCCGGCGATGCCGATCGCCGAGAGCAGCGCCCCGATGGTGGTGGGGATCAGGCAGACCAGGAGCGAGACCAGCACCACCCCGGTGACCCCGGCGTCGGTGATCGCCCCGGAGTTCGGCGCGGCGGCCTGGTAACCCTTCGAGAAGATCGCCAGCGGCTGCAGGGAGACCACCGCGAGCAGGAAGATGATCGTGAGCGCGGCGAGCAGGATGTTCAGCGCGATCTCGTTCGGGGTCTTCTGCCGATTGGCCCCCTCGACCAAGGCGATCATGCGGTCGATGAAGCTCTCGCCCGGCTTCTGTGTGATCTTCACGATGATCCGGTCGGAGAGGACCCGGGTGCCGCCGGTGACCGCGCTGCGGTCGCCGCCGGACTCCCGGATCACCGGGGCGGACTCGCCGGTGATGGCCGACTCGTCGACGCTGGCGATGCCCTCCACCACGTCGCCGTCGCCCGGGATGATGTTCCCGGCCTCGACCAGCACGATGTCGCCCTGGGTGAGCTGCGGCGCCGGGACGGCCTCGTCCCGGTAGGTGTTCGCGGCGGCGCCCGGCGTCCAGCCGACCAGCCGGGTGGCGACGGTGTCCTTCTTCGCCTGCCGCAGGGTGGCCGCCTGTGCCTTGCCCCGGCCCTCGGCGACCGCCTCGGCGAGGTTGGCGAAGAGCACGGTCAGCCAGAGCCAGACCGCGATCACGATGGCGAACACCGACGGGTCGGCGACGGCGAGGACGGTGGTGAAGGCGGCGCCGATCTCGACGATCAGCATCACCGGGTTGCGCCAGAGGGTGCGCGGGTCGAGCTTGCGCAGGGCGTCGGGCAGGGAGCGGCACAACTGGGCGGGGTCGAGCAGGCCACCGCCGGCCCGGTTGCCCCGGGTGGCCGGGGTGCCGGCGGTCGCCGCGTCGGCGGTGCCGTGCGGTGCCGGCGTGGACGGGATCATGTCCTTCTCTCTCATGGTGGTCACAGCCCTTCGGCCAGCGGGCCGAGCGCGAGGGCGGGCAGGAAGGTCAGCGCGACCAGGACCACCGTGACGCCGACGACCATGCCGACGAAGAGCGGCCGGTGGGTCGGCAGGGTGCCCTCGGACGCGGGGGCAGGCGCCTGGCGGGCCAGCGAGCCGGCCAGGGCGAGGACGAAGATGATCGGGAGGAACCGGCCGAGCAGCATGCACAGCCCCAGCGCGGTGTCCCACCAGGTGGTGTTGACGGTGATGCCGGCGAAGGCGGAGCCGTTGTTGTTGCTCGCCGAGGTGAACGCGTAGAGCACCTCGGACAGGCCGTGCGGCCCGACGTTGAGCGCGGTCGCGTGGTGACCGGTCGCGAAGGCCGCCGCCGTGCCGGTCAGCACCAGCGCCGGGGTGACCAGGAAGTACAGCGAGGCGAACCGGATCTCGCGGGACCCGATCTTCTTGCCCAGGTACTCCGGGGTGCGGCCGACCATCAGACCGGCCACGAAGACCGTGATCACCGCCAGGATCAGCAGGCCGTAGAGGCCGGAGCCGACGCCGCCGGGCGCGACCTCGCCGAGCATCATGTTGACCATGGTCATCATGCCGCCGAGCGAGGTGAACGAGTCGTGGAACGAGTTCACCGCGCCGGTGGAGGTGAGCGTCGTGGCGGCGGCGAAGGTGGCGGAGTTCGCCACGTCGAACCGCACCTCCTTGCCCTCCATCGCGGCGCCGACCGCCTGCGGCACCGTGCCGTGCCCGGCCAGCTCGAAGGCGTTGGTGAGGGCGACGCTGGCCAGCGCCAGGACGGCCATCACGGCGGTGATCGCGTAGCCCTGCCGGTTCTGGCCGACCATCCGGCCGAAGACCCGGGGAAGGCTGAACGGGATCAGCAGGATCAGGAAGATCTCGATCCAGTTCGTCCAGGTGGTCGGGTTCTCGAACGGGTGGGCGCTGTTGACGTTGTAGAACCCGCCGCCGTTGGTACCCAGCTCCTTGATGACCTCCTGGCTGGCCACCGGCCCGCCGGTGATCGTCTGGGTGCCGCCGGTCAGGGTGCTCACGTCGGTGCCGCCCGACAGGTTCTGCACCGCACCGCCGATCATCAGGGCCAGCCCGCCCAGCACCGCGACCGGCAGCAGGATCCGCAGGACGATGCGGGTCAGGTCGACCCAGAAGTTGCCCAGCTCGCCGGCGCGGCTGCGGGCGAAGCCGCGGACCAGTGCCACCGCCACCGCAATGCCGACGGCGGCGGAGACGAAGTTCTGCACCGCGAGACCGGCCATCTGCACCAGGTGACCCATGGTCGACTCACCGGAGTACGACTGCCAGTTGGTGTTGGTCACGAACGACACCGCCGTGTTCCACGCGCCGTGTGGCGGCACCGCGGGCACGCCCAGCGACAGCCACAGGTGCTGCTGCACCCGCTGGAAGGCGTAGAGGAAAAGGATCGAGACGGCGGAGAAGGCCAGCACGCCGCGGGCGTACACGCCCCAGGACTGCTCGGCGGCCGGGTTGACCCCGACCAGGCGGTAGACGCCCCGCTCCAGCCGGGAGTGCCGGGTGCCGGAAACCGCGCGGAACAGGTAGTCGCCGAACGGCTTGTGGACCGCGATCAGGGCTCCGATCAGCGACAGGACGAAGATGACGCCGGCTGTCGTCGTGGTCATCAGAAGCGCTCCGGGAACAGCAGGGCGACGACCAGGAACACACCCAGGCCGACCGCCAGCACCAGGCCCACCGCGTTGACCGCGCTCACCGCTTCTCCACCGCCCGCACCACCATGGCGAGCACCGCGAACAGCGCCACCGTCAAGGCCACGAACACCACGTCAGACACGGCTGACTCCCCTTACCGGAACTGAGTTCGTCACGACCGTCAGTCGGTCGCGCCGGGCAATCAAAGCCCCTCAGATACCGGCCGGACAGGGCCGTTGACGCAACCATGACGCCGGCCGCCGGATTCTTGACGCCCTTTTAACGCCGGGCCGTTGAGCACGTGAAACGGGTCACCGGCGGTGCGGGGTGAGCGGCGCGGGCAGGGCGTCGGCCGGGGTGGATGCGTACGGGTGTTCCGCCGGCGGCAGCGGGCCGGCGGGCCGTAGGTCGAGCCGCCCGGAACCCGGGTTGAGCCGGCGGGGCGCAGGTCGAGGCGCCCGGCTGAGTGCGGGTCGAGCCGGCCGGGCCGGGTGCGAAAGATGGGACGGCTGCGCTAAGCCTGGGCGTCGAGGTCACGCACGGCGTAGCGGAGGTGCTCCCACTCCTCGTCGAAGATCACGTGGAGGCAGTGCCGGACCGGCTCCTCGTGCTCGGGCCACCAGGCGGTCGGCCGGGGCTCGGCGAGCAGTTCCGGCGTGACGTCCCGGAGGAAGTCGCGCACCATGGCCTGCCGCTCGGCACGCAGCTCGAGCACCTCGGCGAAGCTCGGCTGTGCGGTGGCGAAGACGGACATGTCGAAGCCGTCCGTCTCGTACTCGGCGTGCGGCTGCCCGAGCGGATGGAAGGGCTGCGGCCGGCGCAGGATCGCCTTGCCGAGCCAGGCGTCGATGGCGAACGCGAGGTGGCGCAGGGTCTGCGCGAACGACCACTCGCCGTCGACCGAGACGTCGACGGTGCCCTCGGGCATGGCCTCCGCCCGCTCGACCACGGCCGCCCAGGCGCGTTCGAGGCTCGACCACGCCGTGCGCAGGCCCTCGGGATCCTCGGCGTGCCGCAGCTCCCGCCCCGGAAACCGCCGGTTGAGTTCGGCCTCGACGAGCGGCACGACGTCGACGGAGTTGACCAGCAGCGGGCCGTCCGTCAGCCAGGGCGCGTCGATGTCGAGCCCGCGCACATCGACGCCGCGCATCACCGCGCCGGCCAGCGTCGATCTGCGGAAGCGCGCGCCCTGCAGGTCCCGGTCCACGAAGGTTGTGCTGTCGCCCTGGGCCACGGCGCTCTCCCTTCCGTTGGCGATCGCGTCCGTCGGCGATCGAGGCGATGCTAGCTGGCGGGTCCGACCGAAAACGCGACGCGCCGGGTCCGGGGCCTACCGGTGACGATCGCGGCCGGGGGAGAGTCAGCCGGGTCGGTGGTGTCGTCCCTCCGCTGTGGAGTCGGTGGTCTCGACCCGGGCGATGAGCAGCTTGAGCCGCCCGATCTCGTCGGCCAGCGCGGTCCTGCCGGCGGGGGTGAGCGTGACCCAGGTCCGGCCGCGCCGGCCGGCGTACCCCTTCTCGATCTCGATGAGGCCGGCGGACTCCAGCACGCCCAGGTGCTGGGAGAGGTTGCCGGCGGTCAGCTCCAGCTGGGTCCGCAGGTAGCCGAACTCGACCCGGCGGGCCTCGTGCGTGATGGTGAGGACGCCGAGCCGGACCCGCTGGTGCACCACGTCGTCGAGGCCGGTGACCGGGTGGGCGGACGAGGCGTCCGGGTCCGGGCTCGCGGCCCCGCCGGTCACCGCCGCCACCGGCGGGCCACCCGGAAACCGGCCGCGCCCAGCAGCAGCACGGCGCCGTTGACGACCTGCGGCACCAGGGACTCCGCCAGGTATCCCCCCGGGGCATGCCCGCCCAGGCCGATCGGCACCAGCACCACCGCGAGGTAGCCGAGGGTGAACACCAACAGCGCGACATGGCGCTCCAGCCAGGCCAGCACCAGCAGCGCGACGCCGATGGTGCCCGCCGGTTCGAGCAGCCGGTGCAGCAGAAGCACCCAGTAGGGGAACGGCTCGGTCGCCGGCGGGCGGCTGAGCAGGTCCTGGCGGCTCACCAGCCACACGACCGTGCTCAGGACGGCCAACGCGACGCCGGTGAGCGCGTACGGCAGCACCCGGGTGCCCAACCCTCGCGCCCGGGCGACCCGCACGGCGTACCCGGCGATCGCCAGGTAGGCCAGCAGCAGCGCCGGCGGCCAGTAGAGCTCCGGGCCCAGGTGCCGCCCGACCTGGCACATGGAGCCGCCCGCCACGCTGGGGTCGCTGATCCACGCGCTCGGGGACCCGCAGTCGGCGTCGAGCGAATACCAGGCGATCGGGATCGCCGCGAACGTCACCACGGCGAGCACCAGCAGCGCGACCGAGGTCACCCGCTGGTCCAGACGCACCCGGCGGGCGAGCGCGCGTACGTCGGACAGCAGCCGGCGGGGGTCGTCGCCGGCGGGTACCGAATCGGTGGTCATGCCAATAGGTTTCCACAACAAACCTGTTTCCGCTAGTGACTTGGGCGGCCGCCGCACGGTGGGCCCACAGCAGGCGCAGTCGCGCGGGTCCCGGCTCCGCGCGAACCCGGCTCGTGCGCCGACCGCCGGCGCCGGCGGCGTCGGCCGGGGGAGCTTGATCGCCCCAACTGGCTGTGCCCGTTCCTCGGCACTCAACTGGGGCAATCTACGATCCCCTGGTGAGCCTCGGCCTGGACCTGCACCTCGACCTCTCGCCCGTCCGGCCCGGGCGGTCGTTGGAGGCGGCGCTGCGCGCCGCCATCCTGGACGGCCGGCTCGGCCCCGACACCCGGTTGCCCGCGGCCCGGACACTCGCCGCCGACCTCGGCATCAGCCGCAACACGGTGGCCGACGTGTACGCGCAGCTCGCCGCCGAGGGCTGGCTGGAATCGAGGGTCGGCGCCGGAACCTGGGTCTCCGGCCAGACGCCGTCGTACCTCCAGGCGGGGCTGCGCCAGCGGACGGTCCGGCGGCGCTGGGTCGATCTGCGGGGCGGGATACCGGACACCGCCGGGTTCGCCCGGCGGGAGTGGGCGTCCGCGGCCCGCCAGGCGGCCCTGGACGTCACCACCGCCGAGCTCGGCTACCCCGACCCGGCCGGCACCACGCGGCTGCGCGGCGCGCTGACGTCGTACCTGGCCCGCACCCGTGGCGTCGCGGTCGAGCGGGAACGGGTCATGGTCGGCCAGGGCTTCGGGGAGCTGCTCGTGCTGCTGTGCCGGGCCCTGCGCCAGCGCGGCGCGACCCGGATCGCCGTGGAGGAGTACGGCCACGACACCCACCGCCGCCTGATCGCCTCGACCGGCATGACGCCCGTACCGCTGCCGGTCGACGAGGACGGCGCCGACGTCCAGCTCCTGGCGCGGCTCGACGTGTCGGCGGTGCTGCTCACGCCCGCCCACCAGTTCCCCGTCGGCGTGCCGCTGGCCGCCGAGCGGCGCCGCTGGCTCGTCGGCTGGGCGGAGCGGCACGACGCCGTCGTCATCGAGGACGACTACGACGGCGAGTTCCGCTACGACCGGCGGGCGATCGGGGCGCTCCAGTCCCTGGCGCCCGAGCGGGTCGCGTACCTGGGCACCGCCAGCAAGGCGGTGGCGCCGGCCGTCGGCCTGGCGTGGGGGGTGCTGCCCACCTGGCTGCTGCCCGACGTGCTGGAGCAGCGGGCGCTCTCCGGCGGGCAGCCGGCGGCGCTGCACCAACTGGCGCTCGCCAGGTTCGTCGAGGCGCACGACTACGACCGCACCGTCCGCCGGCTGCGCGCCACCTACCGGTCGCGTCGCCGGCGCCTGGAGGAGGTCGTCGCGGACCGGCTTCCCGGTTGCGAGGTGACCGGCCTCGCCGCCGGCCTCCAATGCCTGCTCACCCTGCCGGCCGGGACCACCGAGGAGGCGG
The DNA here is from genome assembly GCF_044465125.1 of Micromonospora sp. NPDC049836. Lineage (NCBI taxonomy): Bacteria > Bacillati > Actinomycetota > Actinomycetes > Micromonosporales > Micromonosporaceae > Micromonospora > Micromonospora sp. NPDC049836. The sequence continues at coordinate 51,501 of NZ_JBITLH010000013.1, forward strand.
TGGAGCAGGAAGCCGCCGCGCGCGGGCTGCGGTTGGAGGGGCTGAGCTCCTTCCACTTCGGACCGGCCCGCCAGCCGGCGGGGCCGGCCCTGGTGATCGGGTACGGCGGCCCGACCCCGGGACAGTACGAGACGGCGCTCGAACTGCTCGTGGCGAGCATCCGGGGGAGTGCCCGACGGCGAGCGGATTGACCCAGGAGGCAGCCGCCAGATTGCCCCAGTGAACTGGTGCGATCGAGTTCTAGCGTCCTCGGCATGACAGCGACCGACTACGTCCCGATCCCCGCGCGTCTCGACTTCGACGCCCTCGTCCCCGCCTTCGCCCGCGTCGTGAACGACCTCGACGAGGCCGCCACGGCCGAGCTGGACCAGGCCGGCATCGACCCGGCGCTGCGCGAGCTGGTGCGGCTGCGCGCCTCCCAGCTCAACGGCTGCGCCTACTGCGTCGACATGCACGCCCGCGCCGCCCGCCGGGCCGGCGTCACGCCGCAACGCGTGGACGCCGTCGCCATCTGGTCCGACTCCAACCTGTTCACCGCCGCCGAGCGCGCCGCCCTCCACTTCACCGAGGACGTCACCCTGCTGGCCAGCACGAAGGTGCCGGCGTCGACCGTCGAAGCCCTCGCCAAGGCGTACGGGGAGGAGGGCGCCGCGGCGCTCCTCACCCTCGTCATCGCGATCAACACCTGGAACACGATCGGCGTGACCACCCGCTGCTGGCCGACCGCCATCCGCCGGCACGACTGAAGCCGGCGTCCAGGTCCCGGACCGCCCCGGCGGGCCGAGACGACGACCCGCGGCGTCGCAGATCCCGGCCGGATCCGGTATCCGGCCGGGATCTCCGCGCTGTCGACCGGCGCGGCGCGGCGCCGGTGCGGACCGGGGTCGGCTCGTCACAGGTCTCGGTCAGGTTACGGGAATTCAACACGTGTTGCGTTCGCCACAGTGCCCGTCACATGATTCCTGGCACATCGAGCGCAACTCGTGTTGACCGGAGGTCCCGTGACGGTTCGGCGGACGGATGTGGCCCGGCTGGCGGGCACCTCGCCAGCGGTGGTGAGCTATGTCCTCAATGGCGGGCCGCGCCCCGTGTCGGCACAGACCAGGGCAAAAGTGCTCGCCGCGGTCGAGCAGCTCGGCTACCGCCCCAACGGCATCGCCCGGTCACTGCGGATGAGCCGCACCATGACCCTCGGCCTGGTCATCCCGGACAACGCGAACCCCTACTTCGCCGCGCTGGCCCGCGCGATCGAGGAGGAGTCGTTCGCGAAGGGCTACACGCTGCTGATCGGCAACGCCGCGGAGAACGACGAGCGGCAGACCACCTACGTGCGTACCTTCCTCGCCCGGCAGGTCGACGGGCTGTTCATCGTCCCCGCGCACGGGCCGGCCGGGTTCCTCCCCGACCTGCAGCGCTCCCGTACCCCCTGGGTCTCGCTCGACCGCCAGGTGCCCGGCGCCAGCGCCCCCAGCGTGCTGGTCGACAACCGCGGTGGGGCCTACCTGGCGACCCGGCACCTGATCGAGCACGGCCGCCGCCGGATCGCCTGTATCGGTGGCCCCGAAGACGTCATGCCGGCCCACGACCGGGTCAGCGGCTGGCGGGACGCGCTCTCCGACGAGGGCGTCCCCCGCCGCGCGATGGCGGTCGTGCAGTCCGCGTTCGGCCGGCGCGCCGGCTACCAGGCCGCCCGCGAGCTGCTCTCCCGGCCCGAACCGCCGGACGCCATCTTCGTCGCCAGCGACGAGCAGGCCGCCGGGGTGTTCCGGGCGATCAGCGAGACCGGCCGGCGCTGCCCGGACGACGTCGCGGTCGCCTCGTTCGACGGCATCCCCGGGGCCGCCTACTCGACCCCGGCACTGACCACCATGGCCCAGCCGTTCGCCGCGATCGGCCGGGCCGCGCTGTCCCACCTGCTCGCCCAGCACGAGGGCACGACCAGCCCGACCGACGTGCTGCCCGTCGCGCTGATCCGCCGCGGGTCGTGCGGGTGCCCGGATCCACCCGGCGGTGACGCGCCGAGCGAGGGAGACAAGTCGTGAGCCGTGTCGTGGTCGTCGGCAGCGCCAACCTCGACCTCGGGGTCGCCGTGCCGCACCTGCCCGCGCCGGGCGAGACCGTGCTCGGTGAGGACATCGCCGCCCGACCCGGCGGCAAGGGCTGCAACCAGGCCGTCGCGGCCCGCCGGCTGGGCGCCGCCACGCTGTTCTTCGCCGCGGTCGGCGACGACCGGTTCGGCGCCGACGTGCGCGCGGCGATCACCGCCGAAGGGCTGCCGCCCGAGCACCTGACCACGGTGGCCGGCACCGCGACCGGCGTGGCGCTGATCGTCGTGGACGCGGCCGGGGAGAACACGGTCGTCGTCGCGCCCGGCGCGAACGCCCGGCTGACCGACGACGCGCTGGCCGCCCTGCCGGCCACGCTCGGGCCCGACGTGGTGCTCGTCCTGCAACTCGAGATCCCGCTGGCGACCTGCCTCGCCGCCGCCCGGCACGCCCGCGAGGCCGGCGCCCGGGTGGTCCTCAACGCCGCGCCGCTGCCCGACCCGGTACCGCCGGCGATGGCCACGCTGCTGCGCCATGTCGACGTGCTGGTGGTCAACGAGGGCGAGGCGCTGCGGCTGGCCGGCGCCCCCACCACGGACTGGGCCGTCCTCGCCGTCGCCCTGCGCGCGCTCGGTCCGGCGGCCTGCGTGATCACCCTCGGCGAACGCGGCGCGATACACGCCGACGCCACCGGCGCCACCGACCACCCGGCCTTCCCGGTCGACGCGGTCGACACCACCGGCGCGGGCGACAGCTTCGTCGGCGCGCTCGCCGCGGCGCTGGCCGACGGCCGCAGCCTCGCCGAGGCGGTACGCCGCGGGTGTGCGGCGGGAGCCCTGGCGACCACCCGGATGGGCGCGCAGTCGGCGCTGCCCACGAGCGCCGAGCTGGACCGGTTCCGTGCCGCACACCCGGAGCTCAGCCATGCGTGACACCGGCCTCTGGCATCCCCGGCTCGCCGCCCTGGTCGCCGGGATGGGCCACACCGACACGATCGTCGTCGCCGACGCCGGCCTGCCGGTCCCGCCCGGCGTCGAGATCGTCCACCTCGGCGTCGCCCGGGGCATCCCGACCCTCCTGCCGGTGCTCGCCGCGATCACCGCCGACCTGGTCGTCGAGGAGGCGACGGTGGCCTGGGAGCTGACCGACCCCGGCATCCTCGCCGGCCTGCACACCGGACTCGCCGGCATCCCGGTGAAGACGACCAGCCACGACGACCTCAAGGCGGCCTGCCGCAGCGCGTGCGCCGTCGTCCGTACCGGCGAGGCGACGCCGTACGCCAACGTCATCCTGCGAGCGGGGGTTCCCTTCTGATGACCGACTTCCCGAGCGACTACGAGGAGCGGGTCTACGCCGGCGTGCTCGGCAAGGTGATCGCCGTCTACCTCGGCCGCCCCTTCGAGGGCTGGCGCTTCGACCGGATCCGGGCGGAGCTGGGCGACATCACCGGCTACGTCAACCACCGCACCGACCTCGCGTTGAAGAACCACCTGCTGGTGGTCACCGACGACGACATCAGCGGCACGTTCATGTTCCCCCGGGCGCTGCGCGACCACGGCATCGAACCCGGCTCGGCCCAGATCGGCGAGACCTGGCTGAACGAGATCGCCGAGGGGCAGTCGGTGCTCTGGTGGGGCGGGGTGGGCAACTCGACCGAGCACACCGCGTACCTGCACCTCAAGGACGGGGTCCGCGCGCCGGACAGCGGGTCGATCGCCCGCAACGGCCTGGTCGTGGCCGAGCAGGTGGGCGCGCAGATCTTCGTCGAGGGTTTCGCGATGACCCGTCCCGGCGACCCGGAGGCGGCCGCCGACCTGGCCGAGCGGGCCGCCCGGGTCAGCCACGACGGCGAGTCGATCCACGCGGCCCGGGTGGTGGCCGCGCTGGTCGCCGGCGCGTTCACCGAGACCGACACGGACCGGCTGCTCGACACCGCGGTGGCGCTGATCCCGAAGGACAGCCTGATCCACCGGGTCATCGCCGACGTGCGGGAGTGGACCGCCGCCGACGCCGACTGGACGACCACCCGGGCCCGGATCGACGCCCGCTACGGCTACCAGAGCTACGGCGGCAACTGTCACGTGGTGCCCAACCACGCCACCGTGATCCACGCGGTGGCCCGCAGCGGCGGCGCGTTCCTGCCCGCCATGACGGTGGTCAACACCTCCGGCTGGGACACCGACTCCAACGCGGGCGACGTCGGCGCGATCTGCGGCGTCCTCGGCGGCCTCGCCGGGATCGACGGCGCCGGGCCGGACTACCGCGGGCCGGTCGCCGACCGGATGTACCTGCCGAGCACCGACGGGGGGTCCACGGTCACCGACGTGGCCCGGGAGGCGCTCACCCTGGCCGGACACGGCCGGGTCTGGGCCCGGCAGCCGGCCCGCGACCTGACGAAGGGCGGCGCCCGGTTCCACTTCTCGCTGCCGGGCAGCGTGCAGGGATTCACGGTCCTGGCCGGGACGGCCCGGGTGCACAACCCGGGCGGCCGGCTGGCCGTCGAACCGGCCGGCCCCGAGGTCACCGTCGCGACGCCGACCTTCATCCCGCCGGAGGCGCGCGCCATGCCGATCTACGGCCTGATCGCCAGCCCCACCCTGTACCCCGGGCAGACCGTCCACGCCCGGCTGCGGGCCGGCGCCGGCGTGCACGTCCGCCCGGTCCTCGGGCACTACGCCGACGACGGCGACACGCTGAGCTGGGTCGAAGGCCCGGCCGCGGCCGGCGCCGAGATCCGCTGGCGGGTGCCGGACCTCGGCGGCCAGCCGATCGCGTACGTCGGCCTGCGCGCCACCGGGCCGGTCGAGCTGGAGTCGCTGACCTGGGACGGCGCGCCGACGCTCACGCTGACCCGCCCGGCCACCGCCGGGACTGGGCACGGCAGCGCCGCCGACGCGATGTGGCGGCGAGCCTGGGTGCGGACCGTCGACCGCTGGGACCCGCACTGGCCGGAGCCGTTCCGGATCGTGCAGAACCGCGGCACCGGCCTGCTCGTCCAGGGTGAGCGCGGCTGGCGCGACTACACCGTGCACGCCGACGTCACCCCCCACCTGGCCGAGGCCGCCGGACTCGCCGCCCGGGTGCAGGGCCTGACCCGCTACTACGCGCTGCGGCTGGCCGGCCGCGACCGGGTCGAGCTGGTCCGCCACGAGACCGTGCTCGGCAGCCGCGACTTCCCCTGGGAGTACGGCACCACCTACCGGCTCACCATCCGGGTGGCCGGTACCCGCCTCACCGCCAGCGTCGACGACCGGGTGCTCTTCGACCTCGACGACGACGCGCTCAGCTGCGGCGGCGTCGCGCTCCTCGTCACACAGGGGCGCTCCGCCACGCAGACCGTCCGCATCACCCCCATTTCCGTTGAGGAGACATCGTGACCGCTTCGCTGAGTCGCCGGCGGTTCCTCGCCGGTGCGGGCCTGACCGCTCTCGGTATCGCCACCCCCAGCCTGCTCTCCGGCTGCGGTGGGGACAGTGGCGGCGGCGCCGGCAACGGCACCGGCAAGGTCGACCTGTGGCTGGACATCCAGGGCGACGTCAACCAGAAGTACTTCACCGACAACGTGGCCGCCGTCTTCGAGAAGGCCAAGCCGCAGATCGACCTGAACACCACCTTCTACAAGGGCGAGGACCTGCGCCGGCTGGTGCAGACCGCGTTGCAGTCGCGTTCCGGCCCGGACATCGTGCGGGGGCCGAGCGCCACCCAGACCATCGCGTGGAGCAAGGCGCACGTGCTGGCCGACCTGACCCCGTACGCCAAGAAGTTCGGCTGGCAGGACAAGCTGTCCAGCTGGGCGGTCGAGGCGTTCACCACCGACGGCAAGCTCTACGCGCTGCCGATGCGGGTCGACACCATGCTGCTCTACTTCAACAAGACGCTGTTCGCGCAGAAGGGCTGGCAGCAGCCGACCGACCGGGCGTCGCTGGAGGCGCTCGCCACCGAGGCGGCCGGCCAGGGCATCGTCCCGTTCGGCTCGTCGAACGTCGACTGGAAGGCCGCCGGCGAGTGGCTGATGACGGTCTTCTGGAACCACTACTCCGGCCCGGACGCGCTGCGGCAGGCGCTCTCCGGCGAGATCAAGTTCACCGACCCGGTGTTCGTCGACGCGGTCGCGCTGATCAAGAGCTACTTCGACAAGGGCTGGATCGGCGGCAGCGTGGAGAAGTACTTCTCCGTCCCGTCCCAGGAGATCGGCGCCAACTTCGGCAAGGGCAAGGTCGCGATGGTCCCGCAGGGCAACTGGTTCATGAGCCAGGTCGGCCAGTACTTCGGGGCGAAGGCCAAGAACGAGAACGACTGGGACTGGATGCCGGTGCCCGCGCTGCGGTCCGAGGTGAAGTATCCGCTGTTCGAGATGGGCATCGGCGGCTCGCTGGCGATCAACGAGGCGAGCAAGCACAAGGACGCCGCCGCCGAGTACCTGAACTGGTACTACGGCGACCGGGCCGCCGCGCTCAAGCGGATGGCCGACGTCCCCTCGACGTACAACATCCCGATCGACTTCGCGGACGGCGACATCCCGTCGAACATCGACCCGCGCGCGGGCCGGGTGCTCACCTCGCTCAACAAGGCGGTCGCCGACGGCCAGTACGGCTTCGTCACCTGGACCTGGTGGCCGCCGAAGACCGACGTCTTCGTCTACGAGGGCCTGGAGCAGGTGCTGACCGGCAAGCTGACGCCGGCCGCGTACTGCAAGCAGATCGACCAGATGTTCACCGAGGAGAAGGCCAACGGCAACCTGCCGCGGCTGCCCGCCAAAGGGCCCGGAAAGTGACCGCCACCGCCGCGCCGCTGACCGCGTCCGGCGCCCGCCGCGCACGGCTGCGCGCGGCGGTGGTCGGCTGGGCCTTCCTCGCGCCGCTGCTGGTGCTCAACCTGCTCGTCGTGCTCGGACCGTCCGTGGCCACCGTCTACTACTCGTTCACGGACTGGTCCGGGCTCGGGCCGGCCACCTTCATCGGCCTCGACAACTACGTCACCGCCTTCGGCGACGCGAAGGTCCACCAGGCGCTGCTGCACAACCTCATCTGGTTCGTGCTGTTCCTGACCGTGCCGATGGCGATGGGGCTGCTCGGCGCCTACCTGCTCAGCCAGGTCCGGCGGTTCCAGATGCTGTTCCGGGCGCTCTACTTCATCCCGTACGTGGTCGCCAGCGTGGTCAACGCGGCGGTGTGGAAGATGCTGCTGTCGCCGACCAGCGGCATCACCCACCAGTTCGGCATCGACCAGTCGTGGCTGGGTGACACCAGCACCGCGCTGCTGTCGGTCAACTTCGTCGTGGACTGGCACTGGTGGGGCTTCCTCGCGGTCATCTTCCTGTCCGCGATGCAGGGCGTCGACCCGGCGCTCTACGACGCGGCCAAGGTCGACGGCGCCAGCCGCTGGCAGCAGTACCGGAACGTCACGCTGCCCGGCATCCGGCCGACCATGGTGTTCATCGTGCTGATGACGGTGATCTGGTCGCTGAAGGCGTTCGACTACATCTTCATCATGACCCAGGGCGGGCCGGCCGGGTCCAGCGAGGTCGTCTCGACGCTCATGTACAAGCAGGCGTTCAACGAATACTCGGCCGGCTACGCGGCCGCCCTGGGCCTGTCGATGACGCTGGTCACCGCGGTGATCCTCGCCGTCTACCAGTGGATGCGGAAGAAGGGATGGGAGGACGAATGACCGCCACCACCGTCGACCGGCCGGCGCCCGCCGGGGCCGCCCCGAGCGCGCCGGGGCGCGGCCGCCGTCGCGTGCGGCTCAACGGGGGTACGCACTACGTCGTGCTGATCGTCCTCGCGCTGTTCGCGATCGGGCCGCTCGTCGCCGTGCTGTTCAACGCGTTCAAGAACAATGCCGAGATCGGCTCCAACCCGCTCGCGCCGCCCACCTCGTTCAGCCTCGACAACTTCGTCGAGGCCTGGACCCGCGGCGACTTCGCCACCACGATGCGCAACAGCCTGATCATCTGCCTGGGCTCGGTGATTGGCACCTGCGTGGTCGCCGGGCTGGCCGCGTTCGCGCTGAGCCAGCTGCGGGTGCCCGGCGGCGGGGCGGTCGTCGCCTACCTGTTCCTGGGCAGCGCGCTGCCCGTACAGCTGTTCCTGGTGCCGTTGTTCTTCCTCTGGACGCAGCTGCACCTGACCGACAACCTGTTCGGGCTGATCGTCATCTACTGGGCGACCGACGCGCCGTTCGCGACGCTGCTGTTGCGGTCGTTCCTGCTGAAGATCCCGAAGGACTTCACCGAGGCGGCCCGGCTCGACGGCGCGTCGAGCCTGCAGATCGCCTGGCGGGTGGTGCTGCCGCTGGCCTGGCCGGGATTCCTCACCGTGGCGCTGATCGTCGCGCTCTGGTCGTGGAACGAGTTCTTCTGGGCGATCACCTTCATCCACACCCCCGAGCTGCGGCCCGTCTCGACGAGCTTCCTCGCGTTCCAGGACCAGTACTCCACCGACTGGGGTCTGACCAGCGCCGCGGCGATCTTCATGCTCGGGCCCGTGGTGATCCTGTTTTTGGTGCTGCAGCGCAAGTTCGTGAGCGGCCTGACCTCCGGAGGTATCAAGTGAGCCGTCCCAACCTCATCCTGATCATCGCCGACCAGCTGCGGCGCCAGGCGCTGGGCTGCTACGGGGACCCGAACGTCAACACCCCGCACATCGACGCGCTCGCCGCCGCCGGCACCCGGTTCGACGCCGCCTCCTCGACCTATCCGGTCTGCGTCCCCTACCGGTTCTCGCTGATGACCGGCGAGTACGCGCACACCCGCTTCATCCCGTCCATCGAGTGGCGGATGTCGCCGGCGGAGCGGACGCTGGCCGACGAGCTGAACGAGGCCGGGTACGCGACGGCGCTGTTCGGCAAGTGGCACCTCTACGGCAACTTCGGCCACTACCCGGGGCACAACGTGGTGAAGGCGTCCCGGACCCCGGTGCCGCGGCCCTTCCAGGGGCGGTTCCAGCGGTTCGCCGGGTTCGACATCTGCAACGACCCGTGGGACACCTACTACTGGAACGAGGACGACCCGACCCCGCACAAGATCGACGGCTTCCAGACCGACGGCCTCTTCGACCTGGCCATCGCGCACCTCGGTGCGGTCGACCGGCCGTTCGCGACGGTGCTCTCGGTCGAACCGCCGCACCCGATCTTCACGGCGCCCGAACCGTACCTGGAGCGCTGGCGGGACCGGGAGATCGTGCTGCGGGACAACGTCGAGCTGGGCAAGCAGTACAACAAGCGCGGACCGCACGGCCGCGACCTGCTCGACGACCTCCGCGTCTACTACGCGATGATCGAGAACCTGGACGACAACATCGGCCGGCTGGTCGCCGCGCTGCGCGAGAACGGGCAGCTCGACAACACCGTGATCGCGCTCACCGCCGACCACGGCGAGCTGCTCGGGTCGCACGGCCTGCTGGCCAAGCAGCGGCCCTGGGAGGAATCCCTCGGCGTCCCGCTGATCGTCTCGGGCGGCCCCGCCGTCGCCGCCACGGTGGCCGATCCGGTCTGCACCGAGGACCTGTTTCCCACCCTGCTCGGCCTCGCCGGGGTCACGCCCGCCGCGCCGAAGCCCGGGCTCGACCTGAGCCCGGTGGTGCGGGGCGAGACCGCCGGCGTGCCGCGCGAGGGCGTACTGCTCGAGTTCGTCGCGGAGATGCGGCCCGGCCTGCCGTTCCACGAGGAGACCTGGCGCGGGATCCGGACCCGGCGCTACAAGTACACGGTCCTCGGGGACGCGCACGGCGGCCGGCCCTGGCAGTTCTTCGACCTGGACAACGACCCCTACGAGATGACCAACCTGGTGGACGACCCGGCACACGCGGCCGAGGTGAGCCGCCACCACGCGCTGCTCCGCGACCGGCTGGTCGAGACCCACGACCACTACGTGCTGGCCCCCGCGTTCGGCGCGCCGGGCCTCAACGAGTGGGACCCGGAAGCGAAGTTCCAGCGCCGCTTCGGCTGACCCCCCGACGACCAGGAAGCGGGTACCCGCGTGCCACGCGGCTTCAACAACGTCCAGGCCGGCAACGTCGTCCTCGATCCGGCGACCACCGACGCGGTACGGATCTACCGCAGCACCGACGGGAGCTGCCGCACATGAGACCCAACATCGTCGTCGTCCTCGCCGACGACCTGGGCTGGGGGGACCTCGGCTGCTACGGCTCGGCGATCCCCACCCCGCACATCGACGCGCTCGCCGCCCGGGGCGTCCGCGCGACCGACGCGCACTCCGCCTCGGCGGTCTGCACGCCGAGCCGCTACGCCCTGATGACCGGCCGCTACGCCTGGCGCGGGCCGCTGAAGAACTTCGTGCTGATGGGTCACGGTCCGGCGCTGATCGAGCCGGGCCGGCCGACCCTCGCGTCGGTGCTGCGCGACGCCGGCTACGCCACCGGCGCGTTCGGCAAGTGGCACCTCGGGCTCGGCTGGCGCCACACCGACGGCACGGTCCGGGACGCCTTCGCCCCCGGCGCGCGGCTGCACGACGACGTCGAGACGGACTTCGGGCGGGACATCGACTACACCGCGCCGATCACCGGTGGCCCGACCGCACTCGGCTTCGACCGCTTCTTCGGCATCGCCGGCTCGCTGGACATGCCGCCGTACGCGTTCATCGACCAGGACCGCACCCTCGGCGTCCCGGACCGGGAGAAGGGGGAGTACCTCACCGAGCAGCGGCCCGGCCTCCAGGCGCCCGGTTTCCGGGAGGACGCGGTCGATGTCCGCTTCGCGGCGGAGGCGGTGCGCTGGATCCGCTCGGTGCCGACCGACCAACCGTTCCTCTGCTACGTCACGCCCTCGGCGCCGCACCGCCCGGTCGTCCCGCCGGACGGGGTGCGCGGGCGGTCCGGGCTCGGCGACCGCGCCGACGGGGTCTGCCTGGTCGACGACATCGTCGGGCAGCTGGTCGCCGCCATCGACGAACGTGGTCAGCGCGACAATACCTTGGTGATCGTCACCAGCGACAACGGCGCTCCCATGATCTTCACCGACGACGGTGACGTGTCCGAGCACCGGCCCAACGGTGACTGGCGCGGCCAGAAGGGCGACCTCTGGGACGGCGGCCACCGGGAGCCGTTCGTCGCGTCCTGGCCCGGTCGCATCCCGGCGGGCGGGGAGCTGGGTGCGCCGGTCTGCCTGACCGACGTGCTGCCCACCGCCGCCGCGGCCGCCGGCGCGACCCTGCCCGCGGGCGCCGCCGAGGACGGCATCGACCTCCTCGGCGCGCTCACCGGGGCAGCGCCGCCGCCACCGGCCGACCGCCCGATCGTGCACCACAGCCTCGGCGGCCGGTTCGCGCTGCGGGCCGGCCGGTGGAAGGCCGTCTTCGCGCCCGGCTCGGGCGGCGGATTCTCCGAGCCGTCGATCGACGCGTTGTTCAGCTCCGGCTCCGGCAAGGCGCACGAGAACCCGCCGTGGGACGCCGACCACCCGCGCGGCCAGCTCTACGACATCAGCGCCGATCCGCGCGAGACCACCGACCGCTGGGACTCCGAGCCCGAGGTGGTGGCCGCGCTCTACGACCAGCTGCGCGGGATCTGCCGCGACGAGACCAGCGGGCTGGCGTTCGACGTACCCCTATCGAAGGTCTGATCGTGTCCCACGCATGCTGTTCCCCCGGCCGCGGCCCGCACGACGACGAGGCGCCCGCACCGGTCGTGCCGGTGCGGGTCGTCGACCGGCAGCAGGCCGCGCGCGGCACCGTGCTGATCCCGGCCGGCCCGTTCCGGATGGGCAGCGACGACCCCGACGTCTTCCCCGACGACGGCGAGGGACCCGTCCGCGAGGTGTCGATCGCGGCATTCCGGATCGACGCGAAGGCGGTCACCAACGCCCAGTTCGCCACGTTCGTCAAGGCCACCGGCTACCAGACCGACGCCGAACGGTTCGGTTGGTCGTACGTGTTCCACCTGTTCGTCCGGGGCGAGGCGGCGCACCGGGTGCTCGACGGGCAGGTGCCCGGGGCGCCGTGGTGGCTCCCGGTGGAGGCGGCGTCCTGGCGCGCGCCGGAGGGACCGGGCTCGGACGTGTCCCGGCGGGCGAACCACCCGGTGGTGCACGTGTCGTGGCACGACGCGACCGCCTATGCCGCGTGGGCCGGCAAGCGCCTGCCGACCGAGGCCGAATGGGAGAAGGCCGGCCGGGGCGGCCTCGACCAGGCCCGCCTCCCGTGGGGCGACGAACTCGCCCCGCGCGGCCAGCACCGCTGCAACACCTGGCAGGGCGACTTCCCACGACGGAACACCGGCGAGGACGGCCACCTCGGCACCGCGCCGGTGGGCGCGTACCGGCCCAACGGCTACGGCCTCTACAACACCAGCGGCAACGTCTGGGAGTGGTGCGCCGACTGGTTCAGCACCGACTGGCACGCCGAGCCCTCGCCGGCGACCCGGATCAATCCGGTGGGCCCGGCAACCGGCCTGACCCGGGTGATGCGTGGCGGCTCGTACCTCTGCCACGAGTCCTACTGCAACCGCTACCGGGTGTCGGCGCGTACCTCGTCCACGCCGGACAGCACGACCGGTCACGCCGGCTTCCGGTGCGCGGTGGACGCCTGAGCCGCTCCGGAGCGGGCGGCCGAGGCGACCCACCCGGACGCCGGGCGGCGGCGCGGGGAGTCAGCGGGCCGGGTCGGGCGCCGGCGACGGCTGCCACTCCCGCCTGATCAGCCCGTAGACCCACGAGTCGGAGACCTCGCCGTTCACCACGCAGTCCTCCCGCAGCGTCCCCTCCCGCACGAAACCGAGCTTCTCCAGCACCCGGGCCGAGGCCACGTTGCGGGTGTCGGCCTCCGCCTGGACGCGGTTGAGGTCCAGCGTGTCGAAGGCCCACCGCAGCAACGCGTGCGCGGCCTCCGTCGCGTATCCCCGGCCCCACGCCGCCTGCCGATAGCAGTAGCCCAGCGTCGCGCTGCGGTGTTCCGGATTCCACCGGAGCAGGCCGCACCAGCCGAGGAAGGTCTGGTCCGCGGCGCGGTCCACGGCCACCCGGGCCCCGGTGCCCTCGGCGGCCAGTTGCCGGCAGGCCGCGATGAACCGCTCGGCCCGCTCGGCTTCGCGCCATGGCGGCGCGTCCCAGTAGCGCAACACGTGGGGGTCGCGGTGCAGCGCGAAGAGGTCGTCGGCATCCGCGTCGCCGAAGGGACGCAGCCGGAGCCGAGCGGTGTGCAGGGTGGGAGTGGGCAGCGCCATGGGCGTCATGATCCCGCCCCGGCCGGTGGCCGATCAACCGGGTTCGAGCACGTCGTCGGCCACCGCCGCCGCGGGTGCCAGGACGGGCCCGACACGCGGCGGCGGGGCGAGCGCGGACCCCGCCGCCATGGCCGCGATGGACCGGCGCGCGAAACGGAATGTCCGAAGCGGCGCGGAATTGTCTTTTGGCGGGCTGCCGCCCCTTAAGGCCGGATGAATGCTTTAACGAAAATCGTTATGCGTCGTTGACGCTGATGGTCTTGATCGATAAGAAGTAGACCATCCGGGCGAGGTCCGGCCACACGGGGAGAGGCATCTATGAGATGTCGGTTGGCAATGCTCTGCGCCCTTTTACTGCTCACGGGAATGGTTTTTGCGCCCCCGGCGTCGGCCGCGCCCCCGCCGTCTCCGTCTCCCAGCGCCACCGCGCCGGCCCGGGTGGCGCCCCAGGCCGTGGTGCCGACGGCGAGCACGGCCGGCAAGGTGATGGTGGTCGGGGACTCCATCTCGCACGGCAGTAGCGGGGACTGGACCTGGCGCTACCGGCTGTACAAGCATCTGGTCGCCAACAACGTGACCGTGGACCTGGTCGGGCCCAAGACCGGCCTGGAGAACATGATGACGCCGGAATCCGGCGACGAGGACCACACCTACGCCGACCCGGCCTTCGACCAGGACCACGAGGCGACCTGGGGTCAGCCCCTGGACACCGAGGTGGGGGTGATCCGGGACCGGGTCACCACCTACCAGCCCGATTACCTGCTGGTGCTGCTGGGCATCAACGACCTGGTCTGGTTGTCGCACACGCCGACCCAGGTCGAGGCGAACCTGCGGACCTTCATCGCCAACGCGCGGCTCGGCAACCCCAACGTCAAGCTGGTCTTCAGCAAGCTCCTGCCGACGCAGCGCGCCGCGGACGAGACCGCCTTCGCGGCGAAGGTGTCGGACGTGAACCAGCGGCTGGTGACGGTCGCCGCCCAGTTGACCACCACCGCCTCACCCGTGGTGGTGGCCGACCCGACCGGTGAGTTCGTGCCCGGCGAGCACACCTGGGACGGCGTACACCCGAACGCCCGCGGTGAGCTGCGGATCGCCGCCGCCTTCGCCGACGTCCTCGCCAGCCGCTTCGCGGTCGGTGCCAGTTACCCGCGCCCGTATCAGGAACCGCCGGTGGGACCGCAGCAGGCGCCGGTCGCGTCGGTCGTCTCCACCGGAGCCGGCAAGGCGGACCTGTCCTGGACCCCGTCGGTGGGGGCGAACCAGTACTGGGTCTGGACCCAGGACGACGTGCTCAATGCCGAGTGGACGAAGCTGCCCATCCCGCTGACCGCCGACTACAACCCCTGGCACATGACGGACCTGGTGCCGGGCGCGACGTACAAGTGGAAGGTGCAGGCGGCCAAGGGCAACGACGCCGGGGCGATCTCCAACGAGGTGACCCTCACCGTGCCAGGGACGCCACCGGCCGCGCCCACCGCGCCGAGCGCCGCGCCGGGGAACCGCTCGGCCACCCTGAGCTGGACCGCCGCGCCGAACGCCAGCGGCTATCTGATCCACATGCGTAACCTCACCCTCGGCGAGACGACCTTCACCCAGCTGCCCTACCCGGTGGCGGCGTCGCCGTGGGTCGCCGAAGGGCTCATCAACGGCGCCCGGTACGAGTTCAAAGTCCAGTCACTCAACGGCAGGATCGCGGGCGGGACCTCCAGCGCGGTGGCGGTGACCCCCACCGGTCCCGCGCCGGCCGGGGTGACCGACCTGCGGGTCACCAACGGCAACGGCGAGGCGAGCCTGCAGTGGACCGAGGTGCCGAACGCCACCGGCTACTACATCCACCAGCGCAACGTCACCGCCGGGGAGACCTCCTTCACCCGGCTGCCGTGGCCGGTGCCCGGCCCCCAGTGGACGGCCGAGGACCTGGTCAACGGGGCGACCTACGAATTCAAGATCCAGTCTGCGAACGGGCTCATCGACGGGGGCCTGTCGAACGTGGTCACGGCGCGTCCGACGATCACGGCGCCCGCCGCCCCCACCGGCCTCAGCGCCACCGCCGGCAACGGCACGGCGACGCTGCGCTGGACCGCAGCCGCGAACGCGACCGGCTACCTGGTGCACATGCGCAACGTGACCGCCGGCGAGAGCGACTTCACCGAGTTGCCGTTCCCGGTCTCCGGCACCCAGTGGCTCGCCGACCTGCTGGTCAACGGCGCGACGTACGAGTTCAAGTTGCAGTCGGTCAACGGGCTGGTCAAGGGCGGCTTCTCCAGCACCGTGTCGGTGCGCCCGACGGTGGCGCCACCCGCGGGCCCGACCAACCTGAGCGTCAGCAACGGGAACCGCGAGGTGACGCTGAGCTGGACGGCCGCGACCAACGCCACGGGCTACATCGTGTACATGCGCAACGTCAGCGCCGGGGAGAGCAGCTTCACCCGGCTGCCCTTCGCGGTGCCGGGAACGAGGTGGACCGCCGAACTGCTGACCAACGGCGCGACGTACGAGTTCAAGTTGCAGTCGGAGAGCGGGCTGATCGCCGGCGGCTACTCCGCGACGGTCACCGCGCGGCCGACCGGCCCGGCGCCACCGGCACCCACCAACCTGGTCGCCAAGGCGGGCGACCGGGAGGCGGTGCTCACCTGGAGCATGCCCGCCAACGCCACCTGCGTCTACGCGTACATGCGGAACGTGACCGCGGGCGAGAGCTTCGCCAAGCTGCCGATCGCGATCTGTGACGACTCCTGGACGGCCGGCTTGCTGATCAACGGCGCGACCTACGAGTTCAAGCTCCAGGCGTACGACGGGCTGATCGCCGGCGGCACCACGGCGGCGGTCTCGGTCCGGCCGACCGCGCCGCCGCCGCCCGGACCCGAATCGCTCACCGTGACCGGCGGCGACCACAAGGCCACCCTGCAGTGGACCGGCGCCTCCGGCGCGACCGGCTACTACATCTGGGTCCGGGAGATCACCTTCGGCAAGTCGTGGGAGCGGCTGCCGTACGCCATCGGCTACCGCTACTTCGTGGCCAACAACCTGGTCAACGGGGCCACCTACGAGTTCAAGGTGCAGTCGGTCGACGGCTACATCGCCGGCGGCTACTCCAACACCGTCGCGGTGGTGCCACTGGGCCCGACGCCGCAGGTCGGCACGCTCTCGGTGACCCCGAAGCTCGGCGAGGCGACCCTGTCCTGGGGCCGCTCCGGCACCGCGACGGGCTACTACATCTGGATGCGTGACGTCACCGCCGGCCAGGCGTTCAGCCAGCTGGAGTTCGCGGTCTCCGGGCCGACCTTCCAGGCCAAGTTCCTGGTACCCGGCGACCGGTACGAGTTCAAGGTCCAGGCCGTGAACGGCCTGCAACGGGGGGCGTACTCCAACACGGTCGGGGTGAGCATCCTGCTGCCGGCGGCGCCCACCGGCCTGACGGCCAGCCAGGGCGGGGCCTACGAGGCGAAGCTCAAGTGGAACGCGGTGCCGGGCGCGGACGGCTACATCATCTACCACGGCGTCAGCAGCCGGCCGGACGAGGACGCGGCGATGACTCCGCTGCCGTTCCCGGTCACCGGGACCAGCTTCACCATGGGTTACCTGGTCGACAAGGGGATCCACCACTTCCAGGTGGCGGCGACGAAGTACGGCCGCACGGGTTCCCGCTCGAGCGAGGCGTTGATGTCGCCGTTGATGACGAATCCCCTGTTCTTCCAGGCCCAGTACCGCTACTTCCAGGGCTCGGTCCTGTCCAAGGACCGGCGGTCGGTCTACGGTGCCCCGGCCGCGCCGAGCAACGGCATCCTGGTGGCCCGCGCCTACATCGGTGACAAGTTCCCGTACAACCCGATCAGCGACGGCCGGGTCAACCCCGACTACCGCCCGTACGCCAGCGCCCGGATCCACGTGGCCTGGGCGTCGGACGGCAGCCCCGGGAACCGGTACGGCAGGTTCGGCGTCCTCGCCCAGGGCAGCTGTGTCTTCAGTCTCTGCGTCGACGCGTTGCCGGTGGTCAACTCCTCCTCGCCGGCGGACGACCTCGACACGGTGAGCCTGAACTACTTCTGGTACAGCGGCACCGGCAGCGCGCTGACCTTCAACTGGAAGGCGAGCAACTCCCAGACGAACAGCATCTGGCCGCTCAGCGCCCACATCGACACCCGGGTCGACCTGCAGGGCGTCAGCGCGGCGCGGCTCACCACCGATCACTTCCCGTCCTACGAGGTGATCCACTACCCGCAGCTGACCGCCAACGGCGTCGAGGACTGGCGGACCCTGGTCACCTGCGGGCAGTACCAGATCGACGGCCTGTACGACAGCCCGGGGGAGCGACGCACATGCTCCTGACGTACCGGAAGGCCGCCGCCCTGCTGGCCGGGCTCCTGCTGCTGGCCGGGTGCGACGACGGGGGTCCCGAGCGGGCCAGGCCGGACCCGAGCCCGCGCGGGACGGTGACCGGCGCGCCGGGCAGCATGAGTTCCCCGGCGGCGTTCACCGAGGCGGACGTGGCCTTCGTCGACGGGCTGCTGGCCCGGCGCAGGCAGGCGGTGGCGATGGCCACCGCCATGCGGGACCAGGCCCGTGATCGGGAGGTCGCCGGCCTGGCGTCCGGGGTGGTGACGGTCTACCCCGGGGAGATCGAGCGGGCCACCGCCCTGCTGACCGGTTGGGGCCGCCGCCCGTCCGGTCCGGCCGGATCGGCGTCGGCCTGGCCGAGCGCCCCGGCCGGTGCGGAGCTGGACCTGCGGTTCGTGTCGTCGCTGCTGGAGAACCAGCGGGCGGTGCAGCGGCTGGCCTCGGCCCGGCTGGCCGCGGCCGGTTCGGGCACGGTGACCCAGTTGGCGACGACGACCGCCGGCGGCGCCACCGCGCAGATCACCGGCCTGGAGGCCACGCTGCGGCGGCTGAAGGGAGCGGCCGGTTAGCTCACGGTGGTCGGCGGCCGGCCGGGGATGACCCGGCCGGCCGCCGGGCGGTCAGCGCCGGCCGGCCCGATCCGCGCCCGCGTCACCCGCGCGGGCCGCGTCGTCGGATCCGGGCGGCGCCGGCCGCGTCGCCCAGGTCACCGGCAGCTCGGCCAGGCCGAAGGTCACCGCGTTCGGGCGCCAGGGCACCTCGCCGGCCGGTACGGCACACCGCAGGTCGGGCAGGCGGCGGGCCAGCTCCACCAGGGCGATCCGCAGCTCGGCCCGGGCGAGCGGCTGCCCGATGCACTGGTGGACGCCGAAGCCGAAGGCGAGGTGCTGGTGGACGTCCGCGCGCCCGGGGTCGAGCCGGTCGCCGTCCGGGAAGACGGCGGGGTCGCGGTTGGCCAGCGGCAGCATCGCCACCACCCCCTCGCCCGCCCGGATCCGCTGGCCGCCGATCTCGATGTCCTCGAGCGCCAACCGGGGCAGGCCGGCGCGCACCACGGTCAGGTAGCGCAGCAGCTCCTCCACCAGGTCCGGCGCCCGCTCCGGGTCGTCGCGCAGCGCCGCCAGGTGCTCCGGATGCTCGAGCAGCGCGAGCACCGAGAGCCCGATCATGTTGGCGGTGGTCTCGTGGCCGGCGATGAGCAGCAGCATGCCGATGCCCAGCAGCTCCTCCACGCCCAGCTCCCCGGGGACGACGTAGTCGACCGTCAGCCGGCTCAGCAGGTCGTCACCGGGCTCGACGCGCTTGGCCTGGATCAGCTCGAACAGCAGGGCGCCGAGGTCGCCGAGGGCCGCGTTGATCTCCGCCGGCCCGGAGGCCCGGTCCATGATGGCCAGGCTCTGCCGCTGGAACCGCTCGTGTTCGGCATAGGGCACGCCGAGCAGGTGGCAGATGGTCATCGAGGTGACCGGCAAGGCGAACGAGCTGATCAGGTCGGCCGGTGGCCCGGCCGCCCGCATCCGCTCCAGCGCGTCCACCACGGTCTGTTCGATCAGCGGCTCGATCCGCCGGATGTTGCGGAGCATGAACTCCGGCAGCAGCATCTTGCGCAGCCGGCTGTGCTCCACGCCGTCCAGGTAGATGAACGCCCCCGCGGCGCTCTCCTGCTCGGGCGGGATCGGGTTGAGCACCGGAAAGCCGGGACGGTACGGGTTGGAGCTCAGCCCGGGCGCCCGCAGCAGCGCCCGGACGTCGGCGTGCCGGGTGACCAGCCAGGCCCAGCCGCCGAAGGGCAGCCGCACCCTGGTCACCGGCCCGTCCAGGCGGGCCAGGTCGGGCTCGCCGACCGGGACGAACGGCTGGGCCCGAGGGCTCAGGAAGGGAAACGCCGGCAGTTCGGCGACGTCGACATCGGACATGGCAACACCTCGACAGACGTTCGAGCGAACGGGTCCGTCAACCTACCGGCGATACGTCGACTTCGCTGTCCTTCATGGCCTTTCGCGTCATTCGCCCCGGATCCGGACAGTTGGGGGAGTACGACGTCGGCCGGCCGGCGTCACGGGGGCGTCCAGCGCCGGGGCGATGATCGCCATGGCCCGCTCGGTCAGGTCCGCCAGCCGATCCTTCTCGTCCCCCGCCTGCCAGCGCTGCAGCACGGCGTCGATCGCGGTCAGGGTCATCCCGGCCGCCATGGTGGGATAGAGGTCGCCCTCCGGATCCAGCCCCAGCCGGGTCGCCAGCTCGGTGGCGAGCCCGACGCGCCACTGCGTCTGGCGCTCCAGGTAACGCGCCCGCAGGGCGGGGGTCTGCATGATCAGCCGGACCACCGGGAGGGCCCGGTCGGAGTGATCCGCGCAGGCCGCGACCGGCACCCAGGCGGCGTGGCGCAGTGCCACGGACGGCGGCTCGTCCACCGGGCGGGCCGCGAGCGCCTCGACGATGGCGGTGCCCATTCCCGCCAGGAACTGGACGACCACGTCCTCCTTGGAGGCGAAGTAGCGGAAGAAGGTCCGCCGTGAGACGCCCGCGGCGGCCACGATGTCGTCGACCGTGACGGCGTGGAAGCCGCGCTGCGCCAGGAGTTGTAGTGCGGCCTCGACCAGCTCGTCGGTCACGAACTGGCGCTTCCGCTCGGCCATGCTCATCGCTGGGGTGCCCTCACGCCCCGATGATACGCGATGCCGGATATGGCACTCACGGGCACCTTGACACTGAGTGCCATGACTGCCATAGTGCCCGGTATGCCGCGCCAACGCTGGACAGCCGAGCAGATTCCCGACCTCGACGGCAGGGTCTTCGTGGTGACCGGAGCCAACAGTGGCCTCGGGCTCGCCACCACCCGCGCACTCGCCGCGCACGGCGGACAGGTCGTCCTCGCCGTCCGGGACGAGGAGAAGGGCCGGCGCGCGGCCGCCGAGGTCACCGCCGGCACGCCCGACGCCACCGTAGGGGTGCACGGCGTCGACCTCACCGACCTCGACTCGGTGCGGAGCTTCGCCAAGCGGCTGCACGACGAGCACGGCCGGGTGGACGTGCTGATCAACAACGCCGGCGTGATGGCGCCACCGCGGACCCTGACCCCCGCCGGGCACGAGGTGCAGTTCGCCGCCAACCACCTCGGACACTTCGCCCTCACCGGCCTCCTGCTCGACCTGCTCACCGTCGGCCGGGACCCGCGGGTCGTCACGGTCACCTCCACCAACCACCGCCAGGCGCGCATGCGCTTCGACGACCTGACCGGCGAGCGTCGTTACTCGGCGATGGGCTTCTACAACATGTCGAAGCTCGCCAACGCCATCTTCGGCTGGGAGCTGCACCGCCGACTGACCGACGCGGGCAGCCCCGTACGCAGCATCCTGGCCCATCCCGGCTACACCGCGACCAACCTCCAGACGGCGGCCACCACCGGGATGTGGAAGCTGCTGCTCGGCCGGCTCGGCAACCCGATGCTCGCCCAGCCCGTGGAGCGCGGCGCCTGGCCGCAGCTCTACGCGGCGACCGATCCGGGCGCCCAGGCCGGCCAGCTCATCGGCCCGGACGGGATCGCCGAGCTGCGCGGCCACCCCAGGCCGGTGAAGCTCGCCGCCGCCGCGACCGACCCGGCGAACGGCCGCCGGCTGTGGGAGCTGTCCGAGCAGGCGACCGGGGTGCGGTTCGCCTTCGCGGCCGCCGTCTGACCCGCACCGCGCGCCGGCCCGGCCCGCGACGGTCGTCCGGGTACGGCCCGGCCGGCCCCGCACCGTCGACACCAGTCACCTCCCCGCGGCGCTCCGGCGCCTGCCCCGGCGGGTCGAGCCGGCCGCGGCGCCGATCGGGACGACCGGCACCGCGGACCAGCCGTAATGACCGCCACGCCGCCCGCCCAGGCGCACCTCCGCCCGGCGCGGTCGCTCAGTCCATGGCCTCCTGCAACGCCGGATTGGTGAACAACGCCAACTCGGCGGCGCGGGCACCGGCCTGGAAACGGGAGTTCGCCCGGATCCCCCGCATGATCTCGGCGACGTGGCGACGGTAGGTACGCACCGAGATGCCCAGCTTGCGCGCGGCCACCTCGTCCTTGTCGCCGGCGACCAGGCTGGCCAGGATCGAGCGCGCGGGTTGACCCCGCAGCTTCTCCCGGATCTGGCGAAGCTCCGCGATCGGAACCCCGTAGCTCCAGGTGACGCCGAACAAGGCGCGGAGGACGTGCACGAGCGGGTCGATCGAGACGAGCAGCGTCCCGTCCGGCTCCTCGTCGCGGCGCGGGATGCGCAGCGCCGCCTCCCGGCCGTCCGCGATCAGCAGGTCCTGGCTCGGCATCTCACAGGTCCGGTAGCTGGCCTGCTCGCCCAGCTCGCGCATGGTCCCGGCGGTCGTACCGACGAGGTGTGGCGGCACCAGGGCCTTGACGTCGACACCCCGCTGATCCGCCTCCTGCAGCAGTTGGAGGGTCCGGCGCCGGCGCTCGGCGGAGGCGTCGCGGGTCGAGTGGACGTAGAGGACCTCCCGCCGGGCCGTGGCGATCATGTCGCCGATCGCGGAGTGGAAGACCGCGTCGTCACCGGGCAGGTGTCGGACCCCCCGGCTGGCGCGCCGGCGGCTCAGCATGGCCCGCCCGATCAACTCCTGCGCCTGGTGCAGGCTCGTCTCGACATCATCCTCGTCGTCGGAGCGCCCGCGTGCGCCATTTCTGTCTGCCACGACGGTTGCGAAATCGCCAGGTTCCTGACGGCGCAAATCACTGACATCTGGCCTCTTCATCAAATCTCCCCGAAGATCGATCAAGGCAACAGATGTCGATGCTACAGATCAAGCGGATCCTCATGGTGCCAGCCGCCCGGCGTCCGGCGGCGGCACGCATTCGGCGGTACGGACCAATAACCCGCCGGCCTTTCCACATTTGGCATGACCATGCCAATGTGGCGCGGCCGGTCAGCCCGCGCGGCCGAACAGCCGGTTTTGCCCGCCCCCAAGGCTCGCCGGGCAGTTGTGGACATCGCCGGTGGCCCGGAACGGGCCGGCCGGCGGCGGCCCGACCAATGTTGACAGCTTCCGGCCAACGAACTCTTGAGCCCTGCTCGCGATACGTAGCCTCCCGAGGACACCGGACCACACGGAGCCACAACGGGGGTGCCATGACCGGCACGGACGGACAGCGGATCGCCATCGTAGGTATCGCGGCCAGGGTGCCGAGCGCCTCCGGGCCGGAGGAGTACTGGCGCCTGCTGCGCGACGGGACCGACACCATCCGGCGGCGCGACCCCCGGCGCCCGTACGGACCCGAGCAGGGCGGCTTCGTCGACGGCGTGGAGGAGTTCGACGCCGACTTCTTCCACATGTCCCCCCGGGAGGCCGCCGCGACCGACCCGCAGCAGCGGCTCGCGTTGGAGATGGCCTGGCACGCGATGGAGGACGCGGGCGTCGCGGTCCCGGTCACGGCGACGGAACGCGCGCGGGTCGGCGTCTTCCTCGGCGTCATGGCGGCCGACTACGCGGATCTGGTCGCCATGTCGGGCGAGGTGGGCCGGCACACCCTGACCGGGGTCAGCCGGGCGCTGATCGCCAACCGGGTCTCCCACGCGCTCCGGTTCGACGGCCCCAGCATGACCGTCGACAGTGGTCAGTCGTCCTCGCTCGTCGCGGTGCACCTGGCCTGCGAGAGCCTGCGCCGCAGCGAGGCCGAGGTGGCGCTGGCCGGCGGGATCCACCTCAACGTCTCGCCGCGCGGCAGTGCCGCCGTGGCGGCCGCCGGAGCACTGTCACCGGACGGCAGGTGCTTCGTCTTCGACGAGCGGGCCAACGGGTACGTGCGCGGCGAGGGCGGTGGCCTGGTCGTGCTCAAGCCACTGGCGCGGGCCGTGGCCGACGGGGACCGCATCTACGCGGTGGTCGAGGGCAGCGCCGTGCGTACCGGCAGTGCCGACAGTGGACTGTCCGTGCCGAGCGCCGAGGTGCAGGCCCAGACCATCGGCGAGGCGCTGAGCCGTGCCGGGCTGCGCCCGGACCAGGTGCAGTACGTCGAACTGCACGGCACCGGCACCCCGGTGGGCGACCCGATCGAGGCCGAGGCGCTCGGCGCGGCGTACGGCCGCTCCCGCCGTACCCCATTGGTAGTCGGCTCCGTGAAGACGAACATCGGCCATCTGGAGGGCGCCGCCGGCATCGCCGGTCTCATCAAGACGGCGCTCTGCGTCCACCGGCGCGAACTCGTCCCCCAGCTGAACTTCGTCACGCCGAACCCCCGGATCCCGCTGGACGAACTCGGCCTGCGGGTCGCGACCCGGCACGAGCCCTGGCCGGCCGACGGCGAGCCGATCGCCGCCGGCGTCACCTCGCTGGGCATCGGCGGCTCGTGCTGCCACCTGGTGCTCACCGCCGCCCCGGCGGCCGCCCCGCTCCCCGTCCGCGCCGACCGTCCGGCGCCGGAGGCGCCGGCGGTTGGGTCGGGTCTGGTGGGTGCGGGTGTTGTGCCGTTGGTGGTGTCGGGTCGGGGTGGGGTGGGTTTGCGGGCGCAGGCGGGTGGGTTGCGGGGTGTGTTGGTGGGGTCGGGTGTGGGTGTGGTGGATGTGGGGTTTTCGGCTGCGGTGGGGCGGGCGCAGTTGGGGTCTCGGGCGGTGGTGGTGGGTGCTGGTCGGGGTGAGTTGGTGGCGGGGTTGTCGGCGTTGGTGGCGGGTGAGTCGGTTGTGGGGGTGGTGGAGGGCGGGTGTGCTGCTGCTGGTGGTGGGGTGGTGTTTGTTTTTCCTGGTCAGGGTGGTCAGTGGGAGCGGATGGCGGTGGAGTTGTTGGATTCTTCGCCGGTGTTCGCGGCGGAGTTGGCGGCGTGTGGGCGGGCGTTGTCGGGGTTTGTGGATTGGCGTGTTGAGGATGTGTTGCGGGGGGTGGTGGGTGCGCCGTCGTTGGAGCGGGTGGATGTGGTGCAGCCGGTGTTGTTTGCGGTGATGGTGGCGTTGGCGGTGTTGTGGCTGTGGGTGGGGGTGCTGCCGTCGGTGTTGGTGGGGCATTCGCAGGGTGAGATCGCGGCGGCGTGTGTGGCGGGGGTGTTGTCGTTGGAGGACGCGGCGCGGGTGGTGGCGTTGCGTTCTCAGGTGGTGCGGGATCGGTTGGCCGGGGCGGGGGCGATGGTGTCGGTGGGGTTGCCGGTGGCTGAGGTGGGTGGGTTGATCGCGCCGTTTGGTGGGCGGGTGTCGGTGGCTGCGGTCAATGGTCCGTCGTCGGTGGTGGTGGCGGGGGAGGTTGGTGCGGTTGATGAGGTGATGGGGGTGTGTGAGCGGCGGGGGGTGCGGGCGCGGCGGGTGCCGGTGGATTACGCGTCGCATTCGGTGCAGGTGGAGGTGGTGCGGGAGGAGTTGTTGCGGGTGTTGGGGCCGGTGCGGCCTCGTTCGGGTGGGGTGCCGTTGTTTTCGACGGTGTGTGGTCGGTTTGTGGATCCGGTGGAGTTGGGTGCGGAGTACTGGTATCGGAATTTGCGGGAGCCGGTGGGGTTTGAGCCGGCGGTGCGGGCGTTGGTGGGGGATGGGGCGTCGTGTTTTGTGGAGGTGTCGCCGCATCCGGTGTTGACGGTGGCGGTGCAGGAGGTGGTGCAGGCCGTCGGGTTGGGTGAGTCGGTGGCGGTGGTGGGTTCGTTGCGGCGTGGTGAGGGGGGTGGGCGGCGGTTTGTGACGTCGGTGGCTGAGGCGTTTGTGGCTGGGGTGGGTGTGGATTGGTCGGGGGTGTTCGCGGGGTCGGGCGCGGTTCGGGTTGATCTTCCTGGTTATGCGTTTTCGCGGCGGCGGTACTGGTTGTCCGGGGGTGGGGCGGTCGGTGACGTGGTGGGTGCGGGGTTGCGGCGGGTGGGGCATCCGTTGTTGGTCGCGGCGGTGCCGGTGGGTGATGGTGGGCAGTGGGTGTTCACGGGTCGGTTGTCGGTGCAGGGGCAGCCGTGGTTGGCCGATCATGTGGTGTTCGGTTCGGTGGTGGTGCCGGGTGCGGTGTTGGTGGAGTTGGCCGCGGCGGCGGGTGGGCAGTTGGGTGTCGGGTTGGTTGAGGAGTTGGTGCTGCACACGCCGTTGGTGTTGGGTGAACGCACCGCGGTGCAGGTCCAGGTCCAGATCAGCGCACCCGACCCCCACCACCACCACCGCGAGATCGGCATCTATTCCCATGAGCCCGACACCTCGATGGGCGACGGGTCACCACCGACCTGCCACGCCCGCGGGTACCTCCGCCCCGTCGACGACCGGCCCCACCCCTGGCGCCCCACCCAGTGGCCACCGGCCGGCGCGACGCCGATCGACGCCGACCTGCTCTACGCCCGGCTCGGCGCGGCCGGCTACGACCACGGGCCCGCCTTCCAGGCTCTGCGCTCCGCCTGGCAGGGCGACGACCAGGCCGTCTACGCGGACGTCGCGCTGACCGACGAGCAGGCCGAGGAGGCCACCGGGTACGGCCTCCATCCGGCGCTGCTCGACGCGGCCCTGCACGGCCGGCTCGCGCTGCGGACCGACCCGGCGGAGACCGGCGGGACGCCGTACTCGTGGTCGGGGCTGCGGGTGTCGAAGCCGGGCGCCGTACGGGCCCGGGCCCGGCTCGCCCGGTCCGGCCCCGCCCAACTCCGCGTGGACCTCGTCGACGAGGACGGCGTGCCGCTCGCCGCCGTCGACACGGTGGACCTCCGCCCGCTCGACCCCGCCGACCTGGACGCCGCCCGGCCGGTCGGCGACCTCTGCCAGTTGGACTGGGTGCCGGTGCCGGACAGCGGCCCGCGCCCCGGTTCCGGCGCATCCGTTGTGCTGCTCGGCGACGGCGTTCCCGGCGACGGCGAGCGGTACCCGACCCTGCCCGCCGTCGAGCAGGCGATCGCCGAGGGCGCGGCCGTTCCGGAGGTCGTCGTCGCCGCCATCGCGGATCCCGGCCAGCCCGACGGGCGCACGCCCGCCGGTCACGCGCTCACGCTCGCCCAGCAGTGGCTGGCGTCGCCGCGACTGGCCGGCACCCGGCTGGTCCTGGTGACCCACCGGGCGGTGCCGATCGGTGACGAGGCCCCCGACCCGCTGGCGGCCGCGGCGTACGGCCTGGTCCGCACCGCACAGGCCGAGCACCCTGGCCGGTTCGTGCTGGTGGACCTGGCCGGCGACGGCGGGCAGCCGGACTGGGCCGCCCTGGCCGACCTGGACGAACCGCAGCTCGCCGTACGCCACGGACGGCTGCTCACCGCGCGCCTGACCCGCGTCGGCCCGCCCGGGCAGCCGGCGGCGCCGATGCTGGACGGGGCCGGGACCGTGCTGGTCACCGGCGGCGCCGGCGGTACGAGCGCGCTGCTCGCCCGGCACCTGGTGCGGAGGCACCAGGCCCGGCACCTGGTGCTGGTCAACCGCCCGGCCCCGGCCGACGACGAAGCGCCTGACCCGGCGGACGGCAACCCGGCGGGTCTGGCCGGCGGCGACGGGCCCGGCCGGGCGGAGGACGGAGCGGTGGGTCTGGCCGGCGGCGACGGGTCCGGCCGGGCCGAGGACGGAGCGGTGGGTCTGGCCGGCGGCGACGCGTCCGGCCGGGCCGAGGACGAAGCGGCGGGTCTCGGTCGGGAGCTGGCCGCTCTCGGCTGCCGGGTCGACGTGGTGACCTGCGACCTCGCGAGTCGTGACCAGGTCGCCAACCTGCTCGCCACCCTCGACCGCCCGTTGACCGCGGTCGTGCACGCCGCCGGCGTGCCGGCCGAGGGCACGCTCGAGTCGCTGAGCCCGGACCGGGTCGACCACCTGGTGCGTACCGAGGCGGACGCGGCACGGCACCTGCACGAGCTGACCGAGGCGCTGCCACTGGCGGCGTTCGTGCTGCTCACCAGCGCCACAGCATGGCTCGGGACGCCGGGGCAGGCCGGCCACGCGGCCGTGCACGCGTACCTGAACGCGCTGGCCGCCCGCCGCCACGCCGCCGGCCTGCCGGCCACCGCGCTGGCCTGGGGCCCGCTGTGGGACGACAGCACCGGCGACCTCGACCGGTCCGCCGCCGCCCGCTGGGCGCGCGCCGGCCTGCGGCCACTCCCCGCCGGCCCGGCGCTCGACCTGTTCGACCGGGCCGGCGGGTACGCGCAACCGGTGCTGGCGCCGGTCGGCCTGGACCGGGCCGCGCTGCGCCAGCAGGCCCGCGACGGCGGGCTGCCGACGCTCTTCGCGGACCTGGTCCCGGCGCCGGCACGCCGCACCGCACCGGAGCCGGGGTCGCTGGCGGGACGGCTGTCGGGGCTGCCGCCGGCGCGCCGCGACCGGGCCCTCCTCGACGTGGTCCGGGCGCAGATGGCGGCCGTGCTCGGCCATTCCTCGTCCGGGGCGATCGACCCGCTGCGCACCTTCAAGGAACTCGGCATCGACTCCCTGGGCGGGGTCGAGCTGCGCGACCGGCTGACCCGGGCCACCGGGCTCGCGCTGCCGTCCACCCTGGTCTTCGACCACCCGACCGGCGGGGACGTCGCCCGGCTGCTGGGCCGGCTGGCGGCCGGCGCCGACCAGGACACCGACCGGTCGCCGGCTCCGCCGCGCCCGGAGACGACCGACGAGCCGCTGGCGATCGTGGGGATCGGCTGCCGGTACCCCGGCGGGATCGGCTCGCCGGAGGAGTTCTGGACCCTGCTGGCCGAGGGGGGCGACGCCATCTCGGAGCTGCCGCGGGACCGGGGCTGGGACCTGGAACGGCTCTACCACCCCGAACCGGACCGCGCCGGCACGCTCTACACGCGCGGCGGCGGGTTCCTGCCGGACGCGGCCGACTTCGACGCCGACTTCTTCGGCATCAGCCCTCGCGAGGCGCTGGCCACCGACCCGCAGCAGCGCCTGATGCTGGAGGCGTCGTGGCACGCCTTCGAGGACGCCGGCATCGACCCCACCTCGCTGCGCGGCTCGGACACCGGCGTCTTCTGCGGGGTCATGTCGTCGGACGACTACGGGGCGCCGGGCGCCGCGGAACTCGAGGGCTTCCGGCTGGCCGGCACCACCAACAGCGTGGTCTCCGGCCGCGTCGCGTACACCCTGGGGTTGGAGGGTCCCGCGATCACCGTCGACACCGCGTGCTCGTCGTCGCTCGTGGCGCTGCACCTGGCGGCGCAGGCGCTGCGCAACCGGGAGTGCTCGCTGGCGCTCGCCGCCGGGGTCACCGTGATGGCCAAGCCGTTCCTGCTGGTGGAGTTCAGCCGGCAACGCGGCCTCTCCGCCGACGGGCGGTGCCGGCCGTACGCGGCGGCCGCGGACGGCACCGGCTTCTCCGAAGGGCTGGGCGTGCTGGTGCTGGAGCGGTTGTCCGACGCGCGGCGCAACGGTCGCCGGATCTGGGGCGTGGTACGCGGCAGCGCGATCAACCAGGACGGCGCGAGCAACGGGCTGACCGCCCCGAACGGACCGTCGCAGGAGCGGGTCATCGCGCAGGCGCTGGCGAACGCCGGACTCGCCCCCGCCGACGTCGACGCCGTGGAGGGCCACGGCACGGGGACGCGGCTGGGGGATCCGATCGAGGCGCAGGCGCTGCTGGCGACCTACGGTCGGGACCGGGCCGGTGCGGACCCGCTGTGGCTGGGATCGGTGAAGTCGAACATCGGCCACACCCAGGCCGCCGCCGGCATCGCCGGCGTCATCAAGATGGTGCTGGCGATGCGGCACGAGTTGCTGCCGCGCACGCTGCACGTGGACGCGCCGTCCCCGCACGTCGACTGGAACGCGGGCCAGGTCCGGCTGCTGACCGAACCGGTGCCGTGGCCGGCGTCCGAACGGCCCCGCCGGGCGGGCGTCTCATCGTTCGGCATCAGCGGCACGAACGCTCACGTGATCCTGGAGGACCCGCCCCGCGACCCGGCCGCCGGCGACCGTCCGGCGCCGGAGGCGCCGTTGGGTGTGGTGCCGTTGGTGGTGTCGGGTCGGGGTGGGGTGGGTTTGCGGGCGCAGGCGGGTGGGTTGCGGGGTGTGTTGGTGGGGTCGGGTGTGGGTGTGGTGGATGTGGGGTTTTCGGCTGCGGTGGGGCGGGCGCAGTTGGGGTCTCGGGCGGTGGTGGTGGGTGCTGGTCGGGGTGAGTTGGTGGCGGGGTTGTCGGCGTTGGTGGCGGGTGAGTCGGTTGTGGGGGTGGTGGAGGGCGGGTGTGCTGCTGCTGGTGGTGGGGTGGTGTTTGTTTTTCCTGGTCAGGGTGGTCAGTGGGAGCGGATGGCGGTGGAGTTGTTGGATTCTTCGCCGGTGTTCGCGGCGGAGTTGGCGGCGTGTGGGCGGGCGTTGTCGGGGTTTGTGGATTGGCGTGTTGAGGATGTGTTGCGGGGGGTGGTGGGTGCGCCGTCGTTGGAGCGGGTGGATGTGGTGCAGCCGGTGTTGTTTGCGGTGCTGGTGGCGTGGGCGGGGTTGTGGCGGTCGGTGGGGGTGCGGCCGTCGGTGGTGGTGGGGCATTCGCAGGGTGAGATCGCGGCGGCGTGTGTGGCGGGGGTGTTGTCGTTGGAGGACGCGGCGCGGGTGGTGGCGTTGCGTTCTCAGGTGGTGCGGGATCGGTTGGCCGGGGCGGGGGCGATGGTGTCGGTGGGGTTGCCGGTGGCTGAGGTGGGTGGGTTGATCGCGCCGTTTGGTGGGCGGGTGTCGGTGGCTGCGGTCAATGGTCCGTCGTCGGTGGTGGTGGCGGGGGAGGTTGGTGCGGTTGATGAGGTGATGGGGGTGTGTGAGCGGCGGGGGGTGCGGGCGCGGCGGGTGCCGGTGGATTACGCGTCGCATTCGGTGCAGGTGGAGGTGGTGCGGGAGGAGTTGTTGCGGGTGTTGGGGCCGGTGCGGCCTCGTTCGGGTGGGGTGCCGTTGTTTTCGACGGTGTGTGGTCGGTTTGTGGATCCGGTGGAGTTGGGTGCGGAGTACTGGTATCGGAATTTGCGGGAGCCGGTGGGGTTTGAGCCGGCGGTGCGGGCGTTGGTGGGGGATGGGGCGTCGTGTTTTGTGGAGGTGTCGCCGCATCCGGTGTTGACGGTGGCGGTGCAGGAGGTGGTGCAGGCCGGCGGGTTGGGTGAGTCGGTGGCGGTGGTGGGTTCGTTGCGGCGTGGTGAGGGGGGTGGGCGGCGGTTTGTGACGTCGGTGGCTGAGGCGTTTGTGGCTGGGGTGGGTGTGGATTGGTCGGGGGTGTTCGCGGGGTCGGGCGCGGTTCGGGTTGATCTTCCTGGTTATGCGTTTTCGCGGCGGCGGTACTGGTTGTCCGGGGGTGGGGCGGTCGGTGACGTGGTGGGTGCGGGGTTGCGGCGGGTGGGGCATCCGTTGTTGGTCGCGGCGGTGCCGGTGGGTGATGGTGGGCAGTGGGTGTTCACGGGTCGGTTGTCGGTGCAGGGGCAGCCGTGGTTGGCCGATCATGTGGTGTTCGGTTCGGTGGTGGTGCCGGGTGCGGTGTTGGTGGAGTTGGCCGCGGCGGCGGGTGGGCAGTTGGGTGTCGGGTTGGTTGAGGAGTTGGTGCTGCACACGCCGTTGGTGTTGGGTGAACGCACCGCGGTGCAGGTCCAGGTCCAGATCAGCGCACCCGACCCCCACCACCACCACCGCGAGGTGACGATCTACTCGCGTCCGGAGCAGCAGGAACTGGGTGACGGCGCCACGTGCCACGCCCGGGGATTCCTGCGCGAACCCGACGACACCGCACCGGCCTGGCGCCCCACCCACTGGCCGCCGCTGGGGGCCGAGCCGGTGCCGGTGGAGGACCTCTACCTCCGGCTGCTGGCGGCGGGCTACGAGTACGGGCCGGTGTTCCAGGGCGTACGCGCCGCCTGGCGGGACGGCTCGCACGTCTACACCGACCTGGTGGTGCCGGACGACGCCTGCGGCGACGGGCACGCCGTACACCCGGTGCTGCTGGACGCGGCGCTGCACGGCACCCTGCTGGACAAGGCGGCGGGGTCGGCGACCGACCTGCCGTTCTCCTGGTCCGGAGTGCACGCCGGGAACGGACGGGTCACCCGGGCCCGCGCCCGGATCGCCCTCGCCCCGGACGGCGCCGCGAGCGTCGACATCGTGGACGACACCGGCGAACCCGTCGCGAGCGTGGCCCGGCTGGTCTCCCGGCCGATCGACCGGACGCAACTCGACCGGATGCCCGCGGACCCGCAGGAGTTCCTGTTCCACGTGCAGTGGCGGGCAGCCGCCGACCCGACCCCGGCGGCGGCGGTGCGGATCGCCGCCGTCGGCGCGGCGGTGGACGGGATCGCGGACCGGTACCCCGACCTGGCGGCGCTGGACCGGGCCGTGGCCGAGGGCCAGGCAGCACCGGACCTCGTGATCGCCGCGATCGACGGCGACGGCGACGGCACGGCGGCCGGGCACGCGGCAGCGCGCCAGGCCCTGACGCTGGTGCAAGGGTGGCTCGCCGCGAGCTGGTCGACCGGGGTACGGCTGCTGGTGGCGACCCGGAACGCCATCGCCACCGGCGGGGAGCCGGTCAACCTCGCCCAGTCCCCGGTGTGGGGCCTGCTGCGCAGCGTGCAGTCCGAACACCCGGGCCGCTTCGGGCTGGTGGACCTGGACCGCGACGGCGGGCAACCGGAGTGGGCGGCCCTGGCCGACCTCGGGGAGCCCCAGCTGGCGGTACGGGCCGGCCGGCCACTGGTGCCCCGGTTGCAGCGGGCGGCGCCCGTGCCGGCCGGGGACGGGTGGCGGCTGACGGTGGGCCGGGCCGGCTCGCTGGAGGACCTCACGATCGGCGAGTCGGACGTGCACCGGCCGCTGGCGGCGCACGAGGTACGGATCGCGGTCCGCGCGGCCGGGGTCAACTTCCGCGACCTCGTGGTCACCCTGGGCATGGTTCCCGGGCTGACCGGTCTCGGCGCTGAGGCGGCGGGCGTGGTGCTGGAGGTCGGTTCGGGAGTGTCGGACCTGGCGCCGGGTGACCGGGTGATGGGTCTGGTGCTGGACTCGTTCGGTGCGGTCGCGGTGGCGCAGCGTCGGATGCTGGTGCCGATGCCGGCCGGCTTCACCTTCGCGCAGGCGGCCGCGGTGCCGGTGACCTACCTGACCGCCTACTACGGGCTGGTGGACGTGGCCGGGGTACGGCCCGGCGACCGGGTGCTGGTCCACGCCGCCGCCGGGGGCGTCGGCATGGCCGCGGTGCAGCTCGCCGCGCACCTGGGCGCGCAGGTGTTCGCGACCGCCAGCCCGGCGAAGTGGCCCGCCGTCCGCGCCCTCGGCGTGGACGGGCAGCGGATCGCCTCGTCCCGGGAGCTGGCGTTCCGGGAGCAGTTCCTGGGGGCCACCGACGGTGCCGGTATGGATGTGGTGCTGAACGCGCTGGCCGGGGAGTTCGCCGACGCCTCGCTGGACCTGCTGCCGCGCGGTGGCCGGTTCGTCGAGCTGGGCAAGACCGACATCCGGGACGCGGCGGACGTGGCGGCCGCCTACCCGGGCGTGCGCTACCGGGCCTTCGACCTGTTCGATGTCGACCAGGACCGGATCCAGCAGCTGCTGCAGGAGGTCGTCGCCCTCTTCGAGCGGGGTGTGTTGCGGCACGCGCCGGTCCGGGCCTGGGACATGCGCGACGGGCGGGAGGCGCTCCGGTTCCTCCGCGAGGGCCGCAACGTCGGCAAGATCGTGCTGACCGTACCGGCGCCGCTGGACCCCGACGGGACGGTCCTGCTCACCGGCGGCACCGGCGGCCTGGGCGCAACGGTCGCCAAGCACCTCGCCGGGGCCCACCAGGTGAAGCGCCTGCTGCTGGTCAGCCGCCGCGGCCCGGCCGCTCCCGGCGCCGGCGAGCTGGTCGACGAGCTGGCCGCCCTCGGCGCCGAGGCCCGGGTCGTCGCCTGTGACGCGGCCGACCGGCGCCAACTGGCCGAGCTGCTGGACTCGCTGGCGCATCCGGTGACCGCGGTGGTCCACGCCGCGGGCGTGCTCGACGACGGGGTCGTCGAGGCGCTGACCCCCGAGCGGCTCGAGCGGGTGATGCGGCCGAAGCTGGACGCGGCGCGGCACCTGCACGAGCTGACCGCCGGGCGGGACCTGTCCGCGTTCGTGCTGTTCTCCTCCGTCGCCGCGACCATGGGCAACGGCGGGCAGGGCAACTACGCCGCCGCGAACGCCTACCTGGACGCCCTCGCCGCTCAGCGGCGCGCGGCGGGACTGCCGGCGACCTCGATCGCGTGGGGGCTGTGGGCCGACGCCACCGGGATGACCGGCGAGCTCGGCGAGACCGACCGGGCGAG
This sequence comes from Micromonospora sp. NPDC049836, assembly GCF_044465125.1. Lineage (NCBI taxonomy): Bacteria > Bacillati > Actinomycetota > Actinomycetes > Micromonosporales > Micromonosporaceae > Micromonospora > Micromonospora sp. NPDC049836. The sequence continues at coordinate 85,199 of NZ_JBITLH010000013.1, forward strand.
GCTCGCCCGCAGCGGCATCGCGGCGCTCCCGACCGACCTCGGCCTTCGGCTGTTCGACCAGACGATGGGGCGCAGCGAGGCGCTGCTGGTCCCGGTACGGCTCGACTTCGCCGCGCTGCGGGCGCAGGCCGGCACGGCGGCGCTCACCCCGCTGCTGCGTGACCTGGTCCGGGCGCCGGCCCAGCGGACCCGGCGTACCACCGGGTCGCTGGCCGAGCGGTTGGCCGGGGTCGCGCCGGCCGAGCGGGAGCAGGTCACCCTCGACCTGGTCCGGGCCCAGGTCGCCGCCGTGCTCGGGCACGCCGCGCCGGAGGCCGTCGACGCGGGCCGGGCGTTCAAGGAGGTGGGGTTCGACTCGCTGGCCGCGGTCGAGCTGCGCAACCGGCTGAGCCGGACCACCGGGCTGAGCCTGCCCACCACCCTGGTCTTCGACCACCCGAACCCGGCGGCGGTCACCGCGTACCTGCTGGGCACGATCGGTGGCGCGGACGCCGCGTCCGGCTCCCCGCTGGAGCGGGAACTGCGCCAGGTCGAGGCGTTGCTGAGCGAACTCGCCGGAGACGCGCGGCGGCTCGCCGAGGCGGAGCCGCGCCTGCGCGCGTTCGGCAACCGGCTGCGGCACGTGCTCAGCGGCACCGCCGGCCACCGCGACGAGGCCGACGCCGGCACCGAGGACGGCCTCGGCACGGTCTCCGACGAGGACCTGTTCACGCTGATCGACAGGGAGCTCGGGTCGGCCTGACGCGGGCCGTATCCGGGCTGCCGGAACGGTTTGGCAGCTTCCGGACGATCCCCTCTGGACGGACTGACAGGCGCGGAAACCGCTGCGTATGGTCCGGCCAAGGCGAGCGCGCCGAGGGAGCCGGGACACGGCTCCGGCCTGACCGGCCGCGTCGCGGTGACCTGGACGACGGCCGCGACGAGGTCTCCTCCGCGAGAGTCTCGACCTGATCCACGAGGAGCTTCGATCAGCATGACGCAGGGCAGCCACGACCCACGGAACGCCAGTACCGGAGAGGAGCGGAAGCTCCGCGAGTACCTGCACAAGGTGACCGGCGAGCTGCTCACCGCCCGGCGCCGGGTGCGTGAGCTGGAGGAGTCGGACCTCGAACCGCTGGCCATCGTGGGCATGAGCTGCCGCTACCCCGGCGGCGCCAGCTCGCCCGAGCGGCTGTGGCAGCTTCTTGCCGACGAGCGGGACGCCGTCACCGGGCTTCCCGAGGACCGCGGCTGGGAGCTGGAGCGGCTGTACGACCCGGACCCGGACAGCGCCGGCACCGTCTACACGCGCGGCGGTGGCTTCCTGCCGGAGGTCGGCGACTTCGACGCCGAGTTCTTCGGGATCAGTCCCCGGGAGGCGCTGGCGATGGATCCCCAGCAGCGGCTGCTGCTGGAGGCGTCCTGGGAGGCGCTGGAGGACGCCGGGATCGACCCGACCGCGCTGCGCGGCTCCGACACCGGGGTGTTCTGCGGCGCGTTCTCCTCCGACTACGGCGGTTCGATGCCGCCGGAGCTGGAGGGCTTCCGGCTCACCGGCACGTTGGCCAGTGTGGTGTCGGGACGGATCGCGTACGTCCTGGGCCTGGAGGGCCCGGCGGTGTCGGTGGACACGGCGTGCTCGTCGTCGCTGGTCGCCCTGCACCTGGCGGTACGGGCACTGCGGGCGCGGGAGTGCTCGCTGGCCCTGGTCGGTGGCGTGACGGTGCTGGCCGAACCGTTCCTGCTGGTGGAGTTCAGCCGGCAGCGCGGGCTGGCGCCGGACGGCCGGTGCAAGTCGTACGCGGCCGGCGCCGACGGCACCGGGTTCTCCGACGGCCTGGGCCTGGTGGTGCTGGAGCGGCTGTCGGACGCCCGCCGCCACGGCCACCGGGTGCTGGCGGTCGTCCGGGGCAGCGCGGTGAACCAGGACGGCGCGAGCAACGGGCTGACCGCACCGAACGGCCCGGCGCAGGAACGGGTGATCCGGCAGGCGCTGGCCAGTGCGGGGCTGACCGCCGCCGACGTGGACGCCGTCGAGGGACACGGGACGGGAACCCGGCTGGGCGACCCGATCGAGGCGCAGGCGCTGCTGGCGACCTACGGTCAGGAGCGCCGCGACGGGCCGCTGCGGCTGGGCTCGGTCAAGTCGAACATCGGGCACACCATGGCGGCGGCCGGCATCGCCGGTGTGATCAAGATGGTGCTGGCGATGCGGAACGGCACGTTGCCGCGCACCCTGCACGTGGACGCCCCGTCCCCGCACGTGCCGTGGGCAGCCGGTCAGGTCCGGCTGCTCACCGAGGCCGAACCGTGGCCCGCCGCCGGCCGGCCGCGCCGCGCCGGGGTGTCGTCCTTCGGCATCAGCGGCACCAACGCCCACGTCATCCTGGAAGAAGCACCGGCCGACCCCGCCGGCGTGCCGGCCGACTCCACCGGCGGGCCGGCGGACCCCGCGCCCGAGCGGGTCGCGGCGCCGGTGCCGGTGCTGCTCTCCGGCCGGACCGAGGCGGCGTTGCGGGCACAGGCCGGGCGGCTGAGGTCGCATCTGCTGGCGCACCCGCAGGCGCGGCCGGCGGACGTGGCGTACTCGGCGCTGACGGCGCGGGCCCGCTTCGAGCGGGCGGCGGCCGTGGTGGCGGCCGGTCGGGACGAGCTGCTGACCGGCCTGGCGGCGCTGGCCGCGGGCGAGCCGGGCGTGCCCCGCGGGCGGCCGATGGCCGGCGGGACGGCCGTGCTGTTCAGCGGCCAGGGCGCGCAGCGGGCCCGGATGGGCGCCGGGCTGGCCGAGGTGTACCCGGTCTTCGCCGAGGCGCTGGACGAGGTGTGCGCCGAGTTCGGCGGCGCGTTGCGGGACCTGCTGGCCGCGCCGCACGCCCCGGAACTGGACGAGACCGCGCACACCCAGGCCGCGCTCTTCGCCGTCGAGGTGGCGCTGTACCGGCTCGCCGAGTCGTTCGGCGTACGCCCGGACTTCCTGATCGGACACTCGGTCGGTGAGCTGACCGCCGCCCACGTGGCCGGGGTGTGGTCGCTGCCCGACGCGTGCCGGCTGGTGGCGGCCCGGGGCCGGCTGATGGGCGCGTTGCCGGCCGGCGGCGGCATGGTGGCGCTCCAGGCCGGCGAGGACGAGGTGCTGCCCACCCTGCCACCGGGGTTGTCGCTCGCGGCGGTCAACGGCCCGCGTGCCGTGGTGGTCTCCGGCGAGATCGCGCAGCTGGAGGCGTGGCTGCCCGGCTGGCACGAGCGGCGGTCCAAGTGGTTGACCGTCTCGCACGCGTTCCACTCGGCGCTGATGGACCCGATGCTGGCCGAGTTCCGCGCGGTCGCGCAGGGGCTGACCGCCCGCCCGCCGCGGCTCCCGGTGGTGTCGAACCTGACCGGCCGGGTGGTGGCGGAGGAGCTGACCGATCCGGACTACTGGGTCCGGCACGTGCGGCACGCGGTGCGCTTCGCCGACGGGATCCGGACCCTGCGGGAGCAGGGGGTGAGCCGGTTCCTGGAGCTGGGCCCGGACGCCGTGTTGACCGGGCTGGCCCGGCAGGGCGTCGAGGACGCGGAGGCCGTGTTCCTTCCCGCGCTGCGGGCCGGGCAGCCCGAGCCGGCGGCGTTCACCACCTTCCTGGCGCAGGCCGGGCTGGCCGGCGTGCCGGTCGACTGGTCCGCCGTCCTGGCCGGCGCCCGCCGGATCGACCTGCCCAGCTACCCGTTCCAGCGGCGGCGCTACTGGCTCAACCCCACCACCGGCGGCAACCCGGCCGGCGCCGGCCTGACCCCGCTGGACCACCCGCTGCTCGCCGCCGTCGCCCGGGTCGGTGACCGCGACGAGTGGCTGTTCACCGGCCGGGTGAGCCGGGACGGCGCGCCCTGGCTGGCGGACCACACGGTGCTCGACACGGTCATCGCGCCCGGCACCCTCCTGGTCGACCTCGTGCTCGCCGCCGGCCGGCACACCGGTAGCCCGGTCATCGGCGAGCTCACCCTGGAAGCGCCCCTGGTCCTGCCGGACACCGCCGGGGTCCGGTTGCAGGTCACCGTCGGCGAACCCGACGCGGCGGGACACCGCCGGGTCGGCGTCTACTCGCTCTCCGGCGCCGACGACCCCCGCTGCCACGCCCGTGGCCTGCTCACCGGCAGCGCACCGCCGCCCCCGGGCGGCCCGCACCGGCCACCACCGGCCGCCGAGCCGCTCACCGCCGACGCGCTCTACGCCCGCCTCGCCGACGCCGGCTACGAGTACGGCCCGGCCTTCCAGGGGGTACGGGCGGCGTGGCGGGCCGGGGAGCAGCGCTACGCCGAGGTCACCCTGCCGGCGGACGCCACCGGGACCGGGTACGTGCTGCACCCGGCGCTGTTCGACGCCACCCTGCACGGCGGCGCCGACCTGCTGGACGGGGACGACCCGGCCGGAGCGAGCCTGCCGTTCAGCTGGTCCGGGGTCCGGGTCGACCAGCCCGGCGCCGAACGGGTGCGGGTCCGCATCGGCCCGGCCGGTCCCGGCGCGCTGCGCATCGACCTCACCGACGAGCAGGACCGGCCGGTCGCCGCCGTCGAGCGGCTCGCCTTCCGTCCCGTCGCGCGGCATCAGCTCGCCGGTGCCACGCCCGCCGGCGCCGACGCGCTCTACGCGGTGCACTGGACGCCGTTGACCGTCGGCGAGGCGGGTCCGGCGCGGGTGCGCCGCTTCGATTCGTTCGACCGGGCCACGGTCGAGCCCGCCGAGCGGCCCGACCTCGTCGTCGCCACCGTCGCCCACCCCGGCGAGCCGGACGGCGACGTGCCGGGCGCGGCCCGGAACGTCACCCTGGCCACGCTCGACCTGCTGCGCGACTGGCTCGGCGACCCGGGTACGGCCGGCACCCGGCTCGTCGTGGTGACCCGGTTCGCGGTGGCGACCGCCGACGAGGCGCTCGACCTCTCGCTCTCCCCGGTCTGGGGACTGGTCCGCAGCGCCCAGTCCGAGCATCCGGGCCGGATCCTGCTCGTCGACCTCGACCACGGGGCGGAACCCGACTGGGCCGCGCTGGCCGCGCTGGACGAACCGCAACTGGCGGTCCGGGACGGGCGGGTGCTCGCCCCCCGGCTCGGCCGGCCCGGCGCGCCGACTGGCAACGGGCGGCCCGCCGCGCCGACTGGCACCGAGTCGCCGGACCCGGACGAGCGGGCCACCGCAACGGCCGGGGACGAGGGATCGGCGGCCGGCGGGGACGTGCCGGCGGCGACCGGCGGCGGCGACGGACCGGCCCTGGACCCGGACGGGACCGTGCTGATCACCGGCGGCACCGGCGGCCTCGGCGCCCTGGTCGCCCGGCACCTCGTGACCGGGTACGGCGCCCGGCGGCTGGTGCTGGTCAGTCGCCGTGGACCGGACGCGGACGGGGCCGGGAAGCTGACCGCCGAGCTGGCGGAGCTGGGCTGCGCGGTGCGGGTCGCCGCCTGCGACGTGAGCGAGCGGGACCAGGTGGCCGACCTGCTCGCCGGGCTGGAGCGGCCGCTGACAGCGGTGGTGCACGCGGCGGGCGTACTCGACGACGGGGTGCTGGCGTCGCTCACCGCCGAGCAGGTGGCACGGGTCACCCGACCCAAGATCGACGGCGGGTGGCACCTGCACGAGCTGACCGCCGGCGCGCAGCTGTCGGCGTTCGTGCTCTTCTCCTCGGTGGCCTCGGTGCTGGGCAGTCCCGGGCAGGGCAACTACGCCGCCGCGAACGCGTTCCTCGACGCGCTCGCCGCCCACCGCCGGGCCGAGGGCCTTCCGGCGAGCGCGCTCGCCTGGGGCATGTGGGCCGGGGAACGGGGGATGGCGGGCCGGCTCGACGAGGTGGCCGTCGGCCGGTGGGCGCGGCTGGGCGTCGAGGGCTTCTCCGCCGAGGACGGCCTGGACCTCTTCGACGCGGCGTGGCGGCGCGACCCGGCGTTGCTCGTACCGGCCAAGCTCAACCAGCACACGCTGCGGGCCCAGGGCCGCGCCGGGACGCTGCCGCCGCTGCTGCGCGGGCTGGTGCGCGCCACGGCACGACCGCCGGCCGCCGGCGGCTCCCTCGCCGACCGGCTCGCCCGCGCCCCGGAGGCCGAACGCCGGCAGGTCGCCCTCGAACTGGTCTGGACACAGGTCGCCGCGGTCCTCGGCCACACCTCGCCGGCGGCGGTCAACCCCGAACGCGCCTTCAAGGACCTCGGCTTCGACTCGCTGGCCGCCATCGACCTGCGCAACCGGCTCACCGAGACGACCGGGGTCCAGCTGCCGTCCACCCTGGTCTTCGACCACCCCAACACGGCCGCCGTCGTCGAGCTGCTGCTGGCCGAACTCGGCGGCGGGGACAGCGGCGCGCCGCCGTCGCTCGACGACGAGGTCGGCCGATTGGCGGCGGCGCTCGACTCGGCCCCGGCCGACGAGCGGGCGCGGGTCGCCGGCCGGCTGCGCACCCTGCTCGCCTCGATCACCGAGGACGAGCAGCGCACGAGCGAGCGGATCCTGGCGGCCGCCACCGCCGACGAGGTCTTCGAGCTGATCGACGCCGACTACGGCGAGCTGTGACAGGTACGACGGATGAGCGGGGGCACGGGGATGAGCGCTGAGGCCACGGAGGCGCAACAGGAGAAACTCGTCCGGTATCTGAAGCGGGTCGCCGTCGACCTCAACGAGACCCGGGCGCGGCTGCGCGAGCTCGAGGACCGGGCCAGTGAACCGCTCGCCGTCGTCGGCATGAGCTGCCGGTACCCCGGCGGTATCAGTTCACCGGACGAGCTGTGGCGGTTCGTGGCCGAGGAACGCGACGCGACCAGCGACTTCCCGGTCGACCGCGGCTGGGACGTCGAGCGCCTCTACGACGCCGACCCGGACCACCCCGGCACCTCGTACACCCGGCGGGGTGGCTTCCTGGACCGGGTCGGCGAGTTCGACGCCGACTTCTTCGGCATCAGCCCCCGCGAGGCGCTCGCCATGGATCCCCAGCAGCGGCTGCTGCTGGAGGTGGCCTGGGAGACGTTCGAGGACGCCGGCCTCGACGTGACGGCGCTGCGCGGCTCCGACACCGGCGTCTTCTGCGGGGTGATGTACCAGGACTACGGCTTCGTGGCCGGGCAGAGCGACCGGCGCCCGGAGATCGAGGGCTACCTGAGCACGGCCTCGGCCGGCAGCGTCGCCTCCGGGCGGATCGCCTACACGTTCGGCTTCGAGGGCCCGGCGATCAGCGTCGACACCGCCTGCTCGTCGTCGCTGGTGGCGATGCACCTGGCCGGCCGGGCGCTGCGCGCCCATGAGTGCTCGCTCGCCCTGGTGGGCGGCGTCACCGTGCTCGCCCGCCCGGACCTCTTCGTCGAGTTCAGCCGGCAGCGGGGGGTCGCCCCGGACGGCCGTTGCAAGGCGTACGCGCAGGCGGCCGATGGCGTCGGGTGGGCCGAGGGGGTCGGTCTGCTGCTGCTCGAGCGGCTCTCCGACGCCCGCCGCAACGGCCACCGAGTGCTCGGCGTGATCCGGGGCAGCGCGGTCAACCAGGACGGCGCCAGCAACGGCCTGACCGCACCGAACGGCGCCGCCCAGGAGCGGGTGATCCGCCAGGCGCTCGCCGACGCGGGCCTGGGCCCGGCCGACGTCGACGCGGTCGAGGGGCACGGCACCGGCACCACGCTCGGCGACCCGATCGAGGCGCAGGCGCTGCTCGCGACGTACGGGCGGGAGCGGGAGCACGGCCCGCTGCGGCTCGGCTCGGTGAAATCCAACCTCGGGCACACCCAGGCCGCCGCCGGCGTCGCCGGGGTGATCAAGATGATCCAGGCGATGCGATACGGCACGCTGCCGCGCACCCTGCACGTGGACGCCCCCTCGTCGCACGTGCGCTGGGACGAGGACGCGGTACGGCTGCTGGTCGAGGCCGAGCCGTGGACCGGTGGCGGGCGTACCCGACGCGCCGGGGTCTCGTCGTTCGGCGTCAGCGGCACCAACGCCCACGTCATCGTGGAGGAGCCGCCGGCGCCCGAGCCGGCTCCCGGCGGGGACGGCGGGCCGGTCCCGCCGGCCGGCGCGCCGACCGCCGTCCCGGTGCTCGTCTCGGCGCGCAGCGAGGCGGGCCTGCGGGCCCAGGCCGGCCGCCTGCACGCCCGGTTGACCGCCGACCCCGACCTCACCCTGGCCGACGTCGGGTACGCCTCGGCGACCGGCCGGGCGCACCTGGAGTGGCGGTCGGCGGTCGTCGCCGCCGACCGGGACACCCTGGCGGCGGGCCTCGCCGCCCTGGCCGCGGGTGAGCCGGACCCGGCGGTGTGCCACGCCGGCCCGACCGCGAGCCGGGTCGTTCTCGTCTTTCCCGGTCAGGGCTCGCAGTGGGAGCGGATGGCGGTCGAACTGCTCGACTCCTCGCCGGTCTTCGCCGCCGAGATCGAGGCGTGCGGCACCGCGCTGTCGAAGTACGTGCCGTGGCAGGTGGCGGACGTGCTGCGTGGGCGGCCCGGCGCGCCGTCGCTGGACCGGGTCGACGTGGTGCAGCCCGCGCTGTTCGCGGTGATGGTTTCCCTGGCCCGGCTGTGGCAGGCGCACGGGGTCCGGCCGATCGCCGTGGTGGGCCACTCGCAGGGTGAGATCGCCGCCGCGTACATCGCCGGCGGGCTCTCCCTCGACGACGCCGCCCGGGTGGTCGCGCTGCGCAGCCGCGCGGTCGGCGACCGGCTCGCCGGCCACGGCGGCATGGTCTCCGTGGCCCTCGACGCCGAGCAGGTCGAGGCGCGGCTCGCCCGGTACGACGGCCAACTCTCCGTCGCCGCCGTCAACAGTCCCCGCACCACGGTGGTGGCCGGCGACCCGGCCGTCCTCGACGACCTGATGCGGGACTGCGAGCAGGACGGCGTCCGGGCCCGGCGGATCCCGGTGGACTACGCGTCGCACTCCGCCTCGGTCGAGGCGATCGAGGAGGAGATCGGCCGGGACCTCACGCCGATCGCGCCGCGCTCGGGGGAGATCCCGTTCTACTCGACCACCGCGGGCACCTTCCTCGACACCGCCCGGCTCGACGCCGGCTACTGGTACCGCAACCTGCGCGGCCGGGTCGACTTCGCGCCGGCGGTGCGCGCCCTGGTGGAGTACGGGGCCACGTGCTTCGTCGAGGTCTCCGCCCACCCGGTGCTGACCATGGCGGTCGAGGAGACCGTCGCGACCACGGACCCGGCCGAGCCGGTGCGGGTCGTCGGATCCCTGCGGCGGGACCAGGGCGGACCGGCCAGGTTCGCCGCCGCCCTGGCGGAGGCCCACCTGGCCGGCGTACCGATCGACTGGGCGGCCTTCCACGCCGGAACCAACGCGGTCCGGGTGGCGCTGCCCACCTACGCGTTCCAACGGCAGCGCTACTGGCTCACCCCGGGCGTCCGGGCCGCCGACCCGGGCGCGGCCGGGCTGAGCCGCGTCGAGCATCCGGTGCTCACCGCGGCCATCCAACTCGGTGACCGGGACGAGTGGCTGTTCACCGGGCACCTCTCCGCCGACGGCCAGCCGTGGACCCGCGACCACGCGATCGTCGGCACGCTGGTCGTGCCGGGCGCGGCGCTGGTCGAACTGGCGCACACCGCCGGGCGCCGGGTCGACCGCCCCGTCGTCGACGAACTGGTGCTCGAGGCCCCGCTCGTCCTCTCCGAGGACACCGTCCGGCAGGTGCAGGTCACCGTGGGCCGGGCCGGGCAGGACGGCCGGCGCGCGGTCGAGATCTTCTCGGCCGAGGACACCGACGACGACGCGGAACGCCGGGCCACCTGCCACGCGCGCGGCTGGCTGGCCGCCGGGACCGACCCGACCGCGGCCCTCCCGGTCGCCTGGCCGCCGCCCGGTGCGCAACCGGTTCCGGTCGACGCGCTCTATCCGCGGCTGGCCGGGGCCGGCTACGAGTACGGCCCGCTCTTCCAGGGCCTGCGCGCCGCCTGGCGGGACGCCGCGCACGTCTACACCGAGGTGGTGCTCGACGACGAGGCGGCCGCCGAGGGCTACGCCGTGCACCCGGCGCTGCTCGACGCGCTGCTGCACGGCGCGCTGCTCGACAAGGGCGCCGACGCCCCCGTCGAGCTGCCCTTCTCCTGGTCCGGGGTGAGCCTCGGACCAGGCCGGGGACCGGTGGCGCGGGTACGGATCTCCCCGGCCGGGCCGTCCGCGCTGGGCATCGCGGCCGTCGACGAGAGCGGCACGCCGATCCTGTCGGTCCGGGCCATGGCGTCCCGGCCGGTCGACCCGGCCCGGCTGGCCGCCGCGTCGGGCGCGCCGGCCGGCGACGGCCTCTACGAACTGCGCTGGCTGCCGGCGCCCGCCGAGGTCGGGACCGGTCCCGGCGACGCCGCCGACGTGCTGCGGGTCGAGCCGGGCGGTGACCCGCGCGCCCGGGTGGGCGAGGTGCTGGCCGCGGTGCAGCAGGCGCTGGCCGCCGACCGGTCCCTGACGGTGGTGACCAGCGGGGCCCGCGGTGCCGACCCGGCGAGCGCCGCCGTCTGGGGGTTCGTCCGGTCCGCGCAGCTCGAGCACCCGGGCCGGTTCACGCTGGTCGACACCGACACCGACACCGACACCGACACCGACACCGACACCGACACCGACGCCGACACCGACGCCGACGCCGACGCCGACGCTGGCCGCGACGCCGACACCGGTCGCGACACCGGAAGCGACACCGAGGCCGGCACCGATGCCGGTCGCGACGCCGATGCCGGTCGCGATGCCGATGCTGGTCGCGACGCCGACGCCGACGCTGGCCCCGACGCCGGCATCGGCGCGGGCGTCGGCATCGGCGCGGGCGTCGGGAGTGCGGTGGCGCGGGCGGTGGCCACCGGCGAGCCGCAGGTCGCGATGGTCGACGGGGTGCCGCTGGTGCCGCGCCTGGTGCCGGTGCCGCCGCCCACCGGCCGCTGGTCCACCTCCGGCACCGTGCTGATCACCGGGGCGTCCGGGGCGCTGGGCCGCCTGCTGGCCCGGCACCTGGTCACCGAGTACGGGGTGCGGCGGCTGCTGCTGCTCAGTCGCAGCGGCACCGCCGACGTCGGGGAGCTGCCCGCGGAGATCGTCCGGGTGCGCTGCGACGTCGCCGACCGGGAGGCGTTGGCGGCGGTGCTGGCGGAGCACCCGGTGTCGGCGGTGTTCCACGCCGCGGGGGTGCTGCACGACGGGGTGGTGGCCGCGTCGACCGCCGCGCAACTGGACCTGGTGATGCGGCCCAAGGTGGACGGGGCCCGGTGGCTGGACGAACTGACCCGGGAACACGCGCTCGACGCGTTCGTGCTCTTCTCCTCGGCGGCCGGCGTGGTCGGATCGGCCGGGCAGGCGAACTACGCGGCGGCGAACGGGTTCCTCGACGGGCTGGCCGTGGCCCGCCGCGCCGCCGGCCGGCCGGCGGTGTCGCTGGCCTGGGGACTGTGGGACGCCGACAGCGCGATGACCGCGCACGTGGGCCGGACCGAGCTGGCCCGCCTGTCCCGCGCCGGGTTGGCGGCGATGAGCCCGCAGCAGGGGCTGGCCCTGCTGGACCGGGCCCTGGCGACCGACCGGCCCGTGCTGGTGCCCGCCCTGCTGGACCTGGCGGCGCTGCGGGCTCGCGCCGCCCAGGGCACCCTGCCGCCGATCTTCGCTGAGCTGGTGCGGACGCCGGCGCGGCGCGCGACCGGTGGCGCGGCCGGCGGCGGCTCGGCGTGGCTGCGGCGGACGGCCGCGCTGGACGCGGCGGGCCGTCGGGCCGCGCTGCTCGAGCTGGTCACCGGCCAGGCGGCGCTGGTGCTCGGGCACGCCGGCGCGGGCACGGTCGACGCCGGGCGCGCGTTCAAGGACCTCGGCTTCGACTCGCTGACCGGTCTGGAGCTGCGGCAACGCCTGCAACAGGTGACCGGCCTGAAGCTGCCGGCCACGCTCGTCTTCGACTACCCGGGCCCGCAGGCGCTGGCGGACCACCTGGACACCCTGCTCGTCGGCGCTCCCGCCGAGGCACCGGGCGCCGCGCCCGCCACGGCCACGGACGACGACCCGGTCGCCGTGGTGGGGATGGCGTGCCGGCTGCCCGGCGGCGTGGACTCCCCGGAGGCGCTGTGGCGGCTGGTCGCCGACGGGGTGGACGCCACCTCGGAGTTCCCGACCGACCGCGGCTGGGACCTCGCCTCCCTGTACGACCCGGACCCGGACCACGCGGGGACCAGCTACGCGCGTCGGGGCGCCTTCGTCGAGGGGGTGGGCGAGTTCGACGCCGCCTTCTTCGGGATCAGCCCCCGGGAGGCCACCGCCATGAACCCGCAGCAGCGGCTGGTGCTGGAGACGTCCTGGCAGGCGATCGAGAGCGCCGGCATCGACCCGGCCGGTCTGCGCGGTGAACCGGTCGGCGTCTTCGTCGGCGCCATGCCGACGGAGTACGGGCCGCCGATGCACGAGCTGGTGGAGGAGCTGGACGGGTTCCGGCTCAGCGGCAACGCGACCAGCGTGGCGTCCGGGCGGGTCGCGTACACGCTGGGCCTGGAAGGGCCGGCGCTGACCGTGGACACCGCCTGCTCGTCGTCGCTGGTGGCGCTGCACCTGGCCGCCCAGGCGCTGCGCCGGGGCGAGTGCACGCTCGCGCTGGCCGGCGGCGTGACGGTGATGTCCACCCCGGCGACGTTCGTCGAGTTCTCCCGGCAGCGGGCGATGTCGCCGGACGGCCGGTGCAAGGCGTTCTCCGCCGACGCCGACGGGGCCGGCTGGGCCGAGGGCGCCGGCATGCTCGTGGTCGAACGGCTCTCCGACGCCCGCCGCCACGGGCACCCGGTCCTCGCCGTGGTGCGGGGCAGCGCGGTGAATCAGGACGGTGCGTCGAACGGGTTGACGGCGCCGAACGGTCCGTCGCAGCAGCGGGTGATCCGGCAGGCGTTGGCTTCGGCCGGGTTGGCCGGTGCGGACGTGGACGTGGTGGAGGGGCACGGTACGGGTACCACGTTGGGTGATCCGATCGAGGCGCAGGCGTTGTTGGCGACGTATGGTCAGGATCGGTCGGCGCAGCGTCCGGTGTGGTTGGGGTCGCTGAAGTCGAACATCGGGCACACCCAGGCCGCCGCCGGGGTGCTCGGGGTCATCAAGATGGTGCTGGCGATGCGGCACGGGCTGCTGCCCCGCACCCTGCACGTCGACGAACCCTCCCGCCAGGTCGACTGGGCGTCCGGCGCGCTCGAGCTGCTCCGCGACCAGCGTCCCTGGCCGGAGACCGAGCGGCCCCGCCGGGCGGCTGTCTCCGCCTTCGGCATCAGCGGCACCAACGCCCACGTCATCCTCGAACAGCCGCCCGCCGACGAGCCGCCGCGAGCGGAGCCGGCCGGCCCGCCCGTGCCGTGGGTGCTCTCCGCCAGGTCCGCCGCCGGCCTGCGGGACCAGGCGACCCGGCTGCTCGGCCAGCTGGCGGCGGACGACGCTCCGCCGGCGCGCGACGTCGCGTACACCCTGCTCACCGGCCGGTCGGCGATGGCGCACCGGGCCGTGCTCCTCGGCGACGGCCGCGACGCGCTGCTGGACGGGCTCACCGCGCTGGCCGACGGCCGGGACAGCGGCGCCGTGGTCACCGGCGTGGCCCGGCCCGAACGCGGCCGGCTGGCCCTGCTCTTCTCCGGGCAGGGCGCGCAGCGCGCCGCGATGGGCCGGGAACTCTACGACCAGCACCCCACCTTCGCGGCCGCCTTCGACGCGGCGTGCGGGCTCCTCGACGCCCGGCTCGCCGGCCACGCCGAGCACCCGCTGCGCGACGTGGTCTTCGCGCCCGCCGGTTCCGAGCCGGCCCGCCTGCTGCCGCAGAGCATGTACACGCAGGCCGCCCTCTTCGCCGTGGAGGTCGGGCTGCTGGAGGTGGTACGGGCGGCCGGGCTCGCCCCCGACTACGTGACCGGCCACTCGCTGGGCGAGATCACCGCCGCGTACGCCGCGGGGGTGTTCTCCCTGCCGGACGCCTGTGCGCTGGTCGCGGCCCGTGGCCGGCTCATGCAGGCGCTGCCGGCCACCGGGGCGATGGCCGCGATCGCCCTGTCCGAGCAGGAGGTCCGGGCGCACCTGGAGCACGTCGAGGGGGTCGAGCTGGCCGCGGTGAACGGTCCGCGGTCGGTGGTGGTCTCCGGTGACGAGGCGCCGGTGCTCGCGCTCGCCGAGTCGGTCCGCGCGGCGGGGCACGGCGTCCGGCGGCTGGACGTCTCGCACGCCTTCCACTCCCGGCACATGGAGCCGATGCTCGCCGAGTTCGCCGCGGAGCTGGCCACCATCTCCGCGCGGCAGCCCCACATCCCGGTCATCTCGAACGTGACCGGCGCCCCGGCCGACCCGGAGCGGATCGGCACCGCCGCGTACTGGGTGGACCACGTGCGCTGTACCGTGCGGTTCGCCGCCGGGGTCCGGGCGTTGCGGGACCTCGGCGTCACCACCTTCGTCGAACTGGGCCCGGGCGCCGTGCTCACCCCGATGGTCCACGAAACCCTCGACGACCAGGACGGACCCGGCGGGGCGCTGGCCATCGCGGCGCTGACCCGGGGCCAGCCGGAGCCGTCGGCCCTGCGCCGCTCGCTCGCCCAGCTCGTCGTCGCCGGCGTACCGGTGTCCTGGGAACGCGACCTGGCCGGCGCGCGCCGGGTGACCCTGCCCGGCTACCCGTTCCAGCGCCGGCGCTACTGGCTGAACGCGACCGGGCCCGGGCAGGGGATGAGCGCGGCCGGGTTGAGCAACGCCCGGCACCCGCTGCTGGGGGCGGCCGTGTCGCTGGCCGGCGGCCGGTCGGGCGCGCTGCTCACCGGGCGGTTGGCGCCCGGCGCGCACGCCTGGCTCGCCGACCACGCGGTCCGGGGCACGACGCTGCTGCCCGGCACCGCGCTGCTGGAACTGGCCCTGCGCGCGGCCGACCAGGTCGGGTGCGCGGTGGTGGAGGAGCTGACCCTGGAGGCCCCGCTGCCGCTGACCGCGACCGCCCCGGTGTTCCTCCAGGTCGTGGTGGGCCCGGCGGACCCGGCCGGTCGGCGTACGGTCGAGGTGTACTCGGCGTCCACCCCGGACGGCGCGGACGTCGCGGCGATCCGGCACGCCACCGGCACGGTGGCCCCCGCCGTCGACGCCCCGGTGTCGGACGGCGCGGCCGACTGGCCCCCGGCCGGCGCGGAGCCGGTGCCGGTGGGCGACCTCTACGACGACCTCGCCGAGCGCGGCTACGACTACGGGCCGGCGTTCCGGGGCGTCCAGGCGGCCTGGCGGGTCGGCGCGGAGGTCTACGCCGAGGTCGGCCTCCCCGTCGAGCCGGAGAGTTTCGGCATCCACCCCGCCCTGCTGGACGCCGCCCTGCACGCGATGCACCTGGCCGTCCCCCCGGTCGCCGGCAGCGACGGCGGGCAGCAGGTGCTGCCCTTCTCGTGGACCGGCGTGACCCTGGCCGCCACGGGCGCCACCGCGCTGCGGGTCCGGCTCGCCCCGGCGGGCGAGCGCGCCGTCTCGGTCACCGCCGTCGACCGCGCCGGGCGGCTCGTGCTGCGGGCGGAGTCCCTGGCGCTGCGCCCGTTCGCCGGGATCGCGCCGCCCAGCGCCGACACCGACCTGCGGCTGCACTGGCGGCCGGTCCCGGCGGCGCGGGACGCCGGCGCCGCCGCGCCGGCCACCGTCCACGTCGAACCCGACGGCGACGTGCACGCCACCCTGGCCGGTGTCCTCGCCCGCGTGCAGCGGTTCCTCGCCGACGCCGGGCCGCGGGACCGGCTCGCGGTGGTCACCCGGGGCGCGCTCACCGACGTCCCCGACCCGGCCAGCGCCGCGGTCTGGGGCCTGATCCGGTCGGCCCAGACCGAACACCCGGACCGGCTGCTGCTGGTGGACCTCGACGAGCCCTCGGACGCGGCGCTCGCGGTGGCCGTGGGCACCGGCGAGCCGCAGGTCGCGGTCCGGGCCGGCCGGGCGTACGTGCCGCGGCTCACCCGGGTCGCCCCACCCGCCGAGGCGACGCCGGAGCCCGCCGGGGTGGCGGCGGAGCCCGCCGAGGCGGCACCGGAGCCCGCCGGCCGGACCCTCGCCGACGGGGAGGTGCGCGTGTCGCTGCGCGCCCGCCGGCTGGCCGCCGAGGACCGGGCCGCCGGGGTGGTGACCGAGGTCGGGCCGGCCGTCACCGGCGTCGCCGTGGGCGACCGGGTCACCGGGTCGTTCCCCGACGGACCGGTGACCGAGGCGCGGCTGCTCGCCCCGGTCCCGGCCGGGTGGAGCTTCGCCGAGGCCGTCGCCGCCGACCCGTGTCCGGACCCGGCGACCCCGGAGCCGGCGGTGACACCCCCGCCCCGGGTACGTGCCTTCGACGCCCGGCAGCGGGCCGAGGCGCACCGCTACCTGGCCGAGGCGATCGACCCGGCCACGGTGGTGCTGACCCTGCCGCGCCCGCTCGACCCGGCCGGCACCGTGCTGGTCACCGGCGCCAGCGGCACCCTCGCCGCGCTGGTGGTGCGGCGGCTCGTCGAGGAGCACGGGGTCCGGCACCTGCTGCTGCTGAGCCGCCGGCAGCCCCGCGCCGTCGACCTGCCGCCGGACGTCCGGGTCCAGGCGCTCGCCTGCGACGTGGCCGACCGGGAGCAGGTGGCGCGCGCTCTCGCGGCGGTGCCCGCCGAGCACCCGCTGACCGCGGTGATCCACACCGCCGGGGTGCTGGACGACGGCGTTCTCGACGCGCTGAACCCCGAGCGGCTGGCCGCCGTGCTGCGACCCAAGGCGGACGCGGTGAACCACCTGCACGAGCTGACCGCCGACGCCGACCTGGCCGCGTTCGTGCTCTTCTCGTCGGCCGCCGGGCTGCTCGGCTCGGCCGGGCAGGCCAACTACGCGGCCGCCAACGCCTACCTGGACGCCTTCGCCGCGCGGCGGCACGCCGCCGGGCGTCCCGCGGTGGCCGTCGCCTGGGGCCTGTGGACGCAGGCCAGCGCCATGACGGCCGGCCTCGGCGAGGCCGACCGGAACCGGCTCACCCGCGCCGGGATCCGGCCCACCGGCACCGAGGAAGGGCTGCGCGCCTTCGACCGGGCCCTGCGCGGCCCGGACGCGCTGGTCGTCCCGCTCCGGGTCGACCGGGCCGCGCCGCCGGACGCCGCCGTACCGCCGCTCCTGGCCGAGCTGCTCGGGACGCCCCGGCGGCGCGCCGCCGGGACCGCCGCGCCGGCCGAGGCGCCGCTGGCCACCCGGCTGTCCGGCCTGCCCGAGCAGGAGCGCCGGGACCTGCTGCTGGAGATCGTGCGCTCGGCGGTCGCCGCGGTCCTGGGCCACCCCGATCCGGCCGCGGTCCCCGCCGGGCTCGCCTTCCGCGATCTCGGGTTCGACTCGCTGACCGGCATCGAGCTGCGCAACCAGCTCGCCCAGCGGACCGGCCTGAAGCTGCCCGCCACCGCGGTCTTCGACCTGCCCAGTCCGGAGGCGCTCGCGGGGCACCTGTACGACCGGCTCGCGCCGCCCGCCGCCGCCCCGGGCTACCCGCACCTGATCGGCGAGCTGGAGCGGCTGCGGACCCGGCTGGCCTCGCTCGACCTCTCCGCCGACGAGCGGGCCGGGGTCGCCACCACGCTGCGCGGCATGGCCGCGTGGTGGGACGCCGGTGGGCTGGCCGCGCCCGCCGGGCCGGCGGTGGCCGCCCTCGAGACGGCCACCACCGCCGAGGTCCTCGACTTCATCACCGACAACCTCGGCATCTCGCTGACCGCCGACGACGCCCCCGCCAGCTGACCGGGCCACTTCGGTCCGAACAAGAGGAGACGCATGTCCACCGAAGCGGAACTCGTCGCTTACCTCAAGCGCGTGGCCGGCGAACTGCACGTGGCCCGCAACAGCCTGGACACCCTGCAGCGCCAGCGGGACGAGCCGATCGCCATCGTCGGCATGAGCTGCCGGCTGCCCGGCGGCGCGGCCTCGCCCGACCAGCTCTGGGAGGTGGTGGCCGGGGCGGCGGACGTGATCGGCGACTTCCCCGCGGACCGCGGCTGGGACGTCGACGCCCTCTACCACCCCACCCCCGGCCAGCCGTGGCGCACCTACACCCGCTCGGGTGGGTTCCTGCCCGGCGCCGGCGACTTCGACCCCGCGTTCTTCGGCATCGCGCCGCGCGAGGCGCCGGCCATCGACCCGCAGCAGCGGCTCACCCTGGAAACCGCCTGGGAGGCGCTGGAGGACGCCGGGATCGATCCGCACACGCTCAAGGGCACCCCGGCCGGGGTCTTCACCGGTTCGCTGCACCACGACTACGGCGACGGGGGCAACGCGGCCAGCCTGATCTCCGGCCGGGTCGCGTACACGCTCGGCCTGGAAGGACCGGCGGTCACCGTGGACACCGCCTGCTCGTCGTCGCTGGTGGCGCTGCACCTGGCCGTCCGCTCGCTGCGCGCCCAGGAGTGCTCGCTGGCCCTGGTCGGCGGGGTCACCGTGATGGCGACGCCGGCGCCGTTCCTGGAGTTCTCCCGGCAGCGCGGCCTGGCCCCGGACGGCCGGTGCAAGGCGTACGCGGACGCCGCCGACGGCACCGGCTGGAGCGAGGGCGCCGGCATGCTCGTCCTGGCCCGGCTCTCCGACGCCCAGGAGCGCGGCTGGCGGGTCCGGGCGCTGGTGCGGGGCAGCGCGGTGAATCAGGACGGTGCGTCGAACGGGTTGACGGCGCCGAACGGTCCGTCGCAGCAGCGGGTGATCCGGCAGGCGTTGGCTTCGGCCGGGTTGGTCGGTGCGGACGTGGACGTGGTGGAGGGGCACGGTACGGGTACCACGTTGGGTGATCCGATCGAGGCGCAGGCGTTGTTGGCGACGTACGGTCAGGACCGGTCGGCGCAGCGTCCGGTGTGGTTGGGGTCGCTGAAGTCGAACATCGGGCACACCCAGGCCGCCGCCGGGGTGCTCGGGGTCATCAAGATGGTGCTGGCGATGCGGCACGGGCTGCTGCCCCGCACCCTGCACGTCGACGAACCCTCCCGGCACGTGGACTGGGCCGCCGGCGAGGTCCGGCTGCTGACCGAGAGCCGTGCCTGGCCGCCCGGGGAACGGCCCCGCCGGGCGGGTGTCTCCTCCTTCGGCTACAGCGGCACCAACGCCCACGTGATCATCGAGGAGCCCCCGGCGGGCGCCGCCGAACCGGCCGCGCCGGCCGCGGACCCGGTCCCCTGGGTGCTCTCCGCGCGGACCGCCGACGGGGTACGCCGGCTGGCCGATCGGCTGCGCGAGCGGGTCGGCGAGGCCGCGGAGCTGGACCCCCGGGACGTGGCGTACACGCTCGCGACGGGCCGGGCCCAGTGGGATCACCGGGCGGTGGTCGTGGGCCGGGACCGGGACGAGCTGGCCGGCCTGCTGGCCGACGTCGAGGTGGCCGAGCGGGCCGTACCCGGCGACGGTGCGGTGTTCGTGTTCCCCGGCCAGGGCGCGCAGTGGGCCGGGATGGGCCGCTCCCTGATGGACTCCTCGCCGGTGTTCGCCGCCCGGATGCGGGAGTGCGCCGCGGCGTTCGCGCCGCTCACCGAGTGGTCCCTGCTGGACGTGATCACCGGCCCGGACGAGGAGTGGCTGAACCGGGTGGACGTGGTGCAGCCGGCCCTGTTCGCGGTGATGGTGTCGCTGGCCGAGGTGTGGCGGTCGGCCGGGGTGCGGCCGGTGGCGGTGGTGGGCCACTCGCAGGGCGAGATCGCGGCGGCCTGCGTGGCCGGCGCGTTGTCGCTGCCGGACGCGGCGCGGGTGGTGGTGCTGCGCAGCCGGGCGGTGGCCCGGTTGGCCGGGCGGGGCCGGATGGCGTCGGTGCTGGCCGAGCCGGCCGCGGTGGCGGACCGGTTGCCGGCGACGGTGGAGATCGCCGCGGTCAACGCGCCCGAGCAGGTGGTGGTCTCCGGCCCGGCCGACGAGGTGACCGCGCTCGTGGCCGCGTGCAACGCCGACGGGCTGCCGGCGCGGTTGGTCGCGGTGGACTACGCGTCGCACTCACCGCAGGTGGACGAGCTGGCCGACGAGGTGCTGGCGGCCCTCACCGGCCTCGAGCCCCGGGCGGGGCAGCTGCCGTTGGTGTCGACGGTGACCGGGGAGGTCCTGGACACCGGCGCGATGGACGGCGCGTACTGGCTGCGGAACCTGCGGCGGACGGTCCGCTTCGACGCGGCGGTGGGCCACCTGCTCGCGGCCGGGCACCGGGTGTTCGTCGAGGTGAGCCCCCATCCCGTGCTGACCGGCGCGGTGACCCAGCTCGCCGAGGCGCAGCGCCGCCCGGTGACGGTGACCGGCACCCTGCGGCGCGGCGAGGACGAGCAGGTGTGCCTGCTGCGCGGCCTCGGCGCGGCGTACGCGGCCGGGATCCCGGTGGACTGGTCCACCTGGACGGCCGGCGGCCGGCTGGTCGACCTGCCCGCCTACCCGTTCGAGCGGGCGCGTTACTGGCTGCCGGCGGGCACCGCGACCGCCGACGTGCGGGCCGCCGGCCTCGACCCGGTGCGGCACCCGCTGCTCGGCGCCGCCGTCCCGCTGGCCGGCGCGGACGGTGTGGTCTGCACCGGCCTGGTCTCCCGGGCCACCCATCCCTGGCTCGCCGACCACGTGGTGCTCGGTACGGCGCTGCTGCCCGGCGCGGCCTTCGTCGAACTGGCCGTCCGGGCCGGGACGGAGGCCGGCTGCCCCCAGGTGCGGGAGCTGATCCTGCACGAGCCGCTGACCCTGCCCGAACAGGGCCAGCTGCGGTTGCAGGTGTCGGTCGGGCCGCTGGACGCCGACGGCCGCCGGATCGAGGTGTACTCCCGGGCCGACGGCACCGGCGACGACAACGACGCCGACGGCGACGAGGGCTGGCGGCACCACGCCAGCGGCCTGCTCGGCGAGGCCGAGCCGCCGGGCCCGCCGGACGACGCGCCCTGGCCACCCGCCGGCGCCCGGGTCGTGGACCTCGCCGAGCACTACCCGGCCATGGCCGACGCCGGGCTGGAGTACGGCCCCGCGTTCCAGGGCCTCGCCGAGCTGTGGGCCGCCGGCGACGACCGGTACGCCCGGATCGCGCTCCCCGCCGAGCTGGCCGACGAGGCGGCCCGCTACGCGCTGCACCCGGCGCTGCTGGACGCCGCGCTCCAGGCGGCCGCCGCGGCCGCCGGTGTGCGCCGGGCGCTGCTGCCGTTCTCCTTCGGCGGCGTCTCGGTCTGGCAGCCCGGCCACACCGACCTGCGGGTCCGGATCACCACCGACGGCGACACGTACGGCCTCGACCTCGCTGACCCGGACGGCCGGCCGGTCGCCCGCATCGCCTCCCTGCTGGCCCGTCCGGCCAGCGCCGGCAACGAGGCGCTCTGCTCGGTCGGCTGGTCGGCGTACGCCGGCCCGGCCTCCCGGCCGATCGGGGAGCTGACCGTGCTGAGCACCGCCGACCACCCGGCCGACGGCGACCTGCCGCACCGCACCCGCGCCCTGCTCACCGAGACGCTGCACGGGCTCCAGCGGTGGCTCGACAATCCCGGCCCGGAAACCTCCCGGCTGGTCGTGCTGACCCGCGACGCCGTCCTCACCGGCAGCGGCACCGAACGGATCGATCCCGCCCAGGCCGCGGTCTGGGGTCTGGTGCGGGCCGCCCGCGCCGAGAACCCCGGCCGGATCATCCTGGTCGACGGCGCCCGGGACGCGGCGGACCCGCGGGTGCTCACCGCGGTGCGCGCCGGGCTGCCGGAGGCGGCCGTCCGGGACGGCCGCCTGCTCGTCCCGGCGCTGGCGCGGCACCCGGTGGACACCGGCGGCGCGGTCGCCGCGCTCGGCGCCGGCACCGTCCTGGTCACCGGCGGCACCGGTGGGCTCGGCGCGCTGGTCGCCCGGCACCTCGCGGGGCTGGGCGTGAAGCACCTGCTGCTGCTGTCCCGGCGCGGTCCGGCGGCCGACGGCGCGGACCGGCTCCGCGACGAGTTGGCCGGGCTCGGCGCCCAGGCGCGCGTGGTGGCCTGCGACGCGGCCGACCGGGACCAGCTCGAACGGGTGCTCGCCACGATTCCCGCCGAGCATCCGCTGACCGCCGTGGTGCACGCGGCGGGCGTGCTCAGCGACGGCCTGGTGACCGCCATCGACGCCGAGCGGCTGGAAGCGGTGCTGCGCCCCAAGATCGACGGTGCCTGGCACCTGCACGAGCTGACCGCCGGCCTGCACCTGGACGCGTTCGTGCTGTTCTCCTCGGTGGCCGGCGTCCTCGGCGGGGCCGGCCAGGGCGGCTACGCCGCCGCCAACGCGTTCCTCGACGCCCTGGCCCAGCAGCGCCGGCAGGCCGGGCTGGCCGGCACCTCGCTGGCCTGGGGGCTGTGGGCCGAGGCGACCGGGATGACCGGCCACCTCACCGAGGAGGACGTGCGGCGCATCGGGCGCGGCGGCATCAACGCCCTGGACACGGCGGCCGGGCTGGCGCTGCTCGAGGCCGCGCTCGCCCGGTCGCTGTCCCGGCCGGCCGCCGTACCTGAGGCGCTGCTGCTGCCGCTGGCGGTGGACCTGCCCACCCTGCGCGCCACCGACCCCGACCTGCTGCCGCCCCTGCTGGCCACCGTGCTGCCGCGCCGGGTCCGCCCCGCCGCCGCACCGGGTCCCGTCGGCCTGCACGACCGGGACGAGGTGGTGGCCCGGATCCGGCAGCGCTTCGCCGGGGTGCTCGGCTTCGCCGTCGACCGGCTGGACACCGCGGCGCCGCTGGTCGGCCAGGGACTGGACTCGGCGATGGCCATGCAGACCCGGGGCCTCATCCAGGCCGACTTCGGCCGCTCGCTGCCGATCGCCATGATGTTCAACGGCGCCAGCGTGGAGAGCATCGCCGACTACCTGATCGACGCCGCCGACGCGGCGACCGGGCAGGGCGGCGATGGCACCCCGGCGGCGCCCCTCGACGAGACGGTGGTCCGGCCGGCCACCCGGGACGTGGTCCGGCTGGTCCGCACCGAGCAGCGCGGCGTCCCCGCCGTCACGCACCACATCGGACTGGCCGTCCGCCTCGGCCCGCCCGCCACCCCGGAACGGCTGAGCGAGGTGCTCACCGCCCTGGCCGGCGCGCACGCCGCGCTGCGTACCGGGATCGTCGCGGACGCCGACGGGGGATACCGCCTGGAGGTACGCCCCGAGGCCGGCGCCGGGCTGGTGCGCTGGTCGCCGGTGCCCGCCGGGACCGACCCCCAGGACCGGCTGCGGGACCTGCTGGCCGCGCCGTTCGACCTGGCGGCGGCCCCGCTGTGGCGGTTCGAGCTGCTGGCCTACCCCGACGGCGGGCAGGTGCTGCTGGTCGGCGCCCACCACGCGGTGTCCGACCTGGCGTCCCTGCTGCTGATGGCGACCCGGACCGGCGAGGCGCTGGCCGGCGCGCCGCTGCCGGCGGCCACGAACGCCGACCTCGACCTGCTGCTCCGGGCCCAGGCAGGGCTGCCCACGACGCCGTCGGACGACCGCGGCGGCACCGGGTTCGCCGGCAGCCGGCGGCTCGACCTGGAACTCGCGCGGCCCCGGCCTGCCACGCGCTCCTACCGCGCCGACAGCCACTTCGCCGAACTGCCCGCCGGCCTGGTGGAGCGGGTCGCCGAGCAGGCCGGCCGGCTCGGCGTCACGCCGGCCGCGTTCTGGCTGGGCTGTCTCACCGTGCTGCTGGCCCGGCTGCGCGACCGGGACCGGTTCGTCCTCGCCGTGCCGGTGGACACCCGGCTGCACGTGGCGGCGCCCGACGCGATCGGGTTCTTCGGGGTGCCCATCCCGTACGCCGCGCACGTGCCGCCCGGCACGCCGGTCGCCGAGCTGGTGCGGCGGACGGACCACCGGCTCAGCACCGTGCTGGAGCAGGGCATCAGCTTCTTCGACGCGATGTCGGCGCTGGTCGCGGAGGGCCTGCACCGGCCGGAGGCGCCGCTGGTCGAGGTGTACTTCAACTACCTGCCGCCGCAGCCGCCCGGCGCCGCCGACGTGGAGATCCTGCCCGCCGGCACCGGCCACTCCGACCTGGACCTGATGGTCACCGTGCTGCCCGGGCTGGGCCGGATCGGCCTCGACTACAACGTCGACATCCTCGACGAGGCCAGCTGCGCCCGCTTCGCCGCCGACTACCTGGCGGTGGTGGCCGAGGTCGTCGACGACCCGCGGACGCTCACCACCGCGCCCGAGCCGGGACCGGCGGGCACGGTCGCGGTCGCCGCCACGTTCGCGCTGGGCAACCTCCCGGCGCTGCTCGGCCTCGCCCTCGACGGCGGCACCGAGCGGTACGCGGTCGCCGAGGCGCCGTACCACCAGGTGCTGGCCGCCCTGCACGACCCGTCCGGGGTGCTCGCCGCGCCGGGGACGGTCGCCGACCTGATCCTGCTGCGCGCCGCCGACCTGACCCGGTTCCAGCCGGCGAACGCCGACCTGGTCACCGAGCTGGCCGGGGAGTACGCGGCGGCGCTGCGTGCGCTCGCGGAGCGGGCCGGGATCCCGGTGCTCGTGGGCTTCCTGCCGGACCGCGCCGACGACGAGCGGCTGCGGCGGTG
The DNA here is from genome assembly GCF_044465125.1 of Micromonospora sp. NPDC049836. Classification (NCBI taxonomy): domain Bacteria; kingdom Bacillati; phylum Actinomycetota; class Actinomycetes; order Micromonosporales; family Micromonosporaceae; genus Micromonospora; species Micromonospora sp. NPDC049836. The sequence goes on from NZ_JBITLH010000013.1 coordinate 109,607, forward strand.
GCCGGAACAGATCGCCGCGGAGCTGGCCGAGCAGCCGGGTGTCGCGGTGTTGCCGCCGTCCTGGTGGACGGCCGGGTTCACCGCCGCCGAGATCTTCGACGACGACACCGACGCCATCGCCCACCTGCCGTTCCGGGAGGAGTTCCAGGCGCAGGTGGCGCTCTCGGCGGCGGAGGTGATCGGCTACGCCCGCCGCCCACCGCCGAAGGTGATCGTGGTGGACGGCGACGACACGGTGTGGGGCGGCATCGCCGGCGAGCTGGGACCGGAGCACGTCGACCTCACCGGGCCGCGCGCGCTGCTGGCCCGCCGGCTGCTGCAGTGGCGGGCCGCGGGCGTGCTGCTGGCGCTGGTGTCCAACAACGACGAGGGCACCGTGCACGCCATCCTGGACCGCACGGACAGCCTCCTCGGCCGGGAGCACTTCGCGGTCATCTCCGCGGCCTGGGAACCGAAGCCGGTGCGGATCGCCGCGATCGCCGACCGGCTGGGGCTGGGCCTGGACTCCTTCCTCTTCCTCGACGACAACCCGGTCGAGATCGCCGCGGTCCGGGCCGCCCTGCCCGAGGTGCTCTGCCTGACCTGTCCGCCCGCCGCCGAGCTGGCCGGCTTCGTGCGCCGGATCTGGCCGGCGGTGCCCCGGGCGGCCACCGCCGAGGACGCCGTCCGCGCCGACTTCTACCGCCAGGAGCAGGCGCGCACCGAGGTCCGGGAACAGACCGGCTTCGCGGAGTTCCTGGCCCGGCTGCGACTGGAGCTGGACGTGGCGCCGGTGGACGAGCGGACCGCGGAGCGCACCATCCAGCTCAGCCGGCGTACCAACCAGTTCAACCTGCGGCCGCTGGCGCTGGACGCGGACGTGCTGGCCCGGCTGCGCGGCGAGGGCGAGGTCTGGACCGCCGCCGCCCGGGACCGGTTCGGCGACTACGGGCAGATCGGGGTGCTCGTCGTGCGCCCCGACGGCGGCGTGCTCGACGTGGTGGCGTGGATGCTGAGCTGCCGGGTGCTCGGCCGCGGCGTGGAGGACCGGTTGCTGGCCTGGCTGGCCGACCGGGCGGAGGCGCTCGGCTGCCCGGCGGTGCGCCTCACCGCGGAGCACACGCCCCGCAACATTCCGGCCCGCCGGCTGGTCGCCCGCCTCGGCGGCGGCGACGTGGACGCCGAGCGGCTGCAGGTCACGGTGGATTTGACGCGACTCCGGGAGTTCCGGTCCTGGGACCTCGGGTCGACGAGCGCTGCGGAGGTAGGCAATGCCTGAGACGCACATCGGCACGAGCCGTAACCGGGACGTCGATCGACGGTCCGAGGGCGAGCTGATCGAGGCAGGCGGGGGGCGGAGGCAGGCGGCGGACCTGCTCGCGCGGTTCCGGCAGCCGGACGCCCCGGCCGCGCCGGCCCGGACCGGCACCGGTCCGCGCACCGTCGAGGAGGCCGCCGCGGTGATCGCGGCGACGGCGTCCCGGTTCCTGCGGGGCCGGCACACCGACCCGGAACTGGACCTGTTCGACGCGGGCCTGACCTCGGTCGACGCGGTGGAACTCGTCGCCGAACTGGCCCGGGAGGGCGGCGTGCGGCTGAGCCTCGACGACGTCTTCGCCGACGCCCGGCCCGCCCGGTTGGCGCGTCGCTGGGCCGAGACCAGCGGGCTGCCGGACGTCGCACCACTGCCGGCGAGCGGCACCGACCTGGTGTCCGATCCCGCCGGCGCGGTCGTCGCCGCGGAGCCGACCGGCGCGGACGACGACATCGAGATGATCCTCGCGGATCTCGCGTTGGCCGACCGGCTGCCCTGGTGCGACGCCCCGGAGCCGCGGGAGCCGACCCGGATCCTGCTCACCGGGGCCACCGGGTTCCTCGGCGGTCACCTGCTGCTGGACCTGTTGCGGCGCAGCGACGCGCACGTGGTCTGCCTGGTCCGGGCGGCCGACGAGGAGGCCGCCGAGAACCGCCTCGGCGCGGCGCTGAACCGGTTCTCGCTGCCCTGGTCGGCGGAGGTGCGGCGGCGGGTCACGGTGCTCGCCGGGGACATCCGGGAGCCCCGGCTCGGGCTGAGCGACGAGCGCTGGGCCGACCTGGCCGGCGGCGTGGACTCGATCGTGAACGTCGCCGCCGCGGTGGACTTCCTGCGCGGCTACCCCTCGCTGCGCCGTACCAACGTGATCGGCCCGTTGCGGCTGGCGGAGCTGGCGATGACCGGACCGCCCAAGCCGTTGCACCACGTCTCCTCGGTCGCCGTCTTCAACGAGCTGGGCATCGAGTCGATGGGGGAGGACGACCCGGTGGCGCACATCACCCGGCTGGTCGCGGGCTACGACAAGTCCAAGTGGGCGGGGGAGGCGGCCCTGCGCCGGGCCAGCGAGCACGGCCTGAAGGTGACCATCTTGCGCCCCGGCGCGATCGCCGGGCACACCCGTACCGGCGCCTACAACCCGCAGGACCTCAGCACCGGCTTCCTCACCGCCTTCTCCCGGTACCGCACCGTCCCGGCGTTCCGGGCGATGAACACCGCCCCGGTGGACTGGGTCAGCCGGATCGGCGCCGCGATCATCTGCACGCCGGAGGCGTGGGGGCAGAACTACCACCTCACCGGCCGCCCCGACACCCTGCCGGAACTGCGCCGGGACATGAAGGTGGCCGGCATGAACGTCCGGGTCACCGGGTGGGAGCAGTGGCGGGCCGACATCCTCCGCCGGCAGGACGCCGATCCGCTGCCCGAGTTGGAGTTCGTCGCCCGGCTGCTGCGCAGCTCCACCGCCACCAAGCTCTGCGAGGGCCTGATGTTCGGGCCGCCGGCGACCGCCGAACGTACCGAGGCGTTCATCGCCCGGCACGACCTGCCCGAGCCAGCCCGCTACGACTCGCGGGCCCAACTGCGGACCGTCGAGCGGATGGCCGGCGACGGCCGGGTCAAGCTCCCGGACCGCGACGACGCGCCGTACCTGTGGTTCACCGAGACCACCGAGGGGCGGATCGGCGGGGTGGACGACGTGGGGGAGAGCCGCTGCACCATGTCGCTGACGCTCTCCATCGCCAGCATGTACCAGGTGCTCCAGCACCGGCGCATCGACGTCAGCGGCACCGTGCGCTGCAACCGGCTGCACCCGCAGCCGCTCACCGTCCGGCAGGGCGAGATCTGGGTACGGCCGGACGAGGGGATCCCGCACCAGCACGGCACCGACCACCCGCTGCTGCGCTACCGCCTCGCCCTGGTCGACAACGACGGTCAGGAGTGGTGGCTGGAGGGCTGGAAGACCGCCCGCGCCCGCCGTGACCTGTGGCGGCAGTCCCGCACGTTGGAGATCACGGTCGGCCGGGCCGGCGAGCCGGCGAGCTTCGCCGGCGTCGTGCGGGTGCCGGCCGCCAGCTACGTACGCGAGCAGATCGACGGCATCCACGTCGACCCCCGGCTGTCCCCCCAGGAGCAGCGGCTGGCCAAGCTGACCTGGCTCGGCTGGTTCTTCGTCCAGATGGGCAAGGGACTGGCGGAGCCGGGCATGCGGGCCGTGGCCGACCTGCTGGATCTGCGCCGCGACGCCATCGACCGGGACCGGGACATCCTGCGCCGCAAGATCCGCAAGCTGAGCAAGGACAGGAAGCGGTTGTCATGACACTCAGGCCCCTCCACGCCCGACTCGACGCCGGCACCGTCGAGCAGATCCCGTTCGTCGCCTCCGACGGCACGGAACTCGGCCTGTGCCGGGTGCTGCCGCACGGCGGCGACACCGACCGCCCGGTGGTGCTGCTGCTGCACGGGCTGACCGCCTCGGCCGACATGTTCGTGCTTCCGGAGACCCGCAACCTGGTCGAGGTGCTGCTGGACGCCGGGTACGAGCCGTGGCTGCTGGACTGGCGGGGAAGCTGCCGGCTGCCGCACAACGAACGGCGGGTCCGCTACTCCTTCGACGACGTGGCCCTCTACGACATCCCCGAGGCGGTGGCGGCGGTCCGGCAGCGGATCGACGACCGGCCACTGTCGATCGTCGCGCACTGCATGGGGGCGCTGTGCCTGTCGATGAGCATGGCGGCCGGCCTGGTGCCGGGGCTCAGCGCGGTGGTCGCGCAGGGCGTCTTCCTGACCCCGAAGATCTCCTGGCAGACCCGGGCCCGGCTGCACTTCGGCGGCGAGTTCCTCCGGTCGCGGTTCGCGAACTTCCCGGTCGACTTCAAGAAGGTGGGGATGTGGTCGCGCTACTCGCTCATCTTCGCCGAGGCGTCGATCGGCGCCGAGTGCAAGGACCCCACCTGCCACATCCTGCAGAACGACGCCTGGGGCGTCGGCGCGTCGCTCTTCGAGCACGACAACCTGCACGAGCGTACGCATGACCGGCTCGCCGAGCTGTTCGGCACCGTCCCGGTGTGGATCCTGCCGCACCTGCGCCGGGTCGAGCTGGCGCACAGCGTGGTCCGGTTCAGCACCGACGACGGGCGCTACGACCGCCTGCCGGAGAACGCCCTCGACGAGGCCGGCCGCATCGACGCGCCGGTGCTGCTCCTCTCCGGCAGCGACAACGGCTTCTGGCTGGACTCCAACAAGCTCTGCCACCAGGTCCTGTCGACGCGCTACCCGGAGCTGGACGTGCGGTACACCGAGGTGCCGGGCTACGGCCACGTCGACCCGATCATCGGCCGCAACGCCGCGCTCGACGTGTTCGGCTACATCGTCGACTTCCTCGACGAGTGCCATGTCAAGGCCGCACCGGGCCGGCCGGCGCAAGCCTGACCGGGTCGGCCGGCCCGACCGCGGCCGCCGCGGTCGGGCCGGCCGATCCGTATCGAAGTGTTCTATCCAGCCTTGCCGATATTGATTGAGCTTTGTAGCTTTCACGTCTGGGCCGGGACCGGTCCTTGGCACACGGGGGAAAGTTGATGCCAGCACAGACGATTCATGCTGCCCGCTGGCGGCCGCGTCCGGTTCGCCGGCCGGCCGCCGGGGGCCCGAAGTGAGCGCCGGCGGCCGGCCGGTCGCCGATCAGCCCACCAGCGTCGACCTGCACCTGCACACGCTGGTGTCCGACGGCGACGAGTCGCCCGCCGACCTGGCCCGCCGCTGCGTGGCGGCCGGCCTGCGGGTCGCCGCCTGCACGGACCACGACTCGGTGGCCGGGGTGGCGGAGTTCGCCGCGGTGGCCGAGCCCGCGGGTCTCCAGGTGATCCCGGGCTGCGAGGTGACGGTCACCTGGCGGGGCCAGGAACTGCACTGCCTCGCCTACTACGTGGATCTTCACGACGCGGTCTTCCGGGACCGCGTCGACAACGTGCGACGGGTCGAGGTCGCCTGGTGGCGGGACTGGTTCGACCAGGCCGCAACGATCGGCGTACCCGTCGACTGGGCGACGGCGGCGCGCCGGTTCGGCGCCGACCGGGTCGCCTACATCGGCGACTACCTCGACTTCTTCCTGGACGCCGCGGCCGGGGATCCCCGGTTCGCCGACTACCCGCGCGGCAACCACGCCCGGCTCATCAAGGAGTGGTGCAAGCCGGGCCAGCCCCTGCACGTGCCCCATCCGTGGCGGCCGGAACTGGCCGAGGTGGTGCGCTGGGTGGCCGAGGCGGGTGGCGTCACGGTGCTGGCCCACCCCGCACGGGCCTTTCCCGCCGACGAGCTGCCGGACCGGCTGGCCGACCTGGCGGGCCTGGGCCTGACCGGGATCGAGGTCTGGACCACCTGGCACGACGCCGGTGACATCGACCGGCTCGCCGGCCTGTGCGACCGGCACGGTCTGGTGGCCACCCAGGGGTCGGACTACCACGGCGTCCGGCTCAAGCCGTGGGCGCCGTCCCCGGGGCTGGTGCCGGCCCGGGCGGCGGACCCGATGGAGATGGTGGCCCGGCTCGAGGCCGCCCGACCCGCCGTCGCCGGCAACCGACCCTGATGGCGGGCTGGCACCTGCTGCCGGTCGTCGTACTCCGCCAGGCGGGCTTCCCGTTCGACCTGCTCGCGGCCTATGCCGACCCGAAGGCCGGGTGGGACGCGGCCGAGATTACCGAACTGGAGGCGGACGCTCGCGACCGGGCCGCGGACCTCAAACAGTGGTTCCGCGCGGTGGGCCTGCCGGACCGGGCGGTCGTCGCCTCCTGGCTGGGGCACCTGCGACCGTTCGGCGAGGACGCGCTCACCGACCTGGCCGCCCGGCTGCCCGCGGACGCGGCCCGCGGCCTGTTCGCCTACCAGGACCGGGCGGTGCGGCTCGGCGAGCACTGGGACCAGTGGGAGATCCGGCACCGGGAGCGCCTCGCGGACGCCGCCATCCGGCTGGTGGGCCACTTCGACGGCGACGACCGGCTGCGGGACGCCCTGTTGATGTCCAACGACGCGCAGTTCGCCCTCATCGCCTCCTGGCTGGTCGATCCGGGTGACCCGGGCAGCGGGCGCGGCCGCAAGCTGACCGACCTGCTGGCCCGCTACCTGCAACGGTTCTGCGCCAAGAACGAGACGCACTCGCACTTCGGCCCGATCGCCGTCGGCCGGGCCTCGGCCGACGCCGCCCGGGCCGGCTGGCGGCCCGGCCCGCTGAAACGGCGCACGTTCTTCTCGCACTGGGCGGCCGAACGCGTGGCGGAGGCCCTCTCGGCTCGACCGGACCAGCTCGACCGGGTGCCGGTGCGCCGGCGCCCCTGGGCGTTCCTGGTCGACGGCCGGATCCACCTCTACGCCTTCACCACCGAGCGGGGGCTCGCCGCGGACTGGCGGTTCCGGCCGGTCACGGTGCGGCCGGTCACGGACGCCGAGCGGCTGCTGTTCGAGCTGTGCGACGCCGAGACGAGCGTCGCCCAGCTCCGCGCGGAGTTCACCCGGCGGGGGGTCGAGGGCTTCGACGAGGCGTTGGCGGCCCTGGCCGACGAGGGCTTCGTCGTCCGCCGGATCGAGGTTCCGGTCGGCCTGCCCGATCCGCTCGCCGGCCTGCGCGAGCGGGTGTCCGGCGACCCGGCGGCCAGCGCGCTGGTCGGCGCGTTGCAGGACGGGACGCGGGCGGTGGGTACGGTCGGGCTCGTCGAGCGGCCGGCCGCGCTGGCCAGGGTCAAGGAGCTGTTCGAGGCGGCGACGGGGGAGTCGCCGAACCGGGGGAGCGGGCGGCACTACGCCGACCGCAGCGTGCTCTACGAGGAGTGCCACGCCCCGGTCGAGGGGTTCACCCTCGGCCGCTCGGTGACCGAGTTCGTCGAGGGCGAGCTGACGCCCATCTACGACATGGTCCTGGCGGCGCCGCGGCTGCGGATCGTCCGCGAGCGGGTGGTCCTGACCGAGTGGCTGACCGACCGGTTCGGGCCGGGCGCCCGGATCGACCTGGCCGACCTCTACCGGGCCTACTTCGAGGACCAGCCGGCGCTGTCGCGACGCTGCGACGGCGTCGACGCGGAGCTGGACCGGTTGGACCAGGAGTTGACCATGGCGCTGCTCGGCGACGCCGACGGCGACCCTGCCGAGGTCGTGGTGGCCGAGGAACGGCTGCGTGAGATGCTCGCCCGCTGCCCGGACGGGCCGGCCGCGCTCTGCAACCCGGACATCATGCTCGCCGCCGAGGACGTCGACGCGCTGGACCGGGGCGACTTCCTGGCGGTGGTCGGTGACTGCCACGCCACCCGCGAGCTGCTCACCCACTCCAGCCTCGCGCCGCTGGTGCGGGAGCGCGAGCCGGACGTGGCCGACCAGGTGGCGGCCGCCTACCACCGGCTGCTGGAGCCGGACGAGGTGCTGTGCGACCTGGCCCGCAGCCACCCGGACAAGACCGCGACGCAACTGGCGCTGCCGGTGCCCGACGTGGAGATCTTCGGCCGGTCGCCGCGACCCCGCCGCGAGGTGATCCAGCCGCGGCGGATGTACGTGACCCTGGGCGAGCGGGCCGAGCTCCGGGCCGAGGGCGTCGACGGGCGGCTGCGCCTGCTGGCCCCGCCCAGCGGCGCCCCGTCGATCCGGCGGGACCCGCTCGCGCCCTTCGCGTTCCCCCGGCGGCTGGGCGGCCTCGGGCTGCGCGCGGAGACGCTCGCCCACGTCCCCCGCATCCGGGCGGGCCGGGTGGTGCTCCAGCGGGAGCTGTGGCGGCTGGCGCCCGGCGAGTTCGCCGGTGTCGGCCCGGCCGGCGTGCACCGGCGCGGCGACGCCGCCGAGTTCTACGCGGCGTGCCGGCTGCGGGACCGGCACCGCCTGCCCCGGTACGTCTTCGCGAAGGTGGCCGGCGAACCGAAGCCCATCTTCGTCGACTTTGATTCGCCGTTGTTCGTCCGGCAACTGTTCCGGCTCGCCCGGGGCGCCACCGCACCGGTGGAGCTGAGCGAGATGCTGCCGCGCCCCGACCAGCTGTGGTTCCAGCGGGAGGGCGGGCGGTTCACGACCGAGATCAGGTGCGCGGTCTTCTCCGCGCCGGCCGCCGACCGCCGCGGCGCAGGAAGGAACGGAACTGTTCATGACGCGTGACGACGAACCCGACTTCAAGGTGGCGGACCTTGCCCTGGCGGCCGCCGGCCGCACGGAGATCCGGCTCGCCGAGCACGAGATGCCGGGCCTGATGGCCATGCGACGCAAGTACGCGGCCAGCAAGCCCTTCGCCGGCCGGCGCATCACCGGCCTGCTGGCGCTCACGGTCCAGACCGCGGTGCTCATCGAGACGCTGATCGACCTCGGCGCGGAGGTGCGCTGGTCCGGCTGCAACGTGCTCGGCACCCAGGACAGCGCTGCCGCCGCCGTGGTGGTCGGCCGGGGCGGCACACCGGACCGGCCGCGCGGCCCGGCGGTGTACGCGTGGCGGGGCCAGACCGTCGACGAGTACTGGTGGTGCATCGAGCGGTCGCTGGTGTGGCCGGACAGCACCGGTCCGGACTCGGTCATCGACGACGGCGCCGACTTCACCGTCGCCGCCCATGTCGGTCTCGCCGCCGAAGCCGAGGGGGTCGCCCCGGATCCTGGCACCGCGCGCAGCGCGGACGAGGCCGCGATGTTGCGGATGATCGCCAGCACCCTGGTCGACCGGCCGCAGCAGTGGACCAAGCTGATCGGCGGCCTCACCGGCGCCACCGAGCAGACCACCTGCGGCGCGGTCCGGCTGAACCGGATGCGCGAGCGCGACGAACTGCTCTTCCCGGTCTTCAACATCAACGACGCGGTCACCAAGTCCAAGTACGACAACCACTTCGGGTGCCGCCACTCGCTGATCGACGGGCTCAACCGGGCCACCGACATCCTGATCGGCGGCAAGGTCGCCGTCGTCATCGGCTACGGCAACGTCGGCAAGGGGAGCGCCCAGGCGCTGCGCGGGCAGGGCGCCCGGGTCGTGGTGGTCGAGGTCGACCCGATCTGCGCCCTGCAGGCCGCGATGGACGGCTACCAGGTCACCACGCTCGAGGAGATCCTGCCGGCCGGGGACATCTTCGTCACCGCGACCGGCGCCTGCCAGGTGATCCGGCCCGAGCACCTGGCCCGGATGAAGCACCTGGCGGTCTGCGCCAACATCGGGCATTTCGATGTCGAGATCGACATGGTCGGCCTGGCGGCCCATCCGGGTGTCCGGCGGGTGCCGATCAAGCCGCAGGTCGACGAGTGGGTCTTCCCCGACGGACACTCGGTCCTCGTGCTCGGCGACGGCCGCGTGGTCAACTTCGCCAACGCCACCGGGCACCCGTCGTACGTCATGTCGGCGTCGTTCACCAACCAGGTGATGGGCCAGCTGGAGCTGTACGCGCGGACCCCGGGCCTGGCGCCCGGCGTCTACCTGCTCTCCCGGCGGATGGACGAGGAGGTCGCCCGCCTGCACCTGGACTCGCTCGGCGTGAAACTGGCCTCGCTCACCGCGGCGCAGGCGGAGTACCTGAACGTTCCGGTCGAGGGCCCGTTCAAGTCCGACAGTTACCGGTACTGACCATGACGACCCTCATCAGCGGCGGAGCCGGCTGGGTGGCCCTGCCGGTCGTCATGGTCCGGCAGGCGGGCTTCCCGCTCGTCCTGCTCGAGCCGCTGGCCGACCCCGACCTGGGGGCCGGGACGGCGCGGCTGCGCGACGCCGAGGCGACCGCCCGCAGCGCCGGCGAGGACCTGCGGGAAGCGCTGCGCGGGCAGGCTGAGTCGGCGACCGTGGCCGCGCGTACCGGCATGCTGGCCGCGGTCCCGGCCGGCGTGCCCGGCGCCGGGGCGTACCGGGCGGCGCTCGCCGGGCTGGGCGACGAGTGGCACCGTTTCGAGACGGCGCACCGGGCCGCGCTCGACCGGGGGCGGCGGGCCGTGGTCGACGCGTTCCGCGGCGATCCCGCGCTGCGCGAGGTGCTGTTGTTGTCCAACGACGCCCACTATCCGCGCTTCGCGGAGTGGCTGGCCGGCGCGGACCGGGAGCTGTCCTCCCGGACCGACCGGCGGATGGCCGACCTGCTCTGCCGCTACCTCCAGCGGGTCACCGCCAAGAACGAGACGACGGCCCACTTCGGACCGATCTCCGCCGCCGTGCTGGCCGGGCCGGGCGACGGGCCGCACTGGTCCGACCTCGGCTTCGGCCGGCGGGTGGGCTTCTTCACCCACTGGGCGGCGCAGGCCCTCGGTTCGACCTTCGCGGCCGAGCCGGACCTGCGCGAGCACCTGCGACCGCGCCGCTTTCCCCTGGCCTTCGTGGACGGCCGGCGGCTGCGGCGGTACGCCCCGCTGACCCGCACCGGACTGCTCGCCGACTGGCGCTTCGACCAGGTCGACGACGAGACGCTCGAGCCCGAGCAGGCCTGGCTGCTGGGCCGCTGTGACGGCGAGCGGACCCTGGCCGAGCTGCGCGGGCAGTGGCCGGGCCCGGACAGCCGGTTGGACGCGCTCCTCGCCGGCCTGGTCGACCGGGGGTGGCTGCTGGTCGACTTCGAGATCCCGGTCGGGGAGCCGGACCCGTTGGCCGCGCTGCGCGCGGCGCTGCCCCCGCCCGGCGGGTCACCGGCGGCGGCCCGGGCGCACCAGGTGATCACCGACTTCGAGAAGCGGCTGGCCGACTTCGTGGCCGCCGAGCACCCCGACCGGGCCGCGTCGCTGGAGGCCATGAAGGCGGCCTTCACCGAGGTCACCGGCCGCTCGGCCAACCGGGGAGACGGTCGGATCTACGCCGACCGGTCGATCGTCTTCGAGGAGTGTCACAGCCGGGCGGGGGACTTCACGCTCGGTCCCGACCTGGCCCGGCTGATCACCGACGACCTCGCTCCGGGCTACCGGATCGCGCTGGCGGGCGCCCGGCTGCGGATGGCGGCCGAGGGGACGGTGCTGACGGAGTGGGTGACGGACCGGTTCGGTACGCACCGGGACGTCCCGCTGGCCGACTTCTACGCCGGGTACGTGCTGGACCGGTCCCGGCTCGACGAGCGGTGCCGGGCCGTCGACGACGAGGTCGACGCGGTGGAGCGGCACATCGCCGACAGCCTCCTCGCCGGCGCCGATCTCGGTCAGCCGGAGGTCGAGGTGACGCCCGACCGGCTGGACCGGCTCGTCGCCGGGCTGCCGGACCGGCCGGCCGCCGTGTGCAACCCGGACATCATGCTGGCGGCCACCTCCGCCGACGCCATCCGGGCCGGGGACTACCGGGTGGTGGTGGGGGAGTGTCACGCCCTGCGCGAGCTGCTCTGCCACAGCAGCCTCAGCCCTCTGCTCGCCGACCGGGTGCCCGAGCTGGCCGAGTTGGCGTACGAGGCGTACCAGGGGCTGCTGGAGCCCGACGAGATCCTCTGCGACCTGGCGCGTTCGCATCCCAACAAGACGGCGGCGCAGCTGCGCTTCCCGTGCCCGGACCTGGAGGTCACCGGACGGTCGGGGAAGCCGCGCGCGGCGGTCATCCAGCCCGACCGGCTCTACCTGCGGGTCCGGGACGGGCGGCTCGGCCTGTACGCGCACGGTGTGCCGCAGCGGCTCCGGCTGTTGACCTCGCCGGCCGGCGGGCGCAGCATCCGGCAGGATCCGTTGGCGCCGTTCGCCTTCCCCCGGCACTTCGGCGGGATCAGCATCCCCAGCTCCCTGCCGCATGTGCCGCGGATCCGGACCGGGCGGCTGGTGCTGCGGCGGCAGACCTGGCGGGTGCCCGCGGAGCGGATCTGGCGGCCGGCAGGCGGAGCTGGCGGTACCGGGGACGCGGCCCAGTTCCGGGTCGTGCAGGAACTGCGGGAGCGGCTGCGGCTGCCCCGCCACGTGTTCGTCAAGCTGCCCGACGAGCCGAAGCCGATGTACGTCGATCTCGATTCGGCGCTTCTGGTCCGCCAGCTCTGCCGGTCGGCCCGGCAGGCCACCGAGCCGGCGGAGTTCAGCGAGATGCTGCCGGACCCCGAGCAGCTGTGGCTGCGGGTCGAGGGCCGGCGATACACCACCGAGCTGCGCTGCGCCGTGTTCTCCGGCCCAGCGCGGCTCGCCTGACGACGGGGAAGTGCTATGCGTATCTGCTTGCTGGTTGCGGTGCCGGACCGACCGCTGCTGTTCGTGCAGCAGCCGGTGGAGGCCCTCTACACCGCGACGCTGCTACGGCAACGGGGCCACGACGCGTGGATCGTGGACGCCCGGCTGGGCGAGGTGGACCGGAGCCTGGCGGAGCGGCCGGATCTGGTCGTTCTCATCACCCAGACCTACGACCTGACGCAGTGCAATTCGATCTCGCTGGAGCGGCCGCGCGAGCTCGTGGCGTCCGTGCGCCGGCACCATCCCGGAGTGCCGGTGGTGGCCGCCGGCTTCCACGCCAGCGTGGAGCCGGAGATGACCCGCCGGGATCTCGCGGTGGACGCCGCCCTGCCCGGTGAGCTGGAGTCGGCGGTGCCCTGGCTGGTCGACCGGATGGCCGAGGACCACACCGTGCTCGACGGTTCCCTCGCCGGCGCGCCCCAACAGGTGGACCCGAGCACCCTGCCGGTGCCCGACTACGACCTGGTGGACGTGACCCGCTACTGGGGCGAGACCGTCGGTGAGGACGGGTCGCTGCGCAACGGGACGACCGGTCTGATCTTCGCCAACCGGGGCTGCCCGTACACCTGCAGCTACTGCATGGTCTGGTTCGGCGCGAAGATCCGCAGGCGCGACCCGCAGCAGGTGGTGGCCGAGATGCGCGCGCAGTACGAGCGGGGGGTCCGGAACTTCTTCTTCCTCGACTACACCTTCACCATCGTGCCGACCTGGGTCGAGGAGCTGTGTTCGCTGCTGCGGGCGGAGCCGTGGGAGGCCTCCTGGATCTGCCAGACCCGGGTCGAGCGGGTCAACGAGCCGCTGCTGCGCAGCATGCGGTCGGCGGGGTGCCGAGGCATCTTCTACGGGGTCGAGTCCCCCTGGATCAGCGAGCTGGACATGGACAAGCCGACGTCCCGGGAGGCGATCGAGACCGCGGTGCGGCAGACCAACGAGGCGGGCATCGAGCCGCTCATCTTCATCCTGTTCGGCACCGAGAACGGTGACCCCGGGAAGGCCCGCGAGCTGCACGACTTCCTCCGCGACCTGCCCGCCACCTTCCACCCCAGCGTCCTGCTGCCCCGGCCGTTCACCACGCTGTGGAACCGGCACACCCAGGGCATGGACCGGCCGACCAGCTGGGCGGAGTACGAGCGGGTCGCCGCGCAGCTGCAACGGGAGATCACCGGCCGGGCGGAGGTCGGCGCCGTGCACCAGGAGATCCTCCTGCTGCCCAACTACGTCGAGAACCGCCTGACCGCCGAGGTGTCCGATTGACCTCGCCCAGCGCTGCCCGCCGCCGTCCCCGGGAGCGGAGCGGCGGACTCCGGGCGGCGGCCCGGATCTGCCGGCACCGGCCGCTCGTCGCCGGCGTCGTGCTCGCCTCGCTCGGCATGGTGGTCATCTCCGCGGCCTTTCCGGTGGCCGTCTCCCGCGCCGTCGCGGCGGACGCCCGCGCGGACCGCCGGACCGTCTATCTCCTCGCGGCGTCGGTGCTGGCCATCGGCATCGTGGTCTGGGTGATCAACCGGGTACGCGCCTACCTGGCCCGCCGGCTGGTCGCCCGAACCGTGCTCGACCTTCGGCTGGAGCTGATCCGGGCGGCGCTGCGCGGCCGGCTCGACTTCTACGACCGCTATCCGCGCTCGACCGTGCTGTCCCGCGCGACGGACGACCTGGACGAGTTCGGGGAGGCGGTGTTCGGCCTGCTCGAGCTGGCGCAGCAGCTCCTCGTCATCGTGCTGCTGCTGCCGCTGATGCTGGTCCTGGACTGGCGGCTGACGCTGCTCACCGCGGTCTGCGGCGGGCTCATCATGGTGCTGACCCGAGCGTTCCGGCGGATCACCTCCCCGGCGGCGGGTCGCGCGGCCGCCGACGCGGGGACGCTCGCCTCGGTCGTGCACGAGGTGACCGCCGGCCTGCGGGTGGTCCGCGCATACGGGGGTCAGGATCTGCTCTCCGGCTGGGCGGACCGGACCAGCCGGGCCGCGGCACGCTCCTGGGTGGCCTCGGCCGGCCGGGCCGCCCTGCTGATGCCGGCGGTGTCGGCGCTGGTCGGGCTGGCGCTCGCCGGGGCGGTGTGGGGCGGCGGACTGCTCATCGGCGCCGGCCTGCTCGGCGTCTCCGCCTGGTATCTCTTCGTGCTGGCGGCGGACCGGATCTCCTGGACCCTCGCCTCGGCCGGTGCGGTCGAGACGCAGCTCCGGCAGGCCGCCGCCGCCGCGACGCGGATCTTCGCGATCCTCGACGCCGTCCCGCCACCGGACCCCGACCCGCTCGACGCGCCGGCGTCCGCGCCGGTGCCGGTACCGCGCTGGGCGGAGCGGCCCGCGCACCCGCCGGGGGCGCACCCCGCGGGCGGTGGGCAGCCGGTCGAGCTGTGCCTGCGCGCGGTGAGCCTGCGCTACCACAACGGGACCGAGGCGCTGCGCAACGTCTCGTTGCAGCTGCCGGCCGGGGCCCGGGTCGGGCTCGTGGGCCGCTCCGGGGCCGGCAAGTCGAGCCTGCTCAAGGCCATCGCCGGCCTGCACCGGCTCGACGGCGGCGAGGTGACGGTGGGCGGACTCCCGCTCGACCGCTGGCCGGAGGCGAGCCTGCGGCGCACCGTGGGCTACGTGCCGCAGCGGCCCCAGCTGTTCGCCGGCACCGTGGCCGACAACCTGCGCCTGAGCCGCCCGGACGTCACCGACCGGGACCTGACGCGGCTGATCGTGCGCTGCCAGCTCGACGGCTGGCTGGCCGGCCTGCCGCGGGGCCTGGAAACCGTGCTGGGCCACGGCGGGAGCGGCCTGTCCGCGGGCCAGCGGCAGGTCGTCACGATCCTGCGGGCACTGGTCAAGCAACCCGGGCTGGTGCTGCTCGACGAGCCGACCGCGCATCTGGACGCCGTCGCCGACGCGCACCTGCGCACCGCGATGTGGTCCCTGCTGCGCGGCGCGACCGTCGTCATGATCGCCCACCGCCTCGACACGGTCCGCGACCTCGATCAGCTGGTCGTCCTCGACCAGGGACGCGTCGTCGAGACCGGGACGCCCGCTGAGCTGCTGGACCGGCAGGGCTGGTACGCCGCGATGCACGCCGACCACGTGGAGGGACCCGCACATGTCTCCTGACGGTCCCCGGGCGTGGCGGTGGCTGGCCCGTCGGGTTGGTGGCCGCCGGTCGGCGCTGGCCGGGTCGGTGCTGGGCAGCCTCGCCACGGCCGGATTCGCGGTGCTGGCGCCGGTGGTCAGCGGCTTCGCCTTCGACGCGGTGCTGGACGACGCCCGGCAGGGTCGGGTGCTGGCGGTCGGCGCGGCCGTGCTGCTCGTCAGCCAGCTGCTCCGGGCCGGGGTGATGTATCTGCGGCAGCGCGCCGCGATCGCCTTCGCCGCCCGGGTCGAGCGGGAGCTGCGCTCCGCCCTCCTGTCCGACACGCTGCGGCACGGTGACCCGGCCCGGTCCGGTTCGTTGGCGGCGGGGATGGTCGGCGACCTGCGCGCGCTCCGGGCCGGGATCTTCCCGGGCCTGGACACCGCGGTGTCGTCGCTGGCGTTCGTGGCGCTGGCGATCGCGGTGGCGCCCTTCTATCATCCCGCGCTGGTGGTCGCCCCCGCGGTGTTCGCCGCCGGCTATCTCTGGGTCGGCGCGGCGCACCTGCGGTCGCTGACCCGGACCACGTCGGCCATGCGCGAGGGTGGCGACTCCCTCGGTCAGCTGCTCGCCGAGGCGCTGGACAACATCGAGGCGGTGCGGGACGCGGCCCTGCCGGAGCAGCTCTGGCGCCGGTTGCGAGCTGCCGCGCGGGCGCAGCACGACGCGTCCGTGCGGCAGGGCCGAACCGAGCGGCGCAACCCGATGTTCCTGCTGCTCGGGGTGGTGCAGGGCGTCGGCTTCGGACACGCGCTGGTGCTGGCCCACCTCGGCACGCTCAGTCCCGGGGATCTGGTCGGCTACACGGGCGCGCTGATGCTGTTGGGGGCGCCGGCGTTCAGTGCGGGCTTCGCCTTCACCATGCTGGCCGGTGCGGTGACCGCGACGGGTCGCCTCGCGGACGCGTTCCCCGACGAACCGCCGGCGCCCGCCGGACGCCGCCAGCCGCCCGCCGGAGTGCCCGCGATCGCCCTCGAGCGGATCGTGCTCGACGTCCCCGGCGGCGCGCCGGGCGAGGCGATCGACCTGGTCCTGGAACCCCGCTCGCTGGTCGTGGTGTCCGGAGCCTCCGGCGTCGGCAAGACCGTCCTGGCGCGTACCATCGCCGGGCTGCGCCCGCCGCGCGCCGGCCGGGTCCTGGTGGACGGCACCGCCACCGGCGACTGGGACGCGGTCGCCCTGGCCCGGGTGGTGGCGCTGGTCGGCGAGGACGAGTTCCTGTTCTCCCTCAGCGTGGCCGAGAACCTGCGCCTGGTCCGTCCCGACGCCACGCGGGACGAGATGGTGGCCGCGGCCCGGCGGGCCCGCGTGGACGACGTCATCGACCGGCTGCCCCTGCGGTACGACACCCCCCTCGGCGAGGGTGGCGGGCGGCTCTCCGGCGGCCAGCGCGACCGCGTCGCGCTGGCCAGGGCGCTGTTGTCGCCCGCCCCGGTGCTGGTGCTCGACGACCCGTTCAGCGCTCTCGATCCGGTGACGGCTCGACAGTTGACCGCGGAGCTGCTGGCCGTGGCCCGGGAGCGGACCGTCGTGGTGGTCACCGACCGCCCTGACCTGGCCGACCAGGCACGGCTGATGATTCACCTGTCGGACGGCCCGGTGGCCGTCCGGAGCCGTTCGACCGCGCAGGAGAAGGTATGACCGACCTCGACAGCCCGACACCCGGGACGAACGCGAACCGAAGCTACGACAGCACGGATGTCGTCGCGGTCGAGGACGCCGTCGCGGAGACCGTGGAGCGCCTCGGGCTGGTGGACCCGGCGCCCGCCGGTCTCGGTCTGGAGTTCGTCGTCCATCGGGCGCACAGCCCGACCTACGGACCGGTGGCCGTCCGGGTGCCGCGCTACCACGTCTACCGGTTCCCCGGCCGCAAGCCCTTCAGCGCGACCCGCTCGCTGCGGCAGGAGTGGCGCATCTGCGCGTACCTGCACCCGCGCCGCTTCCCGGTGGCGGAGCCGCTGGAGATGGTGGAGACCGCGGCGGGCCCGGTCCTGGTGTCCCGCTTCCTGCCCGGTGAGCCGGAGGGGGTGGACAGCGGCCAGGTCGGTGAGCTGCTCGCGCGCCTGCACGGCACGCCGGTGCCGCCGGGGTTGCCGCCACTCGACCACGACGGCTACCCCGTGGCCGAGGCGACCGGGCGACGGTTGAGTCGCCGCTGGGGGCAACTGCGGGAGTACCTGCCCGACCTGCCGGAGGCGCCCTCGGTCGAGCGGGCCACCGCCGCGCTGGCCCCCGTCGGACGGGCGGCGGTCCTGCTGCATCTGGACATGCGGGCGTGCAACCTGCTGACGGAGCACGCCCGGATCACCGGATGGGTGGACTGGACCTGCGCCATGGTGGGCCACCCCGGGATGGAGTTGGCCCGGCTGTCGGAGTACGCCCAGCTTCCGGAGAACGGCCTGCGGGAGCGCGACGTCCTCGCGGGCTACCGGGACCGGGCTCCGCTGCCCGTGCTGGAGCCGGCGCTGGACGCCCTGGTCCGGCTGGACACCGTACTCATGCTCGGCGTCATCTTCTTCTCCTACGCCCCCGACCCGACGCGGCAGGAGTGGGTCCGGGGACGTATCGAAGAACTGACGGCGCGAAGCCGAGAACTGCTGGCGTAGCCGGGGCGCCGATCCGATGGTCGGGCCCGGCGTCCCGGCCGGGTCTCGTGTGCTGCTGAAGCTATTCACCGAGGTCGAATTTGATTCCTTTTCCGGTCGCTCGGGTTTCCGCCCGCCACGCGTGCGCCGCGGCACGGTCGCGGTTGCCGTCGAATGGTGGCGCCCTGGCGGCATTCCGTCGGTTGGCGGCCCGGGTCGATTCGACCGGCGGCACGCCGCTATCCGATTCTGGGCGGGTCGTCGCGGGCGTTCGGTTCGGGGGCGGTCCGGTGGCCCGACCGGGTGGAGTTGGCGGACCTGGTCGAGAGGGACGCGGGAGTTGGTCGACATTCCGAGTTCGGCAACAGGGCAAATCCTTGTCGGGCCGTTCGCCCGTCAATCGGCATGCGTCGCGCCGGCCCGGGCCGGTCCGCGCCGTGATTACGGACGGTCATCTGGTCAGTCCCGTTCGGGGGCCTCCATCCGATTTATGGTGGCAAATTGTGATCGGCCTTTACGCCGAGCCTTGCTGGTCCTACAGTTCGACAACTTGTTCAGTCAGTCTGATCAACGGGGGTATCAGTGACTGTCAGCCGATGGAGACTGCCCTTTTCAGCCGCGGATGCCGCTGACGGGCAGCCGAGGCCCTTCACGATCAGGTCCGGGCCGGGCGGCGCGCCGGGGGGTTCCCCGGAATAGCGCCGCTGGCCGCCGACTGACCCGGTGGCACCGACCCGGCGATCGATTTTGCCTGGTCGACGCCCCGGAGTGCCCGCATGCCGGTGACCGGGACGTACGCCAGCCGCGGTCCGCGTGCTGGTTCCCGGTGGCGCCCTCCGCACCCGCTGCCCGGTGGGGCCGCGCCTGCGCGTGGGGTGATCCGGTATCGCGAGGAATCGACATCCGAAACGATTTTCTCGGAGGATTTGACCGTGAAGGAAAAGGAACTGCGGGCTTTCGTCGCGATCGCCGACACCCGCCGTATGGACCAGGCCGCGAAGGTGCTCAACTACTCGCAGCCGGCGCTCAGCTATCAAATTCAGCGACTGGAACAGAGCATCGGCGCCAAACTGTTCATCCGCGACTCCACCGGGAGCCGGCTGACCCGGCAGGGGGAAATGATCCTGCCGTCCGTGCGAGCGATCCTGGGTCTCATGGACAACATGCGGCAGGCGGTACAACAGCATTCCGATGACGTCGACGCCGCCTGTGGGTCGCCCGTCTCGAATTGACCGAGCCGGCGCTGTCGAGCCGGGCCAGAGTCCCGCGCTCCGCTCGTCCGGCGGACCGGCCGGCAAGGGGAGTGTCCGCTACGGGTCAATTAGAAAAATTCGATGGTCCGGGGGTCCGTCCGGTGGGCTTCCGGCCTTTACCACCTTCATGATGTTCGATAGCCTCCGTGCACATGAGAACGGGGGCCGGCATGTCGGTGATAAAGAAGTTCGAAACGGAATTCCGGGACCGATCCCGCGAGGCGGGTGCGGATTGTTCGTGATGGGCTCGACGAGCCGTCGCGAACCGTGAAGACCGAGCACGCCTGTCCCGACCTGGTTGGCAGCCGACCGACGCTCCCGCCGCGGGCGCACGCTCGCGGTGACCGGCTGAGCTGACCGTCGGCACCACGTTCCCACCACGGCGGAGCCTCGTCGCCGTCAACCGGCTCGCCCGGACGGCGGCGAGCCGTCCCGCCGTGCACACCCCAATGCGCCGAGGACGCCGCCGCGGCCACCAGCAGCCTGGTGCCGCGGCGACCTCGTGCGGATCACCCGGCTGACGAGCACGTCACGCCGGTCCTCCAGACGCACGTCCCGCCGGCCGTGCGTGACCCCCTGAAGGTGAGTGGCTCATGCAACCTGCCCGATTCCGGTTGGCGAGGGACAGCGGCTCGCCCACCCGAACAGCCGGACCAACCCGCCGCCGGATCGCCGGAGCCGTGGCGGCGGTGCTGTCCGTGCCGCTGATGATCGGTGATCCGGCGGCCGCCGCGCCGAGCTGGGATCCGCCCGCGCCGGACAAAGCGGCCGGCATCCGGGTCCAGCCGCTGAAGTCCAAGCCCAAGCCGACCTGGACGGCCGGCGGTCGGGAGGTTCGCGGGCCGCTCTCCGTGACCTGGCCGGCGGCGGGTTCGGCCCGGGTGGACCTGGCCGGCGGCGCCCATGCGGTCACCGCCCGGGCGGCGACCTCGCCGAAGGCCGCGCCGGCCCGCGCCCGGGCCACCGGCCTGCCCGTCTCGGTCGCCGCCGTGGTCGCCGACGACACCGACGCCCGCCGGCTGGGTGCCGCCGGCGCCGTGGGCGCCGTCGACGTCCGGCTCCACGACCAGGCCACCACCCGCCGCGCCGGCGTGGCCGGCCTCATGGTGCAGGTCGGGCGGGCCGACGGGGTCAGGGCGGGGGCGAAGGCCGCCGTCACGGTGGACTACGGGCAGTTCGCGGCGGCGTACGGCGGTGACTGGGCGACCCGGCTGCGCCTGGTGACCCTGCCCGCCTGCGCGCTGACCACGCCGACGGCGGCGGGCTGTACCACCTCGACGCCGTTGGCGTCCCGCAACGACCCGCAGGCGCGCAGCGTCACCGCGGTGGCCCCGCTCGCGGCCACCGGCGCCACGGTCCTGGCGCTCACCGCCGGCGAGTCCGGCGACAACGGCGACTACGGCGCCACCAGCCTGTCGCCCGCCTCCACCTGGGAGGTTTCCCCGCAGACCGGTGGGTTCAGCTGGTCCTATCCGCTGCGGACGGTGCCCGGAACCGGCGGCCCCACGCCGTCGCTGGCCCTGTCCTACTCGTCGCAGGCGATCGACGGCCGCACCGGTGGCACCAACACCCAGGGCTCCTGGATCGGCGACGGCTGGGACCTGTGGCCCGGCTACATCGAGCGCAGCTACCGGCAGTGCGGTGAGGACACCGACGCGGTCGGCGGCAAGGACCCCAACAACAAGTCGAAGAAGACCGGGGACCAGTGCTGGTGGCGCGACAACGCCACCATCTCGTCGAACGTCACCTCCGGTGAGCTGGTCGACGCGGGCGGCGGCCGGTGGAAGGGGGTCAAGGACGACGGCTCCAAGATCGAGCTGCTGAAGAACACCAGCTTCGGCAACGGCGACAACGACGGCGAGTACTGGCGGGTGACCAGCACCGACGGGACGCAGTACTACTTTGGACGCAACAGCGGCCCGGGCGGCGCCTCCGGCAGCACCGTGACCAACTCCACCTGGACCACCCAGGTCTACGGCAACCACCCCAACGAGCCCGGCTACACAGAGGGCGACTTCGCCGCCTCGCGCCGCACCCAGGCGTGGCGGTGGAACCTCGACTACGTGGTGGATCCGCACGGCAACACGATGACCTTCTTCTACCGCAAGGAGGCGGGGGCGTACGGCCGGGAGAACGACTCGGCGAAGCGCACCACCTACGACCGGGGCGGCTGGCTCGAGAAGATCGAGTACGGCAACCGCAACGATGCCCCGGCCACCACGTACGCGGCGGCCCGGGTGCTCTTCGACGTGGCCGACCGCTGCACCACCGGCGCCACCTGTTTCGACAGCGGCGGCAAGGCGGTGCAGGCGTCCTGGCCGGACACCCCGTGGGACCAGTACTGCCACGCCACCCCGTGCACCGACAAGTACACGCCCACCTTCTGGACCCAGAAGCGGCTGGCGAAGATCCGCATGCAGGTGCACGCCGGCAGCGGCTCCTACAGCGAGGTGGAATCGTGGTCCCTGCGGCAGGAGTTCCTCAACGCCGGCTCGACCATCGGTGAGGGCATCCCGCTCTACCTGCGGGGCATCACCCGTACCGGCCACGTGACCAGCGCCGGTGGCGCGGCGGTCGCCGATCCCGAGGTGGTCTTCGACCCCGGCGCCGACCCGTTCGCCAACCGGGTGGACGGCCCGGACGACGACCGCACCGCGCTCAAGCGGTGGCGGGTCCGCACCATCACCACCGAGACCGGTCAGCAGATCGTGGTGACCTTCAAGCCGACCGAGTGCCGGCGATCGGCGCTGCCGACGCCGCACACCAACACCCAGCGCTGCTTCCCGCAGTACTACGCCCCCGAGGGCGCGGTCCCGACGCTGGACTGGTTCCACAAGTACGTCGTCGATTACGTCGACACCAACGACAACACGGGCGCCTCCACCCAGCAGAAGATCTACTACGACTATCTGGACAAACCCGCCTGGCACTACGACGACAGTGAGCTGATCAAGGAGAAGAAGCGCACCTGGAGCCAGTTCCGCGGCTACGGCCGGGTGAAGGTCCGCACCGGTTTCGACACCGGCGTGCAGATGACCACCGACTACCGCTACCTGCGCGGCATGGACGGTGACAAGCAGCCCTCCGGCACCCGCAGCGTCTCGGTGTCGGACTCCTTCCAGGGCACCGTCACCGACCACGACGCCTACGCCGGCCTGGTGCTGGAGCAGACCACGCTCGACGGCGCGAACGGCAACTGGGTGAGCGGCACGATCAACACGCCGAGCACCCCCGTGCAGACGGCCGCCGCGAACTCGCTCAAGGCGTGGATGACCAACACCGCCAAGGTGCGGTCGTACAGCCGGACCACCGTCGAGGCCGACGGCGTGCGCTGGACCGAGGTCCAGACCAAGTACAACGCGGACAACCTGCCGTACGAGGTGAACGACCTCGGCGACGTCACGACGGCCGCGGACGACACCTGCGAGCGCACCTGGTACGCCCGCAACGACGGCAACTGGATGCTCGGCAAGGTCAAGCGCACCCAGACCGTCGGGGTGGCCTGCACCGGCACCATCACCTTCCCGGGCGACCTGATCTCCGAGTCCCGGATCACCTACGACCGCCTCGACAACGACTGGAACACCGATCTGCCCACCCGCGGGCTGCCGGTCAAGACCGAGGATGTCGACCGGTGGAGCGGGAGCACGCCGATCTGGGAGACCATCTCGAAGGCCGGGTACGACGCCAACGGCCGGGTCACCTCGACCACCAACGCGCTCGGGCACACCAGCACGACCGCGTACACCCCGGCGTCGGCCGGCCCGGTCACCAGCACCCGGGAGGTCAACCCCAAGGGGCACGCCACCACCACGACGCTCGCGCCGGCGTGGGGCCTGCCCGTGGCCACCGTCGACGCCAACCAGGCGCGGACCGACATGACCTACGACGGTCTTGGTCGGCTCCGGCAGGTCTGGCTGCCCGGGCGGACGAAGGGCACCGACTCCGCCAACATGGAATTCGCCTACCTGGTCCGCAACACCAAGCCGAGCGCGGTGACCACGCGTAGCCTGCTGCCCACCGGCACGGGCTACAAGACCACCGTGACCCTGTACGACGGCTGGCTGCGGGAACGGCAGGTGCAGTCGCAGGCACCCGGCGGGGGCCGGGTCCTCTCCGACACCTTCTACGACTCCCGCGGTCTGACCTGGTACAAGACCAACCCGTTCGAGGACCTCACCGGCGGGGCGGTGAGCACCGAACTGGTCGGTCCGGCCGGCCAGGCGGCGGCACCGTCGGTCCTGGAATACGCCTACGACGGCGTCGGCCGGGTGACCGCGGAGATCCTGCGCACCCAGGGGATCGGCGGCCAGGAGAAGTGGCGGACCACGACGACCTACAACGGGGACCTGACCACGGTCACCCCGCCGCAGGGCGGCACCCGGATCGCCAACCTGAACGACGGCCTGGGCCGGCTGGTCGAGCGTCGCCAGTACAAGGACGCCGCGACCTACGACGTCAGCCGCTACACCTACACCGACAGCGGGTTGCTCGCCACCGCGACCGACCCGGCCGGCAACGTCTGGAAGTCCTTCTACGACCAGCACGGCCGCAAGATCCGCGACGAGGACCCCGACAAGGGGGCCACGACCACCACCTACGACCTCGCCGGGCAGGTCCTGACGGTCAAGGACGCCCGGGGCCGGACCACCGCCAGCACGTACGACGAACTCGGTCGGAAGACCACGCTGCGGGACGGCTCCGTCACCGGCCCGATCCTCGCCGCGTGGACCTACGACACGCTGGCCAACGGCGTCGGGCGGGTGAGCAGTTCGACCCGCTACGACCAGGGGCGCGCGTACGTGAACGCGATCACCGGCTACGACACCGCCGGCCGGAGCACCGGCACGACGGTCACCCTGCCCTCGGCGGAGGGGGCGCTCTGCGCCTCGACGGCCGAGGACACCTGTTCCTACACGTTCGGCTCGAAGTACAAGGCCGACGGCCAGCCCGCCGCCAGCACCCTGCCCGCCGTCTCCGGCGACCTCGCCGCCGAGCAACTGCTCTTCGGCTACAACGACGTCGGCGCCCCGACCACGATGACCTCGGGCCTGGGCATCTACGTGTACTCGGTGGTCTACGACAAGACCGGCAAGCTGGTCGAGCGCACCCTCGGTGAGTTCGGCAAGCGGGTGCAGACCAACTACACCATCGACAACGTCACCGGCCGGCTGATGCGCACGAAGGTGTCACCGGAGAACGGGCCGGTCCCGGCGGACTTCAGCTACGAGTACGACAAGGCCGGCAACCTGCTGCGGATCAACGACGCCCCGTACGGGCAGCCGGCGGACACCCAGTGCTACCGCTACGACCAGATGCGGCGGCTCACCGAGGCGTGGACGCCGGGCAACGGCGACTGCGGCCCGAACCCGGCGGTGTCCGGGCTCGGCGGGCCGGCGCCCTACTGGCACAGCTACCAGTACGCCGGCACCGAGGGGCTGAGCGGCAACCGGACGGGCGAGGTCGCCCACACCGCGGCGGGGGAAACCAGCCGCACCTACCGCTACCCGGCTCAGGGCGGCGCCGTCGGCTCCAAGCCGCACGGCCTGTCCAGCGTGCTCACCGACCGGCCGGCCGGCACGGACACCACCGACAGCTACGGCTACGACGAGGCCGGCAACACCATCAGCCGTACGGTGGACGGGCGGTCGCAGACCCTCACCTGGAACAACGAGGGCCGGCTGGCCTCCGTGGTGGAGAGCGGCCGGACGGTCAGCTACCTCTACGACGCCGACGGCAACCGGCTGATCCGGCGTGACCCGCAGGGCAGCGGCACCACCCTCTACCTGCCCAGCGGGATGGAGGTGACGGTGGCGCCGGGAGCCGCCACGGCGACCGGTACCCGCTACTACAGCCACCTGGACCAGTCGATCGGGGTACGGACCAAGGCGAAGATGACCTGGGTCATCCCGGATCACCACAACACCGGTGAGCTGAACATCGACAGCGGGACGCTGGCCGTGCAGCGCCGCCGCACGCTGCCCTTCGGCGCCGAGCGCACCACCGCGGCGACCTGGGCGGGGGACAAGGGGTTCCTCGGCGGCACCCGGGACTCCACCGGCCTCACCCACCTGGGGGCGCGGGAGTACGAGCCGGCCACCGGCCGGTTCATCTCCGTCGACGCGGTGATGGACGCCAGCGATCCGCAGCAGTGGAACGCCTATGGCTACAGCAACAACAACCCGGGCACCTACAGCGACCCGACCGGCCTGAAGTTCGAGGAGGAGAGCTGGGGGGAGTACAACACCCGGATCATCAAGCACCTCGCCAAGCAGGGCAAGATCGGCGGCGGTAGCCGCGGCGGTGGCGGCGGTGGCGGCGGTGGCGGCGGCGGTGGTGGCGGGCGCAACCCGGCCCGGGCCGCGTTCTTCGGTCCGGCACGCGCCGGTGACGTGCGGGCCATCTTCGCCGGCCCGAAGGCGCCGGGCAACGGGCTGATCGTCGCGACCTTCTTCATCCAGGACAAGACGGCCGCGGTCTGGCTGACCGGTGACGACCGGGGCTTCAGCACCGACGTCAACGCGCCCTACCGGATCGCGGTGGCCTGGGACACCGACACCGGCGAGGTCAGCTACACGGTGTCGGCCAGTTGCAGCGGCATCTCCGGAGACTGCTCCGGGCAGGACAAGATCGTCGACGGGGGCGCGAACGCGCTCACCATCACCGGCCAGAAGGACGGCACCACCGACGGCTTCCTGCAGGCCGAGTACTCGGGGCTGAACAGCAAGATGCCGTGCTGCGCGGTCAACGGAAAGCTCTCCATCAACTTCTACCGGGAGAGCTGGACGGTGCCCGTGTTCCACTCGAATCCGCTGCTGAAGCTGCCGGCGGCCAGCCCGCCCAAGGTGCCCGAGTGGAACCCGGGGACGTACCGCGGGGTCAAGGTCAGCCTCCAGGGCGACAACTACCCGTCGTTCCAGGTGGTGCAGTACGAGAACAACGGCAACCAGCGGTACCTGGCCCAGGACAGGACGCCGACGGGCGGTCTGTACGGTCTGCGGTCGCACCCGATGGCCTCGGATCGGAACATGACCTGGAACACCAGCCTGCCCGGAGCCGGAGTGCTGAAGTGACCGAGGGTCAGCATCGCGGCGCGGCCTGGTGGTGGGGCCGCACCTGCCTGGTGGCGGCCCTGGTCGTACCGGTCAAGTTCGTGCTGCTGCTGAGCATCGTGGGACCGGAGGCGTACCTCAGCTCCAGCCAACCGGGAGGGACCCTCCTCGCCCTCGGCCTGGAGGTCTTCCTCGCCCTGGTGCCCACCGCGCTGCTGCTGGCCGTGCTGGCAGGGGTGGGCCGGGCCGCCGGAACCGGGCTGGCTTTCACGGTGCTGACCCTGCTGCTGATCACCGCGGTCGCGGTGCTGCCGTACCTGTTCGTGGGCTGGATCGGCTATCTGGCGATCGAGTTCCTCGGGCAGCTCCTGGTCGCTGTGGTCGCGGTCCGGTACGCGGACGCGCTGCGGCCCGGTCCGCGGCCCTCGGCGTAACCGCCGGTGGCCGGGTGGGGGAGGCTCTCCCGCCCGGCCACCGGCGCCGGGCCGCAGGTCGGGGGCGCGCAGCCGCGTGCCCCCGGTGTGCCGGCCCTGCCCAGCTGTTGATCGATTTTTCGCTTCACCGATTCGTTCACCTTCATGACAGGGGTTGTGATGACAGGCGGTTGGTTCAAGCTGCCCTCTCCCGGTAGCGGGACAGGGCGGACAAGACGCCGGGTCGCGCTGGCGACCGCGTTTTCCGTACTCGGTTCGGTGCTGGCGCCGGGCCAGCCGGCGGCTGCCGCGCCGGCCCGGGTCGACTGCGCCGCGGAGGCGTCCGGAGCGTCCGCGGCGGCGAGCCTGGCGCGCTCGTGCGGCGGCCGGGTGGAGGTGGCCGCGGAGCGGTCGGAGACGAACCAGACGTTCGCGAACGCGGACGGATCGTTCACGACGGTCGCCTCGCCGGCTGCGGTGCGGGCCCGTACGGGCTCCGGCTGGAAGCCGGTGGACACCACCCTGCGGCGGACCGCGGACGGCGCGGTGGCGCCGGCGGTCGTGGTGGAACCGCTGCGGTTGTCCGGCGGCGGTGACGGGCCGCTGCTGACCTTCGGCCGGGCGGGCGCCCGGATGTCGCTGTCGTGGCCGGGGCGGCTGCCCGCGCCGAGCCTGGCCGGGGACACGGCCACGTACGCCGAGGTGCTGCCCGGCGTGGACCTTCAGGTGGTGGCCGGGGTCACCGGTTACCGGCAGGTGCTGGTGGTGAAGTCGCGGGCGGCGGCGCAGAACCCGGCGCTGCGGGCGGTCCGGTTCGGGGTTTCCGGCGACGTGCGGCTGCGCCAGGGGACCAGGGCCGGGCTCGACGCGGTCGACGACAAGGGACGGCTGGTCTTCGCCTCGTCGGGGGCGAGCATGTGGGACTCGCCGGCGCCGATCGCCGGGCCGGCGGGTGCCGACGCCGCCCGCCGGGCCGAGGCGCGGGCCGCCTCCGACGGTGGTGAGGCGACGCCGCACCGGCTGGTGGAGATGCCGGTGACGGTGGCGGCGGGCAGTCTGACCGTCACGCCGGACCGGGCGATGCTGACCGCGGCGGACACCGTGTATCCGGTCTTCATCGACCCGCCGTTCAGCAAGCCGTCCCCGACGCACTGGACGAACGTCATGAAGAGCAACCCGAACCACGCCTACTACGGCGAGTACTCCGACATGCGGGTCGGGCGGCAGTGGCAGACCTCGGACGTGTGGCGCTCGCACATGCAGTTCACCATCTCGGAGATGGCGTCGTCGCAGATCCTCTCGGCGTCGATGCACATCACCGCGGACCACACGGCGGACTGCGCCGGCACCAGCATCGAGCTGTGGCAGACCGCCCGGATGGACTGGCCGTCGAAGTACACCTGGTACAACGACTCCGACGGTGACTGGATGTCGCGGGTCGACACGGAGACCTTCTCCGCCAACGAGGACAGTTGCCCGAAGGCCGACGACCCGGGGGAGTTCACCGGCTCGCTCAAGACCAAGCTGCAGACGCAGGCCACCGCGAAGGCGGCGACCATCACCTTCGGCCTGCGTGCCACCAGCGAGTCGAACCACTACGAGTGGACCCGCTTCCACTCCTCCTCGGTGAGCTTCCAGGCCACCTACAACCGGACCCCGAACACACCCACCGACATGGCCATCAGCGACTGCGCCAGCCGGTGCACCACCACCCCGGTGGTCGGCCGCAAGGACCCGGAGCTGTCCGTCTTCGCCACCGACCCGGACTCGGGGACGGTCCTGACGGTCTACTTCGAGGTGCAGACCTCCACCGGCGGGCTGGTCGCCTCCGGTGTCAAGACCGGTTACGCGTCCGGGCCGAGCAAGCCGTCGCAACCCGCGAAGTGGCGGGTCACGCCGCTGTTGGGCAACGGCTACTACAAGTGGCGAGCCCGGTCGAAGGACGAGCAGGGCGCGTACTCGACGTGGACGGGGTGGCGGAACTTCCTCACCGACACGACGGCGCCACTCGCGCCGGTGATCGAGTCCACCACCAACGGCGTGTACCAGGAGGACGACGGCTCGGGGGTCTCGTACGGAGGGATCGGCATTCCGGGCCGGGCACAGGTCCGGGTCTCCTCCGACACGTCGTACTTCATGTGGTCCCTGGACGGCAGCCCCTACACGACGGTGAACATCGCCAGCACGGACCCGCCGACCTGCCGGCTGCCGTGCATCCCGGAGGAGGTCTACACCGGCGGCCTGACCTTCACGTTCGTGCCGAAGAAGGACCTGCTGCGGACCTTGACCGTCAAGTCGGTCAAGCCCAACGGGATGTCCAGCTCCTCGACCTGGCAGTTCCGGGTCGCGTCGCCCGAGCCGGAGGCCGGGCACTGGAAGCTGGACGGCAGCGGCACCGACGACACCGACCTGATCACCCAGCCGCACCACCTGGACGCGAGCGCCGCCAGCTGGGTCCAGACCCGGTACGCGCCCGAACCGACCCAGTCCGAGTACACCAGGAGCGCCGGCGCCCGCACCTTCGTCCCGGCCGACACGACAGTCCTCGCCCTGACCGGTGACGACGCGGTGCAGCAGGTGGATCTGCCGTTCCCGGTGCGGTACTACGGCGACTCGTACCAGCAGCTCTGGGTGGACACGAACGGGCGGGCCTCGTTCGCCGAGCTCGCGTCCTCCGGGGCCAACACGGCGGTGCCGAACATCGCGGCCGGCGGCCCGGCGCTCTACCCGTTCTGGGACAACCTGGTGCTGGACAGCCAGTCCAGCGTCCGTACGGCGGTGACCGGCACGGCCCCCAACCGCAGCTTCGTGCTGGAGTGGCGCAACGCGGGGTTCGCCAGCGACAGCACCAAGCGGGTCAGCTTCGAGGCGCAGCTCGGCGAGAACGGCACCATCGTCTTCGCCTACGCCGGCATCGCGGCCGGTGACGCGGTGGAGACCGGTGGCAGCGCCACGGTCGGCGTCCAGAACCGCGTCGGCCTGCGGGGAGTCCAGCACTCGTCCGGGCAACAGGTGCTCTCCTCCGGCAACGGGGTGTCCTTCACGCCGACCGGATACCTGCCGCCCGCCTACCCCGAGGGCTACGCCGAGGCCCGGTTCACCGGCGGCAACGGACTCAGCACGGTGGGTCCGGTGCTGGCCACCGGGGTCAACTCGGAGACGTCGCTGCGCCGCAGCTTCGCCGTCGCGGCCTGGGTGCGGGTGACCGACGTCAGCAGCCACCGCACGGCCGTGGCCCAGCACGGCGCCAACCGGAGCATGTTCGAACTCGGCTACCAGGCCGGCACCGTCAACCGGTACTGCTTCAGCATCTTCCTCGCCGACGTCGCCGGTTCGGCCGCCACCAAGGCCTGCGCGACCGCTCCGGTCACCGTCGGCGAGTGGGCGCACCTGGCCGGGGTCTACGACGGCCTGGCCGCAACGATGACGCTCTACGTGCACTACAAGGACGCGGAGGGCTTCATCGATCCGGCCCGGACCGAGGTGGTGACGTTGCCGTACACCAGCACGTGGGACGCCACCGGCACGTTCACGATCGGCCGGGCGCTCACCGCCGCGCCGTTCGTGGGTGACATCGACGAGGTCTGGGCCTGGCAGCGGGCCCCGGAGCAGTCCGAGGTCGAGTTCCTGGCCGCCGACTGACCGGGCTCGTCGGGACCTTCCGTCCCGCCCGGGTGGTGCTGGCCACCCGGGCAGGGCGACGGGCCGGACGGTGCCGGCCCTGGTGCCGTCGCCGGGCGACAGCCCGCCGGCGTTCACCGTCGCCGGGCGCGGCCCGCACCCGGCGCGGGGGGCGGTCGTCCGCCCGCAGCAGCGGGTGCCGGGGATAACTGGCTTGCCTCAGCGTCGGATCGAACGTTGACTGCTCGCCATGCCGTTCCCCTCACCGGTTTTCGTCGCGGGTACGGGTCGGTCCGGGACGTCACGGATCGCCGACATCATCGGCGAGCATCCGCTGATCCACCGGATCCCCATGGAGACCAGGTTCCTCGTCGACCCGGGTGGCCTGCGGGATCTGGCCGACGCGCTCACGCATCGGTACGACCCCACCGTCGGTGAGGACGCCCTGCACCGGCTCAGCGACTTCCTCACCGTACGGGTGCCCGGCCGGCGCGACGATCGCGGCAAGACCGTCCCCGAGCTGGTCGGCGAGCGGCGCTACCGGGACGCGGTGCAGCAGCTCTGGCCCCGGTTGATCGCGTACACCTTCGACGAGCCCGCGCCGGCGGAGGGCTTCGGGAACGCGGACCGGCCGGCCGGTCCGTTCGCCCCGCCGAGCCGCCGGCGGGTGGTGCCCAGGTACTTCAGCGACCGGGGCGACCTGCTCGCCGTCCTGCGGGGCCTGGTCGACACCCTGTTCGGCGGCGCGGCGGCCGACGCGGGCAAGCCGACCTGGTGCGAGAAGACCCCGTTCAACCTGCTGTGCATGGAGTTCCTCTGGGAGCTGGTCCCGGAGGCGACCATCGTGCACATCACGCGTCACCCGGTCGCGGTGCTCGCCTCCCACCTGGCCCAGCCCTGGGCGCCGCCCACCGTCGACGGTGCGCTCGCCTACCTCACCCCGATCTACCACCGGTGGCTCACCTGGAAGGGCACGGCCGACCTGACCGGCCGGCGGTACGTCGAGGTGAAGGCGGAAGACCTGGCCGCCGACTGGCCCGCGCAGCGCCGCGCCCTGTTCGAACGGCTCGGCGTCGAGGACTTCGCCACCGTCGGCACGTTCCAGGCGCACAGGCTGAGCAACCGCGACAACCAGTTCGACGACGACACCCGCAGGTCCGTCGAGGCGGCGCTCGGCGAGATCATCCCGGCCATGGGGTACGAGTGACGGTTCCCGGCGCCGCGCCCCTCGAAGGACCGGTAACCGCCGCGCCGGTCGCTCGACCGCGCCTGGTCAGGCGGTCGGGGCCGGGGCGTACCCGGGTCCGCGGCTCTCGCTCGCCGCGGTGACGGTGTCGCGGTCCGCGGTGGACCGCCGGACCACCAGCGTCAGCCCGGCGAGGACGATGGCGGCCGCGGCCAGTTCCGTCGGGCCGACCCGCTCGTCGAGCAGCAGCCACGCCGCGCTGATCCCGAAGACCGGCACCAGCAGGCTGAACGGCGCCACCCGGGTGACCGAGTACCGGGCGATCAGCCGGTTCCAGATCCCGAAGCCGACGAGGGTCGACACGTACGCGACGTAGGCCACGGCGAGCAGCGCCCGCCAGGACAGGCCGGTGATCGCCGCCAGCACCGACTGCGGGCCGTCGATCACGCCGGCCAGGCCGAGCAGCGGCAGCGGCGGTACCAGGCTGGACCAGACCAGCAGCGAGAGCGGTCGGGTCTCGCCGCTGGCGCGCATGATCAGGTTGGCCACGGCCCAACTGGCCGCCGCGAAGAGGGTCAGCACGAACCCGATCACCGTGGCGTGGCCGCCGCTGTCCACCGCCAGCACGCCGATCCCGACCGATCCGACCAGTACGCCGACCAGCTGCGCCCGCGCCGGCCGCTCGCCCAGCACCGCCGCCGCCAGCAGCACCGACATCAGCGCCTGCGCCTGTAGCACCAGCGAGGCCAGGCCGGCGGACATGCCGGCGGCGAGCGCGGTGAACAGCGCGCCGAACTTCAGCACGCCGAGCACCAGCCCGTAGCCGAGCACGTAGCGCAGCCGGGCGCTGGGGCGCGGCACCAGGAAGACCAGCGGCACCGCCGCCGCGACGAAGCGCAGCGCGGTCAGCACGAGCGGCGGCAGGTCGCGCAGCCCCACCTCGATGACGACGAAGTTGACGCCCCAGATGGCGGCGACGAGCACGGCGAGCAGCCGGTGTGATGCCTTCATACCGGTTACGGTGCCGGACCGTACGCTTAAGGACCAGTTCAATGTTCTTCATTGTCGATGTAGCATGGCTACATGGATCTTGACGTTCGCCGGCTGCGGGTGCTGCACGAGGTCGCGCTGCGCGGCAGCGTCACCGCCGCCGCCGCGGCGCTGCACGTGACCCCGTCGGCGGTCTCCCAGCAGCTCGTCCAGCTGTCCCGGGAGGCCGGGCACGAGCTGGTCGAGCGGGCCGGGCGGGGCATCGTGCTCACCCCGGCCGGCGAGGTGCTGGCCAGCCACGCGAAGACCGTGCTGGGCGCGGTGGAGCAGGCGGTGGCCGGGCTCGCGGCCATCCGCCACGGGGTCAGCGGCACGGTGCGGATCGGCGCGTTCGCGTCCGCGGCCGGGGCACTGGTGGCCCCCGCCGCCGCCCGCGCGCGGGCGAAGCACCCGGAGCTGGACGTGCGGGTGATCGAGGCCGAAGATCAGCAGAGCCGCCTCGACCTGCGCTCCGGCACCCTCGACGTGGTGGTGCTCCAGGAGTACGACCACGTGCCCGCGCCGCTGGTCGACGACCTGGACCGGCACCCGATCACCGCTGACCCGATGCACCTGATCACCCCGGTCGGCTGGTGCCGGCGCACCGGCCGGCTGAGCGAGCTGCGTGACGTGCCCTGGATCGCCAGCGCCGAGCAGACGCCCTGCCTGCGGTCCACTCTGCACGCCTGCCGGCTCGCCGGCTTCGAGCCGGACATCCGGCACCGTTCCGTCGACTTCGCGCTCACGCTGGACCTGGTCGCGGCCGGGCTGGGCGCCGCGCTGGTGCCGGCGCTGGCGCTGCGCCACGTGCCGCCCGGGGTGCACGTGGCGCCGCTGGTCGAGCCGGTCACCGAGCGACGCATCTTCGCGGTCACCCGGGCCCTCGGCGGCAGGCCGCAACGGCCCGCGGTGGACGCCCTGCTGGCCGAGCTGAGCAGCCCCGCCGACGTCCGGACCTGAGCACGCCGGCGACCACCGTGTCCGCCCGGTAGCGCTTCGCGAGTGTGTCAACGTAGCGTTGACAGATGATCCCGGAGTTGGCTCGGCTGGCCGAGCTCGGCGACGCCCGCATCCGCCTTGACGAGCAGGAACTGGAGCTCATCGAGCGCGCCCGCTACGCCGGTGCCACCTGGGCGGAGATAGCGGCCGTGCTGGGCCTGGGCAGCCGGCAGGCCGCCGAGCAACGCCGGCAACGGCTGGCCGCCGCCCAGCGGGCCCGCCGACAGGAGCTTGATCTCCGCTTCTCCTCGCGCATCGCGGCGTTGCGGGCGGCCGTATCCGATCTGCGGCGCTGGATCGACGCGGACCGGGCGTGGGACACCCGGTTCCCGCGAGCGGCGCTGGTGCGCAGGACGGCCGAACACGCTGGCGATGCCGCGCCGGGCTCGCTGTATGCGCTGGCGCGGCATCTCGTCGACGACCTGACCGGCGCGGCGGACGCGCGGTTGCCCGCGCCGGTCCGGGCGGCCGTCAGGGCGATGGAAGCCGCGATGTCAACACCAGATTGACGTCCAGCGCCGACCTTGCTCCCGTAGGGCTCAAGAATCCAGGATGTGAGTCGTATCGGCTCAACCGTGGAGGGCGCATGCGCCGCAACGCCGGCCTGTTCGTGGCGATCTCGCTGCTGTCCGGCCTCGGCAGCAGCGCCATGTCGCTGGCATCCGGAATCTGGATCCTCGACCTCACCGACTCCAGCAGCCTCGCCGCGCTCGCGCAGCTCTGCGTGTACGCCCCGGTCCTCGCCGGGCCGTGGCTGGGCGGCGTGCTCGACCGGGCGCCGAGGCGACCGGTGATCATCGCCGTGAACCTCGCGCTGGCCGCCGCCCTGCTGTCCCTGTTCGCGGTCCGGGGACCCGGTCAGGCTTGGTTGATCTTCGCGGTCTCGTTCGCGTACGGCGTCAGCTACGTGTTGATCGACGCCGGTGAGACCGCGCTGCTGCCGTCCGCGTTCTCCCCCGCGGAACTCGGCGCCGTCAACGGCTGGCGGTCCAGCGCCCAGGAGGGCATGAAACTGGTGGCGCCGCTGGCCGGCGCGGGCCTCTACGCCTGGCAGGGTGGGCATGCGGTGGCGGTGCTCAGCGCGGTCATGCCGGTGCTGGTCGCCGTCCTGTACGCGGCGCTGCGGCTGACCCGCATCCCGCCGGAACCGCCGACGCGGCGGCAGCGTGGCCTGCCCGCCGGGCTCGCCGTCCTGTTCGGGCAACCGGCGATTCGGGTCCCGGTCATCCTCGCGGCCGTCTCGATCGCGATGTCCGGCTTCACGACCGCGGGCTTCTACGCGATGGTCACGTCCGAGCTGAACCTGCCGGCAACGTTCCTCGGGGTGCTGGTCAGCGGGCAGGGCGCCGGTTCCATCGCCGGCGGGCTGGTGGTCGGCCGATTCGTCAGCCGGTGGGGCGCGGCCGCGGTCGGCATGGCCGGCACGGTCCTGTTCGCCGTCGGCTGCCTCGGTCGGTGCCTGCCGTGGTGGCCGGCCGTCCTCGCCGCCTCGGTGGTGGCGGGCGTCGGCCTGCCCTGGACCCTGGTCGCAGCGGTCACCGCGATGCAGACACACACCCCGGCGGAGCTGCTCGGGCGGGTCTCCGGGACGGCCAACACGGCGATGTTCGGGCCCATCGCGCTCGCCATCCCGCTCGGCGCCGGGGCGGTCCACCTCGGCAGCCGTACGCCGCTCGTCGCGGCGGCCGGGGTCTGCCTCGCTGCCGCAGCCTTCGTCCTCCGCGGGCCCAGCGTGCCGCGCGAGCGCGCCGCAACGATGGTGCGGACGTCCTGACCCGGGCTGCGGGCAGAGCGGCGGTCGAGCGACCCCGCGTCAGGGACGGGCGGCGCCCACCTGCGCCGAGCGGTACGCGCGGGCGACCGTGGACGACGTGGCGGCCAACTGCGGACGGGCCGGCAGCCAGACGGTCTGGACCCCGAGGTGCGCGTTCATCCCCGCGAGCTGATGCTCCTGCCGAAGGTCCGCGGCGCTGCGCAAGCCGCGGACGATGACCGTGGCACCCCGCTGCACGCAGTAGGCGGCGGTCAGGCCGGCCCAGGTGTCGACCTCGACATTGCCCCAGGCTGCCGGCAGTTCGGCGCGTACCCGGGCGGCCCGGGCCGTGGCCTCGGCGGTCGGCCGCTTGTCGGCGTTCACCGCCAGCAGCACGACGACCCGGTCGAACATCACCCGGGCGCGGGCCACCAGGTCCCGGTGCCCGGGGGTGAACGGATCGAACGTGCCGGGGTAGACCGCCAACGAACCGGGCCCGGGCACCGCCGCGGAAGCTGACGTAGCGGTCACCGCGTCTCCACCGACATGGCCGCCATCATGCCAGCCGTACCGTCAGGTCTCCGTCCCCGCCGGTCCGGGCCCCGGAAACCCGGTTGGCGGAGCGCCGGGGCCGCTGCTAACGTCCGCGCAGGCCGTGCGAGAGACCGAGGAGGTGGTACCCGTGGACGTTTCGACGTGGGTGCTCCCCTCGGGGGTCACGGTCGGGCGATAGGTCGTCCGGGAGCGCCGTTCACGAGCCCTCCCGAAAGGTACGACCATGCACTTCACCGCTGAACAGCGCCTCGACGACGGCGTGCTCGAACGCGAATTCACGCTCGGCGAGATCCCCGGCATCCTGTGGACGTCCGGATCCGCACCGGCACCGCTGATCCTGCTCGGCCACCCCGGGGGACTGCGCCGGATGTATCCCCGGCTGGTGGCCCGGGCCCGGCACGGCGTGGCGGCAGGCTTCGCCGCGGCCACCATCGAACTCCCCGGAAGCGGCGACCGGCCGCGCTCCGCCGCCGCCGAGGAGGCCCGCGCCGACCTGCGCCGGGCGCTGGCCGCCGGCCAGCCGGTCGACGACGAGATCGTCAACCGGCTCGTCCTCCCGCTGGTCGACCAGGCGGTCCCGGAATGGCGGGCCGCCCTGGACGCCCTGCTCGCACTGCCCGAGATCCGCGGCCCGATCGGGTACTCGGGCGGGGTGATCGCCATCGGGGTGCGGCTCGCGGTGGTCGAGCCGCGCATCGCGGCCGCCCTGCTGTTCGCCGGGAGCTATGTGCCCCGCGCCATGTTCGAGGAGGCCCGGCAGGTCACCATCCCGTTGCAGGTGCTGTTGCAGTGGGACGACGAGGGAAACGACCGGCAGCTGGCGTTGGACCTGTTCGACGCCTTCGGCTCCAGGGAGAAGACGCTGCACGCCAACATGGGCGGGCACACCGGCGTCCCCGAGTTCGAGGGGGACGCCGGGAACCGGTTCTTCGCCCGGCACCTCAGGTGAGGCCGGGCGGCAGCACAGGGTAGGAGCGGGCCACCCCGACCGCGACGGCGCCGATCATCGGCGTACCGCGGTCGGGGTGCGGCTCCGCGCCTGCCGGCCGCGGCCGGGCGGTCACCGCCCGGCGGCCTCGCGCAGCATCGCGTCCGTCTCGGGGTCGTCCATCAGCTCGCGGACCTCCTGCGCGCAGCGGCAACCAGCGGCGATCTTGGCCGCCCAGACCAGCGCCTCCTCGCGGGTGGCCACGTCGACGACCACGAACCCGCCGACGACCTCCTTGGTCTCCGGGTAGGGGCCGTCGGTGACCGTGCCGTCCGTGGCCACGACGCTCGCCTGCTGCCGCTCCAGCCCGCCGCCGAACACCCACACGCCGGCGTTCACGGCCTCCTGGACCACCGCGTGCGAGGCCTTGCCCACGTCGGGCATCTCCTCGGCGGGGATGTGGTCCATCGCGCCGTCATTGAACGAGATCAAGTACCGCGTCATGCCATGACTCCCTTGTCCCGGCGGCC
Source organism: Micromonospora sp. NPDC049836 (assembly GCF_044465125.1). Lineage (NCBI taxonomy): Bacteria > Bacillati > Actinomycetota > Actinomycetes > Micromonosporales > Micromonosporaceae > Micromonospora > Micromonospora sp. NPDC049836. The sequence continues at coordinate 147,010 of NZ_JBITLH010000013.1, forward strand.
TGCTCCGGCCGTCGCTCACCCGTGCTACGAACCACACGCGCCGGATCCGACGCTATGCCAGAAGAACTTTTCCCGGAACCTCTGCCGCCCGGCCGCCGCGTCGCCCCTGGCCGGCTACCCCTGCACGGTCCGGGAGGTTGGTGCGCAAGCGGGCGACCTCGATACTGGCCCGATGGCGGAGTTGACCCGGTGGACGATCCACCGCGAGCGGGTGGTGGACGACACGCGGCGGGCCAGGTTGAGCATCGCCTCGGTGGAGCTGCCCGACGGAGTCCGGTTCGAGCAGTACGTGATCCGCGCCCCCCGTTCGGCCATGGTCGCCGTGCTCGACGACCAGCGGCGCTTGCTGCTGATGCGACGACACCGCTTCGTGATCGACCGCTGGGTCTGGGAGCTACCCGGTGGCTACGTCGACGACCAGGAAGAACCGGTTGCGTGCGCGGCCAGGGAAGTCGAAGAGGAGACCGGCTGGCGCCCGGGCGACCTCGAACCGTTGCTGACATTCCAGCCGTGGGTCGGCACGGCCGACGCGGAGAACCTGCTGTTCCTCTCCCGCAGCGCGGAGCACATCGGGCCGCCCACAGACATCAACGAGGCGGAGCAGGTTGCCTGGATCCCGCTCGGCGAGGCGCGTGCGCTGGTGAGCGGCGGTGAGATCGTCGGCGCGGGCACCGTGATGGCGGTGCTGGAGTTGGTGGCCCGGGAAGCACGCGGCGAGTTGTAGCGGTCATCGGCGGCTGCCCAGGACGGCGTTCACTCGCGTGCTGAACTGTCGTACGGCGGCCCGGGTTCGGTGTGGCGCGAGCTGGGACTGCAGGTCGCGTACGTAGCGGACGGCTCGCGCCGAGCGAAGGTGCGCGGTGAGCGTCAGTGCTTCCGTGCCGATGACGCAGGCGCGTTCCGGCTCCCCTCGTCTGACCTGCACGGAAGCGAGCAGTGCCAGGTTGAACGCCTTCCCGCGGACGTAACGCTCGTCCATCTTGAGTGACCGGCTGGCGAAGCGCTCAGCGGGCAACGCCCTCCCGAGGGCCAGGAAGCAGTGCGCGAACTTCGCGGACAGGTAAGCCTCGTCGAAGTAGCCAAGCCATTGCGGGTTGCCGCTGCGATCGGCCTTGTCGAGGGTTTGTTCGGCCTGGTGCAGGGCGGCGGCACAGGCTTTCTCGTCCCGGGCTGTCGCGTGCGCATGGGCTTCCATCACGTGCGCTTCGGCGAGCAGGACGGCCAGCCCGGCGCGTCTGGCGGTCTGCCCGGCAGCCCGGGCGAGGTCGATTCCGGTCGCGGCTTGACCGAGGTAGGTGGCCTGGTGGCTCATCGCGGCCAGGATCTCCGCGCCCAGACCGGCATCGTCAGCGGCGCGGGCGAGGTCCAGGGCCAGGGTCAGGTAACGCTGAGCGACGCCGTGCTGCGCAACGTCGTACGCCTGCCATCCGGCGAGCTGGGTCAGCTCGGCGGTTGCGCTGAGCAGGCTGCGGCCCGTCGCCGTGTCATACCGGCCGTCGGTCAACAGCGGGGTGACCTCCTCGTGGAGATAGCGGGCCACCGCATCACGGGCATGCCCCCCGCCGTACTGGTTGTCGAGTTGGCGGAAGGTCTTGGACATCTCCCGGACGGTCGCGATGTCGGGCTGACCGACGCTGCGACGGCCGGACGCGTTCAGCGGCGGCCCGGAGGGTGCGGTGAACCAGCGCAGCGCCGGAAGGGTGTAACTCGCCGAGGCGAATGCGGTCTGGCGGATCAGGTCTCTGCGGTTCACGTCGCCTTCCCAGAGCCGTACGGCGGCGCGCAGGTCGTCGCGCCAGCATCGGTCGGCCGCCGGGTCACCCTGCCGCTGCTCCGCGGTGCCGGCCATGTCGTGCCGACACGGCCTTCGCAGGGGAGCGAGGCCCAGCGCCATTCGGGACTCGTCGGGCATGCCGAGCCCGGTCGCCACCCGCTCCAGCACCTCGATCGAGCTGATCTTCCGGCCGGCCACGACGCGACTGACGTAGCCCTGCTCCAGGCCGACGGCAGCGCCGATCCGGGTCTGGCTCGCGCCGGTCAGCCGGCCGATCCTGCGGAACAACGCCCCGATGTCCCGGCTGCGCAGCGCCTCGCAGACGACGCGGTCGGACCAGGCATCGACAGGAATTCGAAGCGGGTCAACTAGCACGTCCAGCTCCCCGGCGTCGCCGCATGACTACGGAAGGTGTCTGTCGGGAGCCTAGGACGTGATCAGGAACGGGTCGAGGAGGGCCATGTCACCGTGACATGACGTGCCGACATGGCTGCCGAACCGGGTTCAGCGGCACGGTGCTGGCATGGCAGTCAACTGCGGAGTTCGAAGCTCTCGGCGGGGGTCGGAGCGAGCTGAACGGGCCGACCGGATGAAGCCGACGCCGCCCGCCACGGGTCGGATCTCCTACCCCGAATACCTGGGCACAGCGGCGACGGCCCTTGCGCGGTTGACGCCGTACCCCTGCGGGCGGGCGGCACGGGCGACCGGCCGGCAGGCGCGGTCGCGGCCGGCGGCGCTGCGCGGGGAGCGCGCGTGAGCACGCACGACCCGGTGCTGCCGATCTGGAGCTGCGGCGGCTGCGGCGCGCCGTGGCCCTGCCGCACCCGGCGGCGCGAGCTGCGCGCGGAGTTCGACGGCGCTCCGCTGTCCCTGGCGCTCTACCTGGGCGCCCAACTGGTGCGCGCCGCCGAAGACCTGACCTGGCTACCGGCGGGGGCGCTGCACCGACGCTTCCTCGGCTGGCTGCGATGAGCATGCTGCGCTCCGGCGACGAGAAGTTCCATTACAGCGATGGCTCCCACCGGTGGATCCCACCCGACCCGGACTACGACCAGGAGGTCTGGGACGAGCAGGTCCGCCAGCACAAGCAGGGCCACCTGCGCAACGAGTGCCCCAAGGTCCGCATCCGGCGGCTCGTCTGACGGGCGCGCCTCAGCCGGCGCGCCGCGCCGCCAGGCCGGTGCAGCGCTGCGCGGTGGCGAGCTTGTCGAGGATGCGCTGCCGGCCGGCCCCGGTGGCCGGCACCGGCTGGCCAGTGCCGGAGACCGTCGCCGGGACGAACTGACTGTGCACGACGGTCCGGCCGCGGACCACCAGGTTCAACACCCCGGAGTCGGTGCTGTGCGAGGTGCCGTACCAGAGGAAGTTGCCCAGCCCGTAGTGCACGTAGGTGGGGCCCAGCCAGCCGTCGGCGAGCAGCGTGTGCGCGTGCGTGCCGACCACGATGTCGGCACCGGACCCGGACAGTGTCCCGGCGAACGTCTTCATCTCCGCGCTCGGGCACGAGTTGCCCTCGATGCCCCAGTGCATGAAGACGATGACCAGGTCGGCCTGCTTCCGGGCCGCGCGCACCGCGGCGGTGGCCCGGGCCGGATCGAACGCCATGGCCACCCCCGACCGGGTGTCCGTCGCCCGCCACGACCCGGCCAGGTCGTGCACCTGCGACATGCCGAGCACCGCGATCCGCAGCCCGCGCACGGTGGTCAGCCAGGGCGCGTACGCCGCGTCGGCGTCGCGGCCCGCGCCGAACACCGGGTAGTCGGCTTCCGCGGCGGCGTCCAGGGTGTCCGAGAGTCCCTGCCGGCCGTAGTCGAGGATGTGGTTGTTGGCGATCGACACCGCGTCGACCCCGGCCGCGCGCAGCGCCGCGAAGGCGGTCTTCGGCGCCCGGAAGTGGTATGTCTTCGGCTCGGGGGTGCCCCGGTCGGTCACCGCCGTCTCCAGGTTGACCAGCGTGAGGTCGGCGTCCCGCAGCGCCGAGGCGATCGACCCGAACGCCGTCTCCGGATCGTCGAGCAGGCGCCGGGTACGGCCGGTGAAGTGGACGTCGCCCGCGAAGGTCAGCCGTACCTCGGCCGCCGCGCCCGGCGTCGCCGTCACGGTGCCGGCGGGCGCTGGCGTGCCCCCGTGCCAGACCGGCCCCGGGTCGGCCGCATCGGTGCCACACCCGGTCAGCCCGACGCCGGCCACCACCGCCGTCAGCGCCGCCAGCGCCTTGCGCACCCTCGTGCCGATCACGCGGCGAGGGTACGCGCTCCCGGCACCGCCGCACGACCCCGCGGCCGCCCCGCCGTCGAGCCGCCGTCGCCAGCGGAAACAGCCGGCCGGGCGGCGACCGTCAGCCGTGCGGGCCGCCGCCGCCGGGAAGTTGTTAGGCTGGCACCGGAGATCGCGCTGAGCCTGACGAGGGAGCGGATCATGGTGACGGGGGACGACGACATCTCGGGGTGAGCGGCCCCGGCCGCACGCCGGCCTGCGCCGACGGCGGCCCGTCCGGTTCTGGACCTGTCTGCCTCACCGGGGCGTCTTCCGCGTACCCCGGTTCTCCTGTCGAGGGTGTCTCCCGATGTCTGATGTCTGCATCGTCTGTACGAACCTGTCCTTTTCCTGGCCGGACGACACGCCGGTCTTCCAGGAGCTGTCCTTCACGGTGCCGCCCGGCCGCACCGGACTCGTCGCGCCCAACGGCGCGGGCAAGACGACCCTGCTCCGGCTGATCGCGGGCGAACTCGCCCCCACCGGGGGTGGCGTGACCGTCGAGGGCGTCCTCGGCTACCTGCCGCAGAACCTGCCCCTCGCCGGTGAGCTGACCGTCGCGCAGGTGCTCGGGATCGATGCGGCCCTCGCGGCGCTGCGCGCCATCGAGGCGGGCGACGCGGCGGAGGAACACTTCACCGCCGTCGGGGACGACTGGGACGTGGAGGAACGCAGCCGCGCCGAGCTTGACCGGCTCGGCCTCGGTGACGTGGCGTTGGAGCGGCGCCTGCACACGCTCAGCGGCGGGCAGGTGGTCTCCCTCGGCCTGGCGGTGCAACTGCTCCGCCGCCCGGACGTGCTGCTGCTCGACGAGCCGACCAACAACCTCGACCTCGACGCGCGGCACCGGCTGTACGAGGTGCTGGAGAACTGGTCGGGCTGCCTGCTGGTGGTCAGCCACGACCGGGTCCTGCTGGACCGGATGGACCGCATCGCCGAACTCTCCCGCGGTGAGCTGCGCCTGTTCGGCGGGAACTTCACCGCCTACGAGGAGGCGGCGCGGGTGGCGCGCGAGGCGGCGGAGCGTGGCGTGCGCAGCGCCGAGCAGGAGGTGAAGCGGGAGAAGCGGGAGATGCAGCAGGCCCGGGAGCGGGCCGAGCGCCGCGCCGGCAACGCCGCCCGCAACCTCGGCAACGCCGGCCTGGCCCGCATCGTCGCCGGTGGGCTCAAGCGCAGCGCCCAGGAGTCGGCCGGCCGGGCGCAGCAGGCGCACGCCAACCGGGTCAGCGAGGCCCAGACCCGGCTCGACGAGGCCAGCCGTACGCTCCGCGACGACCAGACCCTGACCCTGGACCTGCCGGACACGGCGGTGCCCGCCGGCCGCACCGTGGTCGCCGCCGAGCACCTGCGGGTGCGGCACGGTGACCGGGAGGTCTTCGCCGGCGACGGCGTCGACCTGAGCATCCGGGGACCCGAGCGGATCGCGCTGACCGGCCCCAACGGCGCCGGCAAGTCCACGCTGCTGCGCCTGTTGCAGGGGGAACTCGAGCCGGACGCCGGGCGGGTGCACCGCGCCGACGGCCGGGTCGCCTACCTGTCGCAACGCCTCGACCTGCTGGACCTCGACCGCAGCGTCGCGGACAACTTCGCCGCGTACGCCCCCGACCGGCCGCAGGCCGAACGGATGAACCTGCTCGCCCGGTTCCTGTTCCGCGGCGCCCGGGCCCAGCTTCCGGCCGGGGTGCTCTCCGGCGGCGAACGGCTGCGCGCCACCCTCGCCTGCGTCCTCTACGCCCAGCCGGCGCCGCACCTGCTGCTGCTCGACGAGCCCACCAACAACCTCGACCTGGTCAGCGTGGGCCAACTGGCCAGCGCCCTCACCGCGTACCGGGGCGCGTTCGTGGTGGTCAGCCACGACGAACGGTTCCTCATCGAGATCGGCGTGCGGCGGTGGCTGCGCCTCGACGGCGGCCACCTGCGGGAGATCCCGGCGCCCGACCTCGCCTGATCACCGACGCCGCTCCGGGCAGCGCCGGGCCCGACCCGCACCCACCACGGCTGGGCCGCCGTGCCTTCCGGCCAGGACGACTTCCACCACTGGCCGGAAGGCACGGCGGCGAGGCCATCGGGCGGAGCTAGAAAGGGGGAGGGGTCGAGGCGCAGTTCACGTTGACGCCGTCGATCTGGTTCTTCAACTGGAAGTTCCAGTAACTCCACGCGGGCACAGTCCCCCAGTTGTTCCACTCGTTCCAGCCGTCCCAGTTGTACACCGTGATGCTGTTGCCGTACGTCCGGGCCGAATTGGCCCAGTCGTTGTAGGTGCTTCCGTCCCAGCGATACATCCTGCCCAGGTCGTGGAATCCGCAGCTCAGCGGATACCACTCGCCGGTGCCGTTGTCACCGTCGTAGAGGCAGGGATAACCGGAGACGCAATCCCAGGCGGCCTGAACGGAGTAGACACTGCCGGGGGCGACCTTCACCTCCCCGTCGGCGGGCACCGCGCCAGGTGGTGGCTGCCGTCGCGAGTGGTCGGGGGCCAGCGTCGAGACGCTTGTCGCCGTCGACGCGCTGCCGGTCGGACTCGCCCCGTCCGCGTGTGCCGCCCCCGCGGAGGCGGTGGTCGTGCTCGCCACGACCAGGGCGGCGACCGCGGCGAGTTGCTTGAGGAACCTGGCTCGCATCACAAATTTCCCCCGCTTCCCCGTGTGACCGGCGATCGACTCATCGCTCACCGTCTACTGCCGAACGGTACCCGACCCGTTGAAGGCTGTCGATCTCTGTTGCGCGATGGCCCGAGGCTCGCCGCGTCGAGCAGGTCCGCCAACGACGCGGCAGCCTCGGGGCGTACCCGTGGCGCCTCGCGGCCGTAGGGTGAGCCGATGACGAGGCAGACGGTGTCCGACGCCGGGGTGGCCCGGGCCGGCAACCTGCTGGAGGTCGGCCGGATCGAGGCCGCCCGGCAGGAGATCACGGCGGTGCTGGCCGGCGATCCGGACAACGTCGAGGCGCTGTGCGTGCTGGCCCGCGCGTACCAGGCGGAGGACGAGTTCGCCGCGATGCGGGAGGCGGCGGCGCGGGCCGTGGCGGTCGCCCCGGCACATCCCGAGGGTCACCTGCTACTCGCGTTCGCCCAGCTCGGTGTGGACGACCCGACGGCGGCCCGGGCCGGCGCGGCGGAGACCGTCCGCCTCGCCCCCGACGACTGGCGCGGGTACGCGGCGCTGGCGCTCGCCTCGTTCAATCTCGGGCAGCCCCGCCAGGCCTTCCGGCTGATCAAGCACGCGGTGGCGCTGGCCCCGGACTCGGCCGGCCCGCACCACATCCGGGGGTTGATGTTCCAGACGATCGGCTGGCACCGGTCCGCCAACCGGTCGTTCCGCCGGGCGCTGGCGCTCGACCCGGCGCACACGGCGGCGCTCACCGGGCTCGGTCGGGTCGCGGCGACCCGGGGGCGGCTGGCGTCCGCCGCCGGGCATCTCAGCGCGGTGCTGGCCGCCGAGCCGACCAACCCGGCCGCCCGCGCCGAACTGGACCGGCTGGTCATCGGCGGTCTCGGTGGTTGGGCGCTGATGTCGGTCTGGGTCGGCGGCTTCATCGGCATGTTCGCCATGCTGCCGTGGGTGTGGGCGCTGGCCGCGCTGCCGCCCCTGCTGTGGTCGGGGTGGGCCGCCCGGACCTGGCGGGCCCTCTCCCCGGGCGCGCGGGTCTACGCCGGGCACCTGCTCCGCACGGACGTCCGGGCCCGCGCCCGGCTGTTCGGGCTCGCGCTGTGCGCGCTCACCGCGGCCGGGCTGTTCGGCACCGCGCTGGGTCAGGATCCGGACCGGCCGCCGTCGGCCGTCATGCTGGTCATGATGGCGGCGCACTTCCTGGCGCTGCTGGTCGGCGGGGCCGTGGCGTTCATCGTGGACCGCCGGGTCGCCGGCCCGCCGCCGCCCGCACCCGATCCCGCCGCCGGCCCCGGCGGCTCCCCGCCGGCCGCCGCGAAGGCGGGCGCCGCGTTCGCCCAGCCGCCGGCCAGCGACCTGCTCGCCGAGCAGCGCGCGGCGTCGTACGCGGGCCGGTGGGCGATGCGGCTGGCCCGGTCAGGGGCGGTGTTCACGGTGCTGCCGCTGGTGCTGAGCCTCGATCCGCCGGCGTCGTGGCCGGTCCGGGCGGCCGTCGGCACGGTGGCGCTGGCCGGGTTCCTCGGCTTCGGGGCCTGGTCGCGGCGTCGGCTCATCCGGCGTCCCGGCCGGCAGAACGCCGCGCTCGGGCTGCTGCTCGTCCCGCTGACCCTGGCCGCGCTGGTGGAGCTGGCCGCCATCGCGCTGAGCGCGGTCCTGCCGTCCGGCCCGCTACCGGACGTCGTCGCCGTGCCCGCGTTCCTCGTCACCTGCCTGGGCCTGGCGGCCTGGCTGGGCTGGTTGCTGTACGCCGGCGTCCGCGGCCTCGGCCGCCTCGCCCGCAACGCGCGCCGGCAGCCCGCGCCGCGCGGTTGACCGGACCGCGCCGGACAGGTACGCCCGGCGTCGTTCCGGTTCGAACTTCTCGATCGCGTACCGGAGCATCACCCGCGGCATGTCCCGGTAGCGGCCGGCCAGGAACTCCTCCGCCGCGGCCCGGTCCCGGTTGCCCACCTCGCGCAGCATCCAGCCCACCGCCTTGTGCACCAGGTCGTGCGGGTCGCGCAGCAGCCGGTCGGCGAGCCGGAAGGTCCACCCGAAGTCGCCGGCCCGGATGAAGGCGAACGTCGCCATGACGGCGATCCGCCGGTCCCACACCAGGTCCGACCCGGCCAGCCGGTCCAGCACGCCGCGGTCCTTGTCGAGCAGCCAGGGCCCGACGAGGTACGGGGCGGACGAGTCGACCAGGTCCCAGTTGTTGATGTGCCCGGTGTTGGCCAGCACGATCCGGAAGATCCGGCCCCGTTCCGCCTCGTCGCCCTTGGCGAACTTCCGTACCAGGATGAGGAGCGAGGTCAGCCGCTCCTCGTGCACGTCGCTGGTGAGCAGTTCCGTCGTGTCGGCCAGGGTGAGGTCCCGCCAGTACCGGGCGGCCACCCGACGCTGGTCCGGCACGGTGACGCCGATGGCCCGGTCGCCCTCGCCGTACCCGCCGGGGGTCATCTGGAGGAACCGGCTGGTCGCCGCCGCCCGCCCCGGGTCGGCGAGGCCGGCGAGGTCGCGCCGGACGTCGGCGGCGGTGGTGGCCATGACTGGGGAACCTACCGCGACCGCCGGTGCGCCGCCGCCAACCGGGCCCCGGCCCGCCGTCACCGCCGGCGGGGCGTGATCAGTCCCGACTCGTACGCCCAGACGACCAGCTGGGCCCGGTCGCGGCAGTGCAGCTTCGTCATGGCCCGGTTCACGTGGGTCTTGGCGGTCAACGGGCTGATCACCATGCGTTCGGCGATGTCGTCGTTGGTCAGCCCCCGGGCGACCAGCTCGACGATCTCCTGTTCCCGGGCGGTCAGCACCTCGCGCCCGGCGGCCGGGTCGCCCGGCGGCGGGCCGGTGACGAACTCGCTGATCAGGGTGCGGGTGACCGCCGGGGCGAGCAGCGCGTCGCCGCGCGCCACCACGGCCACCGCCTGCAACAGGTCGGCGGGGTCGGCGTCCTTGAGCAGGAAGCCGCTGGCGCCCGCCCGCAACGCGGCGAACACGTAGGAGTCGAGCCCGTAGTTGGTGAGGATGAGCACGCGGACCGTGGCGAGGTCGGGGTCGGCGGCGATCCGCCGGGTGGCCTCGATGCCGTCGAGCCCCGGCATCTGCACGTCCATCAGCACCACGTCCGGCCGGAGCCGCCGGGACAGCTGGACGGCCGACGCGCCGTCGGCGGCCTCGCCGACCACCAGCAGGTCGTCCTCGGCGTCGAGCAGCGCCCGGAAGCCGGCCCGCATCAGCGCCTGGTCGTCGGCGAGCAGCACCCGGACCGGCCGCCCGGCGGGCGCCTCCGGCGCGCGGTCGGTCATGCCGGGCCGTCCAGCGGGAACGTGGCCCGGACCGCGAAGCCGCCGTCGTCGCGGGCGGCGGCGTGCAACGTGCCGCCGGCTCCGGTGACCCGTTCCCGCATGCCGTTCAGGCCCACGCCGGGGGTCACCGGCCGGACCGGCGAGGCCTGGCCGTCGTCGGTGACCGAGACGGTCAGCTGCGCCGGGGCGTACGCGAGGTGGATCTGCGCGGTGGCGGCGCCGGCGTGCCGGGCCACGTTGGTCAGCGCCTCCTGGACGACCCGGTAACCGGCCTGGTCGACCGCGCTGGGCAGGCCGCGGGGCTGGCCGGTCACGGTCACCTGCACCGGTACGCCGGCGGACCGGGTCCGCTCGGCGAGTTCCGCCACCCGGTCCAGCCCCACCCCGTCGGCGTCAGCGGGGGAGCGCAGCACGTCCAGGGTGGCCCGCAGCTCCCGCATCGCCGCGGAGCTGGCCTCCTGGATCGCCAGCAGCGCGGCCGACGGCTCCTCGCCGTGCTTGCGGGCCAGGTGCACGGCGATCCCGGCCTGCACCTTGATCAGCGAGATGCTGTGGGTCAGCGAGTCGTGCAGGTCCCGCGCGATGCGCAGCCGTTCCTCCCCGGCGCGGCGCAACGCCATCTCCTCGCGGGTGCGTTCGGCCTCGACCGCCCGCTGCTCGACCTGCTCCAGGTACGCCCGGCGCTGCCCCGCGACCAGGCCGGCGACGTTGGCGGCCACGAACCAGCCCAGCAGCAGGGCGGTCCGCTCGGCCATCTGCTGGCCGGCCTGGCCGATCGGCGCGACCGACACGTCGCGGGCCAGGAAACCGGCGAGGAAGCCGACGCTGGCCAGCACGGCGGCCCACCGGTGCCCCCGCCAGGCGGCGAGGTAGACCGCGCCGAGGACCGGGAACGCGGCGGTCGCCCCGGCGTGCACCCGCAGGTGGACCAGCAGCATGGTGGCGGTCACCACGGCCAGCGCCAGCACCGGGAACCGGCGGCACGCCGCCAGGCCCGCCACCATGAGCAGGACCAGGGCGACGTCGGCCGGCCCCGGTGTGGCGGCGTCCGGGCTGAGCGCGGCGTTGCCGAGCAGCAGGACGCCGAGGGCGAGGCCGGTGAGGGCGTACGGCAGGTCGCGGCGCATGACCGGACTGTAGAACGGGCGGTCCGGTCCGGGCATCCCGCGCCCGCGGTAGCTGTGGCGTACCGCGACCGTGGTACCGGCAACCGGGCAAGTGCCTGCGGCGGCACGACGTTTTCCCGGCCCGCCGAGACAAGCATCGAGCCCATGACATACCGCTTCTTCACCCCCGCGCCGGCCAGGTCGGCGAGTGGACTCACCGCGGCGGTCTACCGGCAGCTGCGCGACGAGTTCCTCGGGCCGGTGCCCACCTTCCAGGCCCTCTCGGCGGTGCCCGAGGTGCAGGCCGCGACCTGGTCGCTGCTGCGGGAGGCGCTGCTCGCCGGGGACGCGCCCCGGGTCGACCGGGAACTGACCGCCTCGGCGGTGTCCCGGGCCAACCGGTGCCGGTTCTGCGTCGACGCGCACGTGATGCTGCTGCACGCCCTCGGTGAGCACGCGCTCGCCGAGGTCATGGCCCGGGGCGGCACCCCGCCCCAGCCGGAGCACGCCGAGCTGGTCACCTGGGCCGAGGCCAGCCGCACCCCGCGGGCCACCGGGTGGACCAGCCCGTACGGCCCGGAGGTCACCGGCACGGTGCTCGCCTTCCACTTCATCAACCGGGTCGTCTCGGCGCTGCTCGACCCGGATCTGCTCCCCGGTGGCCTGCAACGGTCCCCGGTGGTGCGCTCCTTCGGGGGCCGGCTCTACGCCCGGGCGGCCCGCGAGCCGAAGGCGCCCGGCGGCAGCCTCCCGCTGCTCGGCGCCGACCCCCCGCCGCCACCGGCCTGGGCCGGGCAGAGCCCGGTCGGCGTCGCGTACGCGGCGTTGCGCGACGCCGCCCTGCGCGGCGGTGACCTGCTGGGCGACGTGGCCCGGCGCACCGTCACCGCGACGGTGCGCTGGGAGGACGGCCGGCACCCGGACCGGCCCACGGACTGGGCCGTCGACCTGGTCCGGGACGTGCCGGGCGCGGACCGCGTCGGGACCCGGATCGCGCTGCTGGCGGCGTTCGCCCCCAGCGCCGTCACGGTGGGCGACGTCGCCCTGTGGCGACTGTCCCATCCGGACGACGCCGATCTGGTGCGGCTGGTCGCCTTCGGGGCGATCACGGCCACCGAGCACGTCGCCCAGACCCTGTCCCCGGCCCGTCACTAGGAGGTCGTCATGCGCAAGGCTCTCGTCATCGTCACCAGCGTGCTGCTCGTCGTGTTCGTCCTGCAGTTCGTCTTCGCCGCCGTGGGCGCGTTCACCAAACCCGCGGGCGACGGCGCGTACGCGCTGCACAGCGTCACCGGGATGGCGGTGATCCCCGCCCTCACCCTGCTCACCGTCCTGTTCGCGGTGCTGGCGAAGGCGCCCGGCCGGCTGGTCGGTCTGGCCGTCCTGCCGCTGGGCCTGGTGCTCCTGCAGGGGCTCATCGCCGCGCTGGCGAACGCGTTCACCGACGCGGGGGGCGCCAGCACCCCGCTCGGCCTGACCTTCGCCGGGCTGCACGCGCTCAACGGCATCGTCGTGGTGCACGTGGTGGTCCGCGTGCTCCAGGCGGCGCGGAAGCTGGCCGGCCCCGCGCCGGTCGACGCCACCGAATTGCCGGTGCCGGCCGGGGAGCCGGCATGAGTGTCGCCTCGCTCATCGCCGCCGACCTGCTGATCGCGGTCCTCGCGGCCGCCGGGTGGCTGGGCGGCGGGGCCGCGGCGGCCGCCCGGCGCCGCCGGCTCGCGCTCGGGCTGGCGGCCGGCGCGCTGCTCGGCACGCTGGCCCGGGCGGTCACGGTCACCGTGCTGGCCCGGGCGGGCTGGTGGTTCGCGGCGGAGAAGGTGCTGGTCGCCGGTCCGCTGTCGCTCGCGGCCGTGGCGGTCGCCGGGCCGCGGCTGGTCCGGCGCCCCGGCGACATCCGGTCCGCCGCGGTCCCGCTCCTGTTCGCCGGGTACGCGGAGAGCGCCGCCCTGCTCGTGACGGTCCTGCACGGCTACCCGGCGTCGGCGGGCGCAGGGCTGCTCGCGGTCGCCGCGGTGGTCGGGGCGACCGCGGTGTCGTGGCGGCTGCTGGACGCGCGCCCGTCCCCGACGGTGTCCCGGACCGCCGTCGCGGTGGCGGCCGCCGCGCTGGTGACCGGGGCCGGGCTGGTGGCCACCCCGGCCGGCGCGCCGGCCGTACCCCATGCGCTCGCCGCGCAGGATGGGCGGGCGGTGGGCGAACCGACCAGGCGGGTCACCCTGACGGCCGGGACCGCGACGGTGCGCGCGGCTGGCCGGGACGTCGCGGCGTGGGCGTTCAACGGTCAGGTGCCCGGGCCGGAGTTGAGCGCCACCGTGGGCGACGTCCTGGAGGTGCGGCTGCGCAACCGGGACATCGCGCGCGGCGTCACGCTGCACTGGCACGGGTACGACGTGCCGAACGATCAGGACGGGGTGCCCGGCGTGACGCAGGCCGCGGTGCTGCCGGGACAGGAGTTCGTCTACCGGTTCCGTGCCGACCAGGCCGGGACGTACTGGTACCACACGCACTCGGTGTCCGACGTGGGCGTACGGATGGGCCTCTACGGCGTCCTGGTGGTGCGTCCGGCGCCGGCGGTCGGCGTCGACGTCACGGTGCCGGTGCACACGCTCGCCGGCCGGCCGCTGCCCGAGGCGCGGACGGAGCCGGTCGCGGCGGGGACGCCCGTGCGGCTGCGGCTGATCAACACGGACAGCACGACGCACCGGTACGCCCTGGCCGGGACCGCGTTCCAGGTCGCCGCGATCGACGGAACCGACCTGCGGGGCCCGACCCCGCTGGTGGAGACGGCGGTGCTGATCCCGGCCGGGGGCCGCTACGACCTGGTGTTCACCGCGCCCGGCACGCCGGTGGCGCTCCAGGTCGACGGCCGGGTGGTCTACGCGACCGGGCCGACCTCGGTGGCGACCGGCGGGTGGCCGGTGCTCGATCCGCTCCGCTACGGCGCCGCCGCACCGGCGCCGTGGTCGCGGGTGGACCGGAAGTTCACCCTCGTCCTGGACCGTGGCCTGGACCTGCACGGGCTGCTGCCGCGCTACGCGCACACCGTCAACGGCGCGGCCGATCCGGACATCCCGCCGCAGCTCGTCCGGTCCGGCGATGTCGTCACGTTCACCATCGTGAACCGGTCGCTGGTGGTGCACCCGTGGCACCTGCACGGGCATCACGTCCTCGTGCTGTCCCGCGACGGCCGGCCGGCCACGGGCAGCCCGCTGTGGCTGGACTCCTTCGACGTACGCCCCGGCGAGGTCTGGCGGGTGGCGTTCCGGGCCGACAACCCCGGCATGTGGGCCAACCACTGCCACAACCTCGCCCACGCCGAGGCCGGGATGGTGCTGCACCTGATGTACCAGTGATCCCCGCCGCCGACTGAGGACGCCCGCGATCGCGGCCGGGGCGTCCGGATCCGGTTCGGTCGGCGAGGCGCCGGGCCGGTCGCGGCGGTGACCGGCACCACCACGCCGGTCACCGTCCGGCCCCCGGCTCGGCTAGTAACGTTGCGGCGCATGAGGATTCTTGTCGTCGGCGCGGGGGCGACCGGAGGCTACTTCGGTGCCCGGCTCCAGCAGGCCGGCCGGGACGTCACCTTCCTGGTCCGGCCCGGGCGGGCCGAGGTGCTGCGCGAGCGCGGGCTGCGGATCACCGGGCTGGGCGACGACACCGTGCTCACGCCCCGGCTGGTCACCGCCGCGACGGTCGACGGGCCGTACGACGTCGTCCTCGTCTCGGTGAAGGCCACCACGCTGCCGGCGGCGATCGAGGACGTCGCGGCCGCGGTCGGGCCGGGTACCACGGTGCTGCCGTTCCTGAACGGCATGGCCCACCTGGCCGCGCTGAACGCGCGGTTCGGCGCGGACGCCGTGCTCGGCGGCGTGGTCCGGGTCCTCACCACGCTCAACGCCGAGGGCGACATCGTCCGGCTGGGCGCCCTGGCCGACATCGTCATCGGCGAGCAGCGGGGCGGCGCGTCGGCGCGGGTCGAGCGGGTCGCCGAGGCGCTCTCCGGAGCGGGCTTCGACCTCGCCGTCGCGCCGGACATCCTGCGGGCCATGTGGCACAAGTGGGTCTTCATCAGCACCCTCGGCGCGCTCAACACCCTGGTGCGCGGCACGGTGGGCGACGCCGTGGCGGTGCCCGGCGGCGACGACCTGGGCCCGCGGATCGCGGCCGAGGCCGCGGCCGTCGCGGCGGCGGCCGGCCATCCGGTGCCGGAGCCGGTCCTCGGGCAGGTCCGGGCCTTCGTGACCCGGCCCGGCTCGGCCGACACCGCCTCGCTCTACCGGGACCTGGCCGCCGGGCAGCCGACCGAGGCCGAGCAGATCTTCGGCGACCTCACCGCGCGGGCCCGCGCGCTCGGCGTGCCCACGCCGCTGCTGGACGCCACGACGGTGGCGCTGCGCGTGCACGAGCAGCGCCTCGCCGCCGGAGCCGGCCCGGCCGGTACGCCCCGATCGGAGCCCGCCAGCGCGGCGTGACCGGGTACCTCCTCGACCGCCTCCTGCCCGGCTGCTCGACGCCGCGGCGGGGAGATCCGTCCCGTGGTGCCTCGTGGCCGGTCCGCGGCAGTGGTAGCGCGACCGCAATACCTAGAGCTACTATGCATTGCAGCTCTAGGGTTGGGTGGGGGTGCGGATGTACATCACCAAGGACCTGGTCGCCGCCTCGGCGACGCCGCTCGTGCTGGGCATCCTGGCCGAGGGCGAGAGCTACGGCTACGCGATCCTCAAGCAGGTCAACGAGCTCTCCGGCGGGCAGCTGGAGTGGACCGACGGCCTGCTCTATCCGCTGCTGCACCGGCTGGAACGCCTCGGCCACGTCGAGTCGGCGTGGCAGGCACCACCCGGCGGGCGCCGCCGCAAGTACTACCGGATCACCGAGCAGGGCCGGGCCGAGCTCGCCGAGCAGCGCCGCCAGTGGGCCACCGTCGTCGACGCCCTGCGCAGCATCTGGAGCACGACCCAGGCCCTCGGGCCGATCCCGGCGCCGGCCTGGGAGGCGGGGCGATGACCGTCGACCGCGAGTACGACCTGGAGGGCCAGATCGCCGAGTGGCGGGCGTACGTGCACCGCCGCCGGGAACTGCACCACACCGACGCCGACGAGCTGGAGGACCACCTCCGCAGCCGGATCGGCGAGCTCACCGAGGGTGGCCTGCGCGACGACGAGGCGTTCCTCATCGCGGTCAAGCGGATGGGCAGCCTCGACGAGCTGTCGCGGGAATTCGCCCGCGAGCACTCCGAACGGTTGTGGAAGCAGCTCGTGCTGCCCGGCGAGCCGGACGCGCCGGCCGCCGCCCGGTCCCGGCGCGAGCTGTACGTCATGGTGCTCTGTGCGGCCGTCGCGGCGCTCGCCGTCAAGGCACCGGCCGTGTTCGGGCTCGACCTGACCGACGACGCCGGCTTCTACGCGCGCAACGCGAGCCTCTTCGCGCTGCCGGCGCTGGCCGGGTACTTCGCCTGGCAACGCCGGATCCGGCCGAGGGTCATCGCGGTGCTGGCCGCGCTCTTCGCCCTCGGCGCGCTCGCCGCCAACGCGTACCCGCTGGTCGACGACTCGCAGAGCGTCGTGCTCACCGCCATCCACCTCCCGCTGGCGTTGTGGCTGGTGGTCGGCGTCGCGTACGCGGGCGGTGACTGGCGCTCCGACCGGCGGCGGATGGACTTCATCCGGTTCACCGGGGAGTGGCTGATCTACTTCGCCCTCCTCGGGCTGGGCGGCGGCGTGCTCACCGCCTTCACGGCCGGCACCTTCCAGGCCATCGGCCTGGACGCCGAGGGTTTCATCCAGTCGTGGCTGCTGCCCTGCGGCGCGGTGGCCGCGGTCGTCGTGTCGGCGTGGCTCGTCGAGGCCAAGCAGAGCGTCATCGAGAACATGGCGCCGGTGCTGACCCGCGTCTTCACGCCGCTGTTCACGGCCGCCCTGCTGGCCTTCCTGGTCGCGGTCGTCTGGACCACCAGCGGCATCGACGTCGAACGCGACGTGCTGATCCTCTTCGACCTGCTGCTCGTCGTCGTGCTGGGCCTGCTGCTGTACGCCATCTCCGCCCGCACGCCCGGCGCCCGGCCGGGCCTGTTCGACCGGCTGCAACTCGCGCTCGTGGTCAGCGCCCTGATCATCGACGTCATGGTGCTGGTGGCGATCGCCGGCCGGATCACCGAGTGGGGCGTGACCCCCAACAAGGCGGCGGCCCTGGGCGAGAACCTCGTCCTGCTCGCCAACCTGGCCTGGTCGGCGTGGCTGTTCCTCGGCTTCGTGCGCGGCCGCCGACCGTTCGCCGCGCTGGACCGCTGGCAGACCCGGTACGTGGTGGTCTACGCCGCCTGGGTCTGGGCGGTCGTGCTCGTCTTCCCGCTCGTGTTCGGCTTCGCCTGACCGAAAGCCGGCCCGCTCCGCACCGTGCGGAGCGGGCCGGCCCGTCTCGTAGCGGGTGGAGCGAGCCGGCCCGCTTCCCCGCGCGCGGAGTGGGCCGGCCCGCAGCGGTCAACCCGCCCGGCGCAGCCGGCCGAGCATGCCGCCGAGGTCCTGGACGAACAGTTCGTGGCGGAAGTAGTGCCCGCCGGGAACCTCTCGCCACTCGTGCGGGATGCCGGCCTGGGCGAGCGCCGCGCGGAATTCGCGCTGGCCGGCCAGGACCTGCGTCTCGTTGACGGTGTCGAACCAGTTGACCGGATCGGGGGAGGTGCCGGCGGCCAGGAAGATCCGCTTGTTGCGGTAGCTGCCGATGCGCTGCACCGGGTTGTCGGCGCTCACCCGCGCCTCGTCCCACAGCGGCGCGCCGTAGACCGTGCCGCCGCCGAGATCCATCGCGGCCGAGCTGGCGTTGGCCCAGTGCACCACGAGGCCGAAGTCGCGGCGCAGGCTGGCCGGCCCCGAGTGGGAGCTCACCGAGCAGAAGTGGCCGTAGTACTTCGCCGCGTACTTGAGGGCGCCGAAGCCGCCCATCGAGAAGCCGGCCACGGCCCGGCCGTCGTACTCGGCGAAGGTGCGGAAGTTGGCGTCGATCCAGGGCAGCAGCTGCGCGATGTGGAAGGTCTCCCAGTTGCGGGGGCCGGTGTTGCTGCTGACCGGGTTGCAGTACCAGCCGGTGGCGGCGTCCGGCATCACCACGATGATCTCCCGACCGGCGGTGAGGTCGATGATGTTGTCCTGCAGGTGGAAGGTGCGGAAGTCGGCGTTGCCGCCGTGCAGCAGGTACAGCACCGGATAGCGCCTGCCGCTGGTGTGGTAGCCGTCGGGCAGCAGGACGTTGACCCCCGGGTTCCAGGCGATCGCGTTGGTGGCGAAGCGGTAGTACTGCAGGCGCCCGCCGTTTTCGTTGCGGTCCACGATGCGCAGCCCGTACCCGTCGCCGGCGGCGCTGGCCGCCGACGGCGCGGTGAGGGCGCCGGCGAACGCCCCGGCCGCGGCGACTCCCGCGGCGCCGGTCAGGAGCCGGCGACGGCTCACCGGACGGCAGACGATCCGATCCTGGTGCATGGTTCCTCCTGGCGATGATGGTTGTCCTGGTGCGACGTCGTCGCGGGCGGGGGGTCAGGGCAGCCTCGGTCGTCGCCGCCGGGGCGACGCTGCTGAGGGGTCAGAGGGTGGTTTCGCCGGGTAGGCCGAAGTAGTCGTGCCATTTGGTGCCGGCGGTGAAGGTGGTGCCGGTGGACAGGCCTACGTAG